>JBFXEJ010000012.1:0-85436 GCA_050180235.1 Desulfococcaceae bacterium
TTTTCGGTCTTCTGTTTCAGAACCGGTTGCAGTTGGTTTGAGGCAAAATTCAGAATTATAAGGGATGCTGTCAGAAGTTACATGGTAAATCCCACTTATATTTTAAGCCCAACTGCGTAACTCCTAATATTGATATTTATTTAGCAATTTCAATAAAATATCAACGATTTCCCTGCCATCAAAAATATGGTTCAGAAGTAACAGTTTGCTGTCTTTATCCAGTTCAGATTCAAAATCATAGAAAGAATCTTCTTCAGGAATATATTGTTCAGGCAATTTGCCGGGCTGTATCAGATGAATATTATTGTATTCAAGACGATCATCAATATCGGCCATATATATAAAACCGTCAATAGGATTGAGCAATAAGTTATTCAATGAAATTTTTTTAAAATATAAGACAGCAGATTTGCTTTGCTTAATCGGAAAATTATCCATCTGTTGCAACTGTCATCCACATCACACCAATAATAAAGATAGTTTTCATCATTTTCATTTGTAAACAGTGACAGCAATGGTCCGTCAAAATATATTAAATCCATTACAAAATTTAAATGCAATGGGAATTTGTCCATTTTTAATCCTTTGATGTGTCTCATACTGTTCTATCCTTCAATAAATAAAATTACAGCAAATTTTCTCTTCAAATCTGCATTTTCAAATTCATGCAAAATCAAAATGACCAATTTTGTTTATTTCGGTAACAATGCTGTCTGTTTTATTAATAAATCCTTTGGCAATATGACTTCCAAGATTTTTTCCGATATTTTTATGTTTTTTTCTCAATTCAAAATAGCGGCTTTTCGCCTTTTCCAGAGTATTGAAAAAGGATAAAGCATAACCTGAACATCTGTCAGAATCTTTGGACAACCGGCGAGCCGGTTTTATTAAAAGTGCGGGCAGAAAATTATTTCTGTGATCAATATCCCCAAAAACAAATCTGAACGCTTCCATATTGGCAGGTTTACATTCAGATGGCGGACAGTTGGGAATATTCTTTGTGTATTTTTGATATTTAAGCATATTATGACATTAACCCAAACACAGTTTTGCTTTCTGCGTTTGAAAAAAACGGGAACCGGGGATTTTTCATTCACTGAAAATCCCCGGTTCCTTTGCAAAAAGGGATAAAACAGAAGTTAGAATTTTATCCGATAATCATAACCACATCACCTGTGGAAACCTCAGCCCCTTTCTGGACACGGATTTCCTTTACGGTTCCGGAAACAGTGCTGGTCAGGTTGTTTTCCATTTTCATGGCTTCCATGGTTGCCACAATCTGCCCGGCTTTCACTGTATCTCCCACACTGACTTTTACGGACAGAATCAGTCCCGGAATCGGGGCAGTGATCGCACCTCCGCAGGCAGCCGCAGGCTGGGGAGCCGGGGCTGCTGCTTTGGGAACAGGTTTTGCAGTTGCGGCAGGAGCAGCTTTCGGAGCCGGGGAAGGTTTCACTGCTTCTGCCTGCGTGTCCATGACCACTTCATAGGGAATGTCATTGACTTGTACCTGTGCAATGCCGCCCTGAATATCCCCAACGGCCACCTCATATTTTTTATCATTGATGGTAAAATTGTATTTCATTTCAAATCCTCTCAGATTTTCTGTCATTTCTGCAAACAGCATTGGAATGAAATTTCACGCTGTCATCAACCCATTCAGTTTGTTGGGTTACGCTGTCGCTAACCCAACCTACCTGTCCCTGCGCTGATAAAGCACAAGACGTTCTCCCATCATGCGCGCCCTTCCCTGCTGCGTCCACGCACTGGTGCAGGAATCATTTGATTCCTGCATTCCGCAGCAGGAAGATGCTTTGGACGCACAAAGATGCAGATGCAGGGCCAGAGCAATGGCTGCGGCTGTTTCCTCATCCGCTGTGTCCGGCACAATCTGAAAACTTTCGGCTTCCGGTTTTGGAACTTCCACTTTTGCAGGTTCCGGTTTCACGGGTTCCTGCGCAGGGGATATGGGAACAGACTTTCTTTTCTCTATGCTCTGGAATATGTTTCCGGACAGGTACATTCCGGCCATAAGAAAACCGAGAACAATGAAAATGCCGAAAAAGCGGATAAACAGCGTGCCGATGGCATAACCCCAGAAGGAATCCCGCGGGCCGCCCACAAAAAAAATTTTGCCGTTGGCTTCGCCGTCCGAATCATAGGGGCCGCCGTCTTTGACTTTGATGACCATATCCTGCACCCGGTCGGGAAGCGATATGTTTTCGCATTCCGAAATCATCCAGGGTTTGGGGAGCTTTTCGTTGAACACATAATACTGGGTGGAACTGGTAAAGAACTGAGATGAAATGGTGACAGTTGCCTCAGCACCGGGTTTGACATCCCCGATTTCAATGGTAAAGAGCGCGGATTTGAAATTTTTGATGTCCACTTCCGGACGTGCAGCCTTGTCAAAATCCATGCCTTTGACTTCAATGAGTTTGCCGTCTTTCACCGTGAAATGCACTTCAACACTGGTACTTTTGGCACGGGGAATGTATTTGGCTGTAATCCGGTCACCCTCACGGCTGAATTCCGGTTTGGGTTTTTCAATATCCTCTCCGAATGCGGACCAGGCTGTCCCTTTGTTTGCAGGACAGAGCAGAAATGCACACAGACATACGGTCATCCATACTGCGGAAAAAATTTTTCTGTATTTTTTTGTCATGGCCCTCTCCTATTGAAACATGGCAATGAACATGCCAGCGGCTGCGGCCGAACCGATGACACCGGCCAGGTTGGGTCCCATGGCGTGCATAATCAGCCAGTTGTCCGGATCAGCCTTGAGTCCTTCCGAATGCGCCACCCGTGCGGACATGGGCACGGCAGACACACCTGCCGATCCTATGAGGGGATTCATTTTCTCTTTGAGGAACATATTCATGATATGCACGGTAAGAAGACCGCCAAAGGTGCAGACCACAAAATCCATCAGACCAAAAGCAAATATCAGCAAAGGTTTCCAGGACAGAAAAACCTCTGCCTGCATGGTAGCGCCCACAGACAATCCCAGAAAAATGGTGACAATATTCATAAGCGCATTCTGGGCAGTATCTGTAAGCCGTTTCACCACGCCGCATTCCCGCATAAGATTGCCGAACATGAACAGACCCATCAGAGGAGCCACAGCGGGAATAAGAAGCACGATCAGCGCACAGGCTATCAGGGGAAAGAGGAGTTTTTCCCGCTGAGACACATGCCGGAGCTGACGCATCCGGATTTTCCGCTGTTCGGGTGTGGTCATCAGGCGCATGATGGGCGGCTGGATCAGGGGAACCATAGCCATATAGGAATAGGCAGCGAGAGCATTGGCTCCCAGCAGATGCGGGGCCAGTTTGGCTGTAAGATAAATGGTGGTGGGGCCGTCCGCTCCGCCGATGATGCCCACAGATGCGGCTTCTTTCAGGGTGAAACCGAAGAAAAGCACGCCGATATAGGTGATGAACACACCCAACTGTGCGCCTGCACCGATAATCAGGGTTTTGGGATTGGCAATCAGAGGGCCGAAATCCGTCATCGCGCCCAGTCCGAGAAAGATCACGCAGGGAATGATTTCCCATTCCACGCCGTATTTGTAGAAGAAGCGGATCAGTTCGGGGTTGCCGTGCTCTGTGAAGCCCATAAGCGGGGTCATGGGGAAGTTGACAATGAAAATGCCGAATCCGATGGGAACCAGCAGCAGTGGTTCATATTCCTTGCCGATTGCCAGATAAAGAAAAAGCAGACCGATACAAATCATGATCAACTGGTTGACCGCAAGATTGGGAATGCCGGTCTGGGTGATCAGGATATTCTGAATCAGTTCCAGTACGTGACTCCAGGACATTGTCCGTCTCTCCTTTCTATAAGGGGATGTTCCCGTGTTTTTTTGGCGGATTGCTGTCCCGTTTGTTTTTCAGCATCCGCAGGGCCTGAATGATTTTCGCACGGGTGTCAGCAGGATCAATCACATCATCAATGTAACCGAGTTCCGCAGCCTTGTAGGGATTGGCGAATTTGTCCCGGTAATCATCAATCAGGCGTTTCTTCTCAGCCTGTGCATCTGCGGCCTTTTTGATTTCATTGCGGAAAATGATGTTGACCGCGCCTTCTGCTCCCATGACCGCAATCTCTGCCGTAGGCCAGGCCATGTTGATGTCGCCCCGGATATGCTTGGAACTCATCACGCAGTAGGCTCCGCCGTATGCCTTGCGGGTGATGATTGTAATGCGCGGCACAGTGGATTCACAGAACGCATAAATCAGTTTTGCACCGTGCTTGATGATTCCGCCGTGTTCCTGATGGGTTCCGGGCAGGAATCCGGGAACATCCTCATAAATAATCAAAGGGATATTGAATGCATCGCAGAAACGGACAAAGCGCGCACCTTTCAGGGATGCGCTGATATCCAGACATCCGGCCATAACTGCGGGCTGGTTCGCGATGATACCCACAGACCGGCCATCCATTCTGCCAAATCCCACCACAATGTTTTTGGCCCAGTGTTCATGAACCTCAAAGAAATCGTTGTTGTCCAGATTGGAATGGATAATATCCCGTATATCATAGGGACGGTTGGGATCAGGCGGCACAATGTTTCTCAGATTCTCATCCCGGCGCATGGGATCATCCCCGGTTTCCATGCGGGGCGGATCTTCCATATTGTTGGACGGCAGAAAACTCAGCAACTGCCGGATTTTCTCCAGACAGGCTTTGTCATCAGGGGATGCAAAATGCGCCACTCCGCTGACCGAGTTATGTGCCATTGCTCCGCCCAGATCCTCTTTGGTCACGACTTCACGGGTGACAGCCTTGATAACTTCAGGGCCTGTGATGAACATATGGCCGCTTCCCTCAACCATGAAGATCCAGTCTGTGAGCGCGGGAGAATAGACTGCCCCGCCTGCGGAAGGTCCCATAATGGCAGTAATCTGGGGCACAACGCCAGAGGCCATGACATTGCGGAGAAAAATATCCGCATAACCGGCCAGGCTGTTGACCCCTTCCTGAATCCGCGCTCCGCCGGAATCGCACATGCCGATGACCGGAGATCCGTTTTTCATGGCCATATCCATAACCTTGCAGATCTTTTCCGCATGGGCCAGAGACAGGGAACCGCCGAACACAGTGAAATCCTGCGCAAACACAAATACCTGTCTGCCATTGACCATGCCATAGCCTGTGACAACACCGTCTCCCGGGGTTTTCTGATCGGCCATCCCGAAATCAACACAGCGATGGGCCTTGAAACGGTCAATTTCCACAAAGCTGCCTTTATCCAGAAGAATGTCAATGCGTTCCCGTGCAGTGAGTTTCCCGGACTCATGCTGCTTTCCGATTCTTTCCGCGCCGCCGCCTTCGAGCGCGGCCCTGTTTTTCTGCTCCAGTTTATCCAGCAGATTTTTGACTTCCATGTTTTCTCCTCATGATAATGGTTTTGGTCAGAACTGCTCCAATCCTCTTTATGATATATTTCCTTGCGATAGTCAAGAACTGAGTATGACTCAATGCGCTTTATGATATTTCCTTATGGCAGTCAAGAACTGAGTTGCATCATATTCCGGCATGCTATTTGTTTTTTATGCGAATTATCTGATATTGAGAAATTTTGATAACTGATGTTACGCAGATTCTTCATACCGGTGAAAGCCGGTATCCGGAACCGTCTGGAAATACCGGATTCCGGCTTTCTCCGGAATCACGGGAAATACAGCAGTCTGCCGGATTCTGAAGGTTTGGCGTAACATCAGTTCATAACTCACCTAAATCTGTCTGAATTTTTTTAAAAAACAGGCAGGGCAGATTTCGCTGCTCCCGGAATCTGCGTAATTTTTCTGCCGTAAAGACACAAAGACGCGAAGTTTCACAAAGTCTGGGGATTTTCAGGATAAGGTAAGGAATGAGGATGAAATAATTTCCGCATTCTCAGAATATGCGGAAAGTCAGGATGAGGGGAGCCACAATGCCATTAAGTTAAGGAATTTTCGGAGTGCCAAACTGAAAGTTTGGCCGTATTTTTCCCAATCTTTTCAGTGCCCCAAACTTTCAGTTCGGGACTCCTCCGCCTTAACTTAATGGCATTGGGGCGGAGCCCGCCTGCGGAACGGGGAAGTTAATTACTGATGTTACGCAGATTTTTCAAAATCCGTATCTGACGTCATACCTTAATAAAGCCTGAACCCGGTTATTTCAGATTGTTCCGGATACCGGCTTTCACCGTTATGACAGCAGAGCGCAACATCAGTTACATTTTTATGAAACAAAATAAACAGAACCGGCATCTTATACCAATTCGCTTTCAAAACATTTGCATACCAAATTCTGTTTTTTCGTGCTGTTCGTGTCTTTCGCGGTTTAAAAAAAGAGGCGTTCCCCGAACTTTGAAAACGATTTGGTATTATTTCCCATACCCCTGTTTCAGCATCAGAAATGCTGCGACAGAATATACTCATTGCTTTCCGGATCCCGTTTGATCTGAAAATTCAGTTTTTTCCCCAGTTTCAGCATATGGGTGTTTTCCGGCAGCACAATTCCCCATACTTCCTGAATGCCCTGCTCCTTTGCAATATCCAGACACCGGCTCAGCAGGGCTGCACCGATTCCCTTTCCGTGCCAGGGATCACTGATCAGTACGGCAAACTCTGCTTTGCGGGGATCCGCTTCCCGGATAATTCTTGCCACGCCCAGCATTTCCTCTGCATCTGTACCATCATTGCGAATTGCCACCATCGCGATCTGACGGTCGTAATCAATCTGTGTATACTGATCCAGCATATCCGGCGTCAGTTCCTTGACAGATGAGAAGAAACGGAAATACACGCTGCGGGGCGAGAGGGTTTTGAAAAGTCCCCGGAACAGGGAAGCATCTTCCGGCCGGATGGGCCGGATAAACAGATTTGTCCCGTCCGCGGAAGTCACCCGTGTTTCATAGCGGCTGGGATAGGGACTTATGACCATGTGCATGGGAGACGGCACATCAGAGGATTTCAGCAAAACCCGTGCATCCAGGGCCAGAACTTTGGCGCTGTCCGCTATAAGCGGATTGATATCCAGTTCCTCAATTTCGGGAAAATCCGTAAGCAGTTGGGACAGACGCACCAGAATCTCCTCCAGCATGGTCAGGTTGACAGCCGGACGGCTGCGGAAGCCTTTGAGCAGCCGGAATATCTTTGTCTCCTCCATGAGGCGCCGGGCCAGGAGCCGGTTCAAAGGCGGCAGTGCTATGCCCCTATCCTGAAAGATTTCCGTCATGATTCCGCCCATGCCGAAAAGGATGACCGGGCCGAAATCCGGGTCTTTTTTGGCTCCCGCGATAAGTTCGTATCCATCAGATAAGGAGATCATGGGCTGAACCGTAACCCCGTCAATTTCCGCATCCGGGCTGTATTTCCGGGCTCTTTCCGTGACAAGGTGAAACGCGTCAAACACTTCGGTTTCGGTACGGAGGCTGAGAGCAATCCCCCCGGCATCAGTTTTATGCGTGATCTGCCGGGAATTGATTTTCAGCGCCACCGGGAATCCGATCCTGTGCGCAGTTTTCCATGCTTCATCCGCAGTGGCAGCATGAAAGGTGGGATTGACCGGAATCCCGTAAGCCGAAAGCAGATCCTTGGCTTCGATTTCCGTGAGCAGACAGGGACTGCATTCAAGACCGGTTTTGATGATTTCTGCGGCCCGGTTCCTGTCATAGGTCTGTTTCCGGGGAAGACGGGAGGGAATCTCCCGGAGCATTTCAATATTGCGGGAATACTGCCAGATGTCCATAAATGCGCGTACAGCCCGTTCCGGTGTGTTCAGTGTCGGAATGCCTGCATGATTGAAAATTTCCTTTCCTTTTTCCATATCCCGTCCACCTATCCAGGCCGTAAGCACCGGGAAGGTCTTTTTCTGCACAATGTCTGCAAGGGCTGTGGCTATTGCTGCCGGATCACTGAGTGCCTGGGGAGCGAGCATCAGCAGCAGACCTTCGGTTTCAGGCGCGGCCAGACAGATTTCCACAGTTTTCCGGTAACGTTCCGGGCCTGCATCACCGATAATATCCACCGGATTGGTATGGCTCCAGTGCGGGGGCAGCACTTCATTGAGTTTTTGGATGGTTTCAGGTCTGAGCCGGGCAGGTTCTCCGCCGTAATCCGCAAGTGCGTCTGCTGCCATTACGCCCGGTCCGCCCGCATTGGTGACAATAACCAGCCCCGGCCCGCGGGCTTTTGGCTGCTTGGCCAGCAGTTCTGAACAGTCAAAGAGTTCCTCAAAGGTTTTGACCCGGACAATCCCGGCCCGTTTGAATGCGGCATCATAGACCGCATCCTCTCCGGTCATGGCTCCGGTATGGGAAGCTGCTGCCTTTGCTCCGGCATGGGATCGCCCGGCCTTGAACACAATAATCGGTTTTACGCGGGAGACAGCCCGTGCCGCACTCATGAAACTGCGGAAACGGCTCAGGTTTTCCACATACATCACAATGCTCTTGACATGGTAATCCCGGCCCAGATAATCAATCATATCCCCGAAATCCGCATCTGCCATTGAGCCCAGACTGATAAGATGGCTGAAACCGATTTTCGTGTTTACTGCCATATCCAGCACGGATGTGAAAATAGCTCCGCTCTGGGAGATAAAAGCCATTCCGCCGGGGATGGGTGTATGACTGGCAAAACTGGCGTTCAGACCGGACTGGGTGCAGGCAATTCCCAGACAGTTCGGCCCGATGATCCGCATGTCCGAACCTTTGGCTGCCTCCAGAATTTCCATCTCTGTTTCCCTGCCTTTTTCACCGGTTTCCTTTCCTCCTGCGGAAACAATGACCACACCGCCCACTCCCAGCTTTGCACATTCTCTGACAACATTCGGGGCCATGTCAATGGCTGTCACAATCACGCACAGATCAACCATTTTGCCGATGTCTGAGACAGAAGGGAAGGATGGACGGTCAAAAAGGGTTTTGTACTGTGGATTCACAGGATAAATATCTCCTGCAAAACCGCCCCGGATCAGGTTTTTCATAATGGCATACCCGATGCGTCCCTCTTTTTCACTTGCTCCCACAACTGCCACTGATTTTGGATGAAATATTCTTTGCAAACTGTTCATGCTCATAGTATGCCTCCTCTGAAAAACAGTTCAGATTTTTCAGCCGCCTGCCGGAATAACCTGCTGACTTCTGAAAAAACAAATTCACATATTATCAAACTGAAACACTGTTTCTCCACACCATCAGACCGGAAGGCGGAAACAGATACCTTTCTGATTTCTTAAATATCTGCCATATGCAGAAGCAAAGTGCATACCATAAGCGGAAAAAAGATGATTCAGTATTAACATCCTGAATCATATCTGTATTTTTTTATATTAACAATGCAGTGGGAAAAAGTGCACACAGGAATTTGTGTCGGAAATTTTTACAGGATGTAAAAAATGCGGCTTTGTCAGGTCTGTTTTGGGTAGCGGGGCTTCGGATAATGATTTACTGCAGGGGCAGCCCAATGTTACGGCCTTTTCTGAGTCATAGTGGCAGACACAGGGCCTGCCCCTGCAGTTTTTTCTGTCAGTATAAAAAAACACTGCCCTGTTTTGCGTTTTGATCGCAAAGGATGCGGGCAGGATGCAGACAGGATAAATAAAAAGAGTTTGGCCGGCAGGCCATCAGAGTCTGTTTGGCAGTGCTGCACAAGTAATGATGTTATAGCATTTAAACTTTACAAACAGATACAGATATATTATGATTTAAAGAAAAAATTAAAAATCAGAAGGTTCAATGTGCCGGCAGGATGCCGGACCCACAATATGCAAAAAAAATTGCTTGACAGTCCCTGTGTTCAGCATGTTCAAAAACATTTTTCACTTTCTATTCCGGATAGTGCATGGAAAGGCGGTAACATGGGACAGACATAATCAGATCAAAAGTTCCTCTACCCAAAAATCTGCGAACACTTAATCATAATTGGCATGATGAAATATCCTCTGAATCCTGAAAATCAGGATTCAGACAAATGCAAATCAGGATTCAGACAGGAATGGAGGAAACTTTGATGAACATGGAATTGTCCGTATTTGACGGTTGCAGGACTGAATCTGAAGTCCGGCACGGCCTGTGGCAGCTTGTGAGCGATCTGCTTCCGGCTGAAAACAGACCCGGCAGGGAGGCATATCCGTCCTTACCGGGTTCTCATCCGGTTTATAAGTCCGTGCTTCATGATCTGTCATTTCACGATATTCGGAACCATCCGCATCCTGTGTTTATCCTGTCTGAAATATGCCGGCTGCTGATCAAAGCAGGGGATCAGGATTCCTTCCGGCTGTGTCTGGACCTGTCCCACAAAATCTACAGTTTCAAATGCAAAAGAAATGAATCCTGGTATATTTCCTGGCTTTACAAGGGAATTTCCCAGATTGGACTGAAACTGACCAATCCCGGCATTACCAATGTGCTGTTCGGCATGTCCCAAAAATCGGATCATCTGATCCTGCCGGTGGACAGGGTGCTGGGCTTCCGGGCACTTATGAGTGCGGCCATCATGCACAGAAATCTGAAAATGGCCATGAAATTTGCCCTGGACTGGAAAGCGTCTGCAAAACAGGCCGGTCTGAAGCATGAAAGCTTTTGTTCCGTCATGGTGCTTCAGATTTTTCATCTGCTTTACGGAGATAAGGAAGAATGCGGCTGCAACATTCAGGAACTGCTTACAGATTATCCTGAAGAGTGGAAACCCTGTGTCTGTTTTCTGCGGGAATGGACAGACAGCCTTCTTTGCAATACCTGTGCGCAGACAAAGAGTTTCAGAGAACCCTATCCCCTGTTTCCCGGTCTGGGCTGGCACTGTCCCGAAGCCCTGACAAAAGACCCGGTTGCCGAGGATTTCAGCTATCTCTGCGAACTGAGAAGAAATTTCTGCAATGCCTGTGCCATTGAAAATCTGTCTCCCCCGGACATTGAGCATTATGCCCTTTGCATTGCCCAGTGGGAACTGCCAGGGCCCCTGAAAGAATTTGAAGATATTATGAAACAGAAAAATGCGGATATCTACCATCAGTTTTCCATGACCCGGTTCATGGGAAAATTCCGGATGCAGAGGGTGGCGGACAGTATGGAAACAGGAGATGTCATACAGCAGAATGCTGTGATTCTGTCTATGGATGTGCGCAGTTTTTCCGCATTATGCCAGGAATATTCATCTGTGACGATGTTTGAAATTCTCAATCCCCTGTTTAAAATCATCCATGATGAACTGAAAAAAGCCGGCGGAACCATCCTTGAGTTTATCGGGGACTGCATTATTGTGCTGTTCAATGTTTTCAGGGAGCAGCAGGCAGATATGCCGGATATTATCGCCCGTGCAATCAGATGCTTTCAGCAGGTTCTGACACACAGTGCAATGGCAATGGAAGCCGGGCTGCCGGAAATCAAAGTGGGCATGGGTCTTGACAAAGGAACTGTTGCCATCGGTTATCTGGGCGGGCTGTCGAGGTGTCATCTCACTGTCATCGGCAACAGTATCAATCTGGCAACCCGGATTGAATCACAGACCAAAGATGTTCATGCAAACATGCTGGTTTCCGAGTACTGTTTTGACAGCAGAGAGCCGGATATATGGAAAAATCCTGAAAAAGTCAATTTTACAATCAGGGATTTGAAGCAAATTGAAATCAAAAACATGAAACCGGTTCATGTGTATGCTGTAAACCCTTTGCTGCGTTACAGGGTGGATTTTGTCCCTATGGGGTTTGTTGCCATGCCGGAAAAAGGCGTGGTGTATATTGACACCGGAAATTCCTGTCAGCACGGCATTATTGATCATCATTTTTCCGGACATGAAACAGACAGCGCGTGTGAGCTTGTGCTGAAAAAGCCGGAACTGCTTCGCGAACATATCCGGGGAGTTGCAGATTCCAAAATTGAATTCCGCGTTCATTCCGAGCCGGATTTGGACTGTGCTGCCACCCTGTATGCGGCCTATGATCTCAAAGATGACAAAAAGGACAGCCGCGAATCCATTCTTGAAAAACTGGGCAGATATGTCGGACAGACTGATCAGGGGTTTATCCCTGATCAGGAACATCTGGCTGATTCCCTTTACGGCATATTTATGGCACACCAGCATCTTGTAAGAAAAAAAACCTCTCCGGAAAAAAGTGATCTCCGTCTGCTTGAAGCCGGATTGCGGGTGATTGACGCGGCAATGTATATTATGGAAAGAAATCCGGATGCTGGATTTTCATCAGTATTTGCAGATGAACAGGATTGGTTTCCCAAAGAAAGAGGCTTAATCAGGACAGATCTGGCGCAATATGAACAGGATATTTCCCATCCGGAAAGCAGCGTTTATACGGCCCGGATCAACAGGGAAGAAAAGGGAGATTCCCGGAAAGTCGCGGGACTCTGGCTGCACAGGCCCGGCAGCCTGTTTTTCAAGCAGTGGGCAAGAACCGATCACCGCGCTCCGGGAGGCAAAGGTTATCTGCTGCTTGCAGTGGACTGGTCTGAGGAAAAAAAGAACCGCTTTGTCATCAGTGTCAACCCGGAATCCGGAACCAGCCTGAAAGGACTGGGGGAAGTGCTTGAAAAACATGAGTCTGAAAAACGGGAAAAAGAGAATAAACAGCGTCCCACTGAACCCAGACGCTTTCCCGCTGATAACGCGGATCCCTGGTATTTCGGATGGGGTCATGCCTTTACCATTGTGGATTCACCCAGAGAGGGAACAGTTTTGACGGCCAAAGAGGTGCGGGAAATTCATGAGGGGTGGTGACAGGGGGATTAAATTTGGCTGATGGGATTTTTCATGCTGACAAGGCAGAAATAATATGATTTACTGATGTTACGCAGCCTTTCCAAAAATCAGGCAGTTATCCGCTTTGCCCGTCATTCCGGCGGAAGCCGGAATCCAGTAATATCAGCCGGTTCCGGATACCAGCTTTCGCCGGTATAACAATTCGGCGTAACATCAGTGATTTATACCAATTCCCCATTGATTTTATACAATGCGGAATGCAATCATGAGGAGTGCAGAAATTGGGAGGAGCGGTTTTCTGCACACGCGCAACGGTGAAAAAAACTGACATATTATATAAGGTGATTTCCATTAATGATTATACCGTTTTTCGTAGGGTGGGCACGGCTTTTTGTGCCCGCCGTTTCAGCAGGACGGCGGGCACAAAAAGCCGTGCCCGCCTGCAATGATGGTACATTTTTTCATGGAAATCGCCTAAAATCAATGGCGATTTGGTATTATTCATCACAGGAGATTGTAAAATGGAAGAAAAAAATGACAATGAAATCATCAGGCAGTATCCTTATCCGATTGCCATCCTTTACCGTATTGCAGCGGGTCTGAATTTCAAAGAAGATCCGGATAAAAAACTGGAGTATATTCTGCAGACAGCCGAATCTGCAGCGCGGCTTGCGGGCATAATTGCCCTTGCAGAACTTCTTGTTTTAAAAGAAAAAGAAAATATTGAAATTCCCAACAGCATAAAAAGCGATTTCAAAAAAAATATCAGACGCCCCGGTTTCGGAATCTGGATGAACTTTGCACGGGAGGGACTTGCATATCTGCAGGATATTGGTGCGGAAATTGTCATACCGGAATTCAAAGACCTGTTCTATGAAAACAGAAAGGAAAGCGAATTCAAGATCGCGATGGACAAACTGATCAAACTGAGAAACGCGATTGCCCATCACAAAGTTGTTCTGGATACAATGGACAAAAAACAGAGCGCTGCCGGCATTTCCCTCAATTATCTGCACACAGCCCTGCAACGTCTGGAATTTCTGAAAGAAGTCAGTTTCGGATATATCAAATCCATTGAGGTGAACAAAAAACCCCGGCAGGATCCGGAATTTCTGCACAAAGGCAAAACCCTCAAGGGTGACAGCATCGGGAAAGGCATCAATCTGAGCAGCATTCTGCACAATTTCAAAGAAACTGACGCGGTCATCATCCGCTATGACGCTGAAACCTACCTGAATCTTTATCCTTTTTACATTTATGATGAATCCTCCGGCGATGCCGCGGACGTGTTTTTTTATAACGGCACGGACAGAAACAGGCTGGAATATATCGGAATTGATCCGGGCGGCAAATTTTTTGTTGAAAACAGCCAGCAGGAACAAAGTCTGGACGTGGATGAGGAATTTGATCTGCTGATGGCAGGAAAGGCAAGGGGTTCAGACAGGGAAAATATCAAATTTTCTCCGGAACTGCATCAGGAATTCGATCATATTGCGGGGCTGCTGGGATAAACAGGAGGTTAATCATGAAAGAACCCGATAATTTTGAAGTCTTTCTGGAAGAGCTGCTGGAAAAGGATGACATCAGCGATGAACAGGAACCCGCGGAAGAAGTTCAGACAGATACCGAAAAAAAACAGCCGGAAATCAGGCCGGGCAATCCCTTCAAATTTCTGGACGCCTATACTGCCGAAGACCGGGGAATCTTTTTCGGCAGGGATTTGGAGATTGCCGAGCTTTACCATCAGGCATTCAGTCACAAGGTGACAGTTGTTTTCGGAAATTCCGGTACAGGCAAAACCTCGCTGGTGCAGTGCGGCCTGTTTTCCCGGATCAGGCCGGAAAAAGCAGCATTCTTTCTGATCCGTTCCGGAATTGATCCTGCTGCCGCCCTGAAAAATGACTGTATCGAAAAAATTACGCCCTATGATGATCGCACGGATTTGTTTGACAATCTTGTCCTCGCAGCCCAAACCCTGAAAAAAACCCTGTTTCTGTTTTTCGATCAGTTTGAGGAAATTTTTATTCTCCAGTCTGCGGAAGTCCGGAAAAACATGGCTGTTCTGCTCAAAAAAATCATTGCATCCGAGCTGGACATAAGAATCATCATGGGTATCCGGGAGGAATATTTTGCCCGTTTAATCGAGTTTGAAAGGGTGGTTCCGGATATTCTGTCCAACCGGATATGGGTCCGCAGCATGTCCCGTATGCAGGTGGAAAGCGTTATTGTCAGGCCCTGCAAGGTTTGCGGTGTTTCTATTGAACAGGATGTTCCCGGACAGGTAATCAGCGAACTTTCCCAGGGACGGGAAGGCATGGAGCTTCCCTATGTGCAGGTGGTGATGGACAATCTGTACCGCCGGGCAATGGAACGGGATCCGGATCAGCCTCATATCAGGGCAGAGGATTTTCATATGCAGGGCGGTGTGAAAAACATCCTGTCTGATTTTATCGAAGAGCAGATCAGAGATATGCCGGATGCGGAAACCGTAAGGCAGGTTCTTAAATCCCTGATTACAGCCGAAGGCACCAAGCGGATCACGGATATGGCAGGCATCATAGACACAGCCGCCAATTATGGAAACAGCATTGAACCGCAGGTTTTGCAGGAGATTTTGAGAAAACTGGTTTCCGGACGGATTCTGCGGGAAGATCCGGACAGGGAACTGTATGAACTCCGCCATGATTTTCTGGCCCATACCATAAGGCAGTGGATGACCGGCATTGAGCAGGAACTGATGGAAGTGCGTCAGACCCTTGAGAACCGCTTTAAGGAGTATCAGGCAAGGGGAACCCTGCTGGACAGTTCCTCACTGAAATATATTGCCCTGTATGAAAGCCGCCTGCATCTGCGGAATGAAGTTTTCGGTTTTATTGAGAAAAGCCGGAAAGAAACCGCAAAAGCGCGGAAGCGCCTGATTTGGGCAGCCGGGTCTGCGCTTGCTGTGTTTGTGCTGACCGTGTCTGTGCTGGGAATATTCGGATATGTCAAGTCTTTGGAGGCTACAAAACAGGCGGCAAAGGCAGAAGCAAAGGCGCAGGAAGCAGAGCAGAAAGGAAAAGAGGCAGCAAAAAGCCTGACCGAAGCCCGGCTTAACCTGGGCTTTGTGTTCACGGAAAAATCGGGAAACGCAGCGGAAAACAAAAATTTCAATGCCGCAAGACTGTATGCGCTTCATTCTCTGGCAAATTTTGATCTGGGAAAGGCAGGAGAGGAAAAGGCAAAGGCATCCGGAATCATTCTCAGTTATCCGGACTGTCCCCATATATTTGTATCACCCGCTATGTCTCATCATAAGGGAGCGGTAAACACACTTGCATTTTCACCGGATGGAAAAACCCTCGCGTCCGGCTCAAATGACAGCACCATCCGTCTCTGGAATGTGGAAAGCGGAAAAGAAAAATCTGTGCTGACCGGGCATACAGGATCTGTCAGGACTGTGGATTTTTCCCCGGACGGAAAGACACTGGCTTCGGGCGCGGGAGACAAATCTTCACCTGACAGGATCATTCGTCTGTGGGATGTGCAAAGCGGAAAAGAAAAAGCCCGGCTTACGGGGCATACGGATTCTGTTCTGAGTGTGCGTTTTTCTCCGGACGGAAAGACACTGGCTTCAGGATCATGGGACAAAACTGTACGGCTGTGGGATACGGAAAGCGGAGAAGAAAAAATGCAGCTTCGGGGACATGGGGAGTCTGTTTTCAGTGTGCGTTTTTCTCCGGACGGAAAGACACTGGCTTCAGGATCATGGGACAAAACCGTCCGGCTGTGGGATACGGAAAGCGGAAAGGAAAAGACGCAGCTACGGGGACATGAGGGTTCTGTCCTGAGTGTGGTTTTTTCACCCGATGGCAGAACACTGGCTTCAGGTTCATGGGACAAGACCATACGCCTGTGGGATATGAAAACCTTAAAAGAAAAGGGAGTGATACTCAAAGGACACAGGGCTTTTGTTTCCAGTGTGCATTTTTCACCGGACGGAAAGACTTTGGTATCGGGATCATCTGACAATACCATCCGTGTGTGGGATGCGGAAAGCGGAAAAGAAAAGGCTGTGCTGACCGGTTATACAGATGCTGTTGTCAGTGCAGTTTTTTCGCCGGACGGCAGAACACTGGCCTCCGGCGCGGGAAGGATATTTTCATCATCCTCATCTGACAATACCATACGTCTGTGGGATGCGGAAATCATAAAAGAAAGAAACGTGCTGACCGGTCATGCCGATGCCCTGACCAGTGTGCATTTTTCGCCGGACGGAAAAACCCTGGCTTCAGGGGCAGGGGCCTGGAGAAATTCCGCAGACAATGCCATCCGCCTGTGGGATACGGAAACCGGAAAGGAAAAGGAGCGGCTGATCGGACATGCGGATGCTGTCAGAACCGTGCGTTTTTCACCGGACGGAAAAACTCTGGTTTCAGGCTCTTCTGACAAAAGCATCCGTGTGTGGGATGCGGAAAGCGGAAAAGAGAAAGCCCTGCTGACCGGGCATAGGGATTCTGTCAACAGTGTGAGATTCTCACCTGACGGAAAAACACTGGTTTCAGGGGCAGGAAGCTGGAGAGATTCCTCTGACAGCAGCATCCGGCTGTGGGATATGGAAAGCGGAAAGGAAAAGGCCCTGCTGGGCAGATACCCCTTTCCTGTTCTGGCAGTGTGTTTTTCACCGGACGGAAAGACTCTGGCTTCGGGAGGCGGGAGCATTGGAAAAGATTCCTCTGACAATGGCATCCGCCTGTGGGATGCGGAAAGCGGAAAAGAAAAGACGGTTCTCAAAGGACATGCAAAGGCTGTGACCAGCCTTGATTTTTCACCGGACGGAAAAATTCTGGCTTCCGGCTCCTCTGACAATGACATCCGCCTGTGGAATATCTATACTGCGACAGGCGCGGCAGGCGAAAGAGCCGTGCTTAAAGGACATGCAAAAGCGGTTCTTTCTGTGAGTTTTTCACCGGACGGCAGAATGCTGGCTTCCGCTTCATTTGACAACAGCATCCGGGTGTGGGATGCGGAAACGGGTGAGGAAAAGGCCGTAATGACAGGACATACGGATCCTGTTACCAGTGTGAGTTTTTCGCCGGACGGAAAAACCCTGATTTCAGGCTCTTTTGATAAAACCATCCGTCTGTGGAATTTGTCACGGCTGTATGATGCCCGTCCTGCTGAAGAACAGATCACAGAAGCAGGGAAAATGTATCATCTGAAGCTGGTGAAGATGGAATTGCAGCCTGCTGAACCCTCAAAAGATTTCCGTCCTCCGCGCTGGCCCAAAACCCATCCTTTTCACTGGCTTTCCAAAGCTGAAAGCGGCAATGCGGATGCAATGGTGGAACTTGGCATTATCTATGACCGGGACAATGATTTGGAAAACGCGTATCACTGGTATTCCAAAGCCCTTGAAGCAGGAAGTGAAAGGGCAGAAGAACGGATGAAGATATTCAGGCAATGGCTGACTCTGCATAAAGACCAATACCCTGAAGCTTACGGGAAATACTGTCTGAATCCGGATTCATGACAGTCTGAACCGGGATTCACAGGATGAAGGGATTAAGGAATGCACATTGAATAACTTCCTCTTTTTGTGGGGCGGCATCCTGCCGCCCTGTCCGAACCGGCAGGATGCCGGTTCTACGGAACGGTAAGTTATTTAATTTTTTTTCCTAATGAATTAAAAAATCAGGCAAATCATAACTCACCTTCAGCAGATCGAAAACTCCCTCCCCTCAATGGGGGAGGGGGAATTAAGGAAATTTTAGATCTGCTGACCTTACGCACTTCCGTCATACCGGTGAAAGTCGGAATACGGAACCAGGGCTGTTAGGTGATTTCCATTAATGATTATACCGTTTTTCGCAGGGCGGGCACGGCTTTCTGTGCCCGCCGTCCTGCTGAAACGGCGGGCACAAAAAGCCGTGCCCACCCTGCAATGATGGTACATTTTTTCATGGAAATCGCCTTAAGGTGATTTCTGAAAACAAATATCCCGGTTCAGTTCACAGGCACAGGGCAACAGCCGGAGGCTTTTGATACTTTGGCGGTATATTCTTTTCTGAAAATCACCTAAATTCTCCGATTTTTTCGGGACAAATCCCCTCCCCTGAATCTGCCTGTATAAGATTTTTCCCCATACCAGATTTCATGTTTTTCCTTATTGCACATTCTTCCTGTTTAAAATATCATAAAGACAGGTCAGGGCCGGAATCCATATTTACACGGCTTTGTATAAATATGCAACTTCCTGAATAAAAATGAAAACAGCAGATTTTTATAAGACAAAGTTCATAACCAGGCAGATTTTGCAGGATTTGTCCTGCAAATCTCCGCAAAATGTTTTAATTATAATCCCATTATGAAATTCCAACTGAAAATCACAGTTATAACACTTTTTGTCCTCATTATGGCAATGACGCTGAGTTCTGCATTGAGTCTTGTGTCTTTTGAGAAGATATATACATCCTCTCTGATATCCGTGTATGAGGCCGCTGGAAAGAACCTGAAACGCAAAACAGAGCAGTCGCTCCGGTTCGGGAAACCTTTGGACAAATTTCAGGGCATGGATGCTCTTCTTGCAGAAGTGCTTGAAAAAAAAGCTGAAATATCATATGTGGCTGTGGGAACGCCCGCGGGGAATATTCTGTATCATACAGATCCGGAACAGATTGGAAAAACCTTTCCGTACCCGGTACCGGAATTTGCTAAGGGACAGACTGCGGTTACAAAACCTGATAAGGGAATGTATCTGACATTTCTGCAGCTTCTTAACCGCGCTGATGAACCTGCGGGCATTGTCCTGCTGTCTTTTTCACGGGAAGGCATATACAAAAGACTCAGCAGAATGGGAGTTGAGAATATAAAAGCAGTGGCATATGTCACTGGGGGCACATCCCTTCTGCTTATCGGACTGCTTGCCTTTTTTATACGCGGTGATCTGCTGAAACATACCCGGTTCAGAATTTTTGTCATAGCAATGGGCATGATTGTCGCAGGACAGCTTGTTTATTCTTTTATCAATCTCAGGGCGTTTCAGAAAAGCCATCTTGAAACGGTTGCCACAAAATTCCTGAATCTGGCAGAATTTTTAAAAGATGATATGGAAAATGTGCTGAATTTAAAGATTCCCCTGTCCCGTCTGATGAAACTGGAAAACACCCTGAAAGAGATTGCGGATGTGACCCCGGAGCTGGCATTTATTGAAGTTGCTGATATGGATAGGAATGTCCTGTACTGTGCGGATCATGCGTCCATGAAAAAGTTTGAGCCGGAAGAACGGAAAGCCGATGAATCAGCAGAGACTCTGATGCCTGTTTTTTATCAGAAAGAAAACCGTCAGGTCGGCACGATTGGAATGAAAATATCGCCGGAAGTGATGAAAGGCAAATCACGGGAAATTCTGCTGGATATGATAACCGTGATTCTGACCTCTCTGCTGATTGCATTTGAGGTACTGATATTTTCCCTGAAGCGCAGCACAGCATATGTGCAGCATGAAAATCATATAATTCCGTATTCATACATCCGTCCGGTTATTTTCCTGTTTATCATGGCGGACGGATTCTGCACCTCGTTTTTTCCCATGTATGCGGACATGCTTTATCAGCCCCTGTGGGGGCTTTCCAGAGAAGTGATGACAGGACTGCCTATTTCAGTTTATATGCTCTCTGTTGTGTTCAGTATGCCTTTGGCCGGAAACTGGTCAGACCGGGCAGGATGGTATAAGCCACTGATGATCGGAATCTTTGCCAATGCCTCAGGTCTTATTCTGACCGCAATGGCGCAGAATATGCTTCAACTGCTTCTGTTCCGGGCTCTTACTGCAGCGGGTTTCGGCATTGTTTTTATAGCGGGTCAGAGATTTGTGGCAGAATATACAGATTCCCAAAAACGTTCAGCCGGAATAGCCTCTTTTGTGGCAGCGTTTTTTGCAGGCAGTGTCTGCGGCACCGTGATGGGGGGGATGCTGGCAGACCGTATCGGCTACAGGAATGTCTTTTTTTTCAGCGGAATGATTTCCCTGACAGCTTTGCTCTGTAGTCTGTATATATTCAAAAATGAATCCTGCGAAAGCGAAAGAAAGACTAAAGGGACATTTCCTTTCAGGGAATTGTTTAAGGTACTCAAAGATCCGGAATTTTTTTCCATCGTGTTTCTGCAGGCAATTCCGGCAAAAATCATCCTGATTGGATGTCTGTTTTATCTGGTGCCGCTGTATCTGAAAAGTCTTCAGGTCTTGCAGTCCGACATCGGACGTGTTCTTATGAGTTATGATGTGGCAATTGTTTTTTTGGGCTATTTTTTTTCAAAATACCTTGATAAAGAAAGGCATAGAAGGTATTATATTTTTGCAGGAGGAATGCTTACCGGTCTTTCCATGATATGCTTTTATACAGGTTATGCAGATTCCGGTTTTTTTGCAATCCTGCTTCTGGTTATTGCCATAGGAATTTCCCATACTTTTTCCATATCGTCCCAGATGGCTGTCATTACAGAGACAAAGATTATCAAAGAAATAGGGACAGGGACAGGTATGGGGGTTTTCCGCTTTTGGGAAAGACTGGGAAATGTTGCCGGTCCCCTGCTTGCGGGTTTTCTGATTGTAAAACTTGGATATTCCGAAACATTTGCTGTGCTGGGAATCATGTCTGTCATATGCAGTCTGTTATATCTTGTGACAGTTTTTTGGCAGAACTGTCAAAAACCGGCAGGAATATCCGGAGATCCGGCATATGATACGTTGCCCTCAGTTCAGAAATCAGGAGATTTGGCATATGACAACCCGCTTCCTGTCCGTAAGACTGAGAGGTCTTCCAAACGAAAAAATCAGACAGAAAAGCGTAAACGGAGCCACAGGAAAGTGATACGGCATGTTTCAGCGTCTGTATGCAGAAAACCCAAAAAAAACGGAAATGACATAGATCTTTAATCATACAGGGAAAACAGGATTGAATCTATTTAAAAAGGAAAAAAAGTAATGGATTATTACCGTTTTTTGGATGATCAGCTAAATGAGTCGCTCGGAACAGATTTGATATTCAACAATCTTCTGAGAACAGAGCCTTACAATATTGATCCGGGTGTGCTGCAGGGATTTTTTGATCGTTATGCGCTGATCAAAGAATTTCAGGAAATCACGCTGTCATTGTTCAACGCAAGCCTGAACGGCGAAGCTGACCCGGAGATTGCCTCTCTGATACTCAACGAGCTTCCCGATCATCAGGGCTGGAATTATCACAAAGATCTGAACCTGAAACATACGCCAGTTTTTTTCAGAACAGATGAAGTTATTCCCGGAAAAATTTCCGAAATTCAATGTCCGGGCTCTTTATGGGGAATCTGTGATCAGTTGTATCATTTTTATAAAGAGCACAGCCATATTTTCGGGGAATGTAAAAGTTTTTCCAAAAGTCCATCTGAAAATTTTTCAGATGCACTGAGGCAGTATCTGGGAACCGAACCTCTGGTTCACCACCTGACCGACAATTCATCCATTCCGCATGATATGAGGTTTTTTATCCAGCAGACCCGCAGTCACGGAATAAAATATTACACCTATGACAAAGGGCTGACCCCCCATAATTGCAATATTGTCAGGTCACATGCTTTTGCTGGACTTTGCGCGGATAACGATTTTATAGAACGTCTGGCAAGATACAAAGCCGGAAATTTGCTCTATGATCTTCCCCCTTCAATCCTGTTTGATGAAAAAATCATCTATATTTTTCCGTTCTGGAGTAAAACAAGACATCATTATTCAGATCGGATACGGGATATATTTCCCTATACACAATTAATCACGCCTGATGTTTTTTTTCTTGACGAGGGATCAGGAACTGATATAGAAAATTTTTCCAGACTTTCTCAAAAGCACAGGAATTATTATATCAAATATGCGGGAAGCGATCTGTCCATCAACTGGGGGAGCAAAGGTGTTTATATGGCCTCAACTTTTTCAGGTGTCAAATGCAGACGTTTTTTTGAAAATATTGTAAGAGATTATCATAAAAAGCGTTACTGGATTATTCAGAAAGCCTTTCTGACAAATGATACTGCTGATTATATCACAAGAACGAACGAGCCAGTACGTACAAATGTGCATTCAAAGATCAGCGGTTTTTACGGTCATTCAGGACTGCTGGGGATTCTGATGATGCAGAGACCTTTTTACAAAGTTCACGGAAATGAAGAAACAATTGTCAGTGTCTGTCAATAAGTACAGGTTGCAGGAATCAGAGAATTTGCAACCGGCAACTGAAAATGGACATTCGACATTCACAGATGAGAAGGAAAGGAGATTGAGGAAATGAGGAAGTCGGATAAGAAACCATGTACAGCAATGATTGCAGTGGTGTTGTTTTGTATGTTCTGTTTTTCATTTTCAGCAGATGCAGAACAAGGAAAGATATACCGGATAGGCTATTTGGAGGGCGGATCATACTGGATTTTTTCACAGGAACTTGATGCTGTCAAAAAAGCTCTGTCTGATATGGGCTGGAAGGACAAAGTCGAGTTCCCCAAAGACGCGTATTTCAGTCCCGGATGGGATGAGGATAAAAAACCGCAATGGGCTGAAAGTGCGAAAAAACTGATGGACAGAACCGATATTGATCTGATTATTGCAGCAGGCACAGACGCTGTCTCCGCTCTTCTGAAAGTCAATAATCAGCGCACTCCCATAATGGGAATTTCGGTCAGCGATGCCATAAAATCCAAATTTGTGCTGAATGAAAAAGATTCAGGCGTGGATAATTTCACCGTTCGTGTCGCTCCGAATCAGTATAAACGCATGTTTGAAATTTTCCATGATGTTGTGGGATTTAAGCGACTGGGGCTTATTTACCCTGACACAGAAAGCGGAAAAACATACACCAATCTTGATGATGCCCAGATTGTTGCCAAAGAGCGCGGTTTCGAGGTGATTGAATATAAAAATATCACTGACGAAAAACAGGAGGAATGTCTGAGTGGACTCAGATATTTTGCAGATCAGAAAGTTGATGCTTTCTTCATTCCGTCTTTGGTGTGTTTTGATTGGAAACATAGTGATGTAAAAGCACTTTTGGATTTTCTCGCGGAGAAAAAAATCCCCAGTTTTGCCAGAAACGGAACAAGAGATGTCAAAGCTGGTGCGCTCATGGGCTTTTCCAGCATTGATTTTTCTGGCAGAGGAAAGTTCATTGCCGATAAAATTGTGAAAATTTTTCAGGGGGAAAAACCCCGGTCTGTGCCGATGGTGGACAATGCCATGCCCAAAATATCCTTTAATCTGCATGTGGCTGAGAAAATCGGATTCAATCCGCCCTTTGACATTCTGGCTGCTTCAGATGAACTGTTTCAGGAAATCACACTGCCTGAAGATCGGCTGGTAAAGTGATGTTTAAGTAGGCAAACCAAAGTTTTTGTGTATTTTAAAAACCGGGTTTTTCGGAAAAACCCGGTTTTTTACAAAACCAAAGTTTTTGTCTGAAAGATTTCAGAAGTTTGTGAACCTTATGAAATCTTTATAAAATCTCAAATTTTCGGTGGTTTAGCTATGATGAAAAAACTCAGACTCGGCACACGGCTGAACATCTCTTTCGGACTGGTACTTTTCGTTCCGATGATTATCGCCACAGTTTTCTCCATTGTGTATTACAGCCACAAAATTGAACAGGAGGCTGTCAGCAAAATAAATTCAGACTTAAAGATTGCCGAACTGATCTGGCAGAACGCACTTGGGGAAATGAAAAATCTTGCTGATGCCTATTCCCAGAAAAAAGAGGTTACTGTTCTGCTCGGATATAATGTGGGAGAAAAGCTCGGAGGCGAACTGAACAAGTCGGCTCAGAGTGATCATCTTGATATGATTACGATAACAGACACTTCCAACACTGTCCTGGTGCGTTCCCATGCGCCTCTGAAGATCAATGAACCCTATCTGAACAAACCCTATACTTCCGAAGCCATTTCCGGCAAATCCTTAAGCTTCACAGAAATTCTCGATATCAGGGACTTGCAGGAGGAAGGTCTTGCAGGTCTTGCAAATGATCTGAATTTTTTTTCAAAAAATGCCTCGGTATTTGCACTGACCGGCACTGCACCGGTATATGACCGCCAGAAAAGCAGTATCATCGGTGCAATCATTGTCCGCCGCGTACTCAACAACAAAGCGGATCCTGTACAGCACATCAGCACTTATCTCAATATCAGCGCTGCCCTGACTGCACAGGAACAGATTATCCAGCAGACAGGTGCAGAAGGGGCAGGACCTTTTATCCCACCGCGGGCTGACCTTGCCCGTATGCTTGAGCAGAATACGGTTTTCCATGTCAAAGACATGCACAAAGGCGGAAGCATTTCCGCGGGGCTGCCTGTGAGAGATTACAGCGGCAAACCTGTCGGTCTTCTGATGGTGCAAAGCAGTGTGGAATCCTATCTGCAGACCCGCAATACTGCTGTTCTCACGCTTCTGGGCATATTTGTTGTCGGACTTGTTCTTGCCTTCAGCATCAAAACCATTATCAGCCGGGATATTGTGATTCCTGTGCAGAAACTCAGAGAAGAATCGGAAAAAATCAGGGCCGGGGAATACGGACATATTCTGGAGGTGCGTTCCGGCGATGAGATAGGGGAGCTTACTGAATCTTTCAATACCATGTCCCAGGAACTGCTGGAATATGACCGGCAGATCAGGGAACACAATCAGCAGCTTGAAGAAAGGGTCAAAGAGCGCACTGCGGAACTGCAGATAGCCAATCAGCAGCTTATCGGTGCGAATACTGCGCTGGAGGATACTCTGGAAAGGCTTAATCCGGGCGTGTCAAGGCTGATCGGCAATAACAGACAGCAGTTGGGTCTGGTGTATGCAACCGAACTGGTGGCAGATGTATGCACTTACACCAAGCTCAACATGATTCTGGGCGAAACCCTGATGGGCGAATTTATGCGGAAGTTTTTCAGGGAAAGCCATAAACTCCTGGCACAGTATCATGGAATGTTTGACAAAACAGTAGGAGATCAGATTGTTGCCATTTTCGGAATGCCTAAAGATGATTCTCCGGCAAGTCCGATACATCCCTTTGATGCAGTTGCCTGCGCTCTGAAACTGGTTAAGGCTGCCGAAGCAATTAACACAATAATGCAGTCTGCCATTCAGGACAATTACACGGCAATCATCACCCGTCACAATTCCCTGTCTGACGAAGACCGCAAAAATATCAGAATTGAGGATCTGAAATTCCAGTGCCGCATTGGCATCAACACCTCTGATCCGGACAGCAGCCGGGAAATAGATCGGATGCGTATGGTGATGATGGGCGCAGAAACCTATGTGGATTATACTGCCCAGGGCGGTGCTGTTATTTATGCGTTCAGGCTTGAAAGCAGCGGAACTCCGGGGCATATACATATAGGAGAAAACACCAAACGCATGGTCTCCCATGTTTATCAGCTTGAAGATCTGCCACAGATTACACTGAAAGGACTGGGAGTTCAGACCGGGTACCGGGTACTCGGCTCCCAGTCTGTGTTTGAAAATATTTATCCAAAAACAAGGTTTTACAAGATTTACAGCAACAATATCCCGCCAATGCTTTCTTTTCTGATAAACAGGATCAGAGTCGGGAAAATTCAGATCAGGGAAGTCATCAAAATCAACGAATATCTTGAAGTGGATATTCCCTATCTGGAACATCTGGCAGGTGTGCACAATCTCTGCATGGCACGCGCTCTGTTTGCCTATGCCGCAGCCGAATATATGGAGATGGATGAACAAAAACGTCATGCCATTGTTTTTGCATCCTTATGGCATAATGTATCCGCACTGATTCCTGATTCCCAATCCTTTTATATCTCTGATGTGAAAACGCAGATTCCTGAAAACACAGATGCGGTTCTTGCGGAAAAAATCCTGACAGGCATAAAACATCCCGGCCCGGAAACAACCGAGGCCGGAATTATCCTGGCAGCAGATTTGTTTGATTACAAGATTTTTGACAGAACCTGCCTGCGGACCCGAAGCCGTGATGTCATATCAGCAAAAGAGGCGCTTGCGCTGATGAAACTTGAGGGCAGATGGGATCCGGGCATTCTGTCCGCGTTTGAATCCCTGATGATTGCCGAAGAATCTGCTGAGTGCCCGGAACTTCCCGCCAATATTCAGGTTTTTCCCAAAGATCCGGACCAGCTTGCAAAGATGATTGCGGAAACATTTTCACCTGAACAGAGGAAAGAACTTGTTTCAAAACTTGGTGATACTTTGTAGCGCTTCATTTCATCTAAAATTGGGTAGTGGGACTCTTTATACTGACAGTGCAGGGGCAGCCCCAATGGTATTAAGTTAAGGAAAAGGCATTTTAAGTAAAGCCCTGAAAGGGCCTTATGTTATAGCCCAGGGCAGCGCCCCGGGAACACAGGAAAAAAATATGACAAGCCCTGAAAGGGCGGATTATACACCGGTATCATTCCGGAATTATTTTTTAATGCGCCCTTTCAGGGCCTGGATTATATTATGTCCTGTTTTGGCTGTATCAGTCCGCCCTTTCAGGGCCTAGCCGGGTGACATTCCGTAACATCCTTAACTTAATGGCATTGAGGGGCAGCCCCTCACAGCGGGGTATTCCTGATTTTGTCAGTATAAAAAGTCCCATTACCCGATTTTCCATTGAACTAGTACTGATCCGGAGGAGTGCGTGTGCAAAAAACCGCTCCGCTTAATTTTTGCACTCCTCCGGATGTGCGTGTGCAAAAAACCGCTCCGCTTAATTTTTGCACTCCTCCGGATTGCATTCCGTATTGTATAAGGTGATTTCTGAAAATAAATATCCCGGTTCAGTTCACAGGGACAGGGCAAAAGCCGGAAGCTTTTGATACTTTAGAGGTATATTCTTTTCTGAAAATCACCTAAAATCAATAGCGATTTGGTATGACCTGCTCAGGGATGGGTGAGAATTGCAAAGAAAATTTTCCTGACAGATCAGTCAGGCAGAATGCAGGTCAGAAACCGGATTTTCCCATTATTTCCCGCAATATCCCAGAATGGCCTCACAAAGTCCGGGAATAGTGAAGGATTCTGCTGTAATCTGCACATCAAATCCCAGTTCCCGCGCGGTATCCGATGTAATCGGCCCGATGCTCGCGACAATCACGCCTTTCATCAGATCTTTCAGATCCGCATCAGCAGGCAGCAGGGATTTGAAATTTTTCACGGTTGAGGAACTGGTGAATGTCACCATATCCACAGTGCCGGACTGCAATTCTTTTATCAGCACATCAGCTTTGTCACGTGCCTGCTCTGTGCGGTAGGTCGTGATTTCATCCACAACTGCCCCCATTTTCCGCAGTTCCACAGGCAGAATGGGCCGGGCTTCTGCTGCTCTGGGGAGAAGAATTTTCTTTCCGCTGACATTTTCCTTCCTGAATGCGTCCACAACTGATTCTGCGCGGTAACTTTCCGGAACAATGTCGCTTCGCAGTCCGAAATTAAGCAGTTTTTCCGCTGTCACCGGGCCAATCGCGGCTGTGTGCATGTGATGCAGTGCGCGCACATCCTTTCCCAATGCAAAAAGGCGTTCAAAAAAGAATTTCACACCGTTTACGCTGGTAAACACAATCCAGTCATAAGCAGAAAGTTCCGCAATTGCTTTGTCCAGCGGCCTCCAGTCTTCAGGCGGAACAACCTCAATGGTGGGACATTCCAGACAGTCCGCGCCCATTTCTGTGAGACGGGAAACCAGATCGCTGGCCTGCTGACGCGCACGGGTGACAACAATCCGTTTTCCCAAAAGCGGACGGTCTTCAAACCAGTGCATTTTCTCCCGCAAACTTACCACATGTCCAACGATAATAATTGCCGGAGCCTTCATTCCCGCAGCAGCGGCTTTTTCTGCAATATTATTCAAAGTTCCGGCCAGAGAAACCTGCTTTGGTGTGGTTCCCCAGCGCACCAGAGCAACAGGTGTTTCTCCGGACATGCCATTGCCTGTCAACTGTGTGACAATATGGGGCAGATTTTTGACACCCATGAAAAAAACCAGGGTTCCGATCTTTGCCAAAGCTGCCCAGTCAATATTGGATTCAGATTTCGCGGGATCTTCATGACCTGTGACAAAAGCCACAGTCGCGGTATATTCCCGGTGCGTGAGGGGAATGCCCGCATATGCAGGAGCGGCAATAGCCGAAGTCACGCCCGGCACGATTTCAAAGGGGATTCCGGCATCTATCAGTACCTCGGCCTCTTCCCCGCCCCGTCCGAACACAAAGGGATCTCCGCCTTTGAGACGGGTGACAATGCGCCCATCTTTTGCCTTTTCTACAAGCAGTGAATTGATGCCGTGCTGGGGAAGAGTATGATCTCCGCCTTTTTTGCCCACATAAATGATTTCCGCATCTTCCCGCGCATATTTCAGCAATGCCGGGGCTGCAAGATAATCATAGATAATCACATCCGCATTTTCAATGCACGCACGGCCTTTGACTGTGATAAGTCCCGGATCACCGGGGCCTGCGCCTACCAGATATACTTTGCTGTCTGTTTTCATATAGATAAGGTTTCAGAATAGTTTAAAAAGTAGCACAAACTTCCAGTTTGTGTGTGCAAAAAACCGCTCCGCTTAATTTTTGCACTCCTCCGGATTATGCCGGGTCTGAAGTGCAAACAGTATCAGGTCAATGGCGACTCGGTATAAAGTAGCACAAACTTCCAGTTTGTGTATAAAGTAGCACAAGCTTCCAGCTTGTGTGTAAAAGTAGTACAAACTTCCAGTTTGTATATAAAGTATTGCATTATTTCAACTTAAATTGTATGAATATCCCGGATGGATACCGGGTTGTCGGATTACGCCTGCGCTAATCCGACCTACAATTTTTAAGTTAAATGATGCAGTAGCACAAGCTTCCAGCTTGTGCCTTTAACAGGCTGGAAGCCTGTTTTACTTTGTCAGTTGCGCCAGTATCTCTTTTGCTCCTTTGCGGAGCAGGGTTTCTGCCAGTTGGATACCGATGTTTTCAGAATCTTCTTTATGGCCGGAAAGGGTCTCCCGGATCACGGTTTTTCCATCCAGAGAAGACACGAGTCCGCAGAGACTGAACGTATCTCCTGCCAGTTTTCCGTGCGCTGCAATGGGAACCTGGCATCCGCCTTCCAGACGGTGCAGAAAAGCCCGTTCCCCAAGCACCACAGTTCTGCTTTCCGCATGATTCAGAGCGGAGATAAGCGGAGTTATGTCAGGATCATTTTTCCGGCATTCAATGCAAAGCGCACCCTGTCCCACTGCGGGAAGCATAATATTTTCATCCAGATACTGCGTAATCCGGTCTGCAAAACCCATGCGCCGAAGTCCGGCTGCTGCCAGAATCACGGCATCAAGATTTTCAGTTTCCAGTTTTTTCAGCCGCGTGTCCAGATTGCCCCGCAAAGACACAATTTCCAGATCAGTCCGGAGAATTTTCAACTGGGCAGATCGGCGCAGACTGCTGGTTCCCACACGCGCGCCCTGGGGCAGAGCTTCAAGTTTCTGACCGTTTCGGGAAATAAAGGCATCTTTGGGATTTTCCCGCTCCGGAATCGCACCGATACAAAGACCGTCCGGTATTTCCGAAGGCATGTCCTTCATGCTGTGAACTGCAATATCCACCCGGTGATCCAGCAGGGCCTCTTCAATCTCTTTTACAAAAAGCCCCTTGCCTCCGACTTTGGCCAGCGGCACATCCAGAATTTTGTCACCCTGGGTTTTGATAATCTCCAAATCCACTGTCAGACCGGGAAATTTCTCTGTCAGGGCAGATTTTACCCAGTTGGCCTGCCATAAGGCCAGCAGACTTCCCCGTGTTCCGATTTTTATATGCTGTTGTTTCATACCGGCCCCGTCAATGTCCGCAGCCTGCGCAGCTTGTGGCCGAACATCCTGTGCAGGAAGATGCGCCTGCTGAACGGCTTACGGTCTCTCCTCCGCCTCCTTTGGAAAGAAAACCGCAGGCTGACAGGATTCTTTTCACATTGCTCCCTTTGCAGACCGGACATTCCGGTATGTCATCGGAACGGAAAATCAGACATTCAAAATTTTTGTTGCACTGATCACAGTGATATTCATAAATCGGCATTTCTGTACTCCTGTTTTCTGTTTCGTTTTTTTCATTCCCCAAAAAATTTCAAAAAGATTAATTTATCAATATAGTTTTTCTTTGCCGGAAAAACAAGGCATATTTTGCCTTATTCTGTGAACAAAAGAGGAAATTTTAATCTGCGGTGTTTTCATACTTTTCTGAAAAGTGTTGAAATCCTGTCTGAACTGCTGTAGATTCATCAAATTCAGAAATATCAGACACAGGATTCTTCAATCTTTTTTTGCGGGGCAGATATTATTTCAGCCACGAATAAACACGAATTTTCACCAATTTTCATCATTCGTGTTTATTCGTGCAGATTCGTGGCTGAAAAGTGCATTTCCGCAAAAATCCCTGAAGAACCATAAACAGATTTGGTAGCGGGTCAAACCGGTTGATGACGCGGAAAAAACTCTCCCCTCCCTTGAGGGAGGGGCAGGGGAGGGTGGGAAAAAGTTTATGAATGCAGGGCATTTTCCCCCCTCCCCTAACCCCTCCCTCAAGGGAGGGGAATTCCGGAATCAAATGATTTGACCCACTATCACAGATTTTTATCTTTGTGGAACTTTGCGTCTTTGAGCCTTCGCGGCAGAAAATAAATGCCGCAAATATGCAAAGAATATTATTTTATAATAATCAATATATTAAATCAATTTACAGAGGAGAGAGGAATGAAACTTGGCATTACCGGTCTTCCCGGTTCAGGGAAATCCACGGTATTTGAGGCTCTGACCCGGAATATTTCAGACACAGGCAATAAAGGGGAAGATCGCATCGGCGTGATAAAGGTTCCGGATTCACGGGTGGATATACTCAGCAGCATGTACAAACCCGCGAAAACCATTTTTGCACAGGTGGAGTATTTTCTGCCGAAAAAAGCCGCAGAAAAGAAAAAGGATCAGGGGGCTATGACTGTGGTGCGGGACTGTGACGCGCTGATTCATGTGGTGCGCAATTTCGGCATATACGGTGTGGAGGCTCCGAATCCGGCAGAGGATTTCCGCACCCTGGATCAGGAACTGGTGCTTGCGGATCTGCTTGTCGCGGAAAAACGGCTGGAGCGCATAGAACTGGATAAAAAAAGGGGACGGCAGATTGACGCAGAGGAACTTTCCCTTTTAATCCGGTGCAAAGAAAGCCTGGAGCAGGAAATCCCCCTGCGCAAACATCCGGAACTGGCCTCTGCCCATCAGTTGCGGGGGTATGCGTTTATTTCGGCCAAACCCATGCTGGTGCTGTTCAACAATGAGGATGACAATGATGCCATGCCGGATGTGGGGGATTTGGCAAATCAGGAAAACTGCATGATTATCCGTGGAAAACTGGAGCAGGAACTGGCCCGGATGTCTGATGAGGAGGCGCAGGATTTTCTTTCAGAATTCGGGATCACGGCCTCTGCCACAGACCGGGTGGTCAAGGCATCCTATGAACTCATGGGACTTATGTCTTTTTTCACTGTGGGAGAAGACGAAGTCCGGGCATGGACAATACGGAAAGGCACACCCGCTCTCAATGCAGCGGGTGTTATTCATACAGATATTCAGAAGGGTTTTATCCGTGCGGAAGTCATTTCCTACAAAGACCTGACAGAGGCAGGAAGCGCTCAGGAAGCCAAAAAACGGGGAACTTTCCGGCTGGAGGGAAAAACCTATGAGGTGCAGGACGGAGACATCATCAATTTCCGTTTCAATGTTTAGTGCATTGTCAATTTTGAATCTCTGACCTGCAAAAAACCGGATTTTTCCAAAAAATCAGGTTTTTCTGTGAAGATGAAATCACAAAATCAAACTTGGCAGATCAGCAGAATCCTCTGCTAACCGGGAAAAAAAGGAAAACAGAAAGTTCATGAAAACATGCCGGAGACCGGGAACTTCCCCCAAAACAGGGAATGACAGATTTTGGGAAAAAAAATCCCTGAAGGAGATGACAAAAGAGGAATGGGAACTGCTGTGTGACGGATGCGCTGCCTGCTGTCTGCACAAAGTGGAATACGAGGAAACAGGTGAGGTGTTTTATACAGCAGTGGCCTGCCGGATGCTGGATATTGCGCATTGCCGGTGTACGGCCTATGCGGATCGTTTTTCGCTTATGCCGGACTGCCTGCATCTGACGCCGGAAACCGTAAGTCAGTATCGCTGGCTTCCGGAAACCTGCGCATACCGTCTGCTGTCCGAAGGAAAAGACCTGCCGGACTGGCATCCCCTGATGTCCGGAGATCCGGAAAGCGTCCATACCTGCGGCATTTCCCTGCGGGACAGGGCAATTTCCGAGCAGTATGTCAACACCGATGATCTGGAGGCTTATATTCTCAGGAATTCCCCGTTTCTTCGGCCTTCCGGATCTCTTCCAAAAGCAGGCCGGCGTCCTTAAAGGTTCTGACTTTTTTAAGAAATCCGGGTTTTCTGCACAGTCCGGAAATCCCCCCAAGTGCGTGGAGATGAAGGGAAGTCTCATTGCCCGGCACGATCAGGGGAATGACCACATCAACCGGTTTCCTGTCCAGAGCCTGAAAAGGAATGGGCCGGGCCAGGCGGATCAGCAGAAGTCCCACTTCTCCGATTTCCGAAGAAAAAGCATGGGGAATGCCGAGTCCGCCCCCTATGCCGGTACTCATGAGTTCCTCCCGTTGCTTCAGAGCGGCATACACTCTGTCCGCATCCGTGATCCTGCCCAGATGGACAAAGGTCTGCGCAATGAAACGGAGTACAGCGTCTTTGTCTGCAAGCGCTACGTCCAGCAGAATCGCATCAGGTGTAAGGAGAGAACATATCTTCATAGTTGTCAGATTATCAGGCAAAAGGCTGTTCGTCAACACGATTTGTTCCGGGCAGAAAATCCGGAACCGCTGAAACCGGCATCAGGATATGCAAATTTCAGTTTGAAATTACCGCAAATCAGGACTGTCCCAAACTTTCAGTTCGGAACTCCTCCAGATATTTCAGTCTGTTATTCACAGTTCAAACTTTATCCCCTGTGCCAGAGGAAGTTCCTTTGACCAGTTGATGGTGCAGGTTTGTCTCCGCATATAGGCTTTCCAGGCATCGGAACCGGATTCCCGGCCTCCGCCCGTGTCTTTTTCACCGCCAAAGGCTCCGCCAATCTCCGCGCCGGATGTGCCGATATTGACATTGGCAATGCCGCAGTCGCTGCCTGCATAACTGAGAAATCTTTCTGCCTCCCGGATGCTGCCGGTGAATATGGCAGAGGAAAGCCCCTGGGGAACATCATTGTGAAAAGCAATGGCCTCATCCAGTTCTTTGTACCCGATAATATACAGAATGGGCGCAAAGGTCTCTTCCCGGACAATGGGCATGTCTGCATTGGCAGAGCAGATGCAGGGAGTCACATAGGTTCCGGTGTCACAGATTCCGCCGGACAGCACCTGGCCGCCATACAGAATTTTCCCGCCCTGTTTTTTTATCTCTTTCAGTGCATTCTGCATGGCTGTCACGGCTTCTCTGTCAATGAGCGGCCCCATCAGCACACCGTCTTCCAGAGGATTGCCCACTTTCACCTGCCCATAGGCACGGATCAGACTCTGCACGAGTTTTTTCTGCACAGATTCCTGCACGATAATTCTACGGGTGCTGGTGCATCGCTGTCCCGCTGTCCCGACTGCTCCGAAAAGAATGGCGCGCACAGCCATATCCAAATCTGCATCCGGTGTAATGATAATGCCGTTGTTTCCGCCCAGTTCCAGAATGGTTTTTCCCAGACGGCCTGCCACAGTTCTGGCAATATGATGTCCCATACGGACGCTGCCTGTGGCAGAAATCAGGGGAACACGGAGATCCTGAATCAGGGGTTCGCCCACTTCCTCTCTGGAACCGATAATCAGGCTGAGAATGCCTTCGGGCAGATCATTTTTTTTCAGGACTTTCCAGACGATTTTCATGGCTGCAATGGCAGAAAGGGGAGCTTTGGAAGAAGGTTTCCAGATAACCGTGTTTCCGGCAATGAGACAGAGCATGGCATTCCATGCCCACACAGCTACCGGAAAATTGAAGGATGTAATCACACCCACCGGCCCGAGAGGATGCCACTGCTCATACATCCGGTGATCCGGCCTTTCACTGTGCATTGTCAGACCACAGAGCATTCGGGACTGTCCCACAGCAAAATCTGCAATATCAATCATTTCCTGCACTTCGCCTTCGCCTTCAGCCCGGATTTTTCCCACTTCCAGCGTAACCAGCGCACCGAGCGCAGCCTTGTTTTCCCGCAGCGCATTGCCGATCTGACGGACAATTTCTCCCCGTCCGGGAGCGGGAATTTTCCGCCACTGATGAAAGGCATCCACCGAAGCTTTCAGAATATTTTCATATTCCACTTCTGACGCGCAGCGCACCTTTGCGATAAGCTCTCCGTCAATGGGTGAAATGCTTTCCAGCACAGGGCCGGTGCATTCCATCACAGAACCTGTGCCCGCGCCCTGTTCCATTTTCCTGATTCCCAGTTTTTTCCGAATGCTTTCTTCCATTTTCCCCTTTTCTCCTCATTCATTTGAAATCCGGCGGAAACAGCAGAAACAGAAATTTTTAGGTGAGTTATGAAAATAAATATCCCGGTTCAGTTCACAGACACAGTCAAAAGCCGGAATCTTATGCTGCTTTGGCGGGATATTCTTTTCTGGAAATCACCTTATATGTGTCAGGATTAATCAGGTATACCAAAATAAAACATCTGTTCCCCCGGTTGCACACCGGGGTCAAAAGCAAAACGGATTCTCTCCAAAAATCCGCGATAACCAAGCACCACAGGCCCTTTCCATTCATCTGAGACAAAGACAGTGCTGTCAACAGTCAGATCATTTCCCCTGCCATGTTCCGCCAGCAGACAGATGGGAATACGGTATAATGATCCATCAATTTTTCCCAATCTTGTACTCATGGGAAACGGCTGGCCTGATGTCAGAAATTTTTCCTCAAGAAGTTGCATTGTATCTCCGCCTATAACAGACCATTCCGCTCCGGTATCCAGCAGTGTCAGATATGTCTGCTCCAGATTTCCGATTCGGCATTCCACTGCCACAGAAAGCCTCCACAGGCCATCTTTATGCCCGACAAGAAAGGATGCGCATCCGCTGCTCCATGACAGGTATTCACCATCAATTTTTTTAAATAATTTTTCCATATCTCAGTTTTCAACACGAAAAAACATTGAGCCTGCTATATTTCCGGATTGTTTGATATTCCGGTACAATTCCACCTGGTTTTCATGACTTCCCATCAGTTTGCCATTTTTCAGAGCCACCCATTTTCCCCGGTAAGCAGCAGCATGATTCTGAAGCCACTGCGTATTTTTTAGCACATTCCCGCCAGTTGCGCTCTCTTCCTGTCTGACTTTCGGAATGGACAGGACTGTCCGCCATCTGTCTGATTCAGGACTGAGTCCGGCGGGAATCTCTGCCAGTAAAGAACGGGCTTCCGATATATCACCCTCTTCAGCAAGTTTTCTGATCTTTTCTGAAAAAATATTTTCTTCTTTTGTTTCAGAAAGTTCAGAATACTTTCCTTTCGGCCTGGGAATTTTCCGCAGTTTTTTTTCCAGTCTGTCCACCTGTCGCAAAACAATTTTTTTGGGAATATTGTCAGGTATTTGTATAGTAATCTGCATAGACTCCTCTGCTTTTGCGGTGAAATTCATCGTTCATCAGACCGAAACCCCCTGTTTGTGCGGAAACAGGATAAAGAACGAAAAAAATCTGTCCGGAAATTTTTTTTCGGAAAGATGGATATCTTTTTCATAGACGCTGTATTCTGTCCTGTCAAGACAGATTTGCATATTTTTCCTGTGTGAAGAAAAATTCCGATACAGGATAAAACTTGAAAAAAAAATATATTTCTGTAAAATCATCTTCTGTCTGTGAACACGCGGGAGATTTATGCCCTGACAGCAGTGGTTTTAGGGATTTAGCAAACAGAGGTTTATGAAAAAAATCGGAAGATACACAGTCCGGGCTCTGCTCGGACAGGGTGGAATGGGAAAGGTTTTCAAAGTGGAGATGCCGGTGACCGGCAGGCTGGCGGCTATGAAACTGCTCAAACCCAATCCCCTGACGGTAAGACTCATGGGAATGGAAAGCCTGCGGGAACTTTTTGTTTCCGAGGCTGTCATCATGGCAGGTCTCCGGCATCCCAATCTGCTCGACATCTGGGATTTCGATGAGGATAATCAGGGAAACCCCTTTTATATCACGGATTATTACTGCAATAATCTGGGGATTATGATCGGCGAAAGCAGCGAAGCGGAAAAACCCTGCCGCGTCATCAGTACAGACAGAGCCATTCATTATATGCACCAAATCCTTCTGGGTCTGGCCTGTCTGCACCACAGCGGCATTATTCACCGGGACATCAAACCGGCCAATCTGCTGGTTACGGATCAGGACACCGTGAAAATCTGTGATTTCGGGCTTTCCAAATTCCGGAAAGAACGGTTCAGAGGCCCGGCCAGCCTCAAAGTGGGAAGCCCCTGGTATGCTGCCCCGGAGCAGGAGAAAAATCCGGATGAAGCTGATTTCACTGCGGATATATATTCCGCAGGTGTCACTCTGTACCGGATGCTCACCGGAATACTGCCTGCGGACAGGGTGCAAAAACCGTCCGATCTCAACCCGGATATGGATGAAGACTGGAATGCCTTTATCTTTCAGGCCATCCATCAGGATTCAGGACAGCGTTTTGCCAGTGCCAGACAGATGCTTGCAGTTTTTGATCAGCTCAGTGCCGACTGGGAAGCCCGGAAACAGAATATCTGCCGGTTTTCCTTTCCGGAAAAACAGGAGCGGACAGGGGGTATTTCCCGCAAAAGGACACTGCGCTGTCATCCGGTAAAGGTGCGGGCTATGTACGCGCAGGAGCGTTTTGGTCTGGATGATCTGTGGCAGCCCGGGGAATATGTGCAAAACCGTTTTACTGTTTCAGAAAACGGTACGGTTTCGGATGAAAGCACAGGACTGATGTGGGAACATGGCGGGGCTGAATATCCCCTGACCTGGAAAAAGGCGGGAGAGTATATTGACAGTCTCAGGCGGCAGCGGTTCGCAGAGTATGAAAACTGGCGTCTTCCCAGCATTGAGGAACTGATGAGCCTTCTGATCCGGACACCCCGGGGTAGGGATTTTTGCATGGAACCGGTTTTTGATCAAACCCGGAAATGGCTGTGGAGCTGCGATCTCTGCACCTTTATCTCAGCCTGGTATGTGAGTCTGGATCTGGGTTTTGTTTTCTGGCAGGATTTTTCCGCGTACTATTATGTCCGCGGGGTTCGCAGTATGGAAAAAGGATAAAGACAGTGATGGAAGAAAAATTCCCGCCCGGAAACGGAAACAAAGATGATGACCGGCTTTTTTTTGCAGATGAACCGCGGGAAACAGTTCCGGAGGTATTATCGGAACATCCGCCCTGGAAAGTCATCATAGCAGATGATGAACCGTCCGTGCATGACATCACAAAAATTGTGATGGAAGATTATGTTTTTGAAAACCGTAAACCAGAGTTTATCAGTGCCTACTCCGGAGAGGAAACCAGAAAATGTATCCGGGAGCATCCGGATACGGCCATTATCCTGCTGGATGTGGTCATGGAGGAAAAAAACTCGGGACTGGAGGCGGTCCGTTACATCCGGGAGGAACTGGGCAACCGTTTTGTGCGCATCATTCTGCGAACAGGTCAGCCGGGCGAGGCTCCGGAAAGTGAAATCATCACCAAATATGACATCAATGATTACAAAGAAAAAACCGAACTGACAGCGCAGAAACTTTTCACCACAGTAACTTCCGCGCTGCGGGCCTACCGGGATCTGCGGGTGATAGAGAAAAACCGCAGGGGGCTGGAGCAGATTATTGAATCCTCAGCCCGTCTGTTTGAAATCCGTTCCCTGAAAAAATTCGCAAAAGGAGCGCTGACCCAGCTTGTTTCCATTCTGGGTCTGGATGAGACTTCCCTGTATTTTCAGACAGACGGATTTACGGCCCTCAAAGAGGGGGAAAATGGGGATTTCCGCATTCTGGCGGCCACAGGCAAATTTGAGCAAAGCATAGGCTGCTCCATTCTGGATGTGGTTTCCGAGGATGTGCGTCAGTATATGGTGCAGGCCATCTGTGAGGAAAAAAGTTTTTTCAGGGACAATTTTTTTATCGGTTATTTTCCGGCAAAAACCGGTGGCAGGAAAATGCTTTATCTTTCCGGGTGCCGGAACCTGACAGAAACGGATCGGGATCTGATCCGGGTTTTTTCCACCAATCTGGCCATTGCCTTTGACAATATTTTTCTCAACCGGGAAATTGTGGAAACCCAGAAAGAGGTTGTTCTTACCCTGGGCGAAGTAGTGGAAACCCGTTCAAAAGAGACGGCCAATCATGTGCACCGGGTTGCCGAGTATTCCTTTCTTCTGGCAGTAAAGGCCGGACTGGGAATTACAGCGGCCAAACTTATCCGCATGGCATCTCCTTTGCATGACATCGGCAAGGTGGGCATTCCTGATGCCATTCTGCTGAAAAAAGAAAAACTCACTCCGGAGGAGTTTGATCTGATCAAGACCCATGTAAGCATCGGATATGATATTCTGAAAAATTCCCACAGGGAAATCATGCAGGCCGCAGCCGTCATCGCGCAGCAGCACCATGAACGCTGGAACGGACAGGGATACATGCAGGGACTGAAAGGGGAGGAGATTCACATATACGCGAGAATCACCACACTGGCCGATATTTTTGATGCCCTGAGCAATATCCGGAGTTACAAAGATGCCTGGAAACCTGAACGAATTCTGAACTATTTCCGGAATGAGCGGGAGAAGATATTTGATCCGGCACTGACAGACATTTTCCTCAAAAACGCGGAGGAATTTTTTGCCATCAAACAGAAATATGCGGCACAGAAAAGCGGCTGCCGCTGAAAACCGGTTCACAGCCATGTTGGACTTTGCAGGATAAAAACTGAATTTTTTAAACATTCATATCTTCTATAACAGCGAAGTTGCCCATCTGCTGCCCGAACCCTGAACGGAGCATCATGAAAATACTGCTTATCAATCCGCCCAACAGCGGAAAAAGCATACCCGAAGAACAGTACGGCATCAAAAACATGCGCCTGATTTTCCGGGGAGAACCTTTGGCATTGGAAGTGCTGGCAGGCAATCTGGAAGGCCATGAAGTCCGTATCACGGATCTCAAGGCCGAGCCGGATTCCCTTTGGAAGGATTACGAAGAATTTCAGCCTGATCTTGCTGGCATTACCGGCATGACCTGCGAAGCCAATGCTGTGCTGCAAATTGCACAGGATTTGAAAAAACGATCTGATCTGCCCGTAGTGGTCGGCGGATACCATGCGTCCTGTGATGCCCGGTATTTCAACCGGGAATATATTGATTATGTGGTCATCGGCATTGGAAAATCCAGTTTCCGGGAACTGGTCAATGCTTTGGAAAAAGGGGAAAAATCCCCGGATATTCCCGGCATTGCCCGGACAAATCCGGGTAGAGATTTGCATTTCACTCCGCGCAACTATTCCCGCGCAGATTTGGCAGATCATGCGGCTCCCCGTTATGATTTGGTGGAAAAACACCGGGACAAATATGTCATGAGCGGCGTGGGCGGAAAAATGGGATTTGTGGCCTCTGCCTTTGGATGCACCCATCACTGCTCTTTCTGCTGTGTTCCCAATCTGACTGGCGGAAAATACCTGAGTCACAGCGCGGACGCTGTGCTGCGGGATATGCAAATGATTGGGAATATTCCGCTCATCCGGCTGGTGGATGCCAATACCTTTGGCAATCCAAAACTGGCAGAGGAACTTGGACAGCGCATACTGGAGTCCGGCATGAAAAAGCGCATTGTTGCGGATGTTCGCTCTGATACAGTCATCCGGCATCCGGAGCTGTTCCGGCTGTGGAAGCAGGCCGGGCTGGAAACAGCCGTGATCGGTCTGGAAGAGGTCAGTGATGCGCGTTTGACAGATTACAACAAAAAAAATGCAGTGCAGACCAATATTGCGGCAATGGAATTTCTCAAAGAACTGGGAATACGCATTATCGGGGATTTTATTGTATCACCGGATTATACCAATGAGGATTTTGATGCTCTGGAAAATTTCATAGAAAATCATCCCATTGATCTGCCACTGCCTTCCATACTGACGCCGCTTCCCGGAACGCCTTTGTATGAACAGAGGAAAGAACAGATTGTAATTGCTGATTTGGATTATTACACCTTTCTCAACGCAGTCCTTCCCACCCGGATGGAAGAAAGGGAATTTTACGAAACCTATTCCGCACTTCTGGAAAAATGTATCCGGCATGTGCGTCATTAAGGGATTTGAAAACTGCTGATATACCGGTTTCAGTGTTCAGATTTCAGCGTTCATACCATTACTTAGAACATTTGATGATGCAGCCACGAATTGCACGAATTATGTTTTGTGTAATTCGTGCAGATTCGTGTCATTCGTGGCTATACTGTCAAATCTTCTGAGTAATGGTATCAGGTTTCAGTGTTCGGTGTTCAATATCTGTCCCTGACACCCGAAACCTGACACCTGAACACAGGCGGTACTTTAAGAAGTTTAATTTCCCTAAAATCAGGAAAGATCATTTATGGATGTTTTTATCAATGATGTGTCCGCATTTATGCCCAATGCGGCTGTTACAAATGATGAAATTGAAAATGTGCTGGGAAAGATTCAGAATATATCCTCCAAAGCCCGTCAGATTGTTCTGAAAAACAACAAAATCAGAACCCGTTACTACGCGATTGATCCGGTAACTGGAAAACTGACCCACAGCAACGCGCAGCTCACAGCCGAAGCAGTGCGCAGACTCCGTCCCTGTGCGGATTTCTGCACAGAACAGATACAATGCCTGGCCTGCGGCACTTCCACTCCGGATTTGCTTCTTCCCGGACACGGCCTTATGGTGCTGGGAGAACTCGGAATTGCGGAATGCGATGCAGTCACAACTGGCGGCATCTGCGTTTCCGGCATGAGCGCGCTGAAATACGCATGGATGAATGTGGCCTGCGGCATATCTGAAAATGCGGTCGCGACAGGCTCGGAACTGGCCTCGTCCTATACACGGGCAAAATTTATGAATCCGTATATTTCAGATCCGGACGGAACCGGAGGATTGGAAAAACAGCCCATCCGTGCCTTTGATGCGGATTTTCTGCGCTGGATGCTCTCAGACGGCGCAGGCGCGGCCTTTGTTTCCGCAAAACCCAACCCGGATCGCATTTCCCTGAAAATTGAGTGGATTGAGCATATTTCCCTTGCAGGAAAACTGGAAACCTGCATGTATGGCGGGGGTGTGAAAAAAGAGAACGGCAGCATAACCGGCTGGAGGGAAACAGAAAATATTCCCGAAGAGCAGAAACCCTGGCTGTTTTCCATCCGGCAGGACATTCGCCTGCTGGACAGGGAAATCATTGCCAGCATGGGAAAAGTCCTGTCCCGCATTGCGGAAAAACGTGATCTGCGCCCGGAAACCGTGGATCATTTTCTGCCCCATTATTCATCGCATTATTTCCGGCAGAAATTTTTTGATGAAATGCAGCGCATCGGTTTTGGTATTGGCTATGAAAAATGGTTTACCAACCTTGCGGAAAAAGGCAATACCGGCAGCGCTGCCATGTATATCATTCTGGAGGAAATCTTTCACTCCGGCAGTCTGAAACCGGGTGAAAAAATGCTCTGCTTTATCCCGGAAAGCGGGCGTTTTTCCCACTGTTTTATGCTGCTGACAGTGGTATAGAATTGCTGTTTCTGCATTTTCTGTTTCCCGCAGAGGACACAGAGAGTTAAAAAATTTCTGTTATTCCGGGCATGAAACATACAAAGGTGGGCAAGGTTTTTTGTGTCAGCCTGCCATCAGATGGCGGACAGCATTCCGCGTTTGCCCATTCTGCCAACTGAATTTCGGACAGAGAAAAATTCTGTAAAAACTCTGCCTTACTCTGCGGTTAAAAAACAGACTGTCAACAGGTTTGAGCCATCATCAAACAAATAAAAACAGGAGGATATTATGGAAAGCAAGGTATGGTTTACGGATCTGCGCACCACACCAAAGGAAAATCTCTATCAGAAATTGCGAAAACTCATGGAAGCGGCCGGAATACAGGATGTTTTTGAAAAAAGGGATCTGGTTGCGATCAAACTCCATTTCGGGGAACTGGGAAACACGGCCTATATCCGGCCTGTGTTTCTGCGCCAGATTGCGGATCGCATCAAAGAACTGGGCGGAAATCCCTTTCTCACAGATGCCAACACTCTGTACGCGGGAACCCGCAGTGATGCGCCGAATCATCTTCATACAGCCATTCAGAACGGTTTTTCCTATGCTGTGGTCGGGGTTCCTCTGGTGATTGCAGACGGTTTGCGGGGAAAATCTGAAACTGCTGTCGCCATCAGCCGCAAACATTTCAGAGAGGTGTATATCGCAAAGGAAATTGATCAGGCTGATGCATTTGTTTCTGTGGCACATTTCAAGGGGCATGAACTTGCGGGTTTTGGCGGGGCCATCAAAAACACAGGCATGGGCAGCGCGTCCCGCAGGGGAAAACTGGCGCAGCATTCCACTGTATCGCCCCATATCAATGAGGAAAAATGTATCGGCTGCGGTGACTGCGCCGAACACTGTTCCCAGTCTGCGCTTTCTCTCAAAGATGAAAAAGCCGTGATGGATACAGAAAAATGTATCGGCTGCGGTGAGTGCATTCTGATCTGTCCCAACTCTGCCATTGAAATCCAATGGGATCAGACCATACCGGTATTTTTGGAAAAAATGGCGGAATACACCGAAGGCGTGCTGAAAAACAAAAAAGACAAAGCCTTTTTTATCAATTTCATCACCAGTGTATCCCCGGCCTGTGACTGTTACGGCTATAACGACGCTGCCATTGTCAGAGACATCGGCATAGTGGCCTCCAAAGACCCGGTGGCCATTGATCAGGCTTCGGTTGATCTGGTAAATGCGGAACAGGGACTTCCCGGAACCTGTCTGGAAAGTCATCTCAAACCCGGAGAGGACAAATTCAGGGGCATTTATCCCAGGGTAGACTGGGCTGTTCAACTGGATTACGCGGAAAAACTCGGTCTTGGAACCCGGAAATACCGGCTGGATAAAATATAGCGGTTTGGGCCCGTTCATCCCTACTGTCTGATGCTGCGCAACACCGTAATATCCGCGAAAGCCGGTACCGTTCGGCTGATTTTACTCTTAGGTGATTTCCGGAAAAGAATATACCGCCAAAGTATCAAAAGCTTCCAGCTTTTGCCCTGTGCCTGTGAACTGAGATGGTATATTTATTTTCATAAATCACCTTAAGCCCAGAACTGCCTGAAATTAATGAATTCCGCTTTATTCCGGAATGACGGTGAATACAGTAATCTGCTGATTTTTGAAAGGTCTGCGTAGCATCAGTGCAATAATTCCGGTGTGGGAAATGGGAAAAAACTTGCTTTTTGTATTTTATTTCTGCATAGTCAAATCAGACTGCCTGTTGGGGACTGCAAGTTTCTGTAAAATTTCACATAACAGTTTTGTTTCCGGATAATCCGGGTTCTGATGTTTTCTGAGGGATGCGTTTTTTTTATTCCGCATCCGGATTATCTGCGGAATATATGTCACAGATTTTTTAAAATCAGCAAAGGCCAAACCCGCCGGAAGACGGGGACGGAAAGCCGCGGGTCCGAAACGGACTGAGATATCTGATTTGAAGGATAGCCGGGCTGCCTGACACAGGGCAGTCCGGCTTTTTGTTTACAGGGAAGTCTTTATTCTGGTTGTTGGGTTAAGCTTGGTTATTGAGCTTGCCGAAATACGCTAACCAATCTGTTTTTTTGAAAAACGAAAGGAGGAGAAATATGAAAGTATCAGAATTGACCATCGGTATGGCAGACAGAAAAATTACCTCTCCTAACATTTTGAAAAGTTGGGTATCCGTTAATCATGCTTGGCCCAACACCGCCATGATTTCAGTAAAATTCTGTGTGGTGGGAATGTTCCTTCTTCTGGTGATTCTGCCGACCTCTTGGGCTTTGGAAGTTCCGTTTTCAAGCAGGAAAACCATTGACGGGAATTTTAATATTAACAGTATGCATGCTGCGGACGTAGACGTTGACGGGGATACGGACTTGATCGGGGCTGCACATGAAGCTGATGAAATAGCTTGGTGGGAAAACTCTGCAGGCAATGGCTCTGCATGGACAAAACATATTGTTGATGACAGTTTTGATGCTGATATCATTTATGCTGCAGATGTGGACGGAGACGGAGATACGGACGTGCTCGGCTCTGGATATTTTGCTGACGAAATAGACTGGTGGGAAAACACAGCCGGGAATGGCTCTGCATGGATAAAACATACTGTTGACGACAGTGTTGATGCTGATATCATTTATGCTGCAGATGTGGACGGAGACGGAGATACGGACGTGCTCGGCACAGAATATCATGATGGGATAGACTGGTGGGAAAACACAGCCGGGAATGGCTCTGCATGGATAAAACATACTGTTGACGACAGTGTTGATGCTGATATCATTTATGCTGCAGATGTGGACGGAGACGGAGATACGGACGTGCTTGGCACAGAATATCATAATGATGGGATAGACTGGTGGGAAAACACTGCCGGAAACGGCTCTGCATGGACAAAACACACTGTTTTTGACGGTGCTTATGTTAACAATGTTTATGCTGCGGATGTGGACGGAGACGGAGATACGGACTTGATCGGTGTTCTCGGCACTTCAGTTTTTTATGTTGATGAAATAGTCTGGTGGGAAAATACTGCCGGAAATGGTTCTGCATGGACAAAACACACTGTTGACGACAAGTTTAGCGGTGCAGAGAGCGTTTGTGCTGCGGACATGGACGGTGACGGAGATAGGGACTTGATCGGGGCTGCATCTGATGCTGATGAGATAGCCTGGTGGAAAAATACTGCCGGAAATGGCTCTGTATGGGAAAAGCACAGTATAGATCCCAGTTTTAAATCTGCACAAATTGTTTATACTGCGGATGTGGATGGTGACGGTGATATGGACGTGCTCGGCGCTGCATGGTCTTCGTTTAATGGGTCTATCTATAATGAGGCGTTAGCATTGTGGGAAAATAACCTAATAGGGGCTTCTCCCATACTTATCAAAGAGTTTTCACTTGACAATATAACCAGCATTTATGCTGCGGACGTAGACAGTGACGGAGATATAGACATGTTCAGTGCTGCATCTGATGCTGATGAGATAGCCTGGTGGGAAAACACTGCCGAAAATGCTTCTGTATGGGCAAAGCACACCGTTGTCAACAGTTTTGACGGTGTAAATAGTGTCTATGCTACAGACCTAGATGGAGACGGTGATACTGATGTACTCGGCGCTGCATCTTATGCTGATGAGATAGCCTGGTGGGAGAATACTGCCGGAAATGGTTCCGCATGGACAAAACACACTTTTGACGGCAGTTTTGATTTTGCAAGAAGCGTTTATGCTGCGGATGTAGACGGTGACGGGGATACGGACGTGCTCGGTTCTTCTGCTGACGAGATAGCCTGGTGGGAGAATACTGCCGGAAATGGTTCTGCATGGACAAAACACACTGTTGTCGGCAGTTTTGATGGTTGCTCCGAAAACATTTATGCTGCGGATGTAGACGGTGACGGGGATACTGACGTGCTCGGTACTTACGGTTCTTATTTTAACGAGATAGCCTGGTGGGAGAATACTGCCGGAAATGGTTCTGCATGGATAATGCACACGATACAAGACTGGTCTTTATTTGAGGTTTTCGAAGCCATTTATGCTGCGGACATGGATGGTGATGGGGATACAGACGTACTAGGCGCACCTGGATGTTATAGCGAGATGGAGAAGGGAGGGAACAAGATAGTCTGGTGGGAAAACACTGCCGGAAACGGCTCTGCATGGATAAACCATACCATCTGTAACAGCTTTGATGGTGTATTCAGTACTTATGCAGAGGATATGGATGGTGACGGAGATACGGACGTACTCGGAGCTGCGTCATTGGATGACGAGATCGCCTGGTGGGAAAATACAGATGGGAAAGGTTTCGCTTGGACAAAACAAACCGTTGACGATAATTTTGACGGAGCAAGGAGTGTTCTTACTGCGGACGTGGACGGTGACGGATTTACAGATATAATCGGTGCGGCATCTGATGCTGACCGGATCTCCTGCTGGATAGCAGTACCCGGACAATTCGACATAACCACATCAAAAACTTCTCAACAATTTATCAGTGAAGGTAAAGAAGACGATGTATTAAAACTGGTATTCACCCATACAGGCAAAGCAGGCGATGTGGACAGTGAACTGTCGGAAATCGAACTTCTGCTGGAAGAATCCCCCGGAGCGCCCATCAACTCGGTGCAGGCAGATGCCATCTTTGAAAGTATTTCCGTGTATATAGATGCTGACAGCAACGGTCAATTTTCCGTTGTTGACAAACCGGTGCTTATCCAAAGTACGTTTTCACTGACAGACGGAAAGCTGATACTCAAACTCAATCATTATGACGAAAACGTCAAAGTCTCCTATGGCTCACCCAAAACCTTTTTCATTGTCCCCAAACTCGCTTCGGATGCGTATTTCCAAACCCCGGATCAGTTCCATATCACCTTTCTTTCCGCCAAAGCCAAATACCGGGATTATGATATTGAACTTTATCACAGCCACAAAAACAGATTCACACCTGTCCCCACCGGCATTATTCAAATCGGCGACTCTACACCGCCGGTCATCATGGGGCTTGCCGACAGTGATGTGCCCGCAAATAATAAAGAATGGATATGGACAGCCACAGATGCCCAGACCGGTATTTCCTTCCGTTATGCCGTTGATCAGAAACCCTATACAGACATGAATACCCTCTGGACGCCATCAACAGGATTTGACCCCGGAGCATCCGCAACACAAAACAGCGGTAACGGGATATATTACCTTCATGTACAGGCCGCTGACCCTTCCGGGAATGAGAGCGGGATCAAAACAGTTTACGGTATCATGGATAACACCCTCCCTGCTGCACCGACCGTTTCCGGCCCTGATCTGACAAATGATCCCACACCCCAATGGACCTGGACATCCAACGGTGATGGCGGTGATGGTTATGGGACATCATCCTTTTATCGTTACAAATTGGATGAGCCCTGGCTGGAAACCGGTGCTTCCACAAGTTATATGACCTTTTTCATTCCTGCCGCCAATCTGGGAGATGGCCCTCATACCCTGTATGTTCAGGAAAGGGATATAGCCGGGAACTGGTCATTGAGCGGTTCCAAAGCAGTGACCATTGATCTTAGCCCTCCCAATACACCCACGGTTTCTCTTTCCGGTGCGGCTGTCAGAAATACCCAAACTGCAACATGGACATGGACAAACACCGGCAGCGGCGGCAACGGAACATTCCGCTATAAGCTGGATGACAGCAATCTGACTGTAGGTGCAACGGAAACCATATTGACAACATGCACATTCAGCAGCCTTTCGGACGGCATTCACGTCCTTTATGTGCAGGAAAGGGACGCGGTCGGAAACTGGTCCCTTTACAGCAGCGCATCGGTCACAGTTGACACCGAGGCCCCGAACCCGCCCTTTGTGTGGAATTCCACCCCCCTGACCAATGATCCCCGTCCCAAATGGCAGTGGACGCCGGGCGGCGGGGGAAACGGCACATTTGAATATGTGCTGAAAAAAGGCGCACAGACGGTACTTTCGGGAACCGTGAAGGCCGTTTCCTTTGTTCCGGGAAGCGACCTTGCGGACGGTGTTTACACCCTGTCTGTCCGTGAGCAGGACCTCGCAGGCAATGTTTCAGAGTATGACAGTTCAGACCTTGAGGTGGATCGCACTGCGGGCTGGGCTCCGGTCATTACCGAGGCCGTCACTCCCACAAAAATCAATCCGCCCACTTGGAAATGGCGTACCAACGGAGGAACCGGACTGTTCCGGTACAAACTGGATCCCCAGAGCAATGAAAATCCGCAGATGGACACAGGAGCAACCGAAACCTATGCGGACTGGTTCCGTCCCAGCGGCATTCTGCCGGACGGGGATCATTTCCTCTTTGTGCAGGAAAGGGACACGGCGGGCAACTGGTCGCCCCCCAGCATGGGCATAATTGAGGTGGATACCGGAAAACCCTGCTCCTGTGCGGCTTCGGAATCCTTTGTGCTGGTGGCCGCAGGCGGGATTGGGATTGAATACGAATTCGATGAAGTGTATGCCGGGGAGCCCTGCATAAACACTGATTCGGAGACTGAAACATCGGGCAGCGGTATCGTAAAGGTTGAACTGTATGTGAAAAAGCCCGGAGACATCGGTTTCAGTCTCACGGCCGCGGATGCGGAAGGCAGCATTGACGGCATTTTTCATTACACGGTTCCGGGCAATGCGCCGGGTGTGTATGAATTTTACACTTTGGCATACGACCGTGCCGGGAACATGGAAAATCTCTCATCCGCCTGTGTGACCCGCACGGTTTTCAGCACCGAATTTGCGGGTTACGGTCTCATCATCACTGGTTCCGTATCCGATGAGGAGGGACTGGAATCCCACACAAAAACCGGGGGCCGGGTGTGGCAGCACCTGAAAAACCGGAATTTCCTGGTCAGTGATACCGGGGGAAACCACTGGGACAATACGCTGGATCATGTGAAATTCTTCTCTCCCTATGATGATGCCCCCATCACAGGAAAAGACGACTACAGCGTCAATCCCGAAAACGGACTGCCCTGCAGCTACAAAGAGGCCGTGGAACATGCCATTACGGAATGGGCACCGCAGCGGATTAACGAAATCGAAGGCCCGCTGTGGATTGTGATGCTGGATCACGGGTCTGAGGATACGTTTTACCTCAACGGATTTGAACAGATTAAACCCGGTCCGCTGACGGAATCGGAAGAACTGAAAAATATGAATGACTGGCTGGCAGCACTGGAGAAAAAGATTCCGGCAGATTATTACAGCAAACCGGAAAATTTCATTGCGGTTGTGATCGGGGCCTGTCATTCCGGCAGTTTCATTGACGACCTGTCTGCACCCGGAAGGATCATCATCTCCAGCGCGGCTGCGGATGAGGTCTCGTACCGCGGGCCCAGAGTGCCGGGACTGTACCGGGACGGCGAATTCTTTGTCAGCGCGCTGTTCAACGAACTGGGCAAGGGTTCCGATCTGCACACTTCCTACACCCGTGCGGTTGAACTCACGGAAAACCATACGGACAGCGGACTTTCCGACAAAAGGTTCCCCTATTTCGACACAGCCCGGCAGCATCCCTATATGGATGATGACGGAGACCCCGGCTCCGGCCCGGTGTACTGGGGCAGTCACACCCTGCGATCCGGCGGGGACGGGGACCTGTGTAAACTGACGGATCTGGGGTACGGGGAGGAAACCGTTCCTTTGGAAGTCACAGCCGCGGGCAGGGCGGAAGACGTTCTGTCACCGTCCCGGCACAGCAACCTGCTCTGGGCCGGAACAAATTTTGCGGGCGATCCCAAGAACATCCGGGTATGGGTGGAAATCCGGGAGCCGGGTGTTATTCTGGCCGAAACCGGAACAGGGGAGGACACCAGCCGCATTGTGGACATGATTCCCGGAACCCTGGAATGGAATTCTGCAGCCGGAAGATATGAAACCACCTACACAGGCTTTGATCTTCCGGGCCGTTATACCCTGTTTTTCTACGCAATGGGAACCGACGAACTCATCTCCCATCCCAGACGCACCTATGTTTACAAAAGTCTGGCCAATTCGCAGCCCGGTGCATTTTCCCTGCTTTCCCCCGCGAACGGGGAAAGGGTTCCGCTTACTTTCCTGGCAGATTGGAGCGATGCAACTGATCCGGACGGTGACGCGGTGACATACACGGTAACGGTTTCCGAAAAGGCCGATTTTTCCATCACAGCGATTGAAAAAACCGGACTGCTTTACAGCCATGCCATCCTCAGCAAAACAGACGGCATTGCAGACGGAAAAACATATCACTGGAAAGTCACGGCCGGGGACGGAAACGGCGGCATAAGCGAATCCGCTGTCCGCTCCTTCACAGCCGACAGCACGGTGAACCCCACGGATATTATCGCTGAAGGGAATGTCTATGATGCCGTGACCGGCCTGCCCGTACCCGGAGCGGATATAATTTACGGAACAGCGGTACTGAAATGCGATGCCAGCGGCGGATATGCAAAGGTGCTGCCGTATCAGGAGAATTACACGGTCACGGTGTCTGCCGCGGGATACAGCACGGAAAGTTTCAGTATCGGCAATATCAAAGAAGGCGACCCTGTGAGGGAAAACTTCGGTCTGTACTCCCTTTCCAATCCCGGAACCGGCAACATTGACTGCCAAAACGGCGTAACCCTGGCCGATGCAGTGCTGGTGCTGAAAATCCTGACCGGGACAGATACGGGCGATGCGGTCATCCTCAAACAGTCCGCTGTGAACGGGAACAGTGTCATCGGCCCGGCCGATGCCGTGTTCATCCTCCAGACCGTGGCGGAAATGCGGGAGTGAAAGCAGGGCGGTTTACTGTCCTCTGAACATTCAGCGCGGGCATTGATGCCCGCGCTGTATTTTCTTGCAAATTGTATCTCTTTCGGTTATGAATCTGTTTATACTTTCCGTCATCAGGAATATCAGAATTCCGGAAATGATCCGGGTATAAAAATTTATGAAATATTTTTAATAAAATCAGCAAAAGCCAAACCCGCCGAGAGACGGGGACGGAAAGCCGCGGATCCGAATCGGAGATGAATGTGAAAGGAAAGCCGGGCTGCCTGAATATGGGGCAGTCCGGCTTTTTGTTTTTTGGGATAGTACACGACCACGTTGACTTTTATATATTCCCCTCTTGAGAGGGGCAGGGGTGTGTCCGGAACTGCACACCCAAAACACACCCCCTGCCCCTCTCAAGAGGCAGGGCTGTTAAGTTCTTTAAAAAATCCCCTCTTGAGAGGGGGCAGGGGGGAGTGTAAAAATCCCCCTGCTGAAAACACACCCATTTATCCCCTCTCAGGAGGGGAATGAGAACTTGACTGCCCTGCTCTCAGGAGGGGATTCTATAAAATCTAAATTGGTTATGCACTAGTACATGACCACGCTGAATTTTATATATTCCCCGCCTGAGAGGGGCAGGGGTGTGTCCGGAACTGCACACCCAAAACACACCCCCTGCCATCTCTCAAGAGGGGAATGAGAACTTAACTGCCCTGCTCTCAGGAAGGGATTCTATAAAATCTAAATTGGTTATGTACTAGGGCGGGCACATGTTTTACCGTGCCTGCCAAATTGGGAAATAATGCTGGAAAGGTGGGCAACGCTCCGCTTTTGCCCACCCTACTATAAACAAGGTCGGGGCAGCAAAGCGTAACCCGACATTTTCATGCTGATTCTTTTTTGTTTCATAGGATAGCACATTTTTATGTAAATCAGTATGTTAATATCGGCTTTTTCTAACAAATGTCCCTGACGGAGCAAAAAAGGAGAACCGTATGAAATCACTATCGAAAGAATTCACCAGGCTGGGAATCCTCTGGATTTTTTTGGCAGTCGCAGCCGCACTGATTCAACCTTTAACTCTTCACGCAGAAGGATGGGTCAATCGGATCGGAGTACCGTTCGGTAATCCCGGAATGAATGGTACAGTGAATGCCATTATATACGATCCAGTTCGAAATCTCCTGTATGCAGGAGGCCAATTTACGACCGCTGGCGGTGTGATCGTAAATCATATCGCCAAATGGGATGGTTCGGGATGGAGCCCTCTGGGAACTGGAATTGACGGCCCTGTCTGGGAACTTGCGTGTGACAGCAGCGGCAACCTGTATGCCGGAGGAGGCTTTACAACGGCTGGGGGCGTGAGCACGAATAATATTGCCAAATGGAACGGCTCGGTATGGAGCAATCTTGGAGCCGGAATTGACGACGTGGTCTATGCGCTTGTGTTTGATGATATAGGCAATCTGTATGCCGGTGGACGCGTTTATAAAAATATTGTAGAAGGATATGTTGCAAAATGGAACTCTGTAACTTCGAAATGGGAGATGATCGGAACGACGTACGGATTAAATATGCTTAATGGTATCTATGCTCTTGCTTATGACAAAAGCATTCAAGCTCTCTATGCTGGGGGCGATTTTTTTACCATCAATAATATAAGTGCAAATAATATAGCCAAATGGGATGGCATGACTTGGAATGTTTTGGAGTCTGGATTGGATAAACCGGTCATGGCCCTTGCTGTTAGCCATGACGAGTGTCTCGTTGCAGGAGGGGAATTTAGTTCCGCTGGGGGTGAGACCGTACATTATCTTGCCTTTTGGGAATTAGGTTATTGGAATCACAAGGATATGGGATTTGATGGCCCGGTTTATGCCCTTGCACGGGGCGGAAATAGTCAGTTTCTCTCTGTAGGGGGGGCATTTAATACTGCATCGCAAATGAGTATGAATAAAATCGCCGATAATAGATTTGGTTTCGATTGGCGTCCCTTGAAGACTGGAATGAACAATACGGTCTATGCCGTTGCTTATGATAGTAATGGCAACCTATATGCGGGGGGTAACTTTACTACTGCTGGCGGAAAACCATCCAATCATATTGCCTGGTACACTTTTGATACGAATCCACCCATTGTCGGATACAATGAGGATAAGGTCATTCCTGCGTCTGCCATTTCTCAGTTAAAAGACGGGAGCGGAATCATCACAATCAAGTTTAAAATCAAAGACCCTATGCTCCATACCTGCTCTCTGAATTCCTTTGAATACAGCCCAAGCGGAAACGCTTCATGGACAGCGCCGGGCGATGCTTCCGGCGCTCTCATCGCCGGATGGAAGAATAACAACGGAATCGGCTACAGTTCTTCAACAGACTGGGGGGGGACGGAATATTCCTTTGCATTCAATACCAAACATCCGGATGTAGCGGCAAAGCTTGATAACATAGACCAGTCAGATGTGCAGATACGGTTTAAGGCAAATGACGGTGTTGACGACAGTGATGATTTTGCGGTTTCGGACGGGTTTCGGCTTGACAACCAGGCTCCGTCTGTTGGAATCGTTATGGTTGATAATATCACCAATGACGCTACGCCGAACCTGCGGGTCTTATCTACAGGATCGTCAGAAATGTGGTTTGCCCTATCCAAAGAGGATTTGATTAACGCTCCGGCTTACCCCAATCCATGGATTCCTTACACGGAAAATTACAGCGGATTAAATATCAGCACAGGAGGAGATGGCAGCAAACAGATTTGGGTCCAGTTCAGGGATTCTTTAGGCAATGTTCAGCCTAACCCATCGGTTGTACAGACATTCTATGATTTCACAGCCCCGAATGCGCCGACTGTTTCCTCTCCCGTTCTGACCAATGATGCCAGACCCCAATGGATCTGGACATCCAACGGAGATAGGGGCGATGGCTCAGGGACATCATCATTCTATCGGTACAAACTGGATGATCCTATGCTGGAAAATGCCGCTTTCACAAGTTATATGACCTTTTTTATTCCTGCTGCGAATCAGAGCGAAGGCTCTCATACCCTGTATGTTCAGGAAAGGGATATGGCCGGTAACTGGTCTGTAAGCGGTTCCAAAACCGTGACCATTGACATCACTCCGCCCGGTACGCCAACGGTCTCTCTCACAGGGACGGCTGTCAGAAATACTCAAACTGCCACATGGATATGGGCAAACATCAGCAGCGGCGGGAACGGAACATTCCGCTATAAGCTGGATGATTATAATCTAAGCGTTGGCGCAACCGAAACCGTTCTGACAACATGCACATTCAGCAACCTGACGGATGGGGTTCACACCCTTTATGTGCAGGAAAGGGACGAGGCGGGCAACTGGTCGCTGTACAACAGTGCATCTGTCACAGTTGACACAGAGGCACCGAACCCGCCCTTTGTATGGAATTCCACGCCCCTGACCAATGATCCCCGTCCCAAATGGCAGTGGACACCGGGCGGCGGGGGAAACGGCACATTTGAATATGTGCTGAAAAAAGGCGCACAGACGGTACTTTCGGAAACCGTGAAGGCTGTGTCCTTTGTTCCGGGAACCGACCTTGCGGACGGTGTTTACACCCTGTCTGTCCGTGAACAGGACATCGCAGGCAATGTTTCAGAGTATGACAGTTCAGAGCTTGAGGTGGATCGCACTGCGGGCGGGGCTCCGGTCATTACCGAGGCCGTCACTCCCACAAAAATCAATCCGCCCGCATGGAAATGGCGGACCAACGGAGGTATCGGACTGTTCCGGTACAAACTCGATCCCCAGAACAATGATGATCCGCAGATGGACACAGGAGCAGCAGAAACCTATGCGGACTGGTTCCGTCCCAGCGGCATTCTGCCGGACGGGGATCATTTCCTTTTTGTGCAGGAAAGGGACACAGCGGGGAACTGGTCGCCCTTCAGCATGGGCAGAATTGAGGTGGATACCGGAAAACCCTGCTCCTGCGCATCATCGGAATCCTTTGTGCTGGTGGCCGCAGGCGGGATTGAGGTTCAATACGAATTCGATGAAGTATATGCCGGGGAGCCCTGCATAAACACTGATTTGGAGACTGAAACATCGGGCAGCGGTATCGTAAAGGTTGAACTGTATGTGAAAAAGCCCGGAGACAGTGCCTTCACCCTCACGGCCGCGGATGCGGAAGGCAGCATTGACGGCATTTTTCATTACACGGTTCCGGGCAATGCGCCGGGTGTGTATGAATTTTACACTTTGGCATACGACCGTGCCGGGAATATGGAAAATCTCTCATCCGCGTGTGTGACCCGCACGGTTTTCAGCACCGAATTTGCGGGTTACGGTCTCATCATCACTGGTTCCGTATCCGATGAGGAGGGACTGGAATCCCACACAAAAACCGGGGGCCGGGTGTGGCAGCATATGAAGAACCGGAATTTCCTGGTCAGTGACACAGAAGAAAATCACTGGAAAAATCCCCTGGATCATGTGAAATTCTTCTCTCCCTACAATGACACTCCCATTGCGGGAAAGGATGATTACAGCGTCAATCCCGAAAACGGACTGCCCTGCAGCTACAAAGAGGCCGTGGAACATGCCATTACGAAATGGGCACCGCAGCGGATTAACGAAATCGAAGGCCCTCTGTGGATAGTGATGCTGGATCACGGTTCCCAGGATATGTTCTACCTCAGCGGATTTGAGCAGATCAAACCGCAGCAGATGAATCTCTGGCTGGAAACACTGGAATCGAAACTGCCCGCGGACTACTTTGACAAAGCGGAAAACTTCATAGCCGTTGTGATGGGGGCCTGCTATTCCGGCAGTTTCATTGAATCCCTGTCCGATCCGGGACGCATCATCATCTCCAGCGCGGCTGCGGATGAGGTCTCGTACCGCGGGCCCAGAGTGCCGGGACTGTACCGGGACGGCGAATTCTTTGTCAGCGCGCTGTTCAACGAACTGGGCAAGGGTTCCGACCTTCACACATCCTACACCCGTGCGGTGGAACTCACGGAAAATCATACGGAAAGCGGACTGACCCTGATCAAAGCCCCTTATTTTGACACAGCCCGGCAGCATCCATGGCTGGATGATGACGGAAATCCGGGAACCGGGCCGGCGTACTGGGGCAGTCACACCCTGCGATCCGGCGGGGACGGGGATCTGTGTAAACTGACGGATTTGGGGTACGGGGAGGAAACCGTTCCTTTGGAAGTCACAGCCGCGGGCAAAGTAAAACCTGTGCTTGAACCTTCCGAAAACAGCAATCTGATCTGGGCCAAAACGAATTTTGCGGGCGATCCGAAAAATATCCGGGTATGGGTGGAAATCCGCAAACCCAATGTGATTCTTGCGGAAACCGGAACAGGGGAGGACACCAGCCGCATTGTGGACATGATTTCCGGGAACCTGGAATGGAATGCCTCAGCCGGAAGATATGAAACCACTTACACGGGCTTTGATCTTTCCGGAAGATACACCCTGTTTGTTTACGCAATGGGAACGGACGAACTCATCTCCCATCCCAGACGCACCTATGTTTACAAAAGCCCGGAAAACTCACCGCCCGGCGCAGTCTCCCTGATTTCCCCCGCAGACGGGGAAAGGGTTCCGCTTACTTTCCTTGTGGACTGGACGGACGCGGCCGATCCGGACGGGGATGCGGTGACATACACGGTCACGGTTTCCCGGAATGCTGATCTGTCAGATCCGGTCACAGAGAAAACCGGACTGACTCACAGTCATGCTGTTATCTGCGGAAGTGACGGCATTGCAGACGGAAAAACATATTACTGGAAAGTCACAGCCACAGACAGAAACGGCGGATCATCCCAAAGTTCTGTCCGTTCCTTCACCGCAGACAGCACAGTCAACCCGGCAGACATCATCGCGGAGGGAAATGTTTACAGCACTGTCACGGGCCTGCCCATACCCGGAGCCGACATTCTTTACGGAAACGCCGTACTGAAATGCGATGCCAGCGGCGGATATGCAAAGGTTCTGCCGTACCAGGAGAATTACACGGTCACGGTATCTGCCGCTGGATACAGCACAGAGGAATTCAGCATCACCGGAATATCCGAAGGTGATCGCATCACAGAAAACTTCGGCCTGTACTCCCTTTCCAATCCCGGAACCGGCAACATTGACGGTGAAAACGGCGTCACCCTGGCCGATGCCGTGCTGGTGCTGAAAATCCTGGCCGGGACAGATACGGGCGATGCCGTCATCCTCAAACAGTCCGCTGTGAACGGGAACAGTGTCATCGGCCCGGCCGATGCCGTGTTCATCCTCCAGACCGTGGCGGAGATGCGGGAGTGAAAGCAGGGCGGTTTGCCGTCCTCTGAACATTCAGCGCGGGCATTAATGCCCGCGCTGTCCGAAATAATCTTTTCTCAAAAGGAGGATCGTTATGAAAAAAAAACAAAATATCATCACTGCTGTATTCTTTTTTCTGCTCATTGTTCACGCACACGAAGCATGGTGCAACCAGCCGCCAAGTTCTTTCAATCTGCTTGCACCGCTCAATGGTTCCAGCCATTTTCCAACACTGGTGCTTGATTGGCAAACTGCCACAGATCCGGATGCAGGAGATAAAGTCACCTATGATCTCTATGTTTCCGACAACGATCAGTTTTTGGATGAAATCAACGGAGAACCCAGATTCAATTTCTATGAAGAAGGCTTATCCAACAGTGCATTTGCATTGAATGAAACCCACGGCATTGTAAAGCTGAAAACATATTTCTGGAAAGTCATTGCTTATGATGATTACGGGAATACCCAACAGTCTTCGGTATGGACTTTCCATACACTGGACCCCGAAGGCAATCCCGCGGATGTGACAGTGGAAGGCAATGTATCGGATGCAGATACGGGATTCCCGATACCGTCTGCCGAAATCCTTTACGGAAGCAACCAGATTACTGCTGATGATGTCGGATATTACCTGAAAGTGATTGAATACAAGGAAAATTATCTTGTGACAGTTTCAGCGACCGGATATATCAGCAGGGAATTTGCAATCAGCAATGTGCAGGAAGGAGACCTTTTTCCCTATGATTTTTCCCTCATATCCGATAACCGCGGCAATATCAGCGGAACCGACGGTGTCTCCCTGGCAGATGCGATTCTTGGCCTGAAAATCCTGTCCGGAATCAGTACCGCCCCGGAAGTGATTCATATGAATGCCGATGTAAACAATGATGAGCGGATTGGAATCGCAGAAGTGATATATGTTCTTCAATTGACAGCAAAACTCAGACAGTAAATACCCAACCGAAAGTTTTCAGGAATTAAAAACCGGATTTTTCCGAAAAATCCGGTTTTTCTGAGAAGGTGTTTGAAAAGTAAACTAGTCATTCTCAGGGGCCAGACGATGAAGCATAATTCCGATCATGGCAATCTGAATCATGGTTTCACTTGTATCGGTAAGATATTCATAATCCTTGCTGAGACGGCGGTGTCTGTTCAGCCATGCGAACGTTCTTTCAGCAATCCACCTGCGGGGCAGGAGAACAAAACCACTGCTTTCAGCCGGACGTGTCACGATTTCCAGGATAAGACTGAAATTCCGTTTCAGCCATCCGGCGAGTTTTCCGGTATATCCTCCGTCTCCGGGAATAACCTTAAGTCGTTCGAAACGGTCGTATATTCCCGGAAACAGAATCTTTGCCCCCTCACGATCCTGAATATCCGCGCTGTGAACAGTAACCGTTATGCTCAGTCCGGGAACATCTGTGAGGATATGACGTTTGCGCCCGCTGATTTTTTTCCCTCCGTCATATCCGTGTTCTCCGCCCCGGCCGGCTGTTTTTACGGACTGACTGTCAATAATGCCAGGACCCGGTTCGGGGTCACGGCCGGCTTTGATACGGGTTTCCCGGAAAAGGATATTGTGCATTTTCTCCCATGTTCCGTCCTTTTTCCATTTTCTGAAATACCGGTACACAGTCTGCCATGCAGGGAAATCATGCGGAAGCAGTCTCCATGCACAGCCTGCACGGACTATATAAAGGATGGCGTTCATTATCTCCCGCAGGGATACTTCACGCGGTCTTCCTGTTTTGACAACCAATGGAAGAAAGCGGGCGGCAATGTTCCATTGGTCATCTGTAAGGTCAGTGGGGTAAGATTTCCGGTTCATTTCATAACTCCTTTTATGTGTTTTATAATTACCGGTTTTTTATCCCAAAATATCTTTTTATGCAAATCATCATTTTTTGCCAGTTTACTTTTCAAACACCTTCTGAACTGACAGCAAAACTCAGGCAGGAATATAAATCTCCCGATATTCCAACTGCCCGGAAAAGGAGGAATGCCATGATCAGACAAAAATCTTCCGTATGTTATAAAACCTCCGTATTTTCAATCTTTTTTCTGTTATACCTCTGCTCCTTTTCCGGTGCGCAGGACTCTTACCGGTTTGAGCGCATGTGGCCGGTGCTTACCCATCCCTGGTATTTTTTCACTCCCAACAATGTGATTGTTGACACTGATGGCTATGTGTATGTGGCGGATTCCGGCAATGATCAGATTTGCAAACTGACCGGAGAGGGACAGTTTGTATCAAAATGGGGAAAACGGGGGGAGGGAAACGGTGAATTCAAAACTCCGTATGGAATAGCCGCAGATAACAAAGGATATATTTATGTGACAGACAAGGACAACCACCGTATACAGAAATTCACATCTGATGGAATATATAAGATACAGTGGGGAATACGGGGGAGCGCTGAGAAGCAGTTTGAGCAGCCCAATGGAATTGCTGCGGACAGTACCGGAGATATTTATATTGTGGATGCGGGGAATCACCGGGTTCAGAAATTCACCGGGGACGGTGTTTTTCTGAAAATTTTGCCCGTTCAGTCCGGAATGCTTGACAGTCCCAGAGGTATTACAGTCAATCAGGATGGATATATCTATGTGACCGATGTGCTGCAAAACCGCATCCGCAAATTTGCGGCTGACGGAACCGATACCGGATGGAATGTCAGTGTATCTCTGAACGCGCCCGAAGGCATATGGTCAGACAGGAATGGTAATATTTACATCACAGAAATGATAGGTCATCAGGTACGGAAATTTGCTCCGGATGGAAATCCGGTAAAAGAATGGGGCAGCAGAGGCAGCCGTTCAAATGAATTTGAAGGGCCTGTTGGAATCAGCGGGGATAATAAGGGTTATATTTATGTGGCGGACACGGGAAACCACAGGGTTCAGGTATTCAGTGCGGACGGCTTTTTTCTGTCTCTGTGGGGAGCCAGCGGCAGAGATCCGGGTGAATTCAAAAATCCCCATGATGTTGCCGTGGACAGTGATAACTGTATCTATGTTACAGACATGGACAACAACCGCATTCAGAAATATCATCCGCAGGAAGACAGATGGGAAGAATGGGGGGAGGAGGGAGAATTTAAACAGCCTTTTGGTGTGACTGTATTCCGGAATCCGGACGGATCGGATGCGGTATATGTGGCCGATACCATGAACAGCCGGATTCAGAAATTTTCCACAGACGGGGTTTTTCTGAAAATGTGGTACGGAGATGAATCCCCGCAGGGAAAGAAACTGAAATTTCCGAGGGATATGGCTTTTGACAGCACAGGGAAGGCATATGTCGCAGACACCTACAATGATCGCATAGCCGTATTTGATTCAGACGGGGTCTTTCTCAATGAATGGGTAACATTCGGCCTTTCAGATACATTTGACAAACCTCAGGGAATCGCCGTGTATGAACAGGCCGGAAACATATCTGTATATGTTGCGGACTGGCGCAATGACCGTGTTCTCCGATTTACTTCAGACGGAACTTTTCTGAACCAGTTGAATCCGTCAATACCGTTTATGGCACCTTACGGTGTGGCTGTTGATGGTGCGGGAACGGTTTATGTATCGGATATGGAAGCAGCGCGGATTCATGTTTTCTCTTCAGAAGGTGTTCCTGAACCCGTATGGGGAGAACAGGGAACTGATCCGGGGCAGATGGATTATCCCAGGGGAATGGATATCGGGCCGGATGGGAAAATATATGTGGCAGACAGCGACAACCACCGCATTCAGGTGTTTGAAAAAGTAAGCGATCCGAAAACCAATAAAGCCATCATCGTTGCCGGTGGCGGGCCGTATGCGGGGAACTGGCTCTGGGCTGCCACACAGCTTACGGCCAATTTTGCGTACCGTGCGCTTACGTATCAGGGATTTGACAAAAACACGATTTTTTATCTGAATCCTGACACTTCCGTTGATCTGGATAACAACGGACTTTCTGATGATGTGGATCGCACAGCCACGAATAACAATCTGAAATACGCTCTCACAGAATGGGCCGGGGGTGCGGAAAATGTGATTGTGTTTCTCACGGATCACGGCAAAAGCGGCACATTCCGCATGAACGGGACGGACATACTCACAGCAGCCATGCTTGATGAATGGCTGGATGCTCTTCAGTCGCAGATTTCCGGAAAAATCATTGTGATATATGATGCGTGCAGTTCAGGGAGTTTTCTGCCTGTTCTCGCGGCACCGGATCGGATTGTCATCAGCAGCGCAAAGGAAAATGAGGAAGCGTGGTTCATCAGTCAGGGTTCCGTGTCCTTTTCCGGTTTTTTCTGGACAGATGTTTTCAGCGGAAAAAACATTGCGGATGCGTTTGAACATGCCGTGTCCGCACTGAATTCCGCAGTTTCATTGCAGAACCCCCAAATCGACGGCAACGGGAACGGAAGCGGAAATGAGTCCCCGGATTATGATGCAGCCGGTGAGGTGAAGATTGCCGGGATTGCGGATTATCAGCAGGATGCTCCTGTGTTCACTGCATTTTCAGCAGTGAACAGTCCCTCTGATGCAAACTCCGCGATTCTGTCCGCAAGTGTTACGGACAATGACGGGCTTTCCCGTGTGTGGGCCGTGATTCAGCCGCCCGGTTTTAATTCTGCTGACAACAGTACAATTCTGGAAATGCCTGCTGCTGAACTTCTTCCCGCAGGCGGGGATCGGTTTGAAGGCATATATGAGGGAATTGCATCAGAGGGAAATTACAAAATTTTATATTACGCCCGTGACCGTCATGGCAGTGTCTCATCTGCCGGGCCTGTGATGTTTTCATCAGACAATGTGCTGAAAAGAAAGGCCGTCATCGTGGCCGGAAATGCGGGAGAGGATTTGCAGGACGAAGTGAATGCCAATGCGGATCTGGCCTTTGATGCCCTTGTTTTTCAGGGATATGACAAAAATGATGATATTCGCAGTCTGTCATCTGATGCAGCACTGGCTGATCTGGGAAATGCTGTCACAGTGTGGGCTGCGGACAATGCCAAAGATATTGTGATTTACCTGATTGGCAAAGGAAATGCGGGCGGTTTTCAACTGGCTGACACAGTTCTTTCCCCTGAAATTCTGGATATATGGATCGACACTTTGCAGCAGAAAATTCCGGGAAAGGTTACAGTCATCTGTGACTTTGCTTATTCCGATCTGTTCCTGCCGAAGCTGTCAGAGGAAAACCGCATTGCAATAACATCAGGTTCGGATGTGAATACGCTGTTTTCCGCTTTTTTCTGGAAAAATGTTTACAGCGGACTGAGAGCGGGAAAAGCCTTTTCACAGGCTGCTGATGCAGTGAAAACAGTGTCCGGCGGAGCCGCTGTGCCATTGCTGGATGACAATGGCAACGGCATTGCAAACGAGCGCACGGACGGACGGCTCGCGAATGCGTATTTCATCGGCGCAGGAATACGCCTGACCTCGGATCAGCCGGTTGCGAATTCTCTTCCGTCCGGAGCGGTAATCGTCACAGGAACGGAATCTGTCACCATTGCAGCGGACGGCATATCATCCGCATCTGGAATCAGCAGAGTGTGGGCTGTCATCACTCCGCCCGGATACGGAACCCTGCATCAGATTTCCGAACCTGTGACGATTCCGCTTTCTCCGGCCGGAAACGGATGTTATGCGGTTTCATACAATGATTTTCAATACTTCGGTGATTACCGTGTGACCGTGTATGCTGAAGACGCACAGGGTGCTGTTTCCATTGTGAAGGAGACAGTGATTCACAGAACGGACGGGCCGGACATTTATGAAAATGACAATACTGTGACATCCGCCAAAGACATTGTCATCAGTGACACCGCGCAGCATCACAGCCTGCACACGGCCAATGATGCGGATTACATGCGCTTTTACGGGATTTCCGACATGGTGTACACCTTTGTGATTTCCAATACCGGAAGCTGCGGTGTCAGTTCCGAAATTTCGGACGGCACTGTGAAAGAGATAAGCGCATATGAAAATGCGGAATGGACATGGAAATGTCCGGGAGACGGCATTTATCATGTGAAAATTGCAGTTGAAGAGGGGGAAACATGGACAGCGGACGCGTCATACAGAATTCAGATATATTTGCCGGTGGGCATGTTCGCAGGCTTTGTGAGGGGATGGATTGCGGATGCTTCCGGTGTTCCGGTTGCAAATGCAGTGATACGCACATCCGCAAATGCCTCGGCAGTTGCGGGGCTGAACGGACGCTATATGATGATACAGGAGCCGGGCACTTTTGACATTTTCATTGAGGCCGAAGGATATGAAACATACAGGGGAAAAATCACAGTGGGCGAAGGAGGAACAACACTCACGGATTTCACTTTGACGCGGATTGTCCCGCCGGTTCCGGATGATCTGATTCCCTCAGTTTCCATTGCATCACCGTCTGCTGATGTTACACTCACGGAAGGCGAATCTGTGCTTTTTCAGGCAAATGTGACCGGAGGAGATGCGCCTTTTTCGTATTTCTGGGATTTCGGGGGCGGTGCGGAAAATTCGCATGTTCTGAATCCGGGAAATGTGATTTTCCCCAAAGCAGGAACATACACTGCCGTTTTCACTGTCACAGATGCGGACGGGGATTTGCACAGTGCATCAGTGACAGTCACAGTGAAAGAAAAGGAAATTCCCGGCACGGTTCCCTCTGTTTCCATTGCATCGCCGGAAACAGGAATTTCCATTGGGGAAGGGGAATCCGTGTCATTTGCGGGCGAAGTCACAGACGGAAATCCGCCGTTTTCATATCAATGGAATTTCGGAAACGGTCAGATCAGCACAGAGCAGAATCCCGGAGAAACAGTGTTCAGCACTGCCGGAAGTTACACCGTGACATTCACAGTTACGGATGCGGACGGGGACATTGCGGAAGATTCTGTCATGATAACAGTGGCAGAAGGGGAAATTCCTGTAACTCCGGATGACACGGAACCATATGCGGAAATCACATCACCGTCCGGGAATGTGACTGTGAACACAGGGGAATCTTTAATTTTTTCCGCAAATGTGAGCAGCGGAAATCCGCCCTTTGTTTTTCACTGGAATTTTGGAACCGCCGGAAGCAGTGATGAAAAAGACCCGGGAAAAATTGCATTCAGCACAGCCGGAGAATACACCGTGATTTTCACTGTCACGGATGCGGACGGAGATACAGACAGCGCAACTGTGAAAGTCACAGTGAAAGAAACTGCTGTCCCGGTTCAGCCTGTCCTGCCTGAAACACTTTATCCTGAAAACGGAAAAACAGATATTTCCCTGACACAGGTTCTCACTGTCAGAACGCTTTCAGATTCCGGTTTCATCCATTCTCAGACAAAGTGGCAGATCAGCACGGATGAAAATTTTTCCTTTAAAATTAAGGATATTGAAACCCAAAATCATCTGACGGAATTTCCGGTTCCGGATCTGGTGCTGAAACCGGACACGGTGTATTACTGGAGAGTGCAGTTCAGAGAGAGCAGCGGAAATCTGTCTGAATGGTCGGAAACCGTTTCATTCACCACTGCTGCTGATGACAGTGATGCGGATAACAACGGCATTCCCGATGATTTGCAGAAAGAAACGGATGATCCTGCAATGAAATGTGTGAATACGAAATCAGGAACACCCGGCAAAAGTATCTGTATCAAAGGTTCTGTGAATGTGAAATCTGCAGAATTTCTCACTGCCATTGATACGGAAATGCTTTCTGACATTCCCGGAGAAATGCCATTCGGACTTGTGGGTTTCCGCATTCTCACCGATAAAGCCGGAGCGGAAGCGGAAATCATTGTATATCTTTCCGAATCCATCCCGTCCGGTTCCGGATGGTATCAGTATGACAGTATCAGCGGATGGAATGATATTTCAGATATGACCGCCACTGACAGAACAAACCGCATCATCACAATGAAAATCACAGACGGCGGCAATGGTGACGCGGATGGAACCGCAAACGGCATCATTGTCCATTTCTCCGGCCCGGTCATTCCCGCCCTGAAAACCATATCCGTCTCAGGCCCTGACAGCGGCAATGCGGGCGGATGCTTCATCAATTCCCTTTCATTCTGAAACAAATTCAGGCTTAAGTACTCAACCGAAAATTTTCGGGTATAATACCGATTCCCATTGGTTTTATACCAAATCGCCATTGAAAATATACAATAAAATCATATTTTTCTGTTTAATTACAGTGGATTGATTTTTTCAAAAGCATATTTTCAACGGTGATTTGGTATTATACCAAATCTCTATTGAATTTATACAATAAAAATATTTTTTCTGTTTAATTACAAGAAGTTGCTATTTTTAAAAGCATGTCTTCACTGGCGATTCGGTATTATACAATACGGAATGCAAACCGGAGGAGTGCAAAAATTAAGCGGAGCGGTTTTCTGCAAACGCTGAACCTGGGAAAAACTGACAATAAATATTGTATAAAATCAATGGGGAATTGGTATACACGGCCGCCGGCGGTAAAAAACTGGTCTGCCGGAGCAAATGGGTGAAGGAAAAAGTGGGAACTGCCGTGCTGAGGGATTTGAAGGATCAGACTGACACCTTGATGCAGGCAAAGGAGCCTCTGCTGGTGCACTGTGGATTTTTTGCACATGAGGGACTCACGGATGAGTCTTTTGAATACGAAGAAAAACAGGGCGTTCTGTGTTCAGACCGGAAATATTTGGATGATCTGCTGGTTCATCCGGGACTGCGGCCTTTGCCGGAGATGTGAAATTTTTGTCCGGATTTTTCGGATTGCTGCCTGAAACGGGATTTTCAGGATGAATGGATTGACAGGATATTGGGTCTAATGATAATTATCCCCGACTGTCCTGGTTCATACAATCGGTGCGGCGGATTGCAAAAATGGAATTTTTGCATACCATTGTCTGAACAGGATTTTCGGGATTTGCAGGAGGAACAGGATTTTTTAATCCCGGTTAATCCCTTAATCCTGTGAATCCGGGTTCAGACAATAACAGCAAACGGTTCAAAAAAAGTTGGTGGGATTTTCATACTGACAAAATCAGGGAATACCTCTGCAGGGGCAGGCCCCTGCAGTGTCAGGACAAAAAATTCCACTGGCGATTAAACAGGCAGTGTGGGCAAATTGTCTGAACCGCTGATTCATCTGATTTTTTTGATTTCCCTGATTTTTTTTCCTCACCCGTCAGTTTAATCAGATAAATCAGTTTAATCAGTTTAATCAGTGGTTCAGACAGTGTTCAGACAATAACAGCAAACCGTTCAATAAACAAAAGGAAGGCACAGAATGAAAAAATCAGTTCAATTGGCAATGGTTCTGTTTTTTGTTCTTTTCTTTGCTTACGGTCTGTGCTTTGCCTGGCCCATACCGGATACCGGGCAGACCAAATGCTATGACAATGAAAAGGAAATCCCCTGCCCCCAGCCGGGCGAGCCTTTTTACGGGCAGGACGGAAATTATACCATCAATCCGCCTTCCTACACCAAACTGGATGCCAATGGAAATGACCTGCCGGATTCCGCCACAAACTGGATGATGGTGCGGGACAATGTGACCGGGCTGATATGGGAAGTGAAGCAGAATAAGGATAATGTTAAGGATTATGCCAATCCCCATGATGCGGATAACCAATACACCTGGTATGACAGCAATCCGGCAACTAACGGCGGAGATGCGGGAACTCCCGGTGACGGAACCGATACCGAAGATTTCATCAATGCGCTGAATGATGAAAATTTCGGAGGATATTCGGATTGGCGTATGCCGATAAGAGAAGAATTACGTTCAATTATAGATTATGGAAAATTTGGACCGGGCATAAATGAGAATGTATTTCCAAATATTGGTGTATCTGAAAATGAATATGTTTATTGGTCTTCTGATACTTATCCGGCAGATTCAGGTCTTGCATGGAGAGTAGAAGATGGGAACAGTCACAATGATCCCAAATCATATAGTTATAAAGTCCGTGCTGTTCATGGCAACAAGCATGCCGCATTCAATCATTTTGTTAACAACAATAACAGTACTGTCACAGACATAGGAACAGGATTGATGTGGCAGCAATTATCTGAAAATTCAAAAAAATGGGAAGAATCTCTCAATATATGTGAAACAAAAATAATTAATGGTTTTGATGATTGGCGAATGCCTACAGTCAGTGAGCTTTCATCAATTTCTGACGTGGCAAAGTATGCTCCTGCAATTGATATTAGGTTTTTTCCAGATACAATAATTATTCAATACTGGACTTCAACAACAAACGCAAGATATGTTACCTCTGTTTGGCCAGTATCTACATATAGGGGTGGACAACACAGTAGTGTGGATAAAACATTACTCTATAATTTTCGGTGTGTCCGCGGCGGACAGAATCAAATCCCCGGCCATCTGGTTATTTTATCCCCCCGGCAGGCTTCCGTATGGGAAAAAGGCAGCACCGTTCCCATACAATGGGATACGGCCAATATAAGTGGCAATGTAAAAATATTAATCTCATATGAAGGCGGAAAACCGGACACCTTTCAGACCATCGCAGAAAATACACCCAATGACGGAGAATATGACTGGAAAACCGGTGAGATAAGCTCTTTCAACTGCATGCTGAGGATCGAACCCCTTTCCGATCCATCCAAAGGCACGGTTCAGGGCCTTTTCACAATCGGAAATTTCATTATTGCAAGTGCCGACAGCTTTGCACTCGAAGAACCCGCAGACCCGGATTCGTCCGGTCAGTCAAAAACCTTCCGGATCATGCTGACAGGCGATCCCGGCGGTGATACCGTTCTCCGCCTTTACAGTTCCAACCCCGGAGAATTCAGCCTTTCCCCTGCTTCTGTCACCCTGAACAGTGCCAACTGGAATACCGGCGCAGAAGTCACACTCACACCGGAATATGACGGCATTCCTGACAATGATCAGACAGCCTCGGTTATTGTGTCAACGGTCAGTGAATATGCGGCATTCCAGGCAAAAGAGGTTTCCGCTGTCCGTGTCACTGTCCGTGATACATCCACCGCTGTAACGGCACAGTCGGTTTTTCCCGCATACGGAACAGCAGGTTCCCCGCTTGCAGTGACGGTCAGGGGAACGAATTTCAGCAGCACAACCCCGGTTTACATTTACACGGAAGGCGGCACTCCCGCAGCCATCACACCGGTAACGGTAATGAATGAAACAACCCTTCAGGTCACTGTTCCCGCACAGTCCGCAGGGAATTACCATCTGAAAGTATCTGAATCTGTGCTGAAAAACGCTCTCACATTTGTCACTGCTTCTGCCCTGAACACAAAAAAAGCCATCATCGTGGCCGGAAGCGGCCCGTATTTTGACAACAGCCTGTGGAATGCCACGGAAAAATGCGTGAACAAAGCATATCAGACCCTTGCTTTTCAGGGATATTCCGCAGAAAACATCCGCTTCCTCAGCAGGAAACTCTGGGCTGATGTGACCGGAAACGGGGAAAATGACATTGATGCAGACGCAACAAAAGCCAATCTTGAAAACGCTGTCAAAACATGGGCTGCAAACAATACAGATGAACTCCTGATTTACATGACCGGCCCGGGCGGAGACGGCAGTTTTCAGTTCGGCAGCAATGCGGCTCCGGAGATTCTCACAGCCGAAACGCTGGATTCCTGGCTGGATACATTGCAATCTGCAGCTTCCTGCAAAGTCATCGTGATTTATGACGCGTGTCAGTCCGGTTCCTTTCTTTCCCCATTGGCCGGGGAAAACCGCATTCTCATCACTTCCGCTGATTCGGATGAAAGAGCCTGGTTTCTGGATGACGGGGAGCTTTCCTTTTCTTTCCGCCTGTTTGATTCCCTTTTTCACAATGCCGATCTGATCGAATCCTTCAAAACAGCGAAGAACAACACCGGTTCCGTGCAGATGCCATTGATTGACTGGGACGGAGACGGAATGCCCGACACCCTTTCCGCAGGACGCAGTGAACCGGAAACTGTCATCATCGGCAGAGGACGCGCGGAAGACACAGCCCCGCCGGAAATCGGAACCGCGTCCGCAAATCCGGAAATCCTTGTGAGTCAGACATCCTCAGTCCTTTCCGCTTCCGGCATCACCGCAGACAACGGCCTGAGCCGTGTCTGGGCCAGAATCATTCCCCCGGCTGAGAATTATGTGTCTTCCAGTGCTCCGGTCATTGTCCTGCCGACCGTCAAACTGCTGGATCAGAATGACGGCACATACCAGAACACTTATGAGGAATTCACACAGCAGGGATTTTACAATATTTTCGTTTATGCCAACGATTTGAAAGATTTCCAGTCTCTTCCGGTAATTCTCACCGTGAATCAGACCAACGGCGAAAAAGCCGATCCCGGTGACGTGAACGCTGACGGAGAGATCACTCTGGCCGATGCCCTTCTTGTCCTGAAACTCATGAGCGGAAAAAACGTGACACCCGCGCCCGGTTCGGATATAAATGCGGATGACAAAACTGAACTGGCAAATTCGGTGTTTATCCTGCAGAAAGTGGCAGATATGAGGTAAATGAACAGAGGAGTGCCCAATTTTCAATTTGGCACTCCGCACAATGAAACCAGCAGAAACCATGAAAAAAAAGGAGTTGCCGCATGATACCCCAAAACATAAAACAGATACCGAAACACGTAAAACGAATCCCCTACGGTGTGGCCGATTTTGAAAAAATTCAGAACAACAATCTGTATTATGTGGACAAAACCGCATACATCCCGATGCTGGAGCAGTCCCCCTATTACATTTTTCTGATCCGTCCCCGCAGATTCGGGAAATCCCTGTGGGTGTCGGTGCTGGAAAATTATTATGATGTGAACAGAAAAGAGCGGTTTGCGGAACTGTTCCGGGACACATGGATTCTTGAAAACTCCACAGAGGAGCGGAACACCTACCTGATTCTGACCTTCAATTTTTCCATGGTGAATCCGGATGTCCGCTTTGTGGGGGAATCCTTTGAGGCCAACGGGAAGGCTGTGATTCATGATTTCCTGTTACGGTATGAACATTTTTTTACAGAAAAAGAATCGGCTGATATTATGGATCTTTCCAATACTGCCGACCGCTTACGGAAACTCCTCTTTCATGCTTCTCTGAAAAAACTGAAAATATATCTGATCATTGACGAATACGACAACTTTGCCAACACCATTCTCAGCACAGCCGGGGAAAAGGCCTATCACGATCTGACACACGGCCCCGGTTTTTTCCGCTATTTCTTCAATCTGCTCAAAGGCGGAACCGGAAGAGGGGATTCCGGCCTTTCCCGGCTCTTCATCACCGGTGTGTCCCCTGTTACAATGGATGACGTGACCAGCGGATTCAATATCGGTGAAAACATCACAGTGAATGAGAAATTCAATGAACTTCTCGGATTCACAGAAAAAGAAGTCAGGGACATGCTGGATTATTACCGGCGGGAAGGTCTGCTGAATCTGGAACCGGATGTCTGCATGGAAATTATGAAAGACTGGTATGACAGTTACCGCTTTTCAGAGGATGCCGGGCAGGAAGTGTTCAATTCCGACATGGTGCTGTTTTTCATACTGAAAGCCCAGGACAGGACTGATATGCCGAGGCATCTCATTGATCCCAATGTCCGCATTGACTACAGCAAACTGCGCCATCTCATGCTCATTGACCGGGGCCGGAGACTCAACGGCAATTTCAGCGAACTGAAAAACATCATCGAAACCGGGGAAACATCCTGTGACATCAGCCTGAGTTTCCCGCTGGAACATCTGCGGCAGAGGGAAAATTTCATTTCCCTTCTGTTTTATTTCGGGCTGCTCAGCATCAGAGGCCGGCATGAGGGAATCCCCCTGCTGCGCATTCCCAATCTGACGGTACGGAATCTGATGTACGGGTATATCCGGGACGCGTTTCAGGATGTTGACATCTTCCGGATCAATCTGCTGGAATTTTCCCGCAGAGTGCAGAAAATGGCCTACCGGGGAGAGTGGCGCCCCGTGTTTGACTTTCTGGCCGAAGAGACGGAAAAGCAGACCTCGGTGCGGGATTATCTGGAGGGGGAAAAGGTGATTCAGGGATTTCTGCTGGCCTATCTGAACGTCACGGATTTTTTTCTGACAAAATCGGAGCAGGAGGCCGCCAAAGGCTTCTGTGATCTCTGGCTGGAGCCTTTTCTGGCCCGGTTTCCGGACATGCCCTTCGGTTATCTGATTGAACTGAAATACATTGCCCGCAGCGAATTCAGCAATGCCCTGCTTGAAAAACGGATTGCAGAGGCAAAAGTGCAGTTGAAGCGCTACGGGGAGGATGAACGGGTCAAGAGGATTGCGGAAAAGGTGATGGTGAAAAAAATTGTGCTGGTGTATAAGGGGTGGGAACTGGTGCATATGGAGGAGGTGTGAACCCCGTGTCTGTCTGAACCTCAGATTCACGCAGATGAGTGAATGACGGCTCTGCTGCCGTGTATCTTTGAAATCTGCGTCATCTGTGTGCATCTGCGGTTCAGACAGAAAATCAGGATGGTCAGGATGATCAAGGTCAGACAGTATAATACTAATTCGCCATTGAAAATATACTTTATGGAAAATGATTTTTGCGGAAGGCAATGCCGGTTCGCCGTCGATTTTGCAAAGTTCTGTCAATTTTTTGTGACCGTTGTGCCCTCTCTGTGTCTTTTGCGGTCAAAGGTTAAAGGAAAGCATTGTTTCAAAGGAGAATCGGTATAAAATGAGTAAAAACTGCCCCGGATATATTTCCATGCGAAGCGTCTGAACGGGTAACACGAAAATATTCATTGAAAATCGAGTGTGTTTTTGATAATAATGCTAGTACATGACCACGTTGAATTTTATATATTCCCCCTTACTACCGGACAAAAATTTATAACATACTGAAATAATTAAAATGGGTACAAAAAGTTGTTTTTGATAACCATTTGATTTTATATATTTTAGCAAAATGGTCAAATTTTTTGTCCGGTAGTAAGATATTCCCCTCTTGAGAGGGGGCAGGGGGTGTGTTATTGGACTGTGCAGTTCCGGACACACCCCTGCCCCTCTCAAGAGGGGAATTGATACCATAAATCTAAATTGGTCATGTACTAGATGATCGCAGGCTGGTCAACAGCGGTAGTGTAGAATCAGAAAAACGGATTGAACACAAATCCGGATTTCCGGACAAAGTTTTTGAACAGAGTATAAAAAATGGAAAAAATAAAAACATGTTATCTATGGAAAGGATTTGAAATGAACAGATTGATGCAGACAGGGAAACAGGCGGCTGGAAACAGGATGCAGGGAAAAGAAATTTCTGAGAAATGCGGGATAATCCTGCTGTATCTGCTGCTTTGGGTTTTTCTGCTGACCGGGTTGGCCGGGGCAGAGACGCATGTGTATGTGGATAAGGTAAACGGAATAAATTTACCGGGAATACCGGGAACGAAATCTGCCCCTTTCAAATCCATCACCTATGCAATGAATATAATAAGCAGTCCCGATCCCTGGACAATTCATATAAAAGCAGGAGTATATGATTCGGATACAGTACCTACTGAAGTATTTCCCATTAATCTTCGTGAGGGGATGACAATCATCGGCGAAGACGGCGCTGAAAACTGCATTATCAACGGAGTGTCCAACAGTGAAAATCCCATTTTCAAAGGCGAAAATGTATCCAATATCACCATCAAAAATCTGACCTTGCAGAATATGAAAAGAAGCAGCGGCAATGGCGGGGCATGTGAACTGATTAACTGTTCCGGTACAATTCAGGGATGTGTTTTTAAAAATAATTCTGCAAATACAAAAACAGGAAGCGGTGGGGGAGGAATTTATCTGTCTAATTGTTCCGGTAGGATTCAGGGATGTGAGTTTATTAATAATAGTGTATTTGCATCAGATATTGCATACAAGAGTTGTGGTGGAGGTCTTTACCTGTCTGTTGCTCAGGGAAAAACCTTTTTTTTATCGAATAATATCTTCAGCGGAAATTCTGCCGAAAGTAACGGCGGCGGTTTTTATGTAAAAGACAGCTTTGATGGCGATATCATCAATAATCAATTTCAATCGAATTCCGCTTCCCTTGGCGGCGGTTTTTATATTGGTAAAGATTTAATTGGAAATATAAAAAATAACCGATTTTTACCGAGTAATGTAATTAACAAAGACGGATTTTATGTTGTAAATGAAATACGTGGTGATATTACAGCTAATCATTTTGGACAACACTATGGGCGGACATTATGTGCAAAAACAATTTATGGTAATGTTACAGAAAATATTTTCAATAGCAATAAACCCAGTTCTGTCAGTGAAAGTACATTTAAAGTGACAAATTTATATGGTGATATATCAAATAATATTTTCATCAATAATTCCGCATATGACACTGGAGGTGGATGTTTTTTTATTCAAACAATGGAAGGAAACATACGGTATAATTCTTTCATAAAGAATTCTGCCATAAGTCGAGGTGGAGCATTTTATCTTGGCAATATTACAGGCTCAATACACGGCAATCTTTTCAGTGGTAATTCCGCTCCGAAAGGGAGCAGCTTTTATATCTATGCGGCTTCGGCAGACAGTAATGCAAAAGATTTGCTTATCGCAAACAACATTTTTATGAACTGCTCAAACAACTCAATTTATAGCGCAAAAAATATCACCGTTCTACACAATACTTTTTACGGTGACAATACAGACAAGACTACAGACAAGACGATTGTTTTGTTAACAAGAGACGCAAAAGATTCTGTTTTCAAAAACAATATCTTTGCAAACCAAAATACTGCCATATGGGAATCTAATCCTGCCAACATACCCATACAGAATAATGTTTTTTATAATATTCCTAATGTATTAAATTTTGTTGAGGAGAATAAGGATTGTCTGGATAATATTGAATATTATTTATCCGTACACATGGGATACAAGCCGAACAACTTTAACAATAATTTCAACAATAATTCCAATCCTTACTGTAATCCATCTCCTGTTGAACCGCATTTTGTCGGCGAAGACATTGAATCCGGCGTTTTTCCCAAAGCCACCGAAGCCCCCGAAGCCCCCGAATACAATCCGGACACAAACCTGACCGCATTCGCAGATCCATCCAAAAAATGGGTCGCCAACCAATGGGCCGGAGCTCTGCTTGACTTTGGTGAAAATATGCGGTTCAGAATTTACGGCAATGATGCAGAAAAAATATATGTTCAGGGAAATCTGCCTGTCACGGGTCTGTTCACGGAAAACCAGGACCAGGCTTACACCATTGACGACCTGCACCTGAAGGCCGATTCCCCCCTGATTGATGCCGGAGTCTATGCCGGATTCAATCTCCATGATTTTGAGGATGATGCCCGTCCCCAGTCCGGGGGATATGACATCGGCGCGGATGAATATGCACGGATCATTGTCACTCCTTCTGAACTCACAGTAAGCGAACCGGACGGAACCGCAACCTTCACCATCCGCCTGAAAAGCGAACCTGCCTCGGATGTATATATTCCGGTAAACAGCACCTTTCCGGCAGAGGCAGCGGCTTCCCCCTTTTCTGTCACCCTTGACAAAACAAACTGGAATACCGGAGTAACGGTCACGGTTACTGCGGAAGATGACACAATTCTTGACGGAACCCAGACCTGCACCATCGTCACAGGTTCGGCTGTCAGTGCTGATCCGCTCTACAATGCCTATAATCCCGGAGATGTTACGGTAAATATAACGGATGATGAAAAACCTTCCCTTTCAATCCGTTATGTGCTGCCCAATTTGGGGACTGTCGGGCAGGATATGACAGTCAGCGTCATAGGAAACGGTTTTGACAATACCGTTACAATTGCCATCAAAAAAGAAGGGGGAATCGAAACCCCTGTTACACAATTTACCGTATCCGGTCTGACAAAGATTGACAACATGGTAATTCCCGCGCAGTCTGAAACCGGGCAGTACAACCTGATTATCCGCAGGGATGGGCAGGAAGTTGAACTGGAAGGCGCAGTGACATTTGAAGAATCTGAAATTGTTGAAAAACAGAAAAAACAGAAAGCCATTATTGTAGCCGGGGGCGGCCCCTATCCCGGCAATGTGCTTTGGAATGCAACCCGCACCTGCACATACAAGGCATATTCTTCCCTATTGTCACAAGGATATTCCGATGCCAATATTTTCTATCTCACTCCGGAGGCTTTTGCGGATATCAACGGAGACGGTGTAAACGATACAGACAGAATTCCCACATTAGCCAATCTGAAAGAAAATCTGGAATATGCCATAGAAACATGGGCAGCGGATGCGGAGGATCTGATACTGTATATCTCGGATCACGGCAGCGAAGATGAATTGGTTCTCAACAAAGTAAGTTATCAGGAAGAAAAGCTGTCTGTCAGCCAATTGGATGCAATGCTGGATACGCTTCAGGCAAAAATACCCGGAAAAGTGATTTTCATTTATGATGCCTGTATGTCCGGCAGTTTTCTTGCAGATATGCTGCCGCCTGATGGGGAAAAAAGATATGTTCTTACAAGCACTTCGGAAGATGAACCCGCGTGGTTTCTGGATAATGGCAGATATTCCTTTTCATATCATTTCTGGCATTCGGTTTATCTCACCGGCAGACTTTACATTTCTTTTGAAACGGCAAAAAACATGGTAAGCAGCGATCAGACACCCCGGATTGATCTGAATCAGGATGGCTCACCGGATGAAATCACAACCGACCATCTGGATAATGACATTCTGATCGGCAGGGGCCGTGTGGCTGCATCTGATTTACCTATCGTTGTAAAGGAGAGTGTTCATGTGCTGCCTAATCTCCTGAACTGTGAGACTTCTGCCACAATTCGGGCAGACAGCGTAACTGCAAAATACACAGTCAGCACAGTATGGGCCAGGATCACACCGCCTGATTTCGGTTCCGGATCATCTTTTCCTGTGACAGAACTCCCCAGGGAGAAACTTCTGAAAACAGGTAACGGATCTTATGAGGGAATTTATAATCAGTTCCTTCTGCCGGGTTCATACAAAATTTCTGTTTATGCCATTGATAATAATGGTGACAGTTCTTTATTTGTTGAAAAACTTTTAACGAAAAAATGTGAAAAAGGCGATATCAACAATGATACGGAAACCGATCTGAAAGACGCTATCATCGCTCTGAAAATCCTGGCCGGTGCTGATGTCAGCGGCTATTTCCGCACGGATTACAACACCGGTGTCGTTGATGTCAACGGCAACGCGAAGGTGGAAATGGCTGAGGCCGTGTTCATCCTGCAGAAAGTGGCAGGACTGCGGTAATGCAACAGACAGGGTGAATGCAGTGGAGCGAAACCCTTCATTCACGCATTGTTCCCATATTCTGTATTATTGGCATTGATTTAAAGGAGATGTCCGGAGTGCCAAACTTACAGTTTGGCACTCCGTAATTTTCTTAAATCAATGACATTGAAGAACAGGGCAGCATATATTGTAATTTCAGGATACTGATTTGAATCTGTAGAGATTTTTATAAATAAAATACATGCGTTACAAAATTTATAAACAGAAAAGGGGGTTGCAATGAATATTTATCATAAACTGGTTCCCATCCTGCTCTGCCTCTCCCTGCTTTCCGGCACTGCACAGGCAGAAGAAAATTACCGTTTCATCCGCATGTGGCCCGCGTTGCAGCAGCCCTGGTATTTCAGTCATCCCAATGATGTCGCGACCGACAGCCGGGGCTATGTGTATGTGGCGGACACAGAAAACCACCGGGTGCAGAAATTCACAAAAGACGGGCAGTTTGTGGGGCAGTGGAATATCATCAATGAACCATATTTTTTTAATCCTCCGGGCATTGCCACAGACGCGCGGGATTTTGTCTATGTCGCAGACGGAAAATATATTCAGAAATACAGTTCTGACGGTCGTTTTGTGCTGAAATGGGGGCTGAAAAATGAAGAAAATTTTGTCCCCATGTCTGTGGAAACAGACGGAACAGGGCTGGTTTATGTGACAGACACGGCCAATTTCTGCTTTCATGTCTTCACAGAAGACGGACAGAATATTCTCTCTTATGGCAGCAACGGCAGCGGGAATGGTCAGTTTCTTGAACCTCTTGGCATTGCAGCAGACAGAAACGGCAATGTGTATGTCACAGATGCCCAGAATCACTGCGTTCAGAAATTTCAGACAGAAATTCAGAACGGAATACTGACAGCCCGTTTTGTCAGCCGGTGGGGAACGCAGGGAAAGGCAGACGGGCAGTTTGACATTCCCGTAGGCATCTGCACAGACAATGAATATGTGTATGTGGTGGATCAGAAAAATGACCGGGTGCAGAAATTTGATTTCAATGGCAATTTTATCTCCAAATGGGGAAAAGAGGGCAGCGGTGACGGGGAGTTTTACGCTCCTGCGGGTGTAGTCGCTGACAAAAACGGCTATGTATATGTGGCAGGTAAAAGCAGAAACCGCATTCAGAAATTCACATCCAGCGGTCAGTTTGTTGCCAACTGGGAAAGCCGGGGCAGCCGGGACGGTTTTTTTGAGATGCTGTCCGGGATTTCCCTGCTGGAAACAGGAGGAGAAACCCGCATTTTTGTGGCAGATAAAAACAATGATCGCATTCAGAAATTTGATGAAAACGGGCAGCATCTGCAAACATGGGAAAAGACAGAAAACGGGGAACCGCTGTTTGACATGCCTTTTGACATTGCGGTAAATTCCTCTTTTGCCTATGTCACAGATAACGCCAATAACCGGATTCTGAAATTCAGTCTCAGCGGAGAATTTCTGGGAAAATGGGGCGAATCCGGGGCAGGAAACGGCCAGTTTGCCAATCCCCAGGGGATCGCTCTGGATGAGGATGGCAATGTTTATGTGGCTGATACATCCAATGAGCGTATTCAGATTTTTGACGCGAATGGAAATTTTGTCAGAACATGGGGGGAATTCGGTTATGCGCCCGGTCAGTTGAGCAATCCGAAGGATATTCTGGTAAGAAATGGCGTTGTGTATGTTACGGATTACGGAGACCGGATTCAGAAATTTGACACGCAGGGGAAGTATATCCCCTGGGAACAGCCTGATATTGCACAGTACAAGTTTTTTTCGTCTCCATTGGGAATCGCGGCAGACAATGCACATATTTACATTGCGGACAGTGAAAATCACCGCATTGTGAAATTCACTTTGTCCGGAACCTTTGTTTCGGCTTTTGGCAAAAAAGGCACGAGTCCGGGTTTTCTGAACACACCTACAGATATGGCTGTCGCTTCGGACGGGAAAATTTATGTTTCAGACAAATACAACAACCGTATTCAGGTGTTTGATCAGATACAGACTGCGGAAAAAACCAAAGCCATTGTTGTGGCAGGCGGGGGAGCATATGCCGGAAACACGCTGTGGGATGCCACGCGGCTGTGTGCCAATTTCGCTGTCCGTGCGCTGAGTTTTCAGGGACTTGTGAAAGAGGATATCCGCTATCTCACCTCAGACACCCAACTGGATTTGGACAATGACGGGGTTCCTGATGAGGTGATTTCCCCTTCCGCTGCAAATCTCCGGTCCGCAGTGGAATGGTCCGGAGATGCAGATCTTCTTGTGCTGTACATGGTCAATCACGGCGGAAAAGATGACAGTGGCAAAGGTTTTTTCCGGATGAGCGGCACGGAAATTTTATCTGCCGGTGAACTTGACGCTGTTTTGGATGCCTTTCAGCAGAATCTCTCCTGCAAAGTCATTGTTGTATATGACGCGTGCAAATCCGGCACTTTCCCTGCGGAGCCTGCTGCTCCCGAAGGCAAAGAAAGGATTGTCATCACAAGCACTTCCCCGGATGAGGACGCGTTGTTCATTTCTCAGGGGGCCAATTCCTTTTCCCTGTATTTCTGGACAAATATCTTCAACGGTTCTGATGTGCAGGCTGCTTTTGCATACGCGGAGCAGGATATGCTGCACATCACAGCCTCTCAGCATCCCATGATGACAGGAAACGGAACCGGGCTGTTTATCGGAAACGGATGTGTTTTGTACGGAGAAAGACCGGTTCTGACCAATCTGCACACGGCTGCGGACAATGCGGGCATACTGACCGTTGAGGCAAAGGCATCCGATGATGACGGGATTGCACGGGTCTGGGCTGTAATCCGTCCGCCGGAAACATCTGTATCCGCTGATGCCAGTCTGCTGGAACTGCCGTCTGTGGAAATGAAACCTGCGGGCAGCAATACTTATATTGGAGAATATGAAAATGCAGTTGGCAATGGAGATTATCGGATAACCCTGTATGCCAGGGATCGCAACGGCAACATCTCGCTTCCGGAAGAAATCTGCATTTCCTCCGGTGCTTCTGTAAAACGCAAAGCTGTCATCATTGCGGGCGGGCCTGCCACTTCCCCCCAATGGGAGAGCATTGAAAATAACACTGCGCAGGCGTACAATTCTCTGCGCTTTCAGGGATACGGGGATGATGAGATTTATTGTATCAGCCCTGTCACCACTGTTTCCGGAGTGGATGCTGATGCTCTGCTGCGCAATGTGCAGTACGCTGTTGAAACATGGGGAGCAGAGAATACACTTGATCTTGTGGTGTATATCACAGGAATCGGAAGCCGGGCCAATGTGCAGATCAATGATTCTGAATCCCTTTCTGCAAAGGTTCTGGATACATGGCTTGACAATGTTCAGCAGAAAATTCCGGGCATTGTGACAGTGATTTATGACGGAGATTATGCCGGAACCTTTCTGCCGCTGCTGACACCGCAGGAAAACAGAAAGCGCATTGTAATATGCGCTGCATCCGCGGATCAGACAGCGAATTTCAATGCACCGGACGCGCTTTCTTTTTCCGCTTTTTTCTGGAAAAACATTCTTTGCGGCCTAAGCACAGGCCGGGCATTTGCAGACGCGGCAGATGCAATGGCATTTGCCCTGCACACACGTGCGGATTTGCCACTGCTCGATGACAATGGAAACGGCAGGGGAAATGAACGCGGAGACGGTTATGCAGCAGATGAATATATCATTGGCGCGGGTATCCGGCTTGCGGAAAATCTGCCTGCTGTTGGTGAGGCAGTCCCGGAAACCGTGCTTGCTGCCGGAGAGTCTGCTCTGCTTTGGGCAGCGGATGTGAATGCAACAGGCACGCTGAAAAAGGTATGGGCAGTGCTCATTCCGCCAAATCCGACCGGTTCTGCCCCTTTTGTCCTGCCCAATGCGGAACTGACATGGAATCCGGATGCAAAGCGTTATGAAGCAGTTTACAGCAATTTTCCCTTTTTCGGAAATTACACAGTGAGCATTTACGCGGAAAATACAGATGGCAATATCTCTCTGGCAAGGGAAACAACAGTTTTCTGCAAAAACGGAAAAGATGTGTATGAAAATGATGATACCGCAGAACAGGCATCTTTGATTGTCATCAGTGAGGAGAATCCGCAGCAGCATAATCTGCATGATTCCGCAGATCAGGACTGGGTGAAATTTTACGGCATTGCCGGGAAAGAATACACCATCAGCATGCTTGCAGATGATGAATCTGTTTCTGTGCAGATGTTTGACAGCACACAGAATGAACTGGAATTCAGTCAGGACTGGATTTGTCCCCAAAACGGGGTGTATTATCTGAAAATCACTGCAACAGAAGGTCAGGAAATTTCTGTATCATACAATCTTCGCATTTACCGGCCTGTGGGTGTTTTTGCCGGCTTTGTGAGGGGATGGATTGCGGAAGCTTCCGGTGTTCCGGTTGCAAATGCAGTGATACGCACATCCGCAAATGCCTCGGCAGTTGCGGGGCTGAACGGACGCTATATGATGATTCAGGAGCCGGGAACGTTTGATATAACAATAGAAGCGGAGGGATATTATCCTTTTACGGGAAAAATCACAGTGGGCGAAGGAGGAACAACACTCACGGATTTCACTATGAAACGGATTGTCCCGCCGGTTCCGGTGGATCTGATTCCCGCAGTTTCCATTGTCTCCCCTGCTGCGGATGTTGCAGTTGCCGAAGGAGAATCTGTATCTTTTCAGGGAAATGTGACCGGAGGAGATGCCCCGTTCTCATATTTCTGGAATTTCGGGGGCGGTGCGGAAAATTCGCATGTTCTGAATCCCGGAAATGTGATTTTCCCCAAACCCGGAACATACACTGTCATTTTCACTGTCACAGATGCGGACGGGGATTTGCACAGTGCGTCAGTGACAGTCACGGTGAAAGAAAAGGAAATTCCCGATACTGTTCCGGAGGTTTCAATTGCTGCATTTCCGAATTCCTGCGGGATTCCCTGTATAATCTGCTTTGAGGCGGAAATCACAGGCGGGAATCCGCCGTTCATATGTCAGTGGAATTTTGGAGATGGTCAGGCAAACAGTGACTGCAATGCTGTTCATACATTCATTGCCGCGGGAAATTACACAGTCACTTTGACCGTGACAGATGCGGACGGGGACATTGCGGAAGATTCTGTCATGATAACAGTGGCAGAAGGGGAAACTCCTGTCACTCCGGATGACACGGAACCGGCTGCGGAAATCACATCACCGTCTGCGGATGTTACAATTGCGGAAGGGGAATCTGTACTTTTTGCCGGAAATGTGCAAAGCGGCAATAAGCCGTTCACATATCACTGGGATTTTGGAACTGCCGGAAACAGCAGTGAAAAAAATCCCGGAGAAACCGCATTCGCAGAATTCGGAGAATATACCGTCACATTCACTGTCACCGATGCGGACGGAGATACAGACAGCGCATCTGTGAAAATCACAGTGAAAGAACCTGACGTTCCGGTTCAGCCTGTCCTGCCTGAAACACTTTATCCTGAAAACGGAAAAACAGATGTTTCCCTCACTCCGGTTCTCACTGCCGGAAATATTGCAGATTCATCATTCAGCCATTTGCAGACAAACTGGCAGATCAGCACGGATGAAAATTTTTCCTTCCTGATTCTGGATATTACGGATGCAGTGCACCTTACTGCATTTCCTGTTCCTGATTTGGTGCTGAAACCGGACACGGTTTATTACTGGAGAGTGCAGTTCAGAGAGAGCAGCGGAAATCTCTCCGAATGGTCGGAAACTGTTTCATTCACCACTTCTGCGGATAACAGTGATGCAGATGACAGCGGCATTCCCGATGATTTGCAGACAGAGAGTGATGATCCGGAAATGAAATGTGTGAAGACGAAATCCGGCAGAACCTTGTGCGTCAAAGGCTCCTTGAATGTGAATGCAGTTGAATTCCTCACTGCCGCTGACACTGCAGCACTTTCCGAAATCCCCGGTGAAATGCCCTTCGGACTTGCCGGTTTCCGCATTTTTGTCAATGAACCCGGAGCCGCAGCGGAAATTGTCATTCACCTTTCCGAATCCGTGCCATCCGGATCCAAATGGCATGAGTATGACAGCGCAAACGGCTGGAATGACATTTCATATCTCACGGCAACTGACAGAACAAACCGCATCATCACACTGAAAATCACAGACAGCGGCAATGGTGACGCGGATGGAACCGCCAACGGCATTATCGTAAATTTCTCCGGCCCGGTCATTCCCGCCCTCAGAAACCTCTCCGTATCAGGCCCTGACAGCGGCAATGCTGGCGGATGCTTCATCAATTCCCTTGCATTCTGAAACAAATTCAGGCATAAAAGCTGTTTAAGGCGATTTCCATGAAAAAATGTACCATCATTGTAGTACCATCATTGTAGGGTGGGCACGGCTTTTTGTGCCCACCGTTTCAGCAGGACGGCGGGCAAAAAAAGCCGTGCCCGCCCTGCGAAAAACGGTATAATCATTAATGGAAATCACCTAATCTGAATGCAGGAAAAGTTTCTCTGGACTTTTTTTGACTGCAAATATTATGAAAATTTCTCCAACTATTTAAAAAAATATTGGATTATACCGAAATCATCTTTCAGAACAGTGAATGCATCATTATGACAGGACTTTTATACCGGATTATCATCCTGCTGTCAGGAAGATTCGGACTGTGGATTTTTTATATCTACGCATGGATTGTGGCAGCCGGGTTTTTCTTTCTGTTTCCGGCCCGTGCGGCCGCGGGTGTGCGTTTCTGCCGTGCGCTGTATCCCGGCAGAACAGGCATTTACCATATTCTGTGCGTGTGGCGCCAGTATCAGCATTTTACCACGGTGTTTCTTGATCGGTATCTCTTGCAGGCAGGCTGCCCCATCGATTGGACTTCCGAAGGATGGCAGTATCTGGAAGATTCCCTGCAAAAGGGTTCGGGCGGGATAATACTGATGTCCCATATGGGAAACTGGGAGATGGCTGCCCATCTGCTGCGGCAGGAAAATATGCCTCTGCTGCTGTATATGGGGAAAAAGCACAAAGAGCAGATCGAAAGAATGCAGAAGGAAAGCCTGATCCGCAACGGTGTTCGCATTATTGCTGCGGATAAGGATGAGGATTCGCCTTTTGCCCTTGTGGAGGGAATGCGATTTCTCCAATCCGGGGGGCTGGTTTCCATGACCGGAGATATTCTCTGGCATGAATCCCAGAGATATGTCACTGTCTGTTTTCTTAATCACGAAATCCGGGTTCCGGAAACTCCGCATATGCTGGCTTTGGTGTCAGGAGCGCCGATATTCATTTTTTTCGCTTTCCGCACCGGACACTGCACTTATCATTTTTCAGTGACAGAACCCTTATATGTCCGGGCCGCGTCACGGGCAGAAAGAAAAGATTCTGTGATCAAATCCGCACAGCAGTATGCAAATTTTCTGGAAAAATCTCTCCGGGAGCATCCGTGTCAATGGTATCATTTCCGGCCTTTTCTCCGAAGCCCGGAGTGAATCAGGCAGTATTTCATTTCCGAACCGGTATTTTTCAGGATTTCCTCTGCTTGCAGGGAATAAAAAATCAGAGCAATCAGAAAAATCAGGTTAATCAGCGGTTCAGACTTTCCCCGGTCAGCAGACAGGTGGGCACGGAAAAACATGTGCTCACCCTACAGAAATTTTCCAATCCTGTTAATCCTTTAATCAAGTGAATCATGGTTCAGACATTCCCCGGTTCAGACTTTCCCCGTGAATTTATTCCACAGCGATTTCAACAGGCCGGGGCGGTTTGCAGGCGGGGCAGGTGCGTCCAGTTGCTGCAACAATGCCTCAACTTCATGCACATCAGGAAAGCCCGCCTGCCTGCCGACCTGAATTGCCAGCGATAACAATTGCCGACCTTGCTCTTTTTGTCCTGCCAGCATAAAAACATTGCCAAGAGTTTTGGCAACATGGAAAATTCCCTGAGCATTCTGAGTTTCCATTGCAAGAGAAAGGGCTTCTGACCAGAGTTCAATTGCCTTTCCCACATCTTTATTCATGGCAATATGCCCCATATTGTGCAATGTTGCAATCATGCCGGATTTGTCGCCGATTTCCCTTATTATCCCAAGACTCTGTTCAAGGTATTTCAGCGCAGTGTCATAATCTCCCCGTGCGTAAGAAATCGTGGACATGTTGTTCAGGGTCGTGCCTTCGCCGGATTTGTCGCCGATTTCCCTTCTTATCCCAAGACTCTGTTCAAGGTATTTCAGCGCAGTGTCATAATCTCCCCGTGCGTAAGAAATCGTGGACATGTTGTTCAGGGTCGTGCCTTCGCCGGATTTGTCCCCGATTTCCCTTCTTATCCCAAGGCTCTGTTCCAGGTATTTCAGCGCAGTGTCATAATCGCCACGGGCATAAGAAATCGTGGACATGTTGTTCAGGGTACTGCCTTCGCCGGATTTGTCCCCGATTTCCCTTCTTATCCCAAGACTCTGTTCAAGGTATTTCAGCGCAGTGTCATAATCTCCCCGTGCGTCATAAATCTGACTGATGTTGTTCAGGGTCGTACCTTCGCCGGATTTGTCCCCGATTTCCCTTCTTATCCCAAGACTCTGTTCAAGATATTTCAGCGCA
>JBFXEJ010000013.1:0-77062 GCA_050180235.1 Desulfococcaceae bacterium
GACAATCTGTTTTTCAAAGAACGAAAAAATACACGACAATGTTATCGGAATGTATATCAACCGTTATTATTTTAAGAGTGGTCTTTATTCGGACAGCACATAATCAACCAATTTGACCCACTACCAAGCACTTTTACAGGAACAGGAGCGGATTACGGCAGAGAAAGTTCCCCCCAGGAACGAATACAAGGTGAAACAGCACAATAAGGCATTGCAGGAACTGAGTGCCAAAAAAGCGTTATATGATCAGAAAATGCAGAAATACGAAACTGAACTGAAGGCTTACAATAAGAAAACCAATGCCTTCAACCGGCAGAAAGAGTCTGAACCGCCTGATAAGTAAGCGTTCAGAAGTTAAACTCTGAAACCCTGAGGGCTTATAATCATGAAAAATATGGTTGGGAGCAAATCGGTTGACAGTCTGTTTTTTAACCGCAGTGATTCAGAATTTTCGCAGAGTCAAACAGAATTTTCTGTCCGAAATTCAGGTGTTAAAAAAATCATCCGGTTTGACCCACTGCAAAAAAGATATGAACGCTTAGGTGATTTCTGAAAATAAATATCCCGGAATCCGGCCAGACGGTATGGATACCGGCATTTGCCGGTATAACGGGAAAAATTTCACATCACACGGAAATTGCGGATATATTCCGCACAGATTTGGAAAACAGGAACATTTGAATGGACAGCAGACAGGAAAACAGGACAGTGGGGGGGCATTCAGCGGCTTTCAGGGCTGCGGATGATGCAGTGACAATAAGCGGACAGGGTCTGCGCATTGCGGATTTGGTGCGTGTGGCCCGGCGTAAGGCAGCAGTGTGTCTGAGCCGGGAACCGAAGATTGCTGATCAGATTCGCAAATCCCATGAATTTATCATACAGGCTGTTGCACAAAACCGTCCTGTTTACGGTGTCACCACAGTATTCGGGGGAATGTCCGACATTGCGGTTCCCGGAAAGGAAGCCGAAGAACTGCAGAATAATATTCCCTGGCCCCACAAGACCGGCGCGGGGAAAAGACTGCCGGAAGCAGATGTGCGCGCTGCTATGCTCCTGAGAGCCAATTCCCTGATGCAGGGCGTTTCAGGTGTGCGCATGGAAATCATTGAGAGAATTGCTGATTTTCTCAACGCGGGCATCACTCCCCATGTGCATGAAATGGGTTCCATCGGCGCGAGCGGAGATCTGGTTCCCCTTTCCCATATTGCAGGCGCGCTTATCGGTCTGGACAACGCTTTTGGGGTCAGCATGAACGGAAAGGACATGGGATGTGTTTCCGCACTGGAAAGTATAGGACTTCCCCGGATACGGCTGGCTCCCAAAGAGGGACTGGCCATTATCAACGGCACTTCCGTAATGACCGGCATTGCTGCCAACTGCGTGCATGAGACCGGAATACTGCTGGCCCTGAATCTGGCCGCGCACGGATTTTTCATTCAGGGACTGGGCGGAACCAACCAGTCTTTTCATCCCTTTATTCACCGCCTAAAACCCCATCCCGGTCAGATATGGTCCGCAGAGATCATGTCTGATCTGCTCACCGGCTCCGGGCTTGTCCGGAATGAACCGGACGGAGACACAGCCGATCCCCGGAGCGGACTGATACAGGATCGCTATTCCCTGCGATGTCTGCCCCAGTTCATGGGGCCGGTTATTGACGGGTATTCCCAAATCAGGGGACAGGTGGAAACCGAAATGAATTCAGTATCTGACAATCCCCTGATTGACGCGGAACACGGTGCATATTTTCACTGCGGGAATTTTCTGGGACAGTATATCGGTGTGGGAATGGATCAGCTTCGCTATTATACCGGTCTGCTTGCCAAACATACGGATGTGCAGATCGCTCTGCTGGTTACGCCTGAATTCAGCAACGGTCTGCCCCCCTCTCTGGTTGGAAATCCTGCACGGAAAGTGAATCTGGGACTCAAAGGTCTGCAACTGTGCGGAAATTCGATCATGCCCCTGCTGTCTTTTTACGGAAATTCACTGGCTGACCGTTTTCCCACCCATGCCGAGCAGTTCAACCAGAATATCAACAGTCAGGGATTTGGCTCAGCCAATCTTGCCCGGCAGTCTGTTGACATCTTCCGTCAGTATACGGCCATTGCCCTTATGTTCGGCTTGCAGGCAGTGGATCTGAGAACAAAAATTGTTTCCGGCCATTATGACGCGCGGAAAACTCTTTCCCCGCGTACCAGGCAGGTTTATGAAAGCATTCTGGATGTGCTTAAAATATCTCCGTCCGGGGAACGTCCCTATATATGGAATGACGATGAGCAGTGTCTGGATTCACATATCCGGGCCATTGCGGATGACATTGCCGAAGACGGGTGCATTCCCCAGACTGTGAAAGCGGTTGCAGATTCTCTCTCAAAAAACGTCTGATACCAATTCGCTATTGAATTTATACAATAATGTGAGTTGTTTCCTCTGTGTTCTCTGTGGTTTTTTTCTCTCTGTGTCCTCTGTGGGAAACCGAATCATAAGTATATTTTCAATGGAGAATTGGTATGAAATCCGGGAATGCATGACACCGGGAAACTGCTGCATAATCAGTCCGGATTTTGGATATTCCCTGCCTCCGGGCAGTGTTTCCTGTTTCCGGATCCTGATTATCTGAAAACTGACGCTATTATGTGCTATCTTCTTATCTTAGCAAATCTTCCGGCAAGAAAAGAAAGAAGGAAAGCCGCTCCTCCGGTCAGAATGATGCAGGCCCCGGCTGTGAGGTTCCAGGTGTAAGAAACCCAAAGACCGCTTACAGTGAAAACACAACTGAGCAGGCTGGAGAGCAGCATCATTGTCAGAAGGGAACCTGAATATTTTTCAGCTATATAGGGAGGAATGGTCAGCATGGCAATAACCAGAATGAGTCCCACCACCCGGATCACCATTACCACAGAAACAGAAATCAGTCCCATAAGCAGGAAATGAAAAATCCCGACCGGTATGCCCCGCAGACGTGCATATTCCGCATCATAGGAAATGGCAAGAAAATCATTGTAAAAACAGCCTACTGCCAGGATAATGACAGCGCACATAATCGCCATAATCCGGATGTCAGACCAGGGAACCGTGAGAATGCTGCCGAAAAGATAGCTCATAAGATCTGTATTATAGCCCGGAGTCAGATCCAGCAGAATGACGCCCAACGCCATTCCCAGTGCCCAGATGACACCGATAATTGTGTCAGAGCGTTCTTTGTTTTTCAGCGTCACCCCGGCCATAATCATGGCTGATGCAAGGGAAAAACCGAGCGTTCCTGCCATATAGGGCCATCGGAAATAAAAGGCCAGACCAATGCCGCCATAGGCCGCATGCGCAACTCCTCCGGCCAGAAACACAATCCGGTTGACCACCACCAGAGTGCCGATAATGCCGCAGGTGATGCTGACCAGAATGCCGGCGGCAAGCGCGTTTTGCATAAATTCGTAATGAAGTGCTTCCCACATAATTTAATTTTCAATGTTTAAAAGTAGCATAAGCTTCCAGCTTATGCCCTGTTTATGAACAGTCTGGAAGCCTGTTCTGCTTTTCAGTCCTGATGGGTGCGCAGAACTCTGTGCGGAATACCGTGGGCCACCAGTTCCACCGGACAGTCATACATCCGGACCATGTCTTCAGTGATTTCAGCTCCATCATGATAATGAAGCGTATGATTAACGCAGGCCACTGATTTGACCTGGCTGGAAATCACCATCAGGTCATGGTTGACAATGACAATGCTTACCCTGGTGTTGAGTTCCCTGAGCAGGCGGTAAAAATCATTCTGGTGGCTGGAATCCACGTTTGCAGTCGGTTCATCCAGAAACAGAATCTCCGGGTCCGAAACCAGGGCTCTGGCAATGAACACCCGCTGCCGCTGTCCCCCGGAAAGTTCCCCGATACGGCGTTTCCGGAATTCCCACATATCCAAACGATCCAGAACCGCCCGTACTGCGGCTTTGTCCTGTGCCGAATGACGTGACCATACTCCTTTGGATCTGATCCGTCCCATCATCACCACATCCAGCACAGATATGGGGAAATCCCTGTTAAAGCCGATTTCCTGCGGAACATATCCCAACTGACGGGAAGCCTGCCAGGGCGTTTTTCCCAGAACTGTCACTGATCCCTGATCCGGTTTCAGCAGCCCCAGCATCAGCTTGAGCAGGGTTGTCTTTCCCCCTCCGTTTGGACCAATCAGCGCTGTAAAACAGCCTTTTTCCAGGCGCAGATTGATACCCTTCAGCACCTGACTCTGATTATAGGAAAAATGGAGATCTTTGATCTCAATGACAGTCTCCGTATCCGTGATTTTTTTTTTTCTGTATGGCATGTCTGTCATTTTTTCAGAGTATCCCTGAATTTCATGGCAATCTGCCGGAGGTTCTCCGCCCAGTCCCCTGCCAGAGGATCAGCAGCTATCACCTGTCCGCCAATGGCAGAGGCTATCACACCCGCGCTTTTTTCAGAATACTGGGGCTGGACAAAAACAGCCTTTATATTTTCCTTTTTTCCCCATTCAATCAGTTTCTGCAGATCAGCGGGTTTGGGTTCCTTGCCCTCGGTTTCGACCGGAACCTGTTTCAGCCCGTAAGCCTGTGCAAAATATCCCCAGGCCGGATGAAAAACCATGAATTCTCTGCGGATTTCCTTTTCTCCCAGAATGCGGAAGATTTCCATATCCAGCTCTGCTATTTCCCGGATAAAGTCTTTGTACCTGTCTTCATACACATCTGCATGGGCCGGATTCGCGCTGACCAGAGCCCTGAGAATATTCCGGGCCTGCACCATAACCAGAGGCGGGGAAAGCCATATGTGCGGATCTCTGACGCCTTCATGCTCATGTCTTCCGGCTTCCTCCCCTTTTTCTTCATGATGATGGGAAGTCATGGGAATTTTTTCAATGCCCTCCTGCGTGAAAATGATCCGCATGGAAGGATTGGCCGCAGCAAAGCGATCCAGCCATGTGCTTTCAAAGGGAACACCCGCGGCAAAATACAGACGGGTTTTGGAAAGTTCCACCATCTGTGCGGGTTTGGGTTCATAGGTATGCGGCCCGGCGCCGGGAGCGACCATCACGGAAACCTGCACAGATTCTCCCCCGATCTTTTCCACAAAATATTTCTGCGGAATAATGCTCACAAAAACCGGAAGAATCTCCTGCGCGATACCCGCACACGGAAAAAGCAGCATTGCCAGAATCAGAAACATTTTTACAGTAAACTTCATATAAACCCTCCTGTTTTTTCCTTTCATGCTTTGCACTGCAATATTGCTTTCATCCCCATATACAGCATGTTATACCCGGCATCAAACTTGCTTTAACGTTAATATCCGATGTTACGCAGCGTCTTCATACCCGTGAAAGCCGGTATCCGGAACCATCTGAAATCACCGGATTCAGGCCTGCGCCGGGATACCGGTGAAAACGGGCAGCTTCCTGATTTCTGAAAAGACTGCGTAACATGAGTTGCCTGAATCTGTCAATGCCATATTACCGGAGAATATACCGTTCACCGCTAAGATCGTAAATGAAATCTGAAAAATAAACCGGCATAAAATCCGGCAGACATTTCTGGCGAAACCCTCAGGGTTTTTCTTGAATCAATGCTGAAATATTTTTCAGGTTTCATATAAAAACAGGTCAGTGAAATTTTGTTTCTGAAAATCTGTGGTTGACATTTGCAGAAATTTCCGGTTATATTTTGACTCGTTACAGTCAGAGCATCCGAATTCTGCATGATATTCCGTAACCCCAAATTACACAGGGCATGCTGTGGCAGGTGTGCACTCGGACGTATTCATGTCAAAAAAAATCATAAAAGGGAAAATATGAAAAAAATGAGTCTGAAAAAAAGGTTTCTGTTTCCGGTAGTAACGCTTCTCATTCTGGGAATGGGGGGAATATCTGCCATCTCTTACATCAAGGCAAAAACCGTTCTGGAAAAAGAAGCCGCAATCCAGATTGAGCAGACGGCAGATTCCACTCTGCGTCTGGTGGACAACTGGCTGGAAAGTCAGAAACTGCTTGTGCTTGATCTGGCGGATCAGCAACTGGTTCAAACCGCGCTCCGTGATACCGGTGAAGGCAGGGATGCCCGGAACACATTAAACCGGCAGATGTCAGGCATAAAGGCCCGCCACGGCTTTTTGGACAGCCTGCTCCTAGTCGATCCGTCAGGGATCGTCATCGCCTCTTCCACGGAAGATATCATAGGCAAATACAGCATCAGGGAGCGCGAATATTTCCATGCAGTTATGAAGGGAAAGACGCAGATTTCAGAGGTTGTTATAAACCGTAAGCGCCAGACACCGACATTCGTTGTGGCAGCACCGGTAAAAGAGGGTGAGCGGGTCATCGGGTGCATGGCCGGGGCTGTGAATCTCAGCGGTTTCAGTGAACGGTTCATTGATCCCATCCGGGTCGCGGAAACCGGTTATGTCTATATCTGCGACAGAAACGGCACTGTAATGGCCCATCCTGACAGATCTCTTATCATGAAGATAAAACTGTCTGATTTCGAAGCCGGGCGGGAAGTCCTGAGAAGAGGCAACGGCATTATCACTTATAAATGGAGCGGCAAAGACAGGCTTGGGGCATTCCGCACCCATCCGGAACACGGATGGATCATTATGTCCGGAATCAACGCAGATGAACTCCTGGCACATGCCCGTGCCCTGCGCAGATGGAATATGATGATAACCTTTGTGCTGGCTGTGACAGCAGGCATTGTCACCCTGCTCACCGCAGGTTCTGTCGTCAGGCCCCTTAGCGGTTTTATCACTACCCTCAGTCAGACCGCTGAGGAGGTCAGTGCCGGAGCCTTCCATGTTTCCGATGCCAGTACCCGGCTGGCTGAAAACGCATCCCGGCAGGCAGCGGCCATTGAAGAGTGCGCATCCTCTCTTGAGGAAACAGCATCCATGACCCGGAATAATGCGGAGCATGCAGGGCAGGCCAGAAATATGATGGAAGAGTCTGATCGGATATCAGAACAGGTCCGCCGGCATATGTCCCTGATGGTGCAGGCCATCGGAACCATCACCCGGTACAGTGGTGATACGGAAAAAATAATCAAAAATATTGATGAAATCGCTTTCCAGACCAATCTTCTGGCACTCAACGCTGCTGTGGAGGCGGCCCGTGCGGGCGAGTCAGGTGCAGGATTTGCTGTGGTGGCAGGTGAGGTGCGCACCCTGGCCATGCGGTCAGCGGATGCCGCCAAAAGCACAGCCGCTCTGATTGAGAACACCATCAGAGCGGTGCGGGAAGGCAATTCACTGACCCAGGCCACAGAAGCAGCGTTCAGGGAGAATACGGCCATATCTGCAAAAGTGGGACTGATCATTCAGGAGATTGCAGCCGCCTCCGGGGAACAGGCCGAAGGCATCGCCCGGATCAGCAGCTCCGTAAGTGAAATGGACAAAATGCTCCAGCAGGTGGCGGCCACTGCCCAGGAATCCGCGGGTGTGTCCGAAACAATGACTGCACAGTCCGGGGAATTGAAGAATATTGTGGATCAGCTCGCCCTGCTTGTTTTCGGCGGGAAATCCTCCCCCTCTGTCCGGAAATGATTGAACTGTAATTCTTTCAGCAGAGCCAGTTTCAGAACTCGCAAAATCAGCAGATCGAAAATTTCCTTAATTCTCCATCTCCCCCGTGGAAGATGGCCGGGGTTAGTGGGGTAACTGTCTGATTTTCAACCCCACCCCGGCCATCCCCCATTGAGGGGGAGGGGTTTTATAATCTGAAACTCCTGATTCCGGCTTACTCTGGCGGACTTTTGCAATCATCTCAATATTCAATATTTTTTTTCATATGTCCCGCATATTGTGACTGTCCATGACCAGATCTTTGAGCCGGGTGATGATTTTCCATGAAAATCCCTCTGTCATACAGGGAAAAAGTGCATTGTTGGCAAACACAGGATCAGCTTCCAGATCATAGGGAGAAACAGCCACGGCCTCTTTCCACAGGGCAGTGTGGGGAATGGGTGTGTAATAAGTGGGAACCGGTGTCAGACCGTTCTGTTTTACTGTCAGAATAGAGGATTCCACTGCTTCCAGACTCTGATGCGGAAGTCCGACCAGCAGGTAGGCTCCCACCTGTTTCTGATCAAATCCTGCTTCCCGGAGATACGCGGCCGCACGGCAGAACTCCTCTTCTGTGACTTTGCGATCCAGCGTGTTCCGCTCTTCAAAAGCAGTGGTTTCCAGTCCCAGACGCAGGGTTTTAAAACCGGACTGAAACATCAGTTTTGCAGTCTCCGGCGTGATTTCCCGTATGTGAACCGCGTTTGGGGTATGAAAACGCAAAGGCAGACCGGAGCGGATAATGCCTTCAAGCATGGGAATGGCATGGTTTTTGGCATTTATCAGCAGCGCGTCATCATAAAATGCAAAATCCCGGACTCCGCAGGCCCTGTGCCAGTGCAGAATTTCCGAGACCACATGTTCGGGACTGCGCACCATGCGCACAGGTTCCAGAAAACGGGATGCACAGTACGCGCAGGAAAAAGGGCATCCCATAGAGGTGAGAAGGGGAACAAAGGGAATCTGCCTCTGCAAGTCCCAAGCGGGAAATGGCCATGTATCCATATCAGAGGGATCAAATTTGGCAGATGCGGAAAAACCCGTGTATCTTTCTGCAATGCCGAGAATTTCCTTTAAACCATCTCCGGATATGACTTCATCCGCGCCGGAATGTTTGCACGCATGTTCATGGCAGAGCGTGGCATAGATTCCGCCCAGAACAAGTGGAACATCCGGAAAAATTTTCCGTATATGTGCAATGGTTTCCTGAACACCCGGATACCAGTAGGTCATCAGGGAAGTGAGCAGAATCAGATCAGGTTTGTCAACAGCCTGCAAATCCTTTGCAAACCATTCCGGCAGAATACCATAGCGGCAGAAATGCCGGGGAATATGCCGCAGTCCTTCGGGTTTGGGAATCCGGGTTTTCAGATACGGGCCTCGTCCGCATCTGAGGGAAAGCTCTGAATGTCCCGCGTCCGGATGAAATCTATCCAGGCAGTCAATATAACTTACCTTATATCCGTGATTTCTGAGGATAGCTGCAAGAAGGGCCAGTCCCATAGGACGCGCCCAGTAATCATAGGCAGCAAAATCATGTATCCAGGGATTTACCAGCAGGATATGGGGAGAATCGGATTTCATAAGGGAAAATCGGTAGTGGTACAAATCTGTTGATCCAAAAATTCCCCTCCCCTGGTGGGAGGGGTCAGGGGAGGGGGATAATCAGTGATGTTTTCACCCTCCCCCTGCCCCTCCCTCAAGGGAGGGGAGACCTTATCAACGGATTTGACCCACTACCAGAAAATTCAAGGAGTGCCGGACGTAAAATTTGTCGGTTATTCCGGAATCATTTCAGTTTCCCAAACTTTCAGTCCGGGATTCCGCCTTAAGGAAACAGCGTTGGGTTTATGGGGTGCAACACATCAGAATCACAATATATCCGTGAAATACTGCATGGAGGTCTTTTTCAGTTCGGTACGGCTGAAAAGCAGGTTATAGTCGTTCTCTCCGCTTGCCAAAGACAGTTTCCGTGCGATTTCCCGGCAGGATTCCTCATCTTTTGCATGAATCATGGTATAGAGATTATAAGGCCAGTCAGGGTTGGGATTCCGGCGGTAACAATGGCTTACTTCACGGAAACCCGCCATTTTCTTTCCCACCTCCTCAATCCGTTCCTCATCCACGTTCCAGGCCACCATTGCATTGGCACTGAAACCGGATTTCTGATGACGGAGTGTGGCGCCAAAGCGGCGGATAATGCCACGGGTGCATAAATCCCCCAGGGTTTCAAGAACACTTTCCTCATTTATGCCCAGACTCCGGGCAATTTCCAGAAAGGGACGTGGGCAGACAGGAATATCCCCCTGAACCGATGCTATAATTTTTTTCTCAAGTTCTGTAAGCATAAACTGATATAAAGATTTCACGCTGCAAAAGTCAAGTCTTTTCTCAAATCAGGGCAAATGCGGGGAATCCTGCCTTTTGGCTAAAAAAAGGGATGGCAGCAGGTCAAATCCGCTGATCTGAGACTGACACCGGATGGAAAAATTTGAACATATTGATATTATTGTATAAAAAATTAAAAACAAATCCGTATTCCAAAGGTATGACAGTATCTGCCGATTTGACCCAATGTCAAAAGGAGATATACCGGAATGCCGTTCGTTTTCCAGGAATTTCAGTTCCGGAGTCGCTTACAATAGGCTTTTTTCCAACAGCTGCAGTGTGTTTTTCGGTAATCGGTCAGGGCCAGATACAAGGCTCCCGCTGCCAGTTCCGCACAGTGAAAATGATCCGGAGGCAGGGTTTCCAGATACTGTGCAATATGTTCGGGCGTAATCCTCCACGCATCATTCGGGCTTTTTCCCTCTGCCAGACAGACAATGGCATTGGCGCAGGCCGCTGTGTTTATGCAGCCGTTGATATCAAAACAAATCCGGCGGATAAGATTTTCCTGAACCGAGAGAAAAATCTCTATGGTATCGCCGCAGTCCCCTGTTCTTTTCCCATACCCGTCCGGATGTGCTATTCTTTCACGATGATCAGTGCGAAAAGCTGTCTCCAGAAAACGGAGGGAATATCTGTGTTCCGGTTCCAAATCTTTTTCTTCGTTCATTTTGCGTAAACTTGTCACGGAAAAATGGTTTAAGACAATGTTTGAAAAGTATTATTTTTCAGCCTTTTCAAAATTTTTCAGACAACCGCAGAGTTTTCATCCAAATGAAAAAAAAGAGCTGTCCTCTGCCGCATGGATGCGGCATAGGACAGCACCTGATTTACATCATTTTTGCCAATGCTTCCAGTAATATCCCGGCTTCTCCGCTGTCCGGGCGGGGCCGAATCTGTGCCAGTATCCCAAGTCCTTCGGATGCCTCATGGAATTCTTCCGGAGACATAGAACTGACCAGAGCCATATTTATCATGGCATTCTTCCGGATAATCATGCCTGCAATTTCCAGCCCGGAAAGACCTTCAGTCTTCTCATCTATAATAATGAGATCCGGCGGGGATTGTGCGACTGTGTCCAATACGGCTTTCACTGAATCTGCATATCGGATTTCTGCTTCTGCCTGAGAATGCAGCCCGCTGACCAGACCGGAGAAAGCATCTGCTTTGTCTGTGACAATCAGAAAAGTTTTCATTTTTCCTCAGTGTCCGCCGCCGCAGGTGTTTTCCTGGCTGAAGCGGGGCAGTTTTCCCTGTATCAGTGCATTTACCGCATCGCCCACAGTGACAGCCTGTCCGCCATAGTAAACTTCAATTCCCACCTGCTGAAAACCCATGAGCGGGCGCAGCCCCATGCCTCCGGCAATGAGCATTCCTGCTCCTTTGTCGGCAAGATATTGCACCGGAACCATGCATCCGCCCTGGCTGTGTTCCACACCCGGAATAATATCCACTTTTTTCACCTGATTATCCTCAACAGACACCAGAGTGTAAACCTCACAGTGTCCGAAATGCGCTCCCAGACCGGCTTCCATTCCGCCCGGCGGGGAAGAAGGTACTGCAATAACTGTATTCATATAACTGTCTTTCCTTTCCTGATTCTGTGCATCTGCTGCGCCTGAATGTTTTGCGAAATCAGTTCAGGGCAGCAGTGTTTGGGAGTAAATACATGTGACGGGCATCTGAAACCCGCTTTCTTTTTATAATAATACAACAGAAAACCTGAAAAGGAAAGCGCAAAATTCCGCAAAAACATACGGTCATTTGCGCTCTCTGCGCTCTCTTTGCTTTTTCAGTGCGTATTTAAAAATACCTGTCAGAACATACTGATTTTCATCCTGTTTTCTGTTTCATATTTTCATCAGCAAGCATTTTCAGAATGGCTGCCCAGATATTCCGGATCGTATCTGAAAACCCGTTATTGCAGTATTCGGTAATAGCCTGCGCCATAACCATAGCTTTTGTGACCACCGGATCATAGGGCAGATATCCCAGCAGCGTCAGCCCTTTTTCCCGGCAGAAATCCCGAATCTTTCTGCTGATGTTTTCGTTGAGATCAGATTTGTTGACGATCACGCCTGCGGGTACGCGGAAATATCCGCACAGTTCAATCACCCGTTCCAGATCATGCAGTCCTGAGGGTGTGGGTTCAGTAACCGCCACCACCAGTGATGTGCCGGACAGGGAACTGATAACCGGGCATCCGATTCCCGGAGTGCCGTCTGAAAGTATCAGGGAACGCCCTTTTTCTTTTGCCAGTTTCTGAGCCTGCTGTTTGAGCAGTGTCACCAGTTTTCCGGAATTTTCCTCACCGGGAAAAAGCCTGGCATGAACCATAGGCCCGAAACGGGTTTCGGAAAGATACCACTGTCCGCAGTGTTTTTCTTCAAATGCAATGGCATCGGCAGGGCAGAAACTCACGCATACTTTGCATCCCTCGCATTTCAGGGGATTGATTTCCGGAACAGGTGACCCGGAAACAGCTCCGAACCGGCACATTTCAGCACAAATACCGCAGCTTTCGCATTTGTCTCTGATGACAGATGCCCCATAACCTGAAAAAAAATCATGGGATACGGTCTGCTCCGGCCGCAGAATCAGGTGCAGATCCGGTGCGTCCACATCCAGATCACAGATCACATGATCCGAAGCAATATGGGCAAAAGCTGCTGTCAGAGAGGTTTTGCCAGTGCCGCCTTTTCCGCTGATAACCAGAATTTCAGGCATTGCGCACCTCCTTTAAGGCAGCCATAATATACAATGAATCCGGAACAGCAGATCTTACTTTTTCAGCAAGATCAGTAAACAGCTTCCCCATTTCCGGAGAGGTTTCCGAAATAATGCGGCCCTGGGAATATGCCTCGGCAATGGAGCGTTCATAGGGAATTTCCGCGAAAATCTCCAGCCCCGCAGAACGGCAGTAATCATAGACTGCGTCATTGCCCATTCCGGCCCGGTTCACCACCACAGCCATAGGAATGGACAAAGGCAGAAATGCCTCATGAGCAAGCTGCAGATCATAGGTGCCAAAGGGCGTGGGTTCTGTCACCAGAAGAATAAAGTCACTGTCCATGACTGCATTCACAGCAGGACAGCTCACTCCGGGCGGGGCATCAATAATGACGTCCGCGTGTTTTTCCTCTGTCATTTCCCCCAGCTTTTCTTTCACCTGCCGCATGAGCGGGGGACTCATGGCTTCTCCCACCCGGAGACGTCCCATGAGAAACCCCGCTTTTCCCGCGCTGCCCCATTCCATTTCCCCCAGTTCCCGGACTCCGGGTGACAGTGCCTTTTCCGGACAGATGGCAATGCATCCGCCGCATCCGTGGCACATTTCCGGAAAGGTCAGCAGGACTTCGCCCATCACGCTGATGGCCTTGAACTGGCAGAGATCACTGCACTTTCCGCAGTAGGTGCATTTGGAGGCATCAAACTGCGGAATTTCCATTCCCGCGACCTTCCGGCCTGTGATTTCCGGATGCAGAAACAGATGCAGATTGGGTTCCTCCACATCCAGATCCATTGCAATCACCGGATCTTTCCATACGGAAACAAGGGAGGCTGATACGGTGGTTTTTCCCGTGCCTCCCTTGCCGCTGGCCACAGCCAGTTTCATATCCTGCCTCCTCCTCTTCTGCCGCCACCACCTCCACCGCCTCCACCGCCTCCGCCGCCTCCGCGGCCGTAGCTGCTGGGTGAAGAAGCCATTTCAACTTTTCCGGCTTTGAAGAGTTCCACTGCCTCACGGGCTGTGACATTTACCAGGTTCTGACCAATCTGTATGCCTGCGCCTGACAAAGCCGCAAATGCCTTGGGGCCCACAGAACCGGTAAGAACGATTTTTGCTCCGGAACGGGCAACAGTCTCTGCGGCCTGAATGCCCGCGCCCTGTGCCATGACCTGTGCCTGACCGTTTTCCACATATTCCACTTCCATGGTATCTGTATCAACGATCACAAAACCGGCACAGCGGCCGAAACGGGGATCCAGCCGTGCATCCAGACCCGGTGACTGACATGTGATGGCTATTTTGCCCATATCCGATTCCTTCTGCGAAACCATCCGCCTCTTGCAAAATTGTTCTGATCAGCGATCAGACTGTCTCCGCTCATCATCTGATTTGCCGGCCCGGGTCCAAAACCCCGGCCTGCCCCTCTTCCTCTCTGAAAACCCAAACCGCCTCTTCCCCGGCCAAAGCCGGCTGCGGGTGCATTGCCTCTGCACAGACCCAGTCCGCGACCGGTTCCTGCTCCCTGTCCCAAAGGTCCTGTCCTGTCAAATCCCGGCATGATATACCTCCTTGTTTTTTTGATGTTTTTATTTTCCGGGAAATCCGTCCGGATATATTCTGATCCGGACAGACCTCAACTTCTGAGTTTATGCTTAAAACATAGTTGTTGTGGGAAAAAAGTCAAGAACTTTTTTGTATCTGCCCGTTATTTTTTTGAAAAATATCTGATTTTAAAGAAAAATTTTTCCTTCATTCTCATATCCTGCGACACCGGCTGTTCACTGCGTCTGAGAATGATTCATGGAAAAAAGAAATCCCGGACTGCTGAACTGAACATCCGGATATCCGTGATGAATATATTCTCCGTACTTTGCCCGGATAATCAGACTTGTTTTTTTCCCGTTTGGATATTATATTGTAAAACATACTTTCATATATTTTGCGGTAGTGGAACTTTTTATGCTGATTTTTTTAATTTATAAATCAATATATTACATAAAATCAGCATGAACAGTATCATGGATGTATAGTATAACTGTCTGTATTTATTATATATGAACAAAAATCCGTATTTTTTGAAAACATAATAATATAAGACAGTTAAATTTTAACCAGTTCGTGCAGACCCACTACCTATTTTGCATATCAGGTCCGGGGTGAAACGATGCGGAAATTTCAGAGCATATTTGCAGTTAATCATCGTGCCTTCATGCTGATTGAACTGATTATAGTAATGCTGATGATGTCATTTCTCAGTATAGTCATTCTTACCCGCAACCCTGCCGGATATGTGACACTGGCGGGTGAATCAGAAACCATCCGATGCAGGCTCCGCTATGTTCGCAATCTGGCGCTGGCCGATGACAGAGATTCCTGGGGGCTGGAAATTACTGATGATCCCGGCTATCAACTTGTGCACAAGGCAATTGGCCCTATGCCTCTTCCGGGCGGGGAATCCCTGACTGCCCTGCTTCCATCCGGATATACCATAGATATTACACGGGATGACGGGGCAAATCCGGACGAAATATTTTTTGACCGATGGGGGGCACCGGCAGATGGAATGGATTATTTTATAATTATCTCAGAAACAGCCACAGGAATATCTGAAACCATCCGGATAGTGAAACATACAGGATTTATTCAATGAAATCTCTCATACGCAATGCAGACGCGGGATTTACCCTGCTGGAAATTATCCTGACAATCATTGTGTCCTCTATTTTGGGAACCATTCTGTATTCCTGGTTCAATGCCATGCTGCAGGGAAATGATTCTCCTGCAAAACTTCAGAGAATCTATGATCTGCAGACCGTGATGGAGAAAATTACAGCACATTACGATGAAATCACGGGAAAAAATACCGCAGAAAAATGGCAGCCGGGCAAAAAATATGTTCCTGGGGAAAAAACAGTTTCCCGTTCAGAACCTTACGGACATCTCTATGTCTGCACTGCTGAAGGAATCAGCGGCACCACCGAGCCTGTCTGGCCGGCAGCTTCCGAAGCAGAGGTTGCGGACGGAACTGTGACATGGAAGGAGAATGGCGGTGAGCTGGATGTGCTGGTGTCCAAATTTTCCACTCCTGTATCGCCGCCTGTACCTCCGGAGCCGGGGAATTACGGATACGGAAAATACGAAATTGTCAGTTACGGCTTTATCCGCTTTGAAGGGGGAACTGAAACCGCTGTGCCGGACGGAACAGCCGCTCAGAATCTGCTGAAAATTTCCATCAGAAATGAGGACGGATACAGTCTGACTGCCCTGTTTTCAACCACCTACTGAACAAAAGGAGCCGATATGCGCCATCTGAAAATCTGCTGCAGAGGCTTTTCCCTGATTGAAATGACTGTTTCCCTGCTTCTGCTGGGAATTGTCAGCGCTATATGGGGAATGGGCATTGTGCAGGTGACAGAAGGATTCCGGCTGTCTTCACAGACCGGAAAAACATCCCAGAATGTGCAGGCCTGCATGTCGAGACTTACAAAGGAATTTCAAAATCTTCTCTCTCTGTCCACGCCCCTTTCATCAAATACGGTGACATACATCCGGAACACAGCCGGAACTGATGAAATTTATACTGTTTTTTTTGATGCAGACTCCGGTGTGATAAAAATTGATGATGCCATCCTGACAGACAGGGTAAATGGGTTTGTGCTGACTTATTATGATACGCATGATGCGGCCTCTCCCCTTCCCAATCCTGCTGATCCCGGCAAAGTCAGACTGATCGGCATAAAACTGGAAGTCAGAGGTGCGGATGATATTATTTCCTTATATGAAAACCTTGTATTTCTCAGAGGACTGCCAAAATGATGTATCCATTTCCCAAAAATCTGCATGGTTCGGTTCTCCTCATACTGATTGCCGCCATGTCCCTTATCTCTGTGCTGGGTGCCGCTGTCCTGTCTGTGACTGCAACATCGGCTTATAATGATCTGATTTCCGGGAATTTCATCCGTGCAGGTTATCTTGCCGAATCCGGGATGCGCTATGCCGCGCTGAAAAATCTGCCGGAAAACACTTATGTGACAGTATGGGAACAGGGCGGAATTCTTCATATGACCGAAGAGAATGTCCCCCCTTCCGGAACCATCCCGGGCAATGGCTTCAGGGTATCGGTGAATGACTGCGGAACTGAATCCTCTGGCGTAGTCAGTGAGGGCTCGTCTTATGAATCCCAAAGAAAAATTTCCGGGAAAAATATGAAGGGACTTCCCTGCTGGCATTTTGACGATTTTTTCTGGATCACGGACAGGATATATGACAGTTGCGGAAACAACCAGGGGCAGATAAAGGGAAGTTCATGGTCACGGGTGTGTGAGGGAAAAAACGGCGGTGCACTGAAATTCGGGGGCTCAGATTATGTTTACACGGATTTCAGACCCTTTTGTGAAATCGGCAATACAGCCTCCTTTACTGCTGTTTTTCAGGCCAGACCCGCACATGGTACGCAGGGCACTGTCATGGGTGTCAGGGACAGCTCCGGTGCTTTTTCCATAGGGATCAGCGGTGCTAACTGGACGTGGACTTTCGGAAACCGGAACAGCAGTCCCATACCGGTTACTTTTGACCGATGGCAGCAGGTGATTCTGGTTTATGATGCCATTACAGGCATTATGACCATGCGTGCGGATGACTGTCTCGGTTCCGGAAGTACAGACACATATAACTATGGCTCTGCCGGAGGTACTGCCGCTATGCCGGAGGAAGTAAAGCATCTTTTTCTTGCTGCGGAAAATCTGTCCGGAACACCGTCTTCCTATTTCACCGGAGAATTGGATGAAATCCGGATATACAACAGTGCAATGGATCCGGCTCTGCTCCAACCCGTATGTCCGGAATCCGGCGCTGCTGCATGGTATCCTTTTAATGGCAATGCTCTGGATGAAAGCAGCACGGCCCCGCAGTTTGACGGAACAGTTACGGGCGCAGTCCTGAATCCGGATCGCTTCAAATGCCCGGACAGGACATGGCGGTTTGACGGAACCGATTGGATTGACGGAAATATTGATCCCGTGAATCCAATGATTTCTGCCTATCCTTTCAGTATGAGCGCATGGATACGTCTTGACAGTGCGGATGCTACGGAAAAGGTGATTTTCAGTCTGACCGGCACGGTGTCTGATGATAATGTGCAGTTCGGGATATATGTCAATGAAAGTTCACAACTCTGTCTCCGTGCAAAGGAAAGTGATGCCGCTCTGAGTTCGGAATGCGCGCCCGGAGCATTGGATACAGGCACATGGTATTTTGTCACCGCCGTTTTTCAGGATCAGGAAAAGCGGAATCTGTATTTGGATGGCGTATCTGTGCTGCCGATCTTTCCGGTGGTCAATGTTTTGTACAACGTGAATGATATTACCCGATGGGCAGCAGGCCGATGGGGAAACCTGACGCCTTCAGGATATTTCAAAGGCGCAATTGACGATATTTCCGTATGGCCCGGTGAACTGAGTCCCGCAGAAATCAGCATAATGTCTCAGCAGAGACCTGAGTGAGTTTTTTTAATGTCTGTGACAAACCCTTAGGGTTTTTTGGGGATAAACATTTTTTGAGAATTTAAAAATATATGAATGAGGAAACACAAATCAAACCGCCGGAGATTCTGGCTCCTGCCGGAAACAAAGCCGCTTTTCTGGCAGCACTCGCAGCAGGAGCCGATGCCATTTACTGCGGACTGAAACAGTTTTCCGCACGCATGGAAGCCAAAAATTTCAGCATTGAGGAACTGTCCGCTCTCACCGAACTGGCCCATGCACAGGGAAAATCCGTATATGTCACCTTCAATTCCCTGATCCGGCCGGAAGAACTCAGCGAAGCCGGGCAGATGATTGATCTGCTTAACCGGCATGTAAAACCGGACGCGCTGATTATTCAGGATGTAAGCCTGATTGAACTTGCCCGCCAGACCGGATTTCCCGGTGAAATCCATTTATCCACCCTTGCCAATGTCACTTTTCCATCTGCCCTGACCTTTATCCGGGAAAAACTGCCGGATAATGTCACGCGGGTTGTTCTTCCCAGAGAACTGAGCATAGATGAAATAAAAGCAATGGATCAGGCATGTTCCGGAAATAAAGCAGAACAGCCTTCCAGGTTGTTTAAAGAGAAGGATCAGACATATTCCGGCAGACACCCGGAATTTGAAGTTTTTATTCACGGCGCTCTGTGCTACGGTGTTTCCGGACGCTGTTACTGGAGCAGTTGGCTGGGCGGAAAAAGCGGACTCCGCGGCAGATGTGTCCAGCCCTGCCGCAGGCGTTATACGCACAAAGACATGCCGAAAAGATATTTTTCCTGTCAGGATCTTGGTTTGGATGTGCTGGTAAAGGTTCTTATGTCCGTGCCCTCAGTCCGGGCATGGAAGATTGAGGGCCGGAAAAAAAGCCCCCATTATGTTTTTTACACAGTCACGGCATACCGGATGCTCCGGGATGAGGGACATGATCCCAAGGTGAAAAAAAACGCACTTTCCCTGCTTGCCCAGGCTTTGGGACGAACAGGAACCCATTATTTTTTTCTGCCACAGCGGCCACAGAATCCGGTGGATACAGCAGGACAGACCGGCTCCGGTCTGCTGATGGGAACAGTCAAAGGCGGAAAACGCACACCTTTCATCACACCGCTTCGGGAACTTTTTCCCGGAGATCTGCTTCGTATCGGTTACGAAGACGAACCCGGTCATATGATCTGCAAAATCAGCAAATATGTTCCCCGCAAAGGTCAGTTCCGGCTTTCACTCCCACCGGGAAAATTCCCCTCTGAAAATGCGCCCTTTTTTCTTACCGACCGAAGGGAAAAGGCTTTGACGGAAATGATGGCCGCACAGGAGAAAAAACTCCGGCCTGTGCAGGAAACAGAAACTCTGCGTTCGGATTTCTGTGTGCAAATGCCGAAGGGAACCATAGGGAAGCCAAAGGAAATACATCTGATCCTGCATCGCAAATCGGGAAAATCACAGACACAGGAAACCTCAGGGCTGTGGCTTTCTCCGGATACCCTGAAACAGACACCGAACAAATTGATTCCCAATATATGGTGGTGGCTTCCGCCTGTCATATGGCCGCAGGATGAACAGCATTGGAAGGAACTGAAGGAAGAATCGATCAAAGCAGGGGCAGGGCATTTTGTCCTAAACGCTGCATGGCAGATGGCTTTTTTTCCGGATGCTGCGAAAAGTGGGATATGGGCAGGCCCTTTCTGCAATACAGCCAATCCTCTGGCATTGGAAATGTTAAAGAAAATGGGATTTTCCGGTGTAATTCTCAGTCCGGAACTGCACAAAGATGATTATCTGTCCATGCCTGCACACAGCCCCCTGCCATTGGGTATGGTGATTTCCGGCAACTGGCCACTGTGTGTTTCCCGAACTTTGGCAACAGACATGGAAACAGATTCTCTTTTCACAAGTCCAAAAGGGGAACATGCCTGGGTGAAAAAATACGGCTCAGATTACTGGCTGTATCCGGACTGGGAACTGGATATTTCCGGCAAAGAGGCAGAACTCCGCAAAGCCGGATACAGTCTCTTTGTCCGCATAAGTGAAACCCTTCTTCCCGGAGTGAATCTGAAACCAAGACCCGGAATGTGGAACTGGGATATTTCCATCTGATTCAATGATGTTACGCAATTTTTCCGACACCGTTATTCCGGCAAAGCATAAATCAGCTAATATCAATTGGTTGTGGATACCTGCTTTCTCCGGTATGACGGGGGAATTTAACAACGAATTAAGCGGTTGGAGCTAAGCGGTTGCGAACGCAGTGAGCAATCCGCTTGAGCGATTGGTTAGAAATTTTTACCACACTGTTACTATGTACTCCAGTCTTCAATTTCCAACATTCTGATTCTTTCAAAATGGCGTTTGTTACGTGTTACAAATATCATTTTATTCGCTAAAGCTGTTCCGGCAATTAACAGGTCGATGTCATCTAAAGGATTCCCGGTTTTTCTCAATTCCGTATATATCTCACCCGAAATTGTTACAGATTCTTTTGTAAGCGGTAACACAGTATTTTTTGATGCAAATTCAATAAATTTTAATAACTTTTTATCAGCGTCCCGATGCTTTAATCCACTTATTATTTCATAATATGTTATGATACTTAAATTCACTTTTTTATACAAAGCAAGGTAAGAAGCAAAACGATCAGTAACTTTCGGGTTATTTTTTAAGAATAACGATAAGATATCTGTATCAATCATTGAAGGTTTCACATTCTCTTCTCCTTGAAAATGCCTGCTGACGGCGTTCTGTAATTTCTCTTAAAAAATCTTCAAGTTCCTCATCCGGCATATCTTGCCAGCATCCTGCAAATTTCATGATTTCATCCGCATTATTCGGAATTATCTCCAATCCGAGTCTGTAGAAATGGATAAAATCATAGAGTTCCGACAATCTGTCATGAGGAATAAGGCTGATTTCCTCTGTCAGTTTCATTTGTATTTCAGATAAATTCATTTGTCATATCTCCCTTTTCTGTGTCAGACAGTGCATACAGGGCGGACGTATTCCGCCCTGTAATCTGATATATTTTTGATATAGGCTTTAAGTAAATAATTTTGGGGTTTCCATGCTGTATGTGTTTCTGATACAGTTTCATAACGCTGATGTGGTTCATTCCAAGTTGTTATCCCAGAGAAAATGCCTTGGTTGCATCCTCGGGTTGGGTCAGATGTCTGACATAAATATGCAGGAGATCAGGCATATCATCTTCGTATTTAAAAAGAAATGTATGGTCAGGGCTTCTGCGTCCTGCCCATCTTCTTAATGATTTCATTGACTGGTTCTTCATACTTTTTCTGATAGCTTCACCCGAACCACACCGGTTACGATTCTTTTCCAATCTGAAACGCCCAACGACAAGGTGAGCGGCGGGGCAGCTTATCCGCTCCGCCCGCTCCACCGCTTTGCTTAGCCGGTATCATCTTACCCCTATTTCTATTCTTTTTCCAAAGACAGATGCAACTCTCTCCAATGTGGAAAGTTTAATTTCCTCCGAATGATTTTCAACTTTTGAAATAGTTGATATTTTCAGTTTAAGCTGTTTTGCCACCTCAGCCTGTGTCAGCCCTGCCTCTTCTCTCGCCTGTTTTAAAATAACCCCGATTTTGAAAGACTGATAGCCTTCCTCAAAGTTTTTTGCAAACTCAGGTTCTTCTGCCTTTCTTTTGGCTATATATTTTTGTAAATCGCTCATTTGTATCACGCATAATCCATTACCGGTATTTTTATCATTTCTTCAATAAACTGCTTATTCTTTATTTTTTCAAATATACTTTGACTGACTTTCGGCGAAAGTGTTCTTTCTCCGCAGACAGAACATTCTTCATACCCGACATTTTTCACAAAATACAATCTTCCGCTGATTCTGAGATCAATCATGCCTTTTCTGTTTTCCATTTCATTATGACATACTGCACATTTCATGACTTTGTTCTCCTCTTTTTAAAGTCTTTATCCCATTTTTCAGGATTCAGCGCGGGATTATATGCGGTAATAATCCATACCGGATTAACAGAACATTGGACATGCAATATATGTCTGTTTTCTGCTGTTCCTAAAACAAGGCAACTGTATACATATTTATCTTCAGGATATTCCTCTATAATTTCACCTGATAAAATGGCTTCCCTGGCATTCTCCGGTGATATGTTTCTCTCGATGCAGCGTTCAAGTGCGTGAACAGTAAATCTGTAATTATTTAATCTGACTGATTTTTTTATAATTTCTATCATTCAGTTTTTTTCCGCCATTTCGTTATTCAAATTCAGTAAGTCATCTTTGATCTAAATTTCTCATTTATTTATAGCTTTTCCTGCATGTTTTTTCAAATACATAACATAGAGCTAACCGGCGTTGCGATAGCAACGTCCGGTTGAGCGACTGGTTGTGCGTTATCATTTCTATTTAATCGATTTCATCCACTGCTTTTCTTATCCGTACTTGCTTATCTCCAAGTTTTTTTGAAATCCGTTGGATTATAAAAATTCATTAATCAATTTTATCGATGACTATTTTTGTATATCTGACTCCGGGAGCTAATTCTGAATCAACTTTTTTGGGTCTCTTATCACCCCTTGTTTCAAGAGTAATAGGATTATCTTTAAGATAATTATATAAGTTATATAGACCCTCCCGCAGTTCATTTTCACTCAAACCGGTACTGATACCGACTTCTGCCAAGCATATAAAAATTGAGAGAGGTGTTTCATACTTATGCTCCAAAAAATTGATAACTCTGAAATAGTATTTTGCATTATCATCTTCCTGTTCCAATTTCACACAAAACCTTCCGTATGAATCCAAAATTGGAAAATGTATATTATATATATTTTTATATAATGGACTCCATCTTGTGCGGTATATTGAACCTATCCATGCATAAGTCTTAATTTCAGTTATAGGATTTTCTGCCCATTTCCATTCATCTTTCCATATTTTACCAGCAAAATCAATCAGTACTGGTTTTACTGTCTGTATATATTTCGGTGCTTCATTCTGAAGGTGCCCTACTTTTTGGATAAATTTATTATAATCAAACATCATTTGTTATTCCAAATCATATTATTATCAGAGGACGAGGCACAACGCCGCAAATAACCGGCTGGTAAAAGCCGCAGAGCGAAGCGGCGCGGCTTTTACCAGCCCGAGTTAATTTGCATTGTTAGGCATTTTTCTTTTTAGCAGGTTTAGCCGTTCCAATGCATTTATTTGTTCCATCAAACTCTGTATAAATCTCGCCTGAAAATTCCGTGTTCAGCAATAATGTCACAACGGGCAATCCTTTCGGGTGGACCGTTAGCTCATAACCCTGATTGGTCTGCAAACAAGAAAACTTGTGTTCCCCAGCAACTTTTAGCTCGGAGACAACAATGCCTAAATTGCTATCGATTCCTTCAACCGAGACAGGAGTAAGCATGAATACACAATCACCAGATTCATCGCCTTCTTTTGGAGCTATGAGCATGAAACCAGCATGGTCGCCGTTATCTGAATAAAGAGTAAGAGCTTTTGGTATCTTTGTCATTCTGATGCCTAACCAGTTGTTATGCGGTTTTTTTTGTCATAAAGTATGAAAAAACGCGTGTTATGCGGACTGCAACTTTCATGCCAATTTCGGAGTTATTTTTCTGCCTGAACTGTCTTTTACAGATATATGCGTGCAAATCCCCTGACAGTTTATACCAATTCTCCATTGATTTGATCCGATATTGTCAGTTTTTCCGCTGTTTCGTATGTGCAAAAAACCGCTCCGCTTAATTTTTGCACTCCTCCGGATTTGCATTCTGCATTGTATAAAACCAATGGCGAATTGGTATTATACCAAATCACCAGTGAAGACATGCCTTTGAAAAGATCAATTTTCTGTAATTACAGTATTTTTTTCAAACTTTGTCCTTTATGTGCAAAAAACCGCTCCGCTTAATTTTTGCACTCCTTCCGCTTTTGCAGGGACAGAAGTTGGCAAAAAAACGATAAACAGAAAAAAGACATCCATATTGTATAAATTCAATGGCGATTTGGTATTAAGCAGCCGTTAATAAGTTAAATTCTGAACCCTAAGGGTTTTCAAAACCCTTAGAGTTTATAATAGGCGAAAATATATGAACGGTTACTTATTCTGTATTTTCAGAAAGATGAAACAGCAGAACATATCTGGCATCCAGATTCTGTTCTGAAACTGCTGCATATTCCCTTTCCACTTCCGCAAACAAATCTTCCAGTATTTCCCGGTATTTTTCGGAAATTCCGAAAATATCCTCCCCGGCTCTGCCGGAAATCCATTGCAGAAAGGACTCTTTCATTTTATCCCTGATTTTGCGAATACCGCCCTCTGTTTCCCACAAATCCGAAAAAAATCTTCTGAAATCATTCATGGGTATGGGTTCCGGCGTTTCCGCAAGTCCCAGACAGTGGCGCGCCCAGGGTGTCAGGATAAAACTTTTCCATATCATGAACCTGTCCGCAGCAGGTTCCGGAGAAATCTGCAAAAGGTCAAGCAGACTGTCTGCGGCAATAATATGATCCAGCTTTTTTCCTGTATGCCGGATGTCCTCAGAGGATAAGAAATCCCTGTACAGCACACCGGATTGGTAATTGTCAAAAAACAGGGGTTTTTCAATCAGCAGGCCGCCCAGAATCCCCAGCCATTCCTCTCCCCAGAAGGTCAGGGCAAATCCCTGTTTTTCAAACCAGCTTTGTTTTCGCCATCTTTCAGCCCGCCATTTGAGTTCTGCTGCCTGTCCGTATCCCACACGGAAAATCTGCACAAGGGGATATTTCCGAAGCATATCCGCAGACTGTTCCGGAGACGGGGAATTTGTATTCAGCAGAACTTCCAGCCCGATACTGACATATCCGCATACTTTACGGACAATGCCTTTGAGTTCCTCACGCTCCCTGATTTTCCGCTGATCTGCGGAAATGACATGATTGCACAGTCCCGCAAATTCGCTTTGCAGATGTTCGGAAATCCCTTCCTGCCCAAGCAGTTCCAGAGCATTGGCAAAGAAATTGTCTCTGCCCAGCACACTGAGCGGATACAGGGACACGGGGGAAGATTTCTCACTGTGACGCGGATATTTTTTCAGAAAATTCCGGCTTTGTTTCAGAAAGGTTTCCGCTTTCATCGGCTGATAAATCCCCACAGCCTCATCAAAAGGCACAAAACCTTTTTCCGCAAGTCGCACATTCCGGAGCCTGTACATCTCTTCTTCAGCCTCTGCCGGAATCACGCTAGCGGATTCCAGCAGCATGGAGTGGTAGAATATATGATCATAATCTGAAAGCCTGCGCAGATATTCTGTCAAAAACTCATCCCGCTGTTCTTTCAGAGGATTGTCCGGATCCGGCCCGAAAGGCAGATCATTGACACGGAAATAAAAAACATCATCATGGGTTTCAAACCCGTCTCCGAGTTCAGAAGGATCCTGATCATGCTCCCGCACAGCCACCTGAATGTTGCGGAAAAGATAGTATCCCATGAATTCTGTATGCTTTTCCGCAGACCACTGCACCATGCGCGCGGGGCTGGCTGTCATGAAAAGTTTCAGCCACCGGGTAATTTCAGGAATGATGATGTGATCCCTGTGCCAGATGTCTGTATCCAGAATATATTCCCACTGCTTATCTGATGCCATTTCCAGCAGTTGCAGAGAATCCTCCACACCGATGTCGTGAATGAGAAAATAAAAATCCTCTTCCGGAAAAGAATGGACAAGGGGAACAGGCTGGCGTTCATCCAGAATGCGATCCAAAGCCTTTTCCGGGGGAACTGCAAGAATTTCCTTCCTTTTTGCCTGAAGTTCCCGGATTCGTCTGTCTATTTGTTCAATTTCATTTGTCATGGGAAAAGATTTTATTCAATTTGGGAATAGTTGTCAATATTTCATTCCCTGACGCGGGGAGTCCAGGGAGCGAATTTCAGCAGAAGGAGTATACCGGGAATCGCCATTACCGTACAGACAATAAAAAATCCCTCCCATCCCAGATGCTTTGCCAGAAATCCGGTGGGCGCGGCTGCCAAAACTCTGGGAACGCCCATGAGACTGCTGAGAAGTGCATACTGTGTGGCAGTGAAGCGTTTGTCTGTAATGCTTGCCATAAAGGCTGCATATGCGGCAGTTCCCATGCCGCCGCTGAGGTTTTCAAAAGCGATTACTCCGGACAGGGCAGCAATGCTGTGTCCAATACGGGCCAGAGCAACAAATCCCAGAATGGACACGGCCTGAAAAAAACCGAATACCCAAAGGGAGCGGTGAATGCCCAGCCGGATCATCATTATTCCGCCGATGAGACTGCCGCCGATGGTAGCCCAGAAACCGAAAATTTTGACCACCGCGCCGATTTCGGTTTTGGAAAATCCCACATCCAGATAAAACGGCGTGGTCATAGCCAAAGCCATAGTGTCCCCGATTTTATAAAAAAGGATAAAGGCCAGAATCCAGATGGCATTTTCCCTGCGGAAATATTCAATCATGGGATCAATCACCGCAGATTTCAGGGATTTTGGCATTTCAGCAGTAATGACCGGTTCCCGTGCAAACAGAGTAGTGACAATGCCCGGAATCATGCACAGGGCCATGACAAAATACACCTGGGCAAAACTTATATGATCGGCCAGCACCAGACCTCCGCCTGAAGCAAGAAGCATTCCCATCCGGTAGCCGTTTATATATAATGAAGAGCCAAGCCCCAGTTCCGCATCTGAAAGATCCTCCCGGCGGAATGCGTCCACCACAATATCCTGGGACGCGCTGAAAAAAGTAAGCAGAAATGCGGCAAAGGCAACAATCCAGGGATCAGATTTGGGATTGCACTGCCCCAATCCTGCAATGGAATATATCAGAGCGATCTGCACAATCAGAAGCCAGCCCCGTCTGCGTCCCAGAAAGGGCAGGGTATAACGATCCAGAAAAGGAGCCCAAAGAAATTTGACCGTATAAGGCAGCCCCACCAGCGACATAATGCCGATGACGGTCAGATCCACTCCCTCCTCCTTCATCCATGCCTGCAGCAGGGTGATGGTCAGGAGCAGGGGCAGACCGCAGGAAAATCCCATGAGGAAGGCCACCAGCATCCTGGGACTGAAAATCATTTTCAAAGCAGAAGGGTCTCTGCTGTTTTTTTGTTTCATAGATATGGTTTTCTGAAAAATATGATGTCTCAAACTGTTTGCGAAAAATTAATAAGTATGCTAAACACGGTCGCAAAAGTCAACCTGTTTTACATGGAAATGAGAGATATGAGCAGAATAATCGTGCAGATTTATGAAATTCAGACAAAGGCCGAGGCTGAAAAAATGCTTGCCCTGGGTGTGGATCATATCGGGAGCGTGCTTGTTTCAGAATCGGAATGGAAAAAACCGGAAATCCGGGAAACCGTTTCTTTTGTGACCGATGCCGGGGCAGTGAGCAGTCTCATTCCCCTTTTCCGCACTCCGGATGCGGTTTTCCGGACGCTGGAATATTACCGGCCCCATATTGTCCATTTCTGCGACAGTCTGACTGAGGGGAAAAAAATTTCTGATAAATGTGCGGAACTGATTTCTCTGCACCGGGAGGTGAAAAAAAAATTCCCTGACATACGCATTATGCGCTCCATCCCCATTGCCAGGCCCGGTATGGGACATCAGATACCGAGTCTGGAGCTGGCAAAGATGTTTGAAAGTGTCAGTGATCTGTTTCTGACAGACACCATGATACTTCCTGACCGGAATTCTGATGCAGCGGAACAGCCGGTCAGCGGATTTGTGGGAATTACGGGAAAAACCTGCGACTGGGAGATAGCCTCACAACTGGTGCGCATCAGCCGGATTCCGGTTATTCTTGCGGGCGGTCTGGGTCCGGAGAATGTGGCAGAGGGAATCATCCGCACCTCTCCTGCAGGAGTTGACAGTTGCACAGGAACCAATGCCGCGGATGAAAAAGGCCGTCCCATCCGTTTTCGCAAAGATCCGGAAAGGGTCAGACATTTTGCGGAAGCAGTGAGAAAAACAGAAAAAGAAAATTTTTCATAAAATCCTTGACCTAATCGTGTCTCGGCACTATGAAAAAGAAAACTGATCTGGAATGCTTATAACTTTATTAATATCAAGGAGAAATATTTATGTTGGAAAGCAGTGATCTGAAAAAAGGCTCAAAAATCGAAATTGACGGAGATCCCTATATTATCACCCAGTTTTCCTTTGTCAAACCCGGCAAGGGGCAGGCCCTGTACAAATGCAGGCTCAAAAACATGGTGAACGGGACCCAGTTTGACCGGACATACCGATCCGGCGAAAAATTCAACGAAGCCCAGTTGGAAGAGCATGAAATGGAATACCTGTATTTTGACGGGGAACGCTACTGTTTCATGAACACCTCCAATTATGAGCAGGAAATGCTGACCGCAGAGCAGGTCGGGGAGGCCAAAGCCTTTCTGAAAGACAATACTGTATGCAATATTCTTTTCTTTGACGGAAGGGCCATTGGTCTGACCCTGCCCAATTTTGTGGAACTGCTGATTACAGGATCCGATCCCTGGGCCAAAGGTGATACCGCAGCCGGAAGCACCAAACCCGCAACTTTGGAAACCGGCCATGTTCTGCAGGTTCCGCCCTTTGTCAATGAGGGGGAAAAGATACGCATAGACACACGCACAGGGGAATATGTGGAACGGGTGAAATGACAGGGACTGGGAACTGGGAGTATGAATTGCATTATGGTTCGGGGAAATCCTATGAACCAAAATATATTCCCATGCCATGTATGCAGGTAAAATCTGTTGCCATAGAACATATTCTGTGATAGTCAGTCCGTTTTGCTGTATGGTGAAAATGGATATATCCTGATTCAGATGGGGAATATATCTCTGTTTTTCCTGCGGCAGAGCGGACGCAGTTTTTTGTTATGAAAGAAAGCGGACAAAGGAGTTTCATCCTCCGGGATGATGTCATTTTTTTAACAAGATTGTTTTTATGTGGAGGAATTTATGTATGATTTTCTGATCGGGCCGATGCTGGCTGTCAGCCTTGTGGTATTTGCGGGAGGACTTTCCTGGCGGATTTATCAGTTTTTTCAGTTGACCGCTGAAATGAAGATCGATCCCGCAGCTCTGCCCAAAAGCATTATTGCAGAAGTGGAAAACAGGGAGAAACACGAATATCTCCAGATTAATTCGGTGACTGATGTGTTTCTGAAATGGAAAGTGAAACTGAAACGCACTTTTCTGGGAAGACACCCTGTTTTTTCCGCTGTCACGGTTCTGTTTCATCTGATTCTGCTGTTTCTGCCCATTGTCACAGTGGGTCACAATGTGCTGCTGGATGATTATTTCGGGTTCAGTTTTCCCACTCTGTCAGAATCGACTGTTGACAGTATCACATTGATTTTCATCATTTTATTTGCCTTTTTTTTCCTGCGCCGGATATTTTCCGCACGGGTTCGGTCAGTAAGCACTTACAGGGACTATATTGCCCTGTTTGCCACAGGTCTGCCCTTTCTTACCGGTTATATGGCTTATCATCAGACCTTTTCCTATGAAACCGTTCTTTATCTTCATATCATCTGCGGAGAACTGATGCTCATCGCGATTCCTTTCACCAAACTGGCGCACATGCCTTTCTTTGTTCTTGCCCGTTTCATGGTCAGAAATGAACTTTCTTTTGGAACCGGCACCAGAAAATGGGTGGAAAACACTTAATATACGGAGGACTATTATTATGGATGCAGTTTCATTGGTGGAAGACAATGCCATCTGCAAAATGCTGGATCAGAAAAAAAATATGGAATTTTTTCTGTCTGTGTGCGTAGGCTGCGGCATGTGTGCGGAGAGCTGTTTTCTCTATGTCAACAATGACAGGGATCCCACTTATATGCCATCCTACAAGGCAGTGCATTCCCTGGGCAAAATGTACCGGAAAAAGGGAAAGGTCAGCCGCGCGGAACTTGAAGAAATGAAGGATCTGCTTTGGAACAAGTGCGTTCTGTGCACACGCTGCTACTGTCCTTTGGGCATCAGCATTCCCAGTATGATTTCCTGGGCCAGAAGCATCTGCCGATCCCAGGGGTTTTTTCGTGAATATGATCAGGCTGAGTGAAAAATTCAGCAGAATATAAACAGAGATAAAGGAATATCTTATGGACAGAATGTTGATCAGTGCCATTATTCTTTGGGTTCTTACCCTGACCGTTGTGCGCCTGGGGCCTGCGGTTGCCCCGCCCGAAGAAGCTGCTCCGGGCCGTGCGCCCGCGTTTTTTCCCCATGACAAACATATGGAGGATGTGGGAGACTGCAAGGCATGTCACCACAGATATGAAAAAGGGGAAAATGTTCTGGATGAAAGTGAACTGGATGGCAGTGATGCCATGCGCTGCCGCACCTGCCATACAGCAGATGCCGAAGCTGATGCACGGCAGGCATTTCACCGCCAGTGCATTCAGTGTCACAGGATCATGGAAAAAGAGGGCAAAGCATCCGGCCCCCGTACCTGCGGTCAGTGCCATCCGGCAAAAATGCCGGAAGAACCTGCTCCGCTTGCCATTGGACGATAAACTGATTCCAAAATAAAAATATTCGGAGGATATATATAATGGTAAAAGGAAAGAGAAAACCTTTTGAAGAAATCAAAGACATGGTCAAAAGGCACAGGAGAGTGCTGAACGTGGGCTGCGGCGGGTGCGTATCAGTCTGCTATGCAGGCGGAATGAAGGAAGTCAATATCCTCAATGATCAGTTGAGCGCTGTTTTCAAACAGGAAAATCATCCCTTTGTGATTGACGGCTATACAGTGGAACGCCAGTGCAATCAGACTTTTCTGGCTGAACTCGATGATATTGCTCCCAAATATGAGGCCATGATTTCCATGGCCTGCGGCGCGGGATGCCAGTATCTGGCAGAAAGATTTCCCAAAATTCCGGTCTATCCGGCCATCAACACCATGTTCATCGGCGTGGACAAGGAAATCGGCATGTTTGAGGAAAGATGCCGTGCCTGCGGCAACTGTGTTCTGGGACTGACCGGCGGAATCTGTCCAGTCACCCGTTGTGCCAAAAGCCTTTTCAACGGCCCATGCGGAGGAACCAACCAGAAAAGCTGCGAAGTCAGCAAAGACATTCCCTGCGCGTGGTATGAAATTTATTTCCGGCTGAAAGAAATCGGCCAGTTGGACAATATTCTCAAGGTCAAGGAACCCATGGACTGGAAAAACACCACCCGCGGAGTTTTTGTTCAGGAAGGATATGAAGCCCGGTTCGCTCCCAAAGAAAAAGGCAAACTCGGCGAGCTTATCAGCAGAATCCATTAATCAGGTTTTCCGTTCTCACATAAAAAAGGCCGTCCGGTTTGTCCGAACGGCCTTTTGGGATATAAAATCCGGCAGTATTTTCGAAAAATTGGCATAAAATTTACATTTCCGCTAATATGCAAAACTGTATGTTAGTCGGAAAAAAATTATAACAACTGGTTATATCCTCCAAAAAAAGGACTCTTGATGTTTGATGATTTTACAGCGTTTTTTCAGGAAAATGTAGTATCTTCCTATGCTTCATACGCTGACAAATAATACCCTATATAAAGCAGAGGTTAATATGAGACTACTTGAAACAAAAGCATTTTTTGATATAAAAAAACCAATAGTCATTATATCTGGTGATGTTAGTACAGGTAAAACTCCCTATGCGAAAAAGATAGAAACAATTGGAAAGGAAAAAGGAATAAATATATCTATCTATGATCATGATATTTTTGATCTGCCAAATGCAAAAAAAATTAATTCTGCCTCAAAGAAAAAATTATTTCAAATCATCAATGAAGTAAATCAAAATGATTCTATTGATATGGCAGTTATAACTATAGGGACTGGGTGTAATAGCGGCAGAAATTTTACGATTGAAATTTTGGGGCATGGGTTTAACGCTATGCGTTTTTTTCAACTCTTATTCGATGATGAGATTGAACGGGCCAAAAAGTGCATAGCTACTTGAAATATTGTAATGTGGTGAGGTAGTGAATCCACCCGATATTTAACCTATCTTTAAAAATGATTAAATATCAGACTATAATGTTTCAACTTTTGTTTTTTATGGCACAAAAACTGCCTGCCGTCAGGAACATGTTTTTTCGACCTGTCCGAAGGTTTTTTCAGATCAGAAAGGATGATTTTTTCCGTCCGGACTGCTTTGCAAAAGTCATGCCCAAAAAAACCAAAGTTGAAATATTATAATTGGAATAAGCAACGAAATACAAAATTTTTCCATATAGTTGAAATATGATTTATTCGAAACGAAATTTAGAACTGGAATTTTTTCCAGAAGTGGTAAAGGCTGAGCAGGACTACTCTGCAACCTTTGCTGGTAACATGAGTATGCCGATTCACAAATGGTATAGATACACAGCGGGTTTCTCAGCGATTTGGGCAAAAAATCTTATCAGGGAGCAGAAAGCAAACGGACGGAGAAGAGTGATTGACCCCTTTGCAGGTTCAGGAACAGTTTTACTGGAAAGCGAATTTGAGGGGGTTGGATCATATGGCATTGAAGCACACCCATATATTTACCGGATTGCCAAAGCAAAACTTAATTGGAATTTTCCTTCTGACAAATTCAGAGCAGAAGCATTTGCATTACTTCGCAATGCAAAAAAAAAATCAGTCACTCAAACAGAATTTCCAAAACTGATTGCAAGTTGCTATCCGCTTGACATTATCCAAAAATTAGAGGCACTCAAGCAGACATGGCTTGAAACAGAACAAGAAGAAGAAATAAAAAATTTCAACTGGTTTGTCATCACTTCAATTCTTCGGATTACTTCTCCTGTTGGAACAGCGCAGTGGCAATACATTCAGCCGAACAAAACAAAATCAAAAGTGATTGATCCATTTGTTGCATTTGAGACAAAGGTAAATGACATGTATCTTGACATGAGGCAAACACAAAACCGTTCCATGAATGTTGTTGATTCAATAATTATAAACGAAGATGCAAGAAACATTCAGTCAATTCCTGATAATTGGGGTGATTTAGTAATTACATCACCACCTTATGCAAATAACTATGACTATGCGGATGCGACACGGCTTGAAATGACTTTTTGGGGAGATATAAATGGCTGGGCTGACTTGCAGGATAATGTAAGAAAACATTTAGTGAGAGCTTGCACACAGCATGTTTCAAAACTGGGTGATGAAATTGACAGCATACTTTCCGATCCTATATTGCGACCAATTCAAAGTGAATTGCAAGAGGTTTATGAAGCACTTAAGATTGAACGAATGAAACACGGAGGCAAAAAGAATTACCATTTTATGATTGCTGCCTACTTCACAGACCTCGCAGATGTGTTTCGCTCACTTCGCAGAGTAACAAGCAAAAACGCTTTAATGTGTTTTATCATTGGCGATTCTGCACCTTACGGAATTTATGTTCCCGTTGACAAGTGGTTAGGTGAGTTGGCAATTTCGGCAGGGTTCAGCAATTACACTTTTGAAAAACTTCGTGACAGAAATACGAAATGGAAAAACAGAAAACACAAAGTACCTTTACATGAAGGACGGCTTTGGATTAACAGTTAAAACTATGGCAGAGTCATTATCACATAAATTTGGACAAATCATCGGAGACCTTTTAGAATTGGCTATTCAGCCACATCTTGAAAACTTTTCAAAAGGGCATAACCTTTTTCTGGATAAGAAAGGTGAACGGAAAGCAAGAGCAGGCAAAAAAGTTTCTTGGACAGATGGAAAAAACAATAAGCACGATTTAGATTTTGTGCTTGAAAGACATGGCACAGAAAATGAAATCGGGGTACCTGTTGCATTCATTGAATCCGCTTGGAGGCGTTACACCAAACATTCACGGAACAAGGCACAGGAAATTCAGGGCGCAATAGTTCCACTCACTGAAAAGTATAAAAATTCATCTCCGTTTGTGGGTGTTGTTTTAGCAGGTGTATTTACAGAAGGTTCATTAACCCAGCTTAAATCGCTTGGTTTTGGAGTTTTGTATTTCCCTTACGATACGTCATAAAAGCGTTTGATAAGTTCGGTATAAACGCAATGTTTGACGAGAGAACATCTGAAGAAGATTTCAGAAATAAAATTGACAGTTGGTATAATCTCAAAGATAAAAATGGTGTTGCAGTTGAACTTATTGAATTGAATAAAAACAGCGTTAATGAGTTTTTTACATTGCTTACTCAATCCGTTTCTCGTTTCATTGAACGGGTAATCATTGTTCCTCTGCATGGACAGGAATCAGTTTCAGTTTCTATCACAGAAGCAATTGATTTCCTTAAAAAATATTCGGAGAATAAGCCAAAACTGCCATTAGCGAAATATGAAATCATTATCCGCTACAACACAGGCGACAGAATAGAAGCAAGTTTCAGGGATAAGAAAAACACTATAAAATTTTTAGAGACATATATCTAACAGGCATACGTGAGGTCGGATTTTAACAGCGGACATTCTTGGGAAATTCATAAATATCAATAATAACCCACAAAAATAAAAAAATGTGTAACAAGAAGCGCTGTCCCTTGACGCCAAAAAGCGGAGCAGGTGAGAGAGCCATTGTTGTCGGACCGGCAACAGGCGGACTGATTGAAATCCTCTGCCCGTTTGGTGCGAATCATCTAACCTGTTTACATCATAAAAAGAGATAATAAAAATGACATCCGTTTTTAAAAGTGTTTATGAAAATGCCATATCCCTGACTGACTGATGAAAATTTTAAACCTGAAGGAAGGATACGAATTCAAAACTCTCATACCAATTCACCATTGAAAACATACTTATGAAACACACCCCTGCCCCTCTCAGGAGGGGATTTTCTGAAAAAATCAATGGAGAATTGGTATCATCATTACGGCTGGCTTCCCTGAACCGGTTTTCTGCTTTACGGGGCATATTAAGTGAAGACAAAGATTTGACACAGCAATAGAATTTCTGGTAGTGGGACTTCTGATGCTGATTACTGTAAGGGCGGCTCCTGTGGCCTCCTTTTGGAAAACGGGCAGGCATAGGGGCGGTTTTTCCGTCAGTAAAAAAGAACCATTACCCAAAAAACAAAACAGAATCCCGGAAAGTGTGTCCGGGGTTCATAAATGAATCATTGGGGGAGGGAAAATGAAAGTCCGTCTTACAGTTATCTGTGAAAATTCAGTGGGTCTTCCTTTTAAGGTTGTGGGAGAACACGGTTTTGCCTGTTATGTGGAAACAGAAAAAGGCAAATGGCTTTTTGATACCGGCCAGGGATTTGGCATTTTGCAGAATTCCATTGCGCTGCAAAAGGATCTTCGGCAGATCGAATCTGTCATGATCAGCCACGGTCATTATGACCATACCGGAGGACTGCCCACGGTGCTTGGTCTAAGGGGAAAAGTGGATGTGTACGCTCATCCGGAAATATTCACCGAACGCTATATCGTTTTTGGCGGGGTGAAACGGGACATTGGCATTCCCTTCCGCCGGTGCTATCTGGAATCTCTGGGCGCGAATTTCCGTCTTAACAGAGAGATGACCGAAGTCGGCCACGGCATATGGCTTACAGGTGAAATTCCCCGCAAAACCGCATTTGAAAAAGGCGATGCCAATATGGCGGCGTGTATGCCCGACGGCAGCATTGTGCAGCCTGATCCCATAAAAGATGATCTGTCCATGCTTGTGGAATCGGACAAAGGACTGATTCTGGTTCTGGGATGCGCACACGCGGGGCTGGTGAACATTCTCAATTATGTTATTGAGAAAACAGGAAAAGACCGGATTTATGCCATTATCGGAGGTACGCATCTGGGATTCTGCTCTGATGAGCAGTTTGAGGAAACCGTAAAAGCCATTGACCGCTATCATATTGAAAAAATTGGCGTATCCCACTGCACCGGACTTATAAACGCAGCCCGGCTCCATGCCATATTCAAAGAGCGGTTTTTCTTCGGGTGTGTGGGTTCAGTGCTGGAAGGGTAGATGAAGAAAGAACTCAGCACACAGGAGCGGGAATTTTTTTCCATGGTCAAAGAAGCCACTTTTGTCAATCCTTTTATTGACAGGCGCAGGGAACTGGATTTGCAGATCATTGGCGCATCCGAATCCATGCCGGAGCAGATACGGGTGCGCAGACTCACGACAGAAGTGCAGAACCGGATCAGCCGGCTGGAGCAAAGCGGAGTGAGGAACATCACCCAGTTTTCCGGCGCAGACCGTTCCCTGATGGAAGTGGTGTTTCTGTTTGATTTTTTTCACCAGTTTCTGCTGCGGTTTGACCGTGTGATATTAGAGCAGAACAAAGCCGGGGAAAAATCCGTGAAAGTGCCTTTCTGGAAAGAGGCATTTTCCCTTTTGCAGCAAAGGGATTTTGGAGAAAAGGAAATCCGCCATTATTTTGCTCTCTGCTATCAACTGCGCCGGGCCTATTATTTCATCAAACACAGTCTCATTGGCCGCAGTGCGTGCATGAAAACCCTGCGGGGCAATCTGTGGAACAATGTGTTCACCCATGATATTGGCCTGTACAATATTTACATGTGGAACAGGATGGAGGATTTTTCCACCCTGATTCTGGGTGAAACCGGCACAGGAAAGGGAAGCTCTGCCATGTCTGTCGGGCGTTCGGGTTTTATTCCCTTTGATGAGAAAAAAGAATGCTTTGCCGAAAGTTTTGTGACTTCCTTTGTGTCCCTCAATCTGTCCCAGTTTCCTGAAACCCTGATTGAATCTGAGCTGTTCGGACACCGCAAGGGAGCGTTCACAGGCGCAACTGAGGATTACAAAGGCATTTTTGACCGTTGCAGTCCCTATGGCTCTGTTTTCATGGATGAAGTGGGCGAGGTTTCTGTTCCCGTGCAGATCAAACTGCTGCAGATTCTACAGGAGCGCACCTACTGCCCGGTGGGAAGTCATCAGAAACAGCGGTTTCAGGGCAGAGTGATTGCAGCCACCAACCGGGATTTCCGGGAAATGCGCAAAAAAGGACTGCTGCGGGATGATTTTTTCTACCGGCTTTGTTCAGATATGATCACTGTCCCGCCCCTGCGCCAGCGCATTCAGGAAGATCCGGAGGAACTGGATGATCTGCTTTCCCACACAGTGGAGCGCATTGTGGGAAATCCCTCTCCGGAACTGACGGACATGGTGAAACAGGTGATTTCTGCACAGTTGGGAATGGAATATCCCTGGCCCGGCAATGTGCGGGAACTGGAGCAGTGCGTGCGCCGCATCCTGCTCAAACGCCAGTATGAAGGCGATTACCGGCATACGGCTCCGGATCTGTATTCCCGGCTGACTGATGGCATGGAAAAAGGAAATCTGGACGCGCAGGCTCTGCTGTCCGGTTACTGCACGTTGCTGTGGAAAAGACTGGGAACCTATGAGGCCGTGTCCCGTCAGACTGGGCTGGATCGGCGCACTGTGAAAAAACATATTCTGGAATGGCAAAAAAACGGAGAGGAAGATGAGGTCTCATAATTTTTAGTCTTTTTTGCATGAGATCGGATGAGGCGGGGATGGTATGAATAAAAAAAGCCCGATCTGAATCAGATCGGGCTGGGATAATCATGGCTCCCCAGCACGGACTTGAACCGCGGACACGGTGGTTAACAGCCACCTGCTCTGCCGACTGAGCTACTGGGGATCAGCAAAAGAACATTCAATCTATAACCGAAAAGCCGTTCAAAGTCAAGAAAAAATTTTTTTTTCTGCTTCAAAAGGAAAAACAGTCATGTGAAAATGTTTTCTGTTATTTGTTATCATTGGGAATAATACCGATATCCTCCACAACAAAGGGGGTGCATCTGACCCCGATGGATCTTTTTCTTACCCATATTCGCGCCATGCTGATGGTTTCCCCTTCCAGACTCACCATACTGGGCAGGTCTTCCACAAACACTATGTCTGCCGTATTGAATTCATAATAAAAGGTATTGCTGCTGTATGGATCTGCCACCAGAATGACCTTGTTTTTGTCATAGGGATGCTTCAGGGGCGAACCGGAAAAGGGTATATTTTCCTGCTGCAGAATTTTCACATCACGGGGCTTTTTGTATGCCTGAATCTCAAATTTTTTTGCTTCCTGAAGAAATTTTGTCATCACCATTTGGGATACCTCCTCCTTTATCAACTGTCTTTTTTACTCATCTCTAATCAATGCCGTTTCCTTAAGGCGCCCCGCCCCTGACCCTCCCGCCGGGGGAGGGGAATTTTCTGCTTAGGGAAACGGCATTGTCTCTAAAATAGAGGGTAGCAGGCCAAATCCGTTGAAAAACCGCTAAGGGTCAGCAGATCTAAAATTTCCTTAATTCTCCCTCTCCCATTGAGGGGGAGGGAGTTTTCGATCTGCTGAGGGTTGAAAATATTAATCCTCTGTGCCCTCTGCAGAAAAAACAAGTTCCGGACAACTTTATCACTCAGTCCGGTTCATCTGCCTTTCCATGAGGTTTGAAAAAGACAGCACTGCCAGAGTAAGACTGACCGCTGCCACATCCAGAGGGAACCACATCACCGGGGGGATATAATAATGGCCAATGCCCAAAGTATCAAGCGGGAAAAAAAGTGCGATTCCCCCGGAAACCGCATCTGCCAAAAGATGCATGGCAATGGCTGCCCCGCACATAAGACCGCATCGGAACCGGAAGCGGCCGGGAAAGGCAAAACAGAGTATCCCCAAAAAAATAAAAGCCGCGAGCAGAAACCACAGGGTATGGGTCAGGCTCGACATACGTCCGGCCAGCCGGATATGTGGCGAAAGAATATCCGGCAGCCCACCGCACAGACCGGTATACATCATTTCACGGTTTGAAAACAGCCTTTCTCTGCCACTTTTTATCCGGATCAGATTGATGCTTCCGGCAGCCAGGACCGGAGCCGCCATATGTGTGCATATAAACACCTATGCCTCCCTTTCCGCCGCTGCCTCCCGGAAGGCCATGATCTTTTCCAGTGCTTCGGCTTCAGAAGATATCTGCCGTATGGCTTCCCGGAAGCGGGTGCTGTGGGGTATGCCTTTGGAGAGCCATCCCAGACGGCTTCTCAGCATGAAACAGGCTGTTTTTTCCCCCAGATATTTGACCGAATTACGGAGATAGCGGAGCATCATGTCAAACTGCATGTCCATATCCATATCTTTCACGGTTTCTCCTTTGCACAGGGCCTTTACCTGGGAAAAAATCCGGGGATTGCTGACAGCAGCCCGGCCAATCATCACTGCATCACATCCGGTGTCCTTTTTCATCCGCAGAGCATCAGCCGCATCCATAATATCACCGTTGCCGATGACCGGAAGGGAAACAGATTCCTTCACCCTGGCAATCACTGACCAGTCCGCGTTTCCCCTGAACCCCTGCAAAGCTGTCCTGGGATGCACTGCAATGGCATCCGCGCCGCAGTCTTCGGCTATCCGGGCAATGTTCAGAGCCTGTTCTCCGGAAGGATCCCATCCGCTCCGGATTTTGATGGTCAGGGGAATGGAGATGGCTTTCCTTACAGCGGTCAGCACTGCCCGTGCCAGCACCGGATTTTTCATCAAAGCTGCACCGGCCCCTGTTTTCACAACCTTTTTCACCGAACATCCGAAGTTGATATCCAGAATATCAGCGCCCGAGGCTTCCGCAATTTTCGCAGCCTCGGCCATACTGTCAGGTTCTGCTCCGAAGATCTGAACAGAAAAAGGTTTTTCCCCGGCCACGCTGTCGAGATACTGCAGGGTCTTCCGTGCCTGAAACACCATGCCTTTTGCACTGATCATCTCGGAACAGACCAGATCGCATCCGCCCTCTTTGGCAAGCATGCGGAAGGGAAGGTTGCTGATACCTGCCAGCGGCGCGAGCACTGTCACATTATCCTGAAAAAGCAGGTCCGTCCGGAAAAGGTTAAAAGACATTTACCGTTTCCTGCGGCTGCTGAGGGATATAACCTTGCCGCTGCCTTTGCCGGAACCCTCCTTTTTCGGTTTTTCCTCCCTCTCCTCCCTTTCTTCCGGCATTTCCCTGTCCTCCGGGCAGACCACAAGTTCCATGCGGATGAGTTTCCCGTTCATGGTAAACTCGTCCCCGTTGATATAGGCATTCCGGAGAATCCATGTCACCGGCTGCGGGGGGACCTGCAGCATCAGCAGTTTCACATGGTACCAGTCCGGCTTGATGTCCGGCAGGATGCTTTCTATCCTGGCAAACACAATAGGGTTGTTTTCAAAATAAATCAATACAATATCATTTTCCTGCGCCATATGACCGTCCTTAATCTTTATTATTTGCAACTGACATAATTATGACATAAGAGAAATATTCTGTACAGTCCTTAAATCACATATTTTCCATCCCGCCTCCCCCGTGTTTGGAAAAAAAATGCTTTTTTTCATATTTTCCCGTTTATTCCGCATATTGTTCTTGCATATCCGCGAACAGCAAAGTAATAAAAGGAAAATATTTCATCCGGCAGTGCATAAATATAAGTCAAAGCTTGAACTTTTCAAATGTGTATAATATGGTATCTGATGCATGGAGCCCCGGACGCGGGCCTTTAAGAAAAAAAAGGTCTGTATCCATTTGGAAAGAAAGTTAATTTTTTTTATATTTCGTTGCAGGGATTTTTTTTGATCAGGAACGCAATGACGGACCCGGAGGTGACAGGATGGCAAGATCTTGGTTAAAGGCTGTTTTTCTCTTAACACTTGGCATCGCATTCATGGCATGTGCGTCCCAGAAAACGCAGAGTGAATTCGATGCAAAGGCATTGGATGGTACAGAAGCCGCGGCCCCTGGCGGAGGAACAGTTTCCGGGGGAGGAAAAGGCAGTGTGGCAGAATCTTACCCGGAATCTTTTGTTGTGGATCCCCAGAAACTTGAGTTCGGAAAATATATGATAGAGTATGTGGACAATTTTCTGGTGATCATTGATGCATCAGCTTCCAAATTTCTGCCCTATCAGCAGCAGATCAAACTCAAGGTGGCCAAGGACATTACCCGGCGTTTCAACAAAAAAACGCCGGATCGTCCGCTTTTCGGAGGTCTCAGGCGCTACGGATGGGAGGCAGGGGCCTTTACCACAAACACCTCCCTGCTTTATGGCATGAAAGGCTATAACCGGGAGGAATATGCCGATGCCATAGAGGTTATCCGATGGGCCGGCGGGAAGAGTCCCCTGTCCATGGCCATTGACAGGGCCAGCGATGATTTTCAGGCCGCGCCCGGCGGGCCCACCGATTACCTGGCACTGGTGATCATCAGTGACGGAAAAATATTCAAAGATGAGCCCAATCCGGTGATGGCCGCAAGACGGATCAAGGAGAGATACGGAGACCGGATATGTATCTATACCGTGGCTGTGGGCGATGATTTTCCCTTTGACAAGGAAAACGTGCCAAAAGAAAAATGGCGGTATCATGAAAAATTCAAACTCCTGCGGGATGTGGCCAAAGAGGGAAAATGCGGATACATGGTCACGTCAGACGATCTGATACCGGATGACAATATGGCAACCTTTGCAGACGATGTATTTACCCGCAGAAAACGTCTGGCTGACCGCATGCCATGTCCGGATGAGGACGGTGACGGTGTATGCGATGACAAGGACAAATGTCCCGGAACACCCAAAGGTGCAAAGGTGGACAAGGATGGATGCTGGATTCTCGGCAAGGTGCAGTTTGACCTGAACAAGTGGAATATCAAGCCGGAATACATCCCCATGCTCAACGACATCGCGTATGTGCTGAGGCTCAATCCGGAAGTGCAGCTTGCTGTTCAGGGTCATACCTGTACGATCTGGACAGAGGACTACAACATGAAACTTTCCCATTGGCGGGCCATGGCAGTCATGTCCTACCTGCTCAGCCAGGGAGCCAAACCGGATCAGCTTGCTGTGGAAGGTTACGGTTTCCACAGACCCTTTGCCTCCAATGAGACAGAAGACGGACGGGTGCTTAACCGGCGGGCCGAATTCAAACGGATTCGCTGATGCGGCAAATGGGAGGGCGGCACTGCCGCCCTCTGACCGGAAGCTGATACGGAAAAATAAAAAATCCTGAGGGCAGCCCAAAATTCTGCCCCCGGGATATGACGGTTACTCATGAAAAAATGGGCAAAACGGATACTGATAGCGGGATGCATTGCAGCAGTGCTCCTGACCGGGGCAGTGCTGAGCATTCCCGCGTTTTTCGACATCCGGCAGTATAAACCCCAAATCGGAAAACAGATGTCTGATGCGCTGGGACGTCCGGTTTCACTGTCCGGAGAAATGGATATTTCCCTTTTCCCCAGGCTCGGATTCTCAGCGGCAGATGTTTCTGTTGGCAGTCCCCCGGATTTTGCGGAAAAGACTTTTGTCCGTGTCAAATCCTGTGAGGTGAGGGTGGAGACACTGCCGCTTCTGTCCCGGAATATCATTGTGAAACAGATAATTCTGGAAGAACCACTTATTATTTTGGAGAAAAACCTGGATGGACGGGCAAACTGGGAGAATATCGGAAACATGTCCGGAGAAACAGGGGAAACTCCTGCGGAAAAAAGCGGTGATCCGGTGATGCAGGCTTTTGCTGTCAAAGATTTGTCCATCACCGGGGGAACCGTTGTCTGGATCGATCATGCTGCGGAAACCCGGAAGGAAATCTCGGATCTGCATCTGAAAATCAGAGATATGTCCTTTGAACATCCCATCCATATCTCTTTTGCAGCAAAAGCGGACGGACATCCGATTTCCCTTGAAGGAAGTATCGGCCCTCTGGGAAAAGACCGGGGAAAGGGCAGAATCCCACTGGATATTTCCTGCATGGCTCCTGAACTCGCGGAAATAAAATTCAGCGGTCATGCGGAAAATCTGGGAAAATCGCCCGCAGGGGAACTCATGGTGGAAATACCTTCCCTTTATCCCCGCAGGATAACGGATGCTCTGGGGATTCCCTTTCCCCTGGCTGCGGCTCCGGAGGCTTTCGGATATGCGGCATTAAAAGCCTTTATAAAAGGAAGTGCAAATGAAATCTCCCTGTCTGAGGGAAAGATCGGACTGGATCAGTCCCATGCGGATATTTCCTTTCAGGCCGGAAATTTTGCCGGCCCGGATGCCCGGCCCCGGATAAGTCTGGATATGAAAGCTGATACCATTGATCTGAAACCTTATTTTCCGCAGCAGACAGAAAAAAAATCCCAAAAGCGGGAGAACGCAGAAAAAAAAGCACCGGATGAATCTCTGCTGAACCGTGCCGAAGTTAAGACCTCTCTGCGTGTCGGAAATCTGAAGGCATCTTTTGGAGAATTTCAGGATGTGCATCTTGCCCTTTCCGGCAAAGAAGGGAAGTATGCTCTCTCCCTTTCTTTTCTTAAAGACAGGCAGCCGGTCTCCCTGAAAACCGGTGCAGGCCCGCTGAACAAAGGAAGTTTTCCCCTTGAAATCACTCTCAGCGCCTTCAGTCATCTGAAAGCAGAGATGAAAGGCCGGGTCAGCAATATTCTCACCCGTCCGGAAGCAGATATGAATGTCGGAATTTCCCCTTTTTCCCCCCGGAAACTCATGGCAGATATGGGTATCCCGTTCCCCATGAAAACCGCAAATCCCCAGGCATTTGACAATGCCGGTTTCAGCGGAAATGTCAAAGGCAGTGCGGATTCCCTGTCGGTTTCCGGCGGGATGCTGCATCTGGATCAGTCAAATCTGCAATTCTCCCTGCAGGTGAAACCTGTGTCTGCCGCACCCGATATCCGCTTTGATGGAAAACTTGACAGTCTGGATCTGAATTCCTGGCTGCCGCCCGCTTCCCCGGTGAAAGAACGGAAAAAAGCCTCAGACACTCAGAAAGCCTCAGATTACAACCTGTTGAGAAATATTTCCCTGGACGGAAAAGCCCGAATCGGAAGACTCAGGATTTCCAAAACGGAACTTTCAGATTTATCCTTGAAAATTTCATCAAAAAACGGTATGTTCAAAGTTGATCCCCTGACGACCGGACTTTACGGGGGAAATCTGACGGTGAAAGGCACAGCGGATTTCCGCCAAAACACGCCTGTCAGCGAAATTTCCCTGAATGCTGATGGAATTCAGATCAGTCCCCTGCTCAGGGACACAGTGAATAAGGATTTTCTGGAAGGAAAAACCCGTGCAAGTGTTTCTGCAAGCATGAAAGGTGACCGGCCTGAACAGATCCGGCAGAGTCTCAGCGGAAAGGGAAACCTGCTTTTCACAGACGGAGCCATCAGGGGAATTGATCTGACCTCAATGGTCAGAAATATTGACCGGGCTTTTGAGACCGGGCTGCTCAGCGGAGCGGAAAAAGACAGCGGACGGACAGATTTTTCAGAATTTGAAATCCTGTCCGATATCCGCAGCGGTGTGGTGAATGTGTCCAGGACTTCGCTGGTATCCCCATTTCTCCGGGCTGAAGGACAGGGAACCGCGGATCTGAACCGGGAATCACTGGATTTCCGGATAACTCCCAAATTTGTCGCAAGTGTCACTGCCAAAGGTGATTCCCAAATGCACCGGGGCATCATGGTTCCGGTGCTGGTGGGCGGCACATTTTCCCGGCCATCTTTCCAGCCTGACCTGCTGGGAATGATCCGGCAGATGCCGGAGGATACGGTAAAGGAAATCCTCAGAGACCCCAAAAAAGGAATCAGCGGGGCTGTGGATCAGATATTGAAACCCGGCAGGAAAAAGGATAAGAAAGAGGCTGAGGAAGGGAAATCTTCCGGGGAGGCCGGGAAGAAAATAGGAGATTTCCTGAAAAAGCTGCCTTTCGGCCAGTAATGGTCTGTACCAAAATAACATGCTGCAAACACTGAGGATTTTGAAAATCATCAGGGTTTCCGGGCAGGAAAATTGCACAGGCTGTTTTTTTGCAAATCATAGACAGATGAGGTGAATCTGTCTGAAATCCGGGCATAGCGCTGCTTCTGATTCAGGGGAATGCGTAAAATATCGGCAGAACCGGAAAACATCCGGATATGTTAAGGAATCTGCCTGAAAACAGAGCCGCGAATATAAATTTCCGGCAGGCATTGGAACCTTTCTGCTTGCCTGATTTTGCATTTTATTCTATAAAATATACCGGAAAGGAGGTGGTTTTGGTTTAATTGTCTGTTTTAACTTTACAATCTTAATGAGAAGATGAAAATTCAATGTAAATCAAAGGAGGAAAGATGAAAAAAATTATTGCGTTGCTGTGTGCGGCCCTGTGCATTGGGCTGCCTGCGTTTGCCCTTGAACTGACACCGGAAGCATCCGGTAAAATCATGAAACCCATAACCGCGTACAGCCCGGATACCATCAACGCGCTTCTGGAAGCCCAGGGTCTGACTCTGAGCCCGGAAGCCGCGGCTGCTGTTCCGGGCACCTATGCAAAGGTGAAAGACGGAAAGCCTGTGTTCGGAGGCACTTCAACAGCATACAGCCCGGTTGATTTTCACAATATTCTGACAGCCTACGGACTGACTCTTTCTCCGGAAGCAGTGGAAGCGAAACTGGGCGGTACGGATTACGCCAAGGTTTCCGACGGAAAGATTGTGCTGGGCAAAAGTCCCGCAGCATATAGCGGAGAAACCTTTGCGACAATCCTGAGCGCATACGAAATGCCGGCGGCTGCACCTGCACCTGCACCGGTTCCGGTTACACCTGCACCTGCACCTGTACCCGCACCTGAGCCCGCGCCCGCGCCTGCACCGGTGGATGATGATGCGGACAAGGATACTGTACCTGACGTGCTTGACAAATGTCCGGGCACACCTCAGGGAGCAAGAGTGGATGAACGAGGTTGCTGGGTGCTTTACATCAACTTTGATTTTGACAAGTCAGTAATCAAAGCTCCGTATTATCCGACCCTCGACGAAGTGGTGCAGATTATGAACAAGTATTCATATCTGAACGTGGAAGTTGAAGGTCATACAGACAGCGTGGGCTCCGATGCCTACAACCAGAAACTTTCTGAAAGACGTGCCAATGCTGTCAGAGACTATCTGGTAAACAAAGGCGGCATCAGTCCGTCCCGCCTGACAACAGTGGGATACGGGGAAGCAAAACCTGCGACTTCCAATGCAACAAAGGAAGGCCGGGCCAAAAACCGGCGGGTGGAACTGACCCCCAGATAACTCCTTATAACAGCTAAGGAATCATTCGGCCCATCAACCGAAAACAGGTACCTCCCCGGTGTGCATATCCTGTGCATATGCCGGGGGGGTATTTTTTTGTTCATAATAAAAGTTATAAATTTTCCCGCCTGTTTTGTTTTGACTTTTTTCCGCGTTCAGCATATAAAACAGACATTGCCGGAAATAATGAAGAACAGGCTTCCGACCTGTTTATGAGTTGCACCGCTCTTTTTTATTTCCGACAAGGTGATTTCCTGAAAGAATATACCACAAAAGTATCAAAAGCTTCCAGCTTTTGTCCTGTGCCTGTGAACCTGAATTGATATATTTATTTTCAGAAATCGCCCAATGTCTGATTCCCCCGATTCTGGCAGAACAGACAGCAGATATGTGTTTCCATATTTAAAAATCTGAAAACAAAGGAGAAAAAAATGACGAGGACATATGCAGGAACACTGGCCGCAATAGGACTTATTTTTATGGTGGCAGGCTGTGCGTCCAAACGGCCGGATTTTCAAATCAGGGATCTCAATCCCCCGGTGCAGTCCGGGAAATATGTGCAGGGGGTGGACAATTTTCTGATTATTCTGGATGCCTCGGATTCGATGGCAGGGTCTTACAGGGGAAAACAGAAATTTGAAACTGCCAGGGAAATACTGGTACATATGAACCGTACCATTCCGAAGATTAATCTGCTCGGCGGACTCAGGATCTGCGGAAACACCCCTTCCGGAAGTGAAACTGAACTGATCTGCGGCTTTTCAGGAGATACCATAACCGGAACTCTGGAGGATGCTCTTTATGATATTTCGGGCCCGGCCGGCAAAAGTTTTCTGGGTATGGCTATTCAGAAAGGCACAGAGGATCTCAAGGCATTAAAGGGAAAATCCGCGGTGATTGTTCTCAGTGACGGAATGGCTGCAGACAATCCTGCCGCATCCGCCAGGGAAATGAAAACAGTTCTGGACGAAAATATCTGCATTTATACTATTTTTTTCGGAGATAATCCAAAAGGGAAAGAGATGATGGAGGAAGTGGCGCTGGCAGGAGAATGCGGATTTGCCGAAAAGGCCGGTACCATCAGCTCTCCTACAGATATGGCAGGGTTTGTCAGAAAAATCTTTCTGAAACCTTCGGCAGGCAGACCGGCTGCTGAAAGTGCGGAGGAAGTAAAAACTGTTCCGGTATCCGGAGAGGATGCGGACGGAGACGGTGTGGAAAACCGGAATGATGACTGTCCGGATACACCCAAAGGTGTGCGGGTGGATGAAAAAGGCTGCTGGATTATCGGAAATGTGCTGTTTGACTATAATCAGTGGAAAATCAGATCCGAATATTTCTCTGCACTGAACCATGTGGCCGAAGTGATGAAAAACAATCCCGGTCTGCATGTCCGGCTGGAAGGACATACAGACAATGCGGGATCCGCAGGGTACAATATGAAACTTTCAGAAAAACGGGCTGAGGCTGTCAAATTATGGCTGATGAAAAAAGGTGTCAGTGCTGAAAGGTTCGAAGCTGCGGGATACGGATTCAGCAAACCGGCAGCATCCAATGATACGGAAGAAGGCCGCAGCCAAAACCGTAGGGTTGAGATAAAATAAATTGCTGCCGCAAAGCGCAAAGAGTCACAAAGTCTGAAGAAAGAAGCTGTACGTCTGCCCCGTGCTTATGCCGAACCCACATTAACAAAAATCTGCGGTTTTTTCCGGATATCAGATTCCTGACTGAAAAAAAATGCTGTAATTTTTTTTGATTTAAAAGGAAAAGTAAATGCCGGCAGATACTGATAATAAGACGCAGAACCAGGAAGACGGAACACTCATTACAGAGATTGGTTACCACAGGAAACTGAACCCGTGGATTGTAATAATGGGTTCAGCCGCCTTCCTTTTTTTCAGTATTTTCCATTTTTGTCTCGGCAACCGCAGCCAGTCACTGATTTTCGCCCTGCTGTTTATCAATGCCATTGCCTCCCTTTATCTGACCCGCATGAAAACAATTGATAAACTGATAAGGCTGAAACAGCTGTCAGGAGGCTTTGCTTTTGGTCTTCTCGCGGTCAGTCTTTGGATAGGTTTGCTGAGTGATGATATTTATATTTTTCTGCCCTGGCTGTTTTTATATCCTTTTTCTGTTTCTCTCTTTTTTGGTAAACAGATCGGCATTTATTCTGCTCTTGCTTTTACCATTGTTACGATTTTTCTGATTATTTCAATAGAGTTGCCATGCTGGGATGCCTATTCCTCCGGAATATTCAAACTGAATACGATTCTCGCACTTGTCATTATAACGAATCTTTCTCTGATGAGTGAAAAAATTCGGACAGGAGTGCAGAATGATCTGGTTCGTTCCCAGAATGAGTATAAAACAGCGGAAAAATATCAGCGTGAAGCCAATGTCAAACTGCAGTATGAATTTGAACGGCGTATCCAGTCGGAAAAACTGCTGAGTCAAAGTGAAGAGCGCTATCGCGCCCTTTTTGAAGAATCAGCCGTGTCACTTTGGGAAGAGGACTGGTCTGAACTGAAAATATATCTTGATAAAATTTCCAGAAATATGAAAGATGATCCGGATGCCTGTCTGATAAAAAATTCCAGGGAGCTCCTTGATTGCAAAGAGATGATGCGGGTGACAGCCGTCAATCAGGCAACCCTGAGGCTTTTCAGGGCAGACGAAATGACGACCCTGATGAACAATCTGCCGCGCACAATGACTCCCCAGAGCGGCAAGGATTATCTGAGAGACAGAATCATCACCCTTTGGCAGAAAGGCAAATATCAGGCTGAGATTGAGGCACAGTCATTAAGGGGTGAACGGCTCTGCCTTCTGATCATCAGCACCATTCCGGCCGGATTTCATGAATCGTGGAGCAGGATATTTACCTCGGTGTATGATGTGACAGAACGGATTGTCATGGAAGAAAAGAAAAAACGTCTTGATTATCAGATGCAGCAGACCCGTCAGATGCAGGCAGCGGCAACTCTGGCCGGAGGCATTGCCCATCAGTTTAACAATGCACTCGCCGGCATTTACGGCAATCTGGATCTGATCAGAATGAAAAGCAGTCTGTCTCCGCAGACACAGAAATTTATGGATTCGATAGACAAATCAGCCGGTCACATGCACATGCTCACCGGGCAGCTCATGGCATATGCCCGCGGCAGCAAATACATGACCCGTAAGATTTCAGTCAATGATCTGATTCAGAAAGTTTTTCATTCAGACAGGATCAGATTTTTTCCCGCAATCAAAGTCAGCACAGAGATCAAGGCAGATATTCATATGATCAGCGGAGATATAACACAGCTTGAAACTGTCATTGCGGCAATAATATCCAATGCAGTTGAATCAATGGATAATAAGGGGGAACTGTATATTTCTGCTGAAAACAGGTGTATTGACCATAACGGTATGAACGGGCTTTCAGATATTGATCCGGGCAGTTATGCGGTAATTCATATCCGGGATACGGGTTCCGGAATGGATGCCGGGACACGTGAAAGAATTTTTGAGCCCTTTTTCACCACCAAATTTTGCGGCCGCGGTCTTGGCATGTCCGCAGCGTATGGCATTGTGCAAAACCACGGCGGAATGATACGCGTTGATTCAGCACCCAATCAGGGAACCTGTGTGGAAATCTGGCTGCCCGGTATGGAAAATACAGACAGTCAGGCACCGGGGCAGAAATCTGATTCACAGCAATAATACCGATTCGCTATTGATTTTTTCAGAAAATCCCATCCTGCAAAATATGAATCACAGATCAATGTTGTCAGATTTTTCTCAATTGAGCGGGCAATATGCGGCCGGTCAAAAGGGGCTTTGTGGTAAAATGGCAACTCCGGACTGAAAGTTTGGGAAAATGACGAGTGCCAAATTTTCAGTCTGGCACTCACCGGATATTTGCAAATAAGGAAAGCTGTTCAGGAGCCGGAAAACCGGATTTCCCCTCAGGTTTTCCAATGATGCTCCCATCAGTCCGCAATGATGAAAATATTCTGGAATCCTTTGGATTTCAGGGTATTCTGATACAATTCCGCCTGTTCAAGGGATGTGCATTTTCCCACCAGAACCCGGTAAAGTTTCTGTTTGCCCTCAGGACAGTAAGCAGGTTTGATCTGGGCATATTCATAGGTCTGACGCAGTTGATGTGCGAATTTTTCCGCATTTCCCCGGTCACCGAACGCGGCCACCTGTATGGCATAGGTTCCTTTGTCATAATCCACAGGCATATACATGGCCTGCATAGGTGTTTTTGATCCGCCGGGTCTGGCTATGCCCAAAGCCTCTATCTCCACTTCAGAGGTTCCCGGGCCGTAAACTCCCAGTTCTCTGGCAGCACCAATGGAAAGATCAATGATTCTGCCTGCCACAAAAGGCCCCCGGTCATTGATACGCACCACAAGGGATTTGCCGTTTGCCAGATTGCGCACCCGCACCCAGGTATGCAGAGGCAGTATCTTGTGCGCTGCGGAAATGCCGTGCATATCATAGATTTCCCCGCTGGAAGTGGCTTTGCCGTGAAAATCCTCTCCGTACCAGGAGGCAATGCCCCTCTGCCGGAAATCTTTGGCATGGGCCAGTGGTTTGTACCAGGTATCTCCCACCTTGTAGGGACGGCAGCTTGCGGAATAATAATCAACCGGGCCTGATGATGGTACCGGAAGCCGCCTTTTTTTCACCACCCGCTGTTTGTTGAATTTATGGAACCCCCCCAGCGGCTGCGGCTGCACTGCCGGGGCAGCACATCCGAAAAAAAAGGGAAGCACAATGCTCAGTCCGATGCACACACCGCAGGGGAATATCCTCCTGTTTTTCTTTTTCATCTGCTGCTCTCCTGTTCATACAGTTTTTAAGAAAAAGATTGTCATCCGGAAACCGGGGGACTTTTCAAAACCCCCGGAATTTTTCGGACTGTGTTATTTTACCAGCGCAATATCCAGCACATCCATCATTTTATCCGCAAAATGAAATGTAATGTCCTTTTGCACCTTTTTGGGAATATCCTCCAGATCTTTCTGATTCCATTTGGGCAGAATCACAGTTTTTATGCCTGCCCTGTGCGCGGCCAGCACTTTTTCCTTGACACCGCCCACAGGAAGCACCAGCCCCCGCAGCGTGATTTCACCGGTCATGGCCAGATCTTTGTGAATTGAACGGTTCGTGATCAGCGAGGCCAGGGCAGTGAGCATGGTCACACCTGCGGACGGCCCGTCTTTGGGGATTGCGCCTGCCGGGACATGGATGTGAATATCGTGGTTTTCAAACCAGTCTTCACTGATTTTGAATTTTTTTGCATTGGCACGGACAAAACTCAGCGCGGCAGTGGCAGATTCCTTCATCACATCTCCGAGCTGACCGGTCAGAATCAGTCCTTTTTTCCCTTTCATGGCAGTGGCCTCAATGAAAAGAATTTCCCCGCCCGCCTGGGTCCATGCCAGCCCTGTCACCACACCCGGCACAGAGGTTCTGATTTTTGTTTCAGGCATGAATTTCACAGGGCCGAGATATTTGGCAATATTGCCCACTGTAATGGCTACGGATTCAGCTTCTTCTGAAGCGATTTTGGCTGCCACTCCCCGGCAGATGGACGCTATTTCCCGCTCCAGATTCCGCAGACCTGCCTCACGGGTGTAACCGTTGATGAGCTGCCGGATGGCTCCGTTGGTAAAAGTGATCTGCCCGTTTTTGAGACCGTGCGACTTTCTCTGCCGGGGAATGAGATAACGGTTGGCGATGCTGAGTTTTTCATCCATTGTATATCCCAGCATTTCAATCACTTCCATTCTGTCTCTCAATGCCGGGGGAATGGGATCCAGAATATTGGCTGTGGTGATGAACATGACATTGGACAGATCAAAGGGAACATCCAGGTAATGATCAGAAAAAGTGGAATTCTGCTCCGGATCAAGAACCTCCAGAAGAGCGGACGAGGGATCGCCCCGGAAATCACTTCCCACTTTGTCAATTTCATCAAGCATGAAAATGGGATTGTTGGATTCTGCCCTGCGTATGCCCTGAATCACACGGCCCGGAAGCGCGCCCACATAGGTTCTGCGATGTCCCCGGATTTCAGCCTCATCCCGCACACCGCCCAGTGACATGCGGATAAATTTCCGGCCAATGGCACGGGCAATGGACTGTCCCAGCGAGGTTTTGCCTGTTCCCGGAGGCCCTGCAAAACAGAGAATCGGGCTTTTGGATTCCGGATTGAGCTTGCGCACAGCCAGATATTCAATAATCCGTTTTTTGGGTTTTTCCAGACCAAAATGATCCTCATCAAGAATTTTCCGGGCTTTGGCAATATCCAGATTGTCCTCAGTGCTGTCATGCCAGGGCAGCGCAGTCAGCCAGTCCAGATAGGTTGATGAGACTGTGTATTCAGACGATGAGGGATGCATCCGGGCCAGGCGATCCAGTTCACGCGTTGCCTCTTTTTTCGCGATTTCCGGAAGATTCTTTGCTTCAATTTTTTTCCGGTAATCTTCAACTTCAACAGCAGATTCCTCTTTTTCCCCCAGTTCATCCTTAATGGCCTTTAACTGCTCCCGCAGATAATATTCCCGCTGGCGTTTGTCCATGTCTCCTTTGACCTGGGTCTGGATTTTGTTGCCCAGTTCCAGAATTTCCAACTGGTAATTGGCAATCCGGGTGGCTTCCCTGAGCCGGGCGCGAATATCAAAGGTTTGCAGAATCTTCTGTTTTTCCTCAATGGTGGAGTTGAGTGTGGAAGTGATCATATCTGCCAGAATCCCGGCTTCTTTGATGGATTTTGCCATATTCGCAATCTCAGGCGGAAGCGCTGGAGACAGAGTTACAATTTTTGTGAACAGTTCAAGGATATTGCCCATCATGGCCTCTATTTCTCTGTCTTTCTCCTCCTCTTCCCGGATATGCTCCACATTGGCCTGCAGATAGGCTTTGCCCTCCACATATTCCCCGACAGTGAAACGGCTGACGCCCTGCACAAGTAACTGGGCCCTGTTGTCATCGGTTTTTGCCATTTTCATAATCAGCGCACTGGTTCCCACGGATTCCAGATCCTCTGAGGGATTGCTGTCTTTGTTGATGGCTTTTTTTGCCACCACAAGCCCGATATACCGGTCTTTGGTCATGGCCTCGTCAATGAGCTGAATGGATTCTCCCTGCATGACCATCAGGGGAAGCACCATTTTGGGAAAAAGAACTGCATCGAACAAAGGGAGTATGGGCAGTGTCTGTGGTAAATTTTCAGTATTTTCTGCTACAGCCGCCTGCTGTTGTGACATGTTTACCTCCGAAAAAGCTTATGGTTACAGAAATTTTCGCTTATATATTGCAGGACAGATTTTCAGATAATATTTCTTATCGGAAATAAGGCAGAACAAACTTCCAGCTTGTTCATAAATAAAGTAGAACAAACTTCCAGTTTGTTCATAAAATAAGGCAGAACAAACTTCCAGCTTGTTCATAAATAAAGTAGAACAAACTTCCAGTTTGTTCATAAAATAAGGCAGAACAAACTTCCAGTTTGTTCATGAGCCGAAAACAGGCTGGACGCCTGTTCTACGCTGAATAATCACAAATTGGAATAATGTGCCACTTTTTTATTTCCGATCTATCTGATATTTTTCCCCTTATCCGTCCGAAACAGTGACTTTGCGGGTTTTGTCCATTGGCAGTTTGACCAGCCGGATTTGCAGCAGTCCCTCCAGATAGGATGCACTGACTTTTTCCGTATTGATAAGGCTGGGAAGAAAAAGCACCCTTTCGAATTTTCCGCATTGTATTTCCGCAAGACGGAAGGTTGCGTTTTCCAGCCGGGGCAGATCCATTCGTTTTCCTGCTATTTTTACCGCTTTGGAATTGATTTCAATATCCAGATCATCCCGGTTGACGCCTGCAATTTCTGCCAGAATCATGATTTCATCATGGGTTTCATAAATATCCATCGGCGGGGCCCATGAACATTCCGTGCAGGTGAAGCGCGGGCTGATAGATCGGAACATTTCCTCAAAATTGCTTCCAAAATCTGTACTGAGTTTATCCAGATTGTTTCCAAACCGGATTTTGATATAATCCATTTCCTGTCCTCCGGATGTCAGTTGTCAGTGTTCAGTTGTCAGTTACAACAAAATAAGTTAAGAATTTTCAATTGGTTAATTTGCAGGAGAATTTTTCAGGGCGGATGTTTTCTTGCCCTGTAAAGAATTTTCCGCAGGTTGACCAGTCCCTCACGATTTAAATGTAATGTGCTTACAGTTGCCCGTCCTGTCGGTGTTATTCCGATAATTTCTGTACAGTCAGCGTTCCATGCAAAATGCTCATTCCATTTCTGCTGTCTCGGATGATAGAGCGAAACAGACTGCCGGGTAACAGGATCATATCCTTCGGTTTTATTTTATTTGTGATTATTGCATCCCTGACAGGACAATGCCAGATTCTCCGACTCAGTCTTTCCCCCTTTGTCAGCAGGAATAATGTGTTCTATGGAAAAAGACTGCATGGAAAAACGCAACTGACTGAGGCAATATTCACAGCAGCCTTCTGCCTGTTCTGCAACAGATCTTTTCAGGGTGACAGTTATCCGATTTTTACGCATATACGGGCGGCGGCACAATTCCCAGTTCGTTCATAAGCAAAGGAAGAGGCTTATTCCGAATCTGGGCCAGTTCTGCAAGATATTCAAGACGCTTTGCGTCCAGCATTTCCATCTGATCCGTCAACTGCAGCAGTTCACTGTATTCCTCTTCTGTCAGCGTCCTTTTGTTCCGTCCGGCAATCAGTTCATTGTATCTTTGCTGAACAATATCAGGAACGCCCTGATTGATCTTCATCAGCAGTTCAGATTCAGTATTCGAAAGCCGATGATTTTCATACAAAGGACGGACAGAAATAACATGTGAAAACAGTCTGTTCAGTTCATCCAATGATAACTGCTTCACTGCATTTGCAATCTGATCAAATGACAATTCTGCTTTTAATTGAACTGTTGGCATGTTATCTCTCACTTAAAAATACTTTGCGGCAATAAACTTCCAATATGATTATTCCTCCAAGTATTTCAGGGCTTCATCACGATTCAGCAAAGGAGTTTTCTGGCCTTCATCCATAGCCCTGTTCAGGCAGTAATCTTCCACCGCTTCTGACAGTTCCTCTGCTGAAAATTCTTCTTTGGGAAGAATTTTATTCCAAAGTTCAATAGGAATAAGAACAGCTTTTGGCTGTCCATTTTTTGTCATCAGATATTCAACTTCAAGCATATAACACCTGTAATTTATATTAATTTAAAAAATTGTTTCAAAAAAATCATAAATTCCCGATTCACATTCTTTCATAACTGACTTATCAAGTCTCTTACTTCCTCATATTCTACTGTTTCTTCGTCCTGCACTTCTTCCATAGCCTTCAGCAGTCCTTCATCAGGAAGAAGTTCTTCAATCTTCTGATATAGCTGATAATCAAGAATGACACTTTTAATCTTTCCTGATTCATCAGTTATATATGATTTTGCAATATTCTTTTTCTGTCCTTTCCCGTTGAAATTCAAACGATTGTCACGCGCAGGCCTGCTCCACAGTTTTTCTTTCCTCTTCTGTCAGATCATAGAGATCATAGACCATTTTATCAATTTCCCGGTCAGTTTCATCAATCTTTGATTTCAGTTGCCTGATTCTGCTGTGAAAATCTTTGATGGATTCATAAATGCTTTTGTCGTCTGTATTCACTTTTTTCTTTTTCACTTCTTTGATGAAGTCCGCAAATTCCAGATTTTCAGAGTGCTGAAGTTTCTGAGAGAAGCTGTCCAGATTGTGGTTGACGCTCAGGTATTCAGACATATTTTGTTTCTGTTCCGCAAGCTGTCTGTTCAGATCAAGCATGATGTCTGCTTTTTGAATGAAGGGACGCTGCTGATCAGGATCAATAGCGGGAATTGGCAATCTTCTGAAATCATCGGGATAAAAATAATTTTCAAGCCGATGTCTTCGATTGTTGTTCAAATACTTATTGGCATATTTTGAATTTAAAATCGACAAAATATATTTTAAATCAAAATGTTCTGAGATTTTTTCAAGTTCTCCTCTGGCTGAAGAATTATTTTTTGCAATTGAATTGTGAAGACTGTTATTTTCGACATCCTTTAAGTCACAAAATCTTTTAAAAATCACAATGCTGTCATTGCAGACAATTCCTGTATCATCAAAAATGCCTTCCGTAACTCTTCCGCGCATAATTTTTGCCCCGGCATATAATTCCGGAAAAGTTGCTCTGCTCAGTTTGTCCGGGACTCTTCCGGTATTCCATTCCAAATATTTATTCTCAGTTATTTCATATCGTTTGATATTTTTTCCTTCAATATATTTTTTTGAATGAACCGCATCAATCGAATCAGAAATCAAATCATTTTTTGCGAATTCCCCTTTTGCTGTTTTTTCATCCGAATTCAAAACCATTCCCTTGCTCATATAGCAAATGTCGCCAAGTTTTATTGACTCAACTTTTACATCAATATTCTCATATTCCTTTTTAAATACTTTTATGCCGATTCTTTCAGTTTCATTTGGATTAACTTTTTGAATTGAAACATTATCAAATTTTTCCACTCTGAATATTTTTTCAGTTGGATCTTTTTGCTGAGATTTTTTGATACTCAAAATTACAGGCATTACACCAACATTCTCAAAAATTTCAATTTTATCAAAATAATCAACACATTTAAGATAAAAATTCTGAAGAATCCAATCCAAAAGTTTAAAAGCATATTTTGAAGTTGTGATTGAATTGGAAACTATAAAACTAAAATGACCCTCTTTTTTTGATAATTTTAAAGATTTTTCAATAAAAGGAACCATTAAGTCCCATTTTTCATAAAGCGTTTCATACTGACCTGAATGTTCCATCCATTTTCTTTGTTTCTGATACTCAGGATTATCAATATCAGCCCTGACATACGGCGGATTCCCAATCACCACATCAAATCCTCCGTTTTTCATAATCTCCGGAAACTCCTTTTCCCATCTGAACGCCTTTTTTCCCGCGACTTTGGGATCATCAATCAGGGAATTTCCGCATTTTATATTGTTAAACAAATTGTTCAGTTTCTTATGTTTGACCGCTGTTTTCAGCCACAGGGAAAGTTTTGTGATTTCAACAGATTCATCGTTTATATCCACCCCGTAAAGATTGTTTTCCAAAATCTGCCTGTCAAGATCAAAAAGATTTTCACTGCCAAGTCCCAGACTTTCCATTGCCTGATTCACCTTCTCTCCTTCCCCATGCAGATAATCAAAAGCCTGAATCAGAAACGCGCCGGAACCGCAGGCAGGATCAAGCACTTTCACATTTTTCAGCACTTCCCGGTAGCTTCTCCAGTATTTTTCCAGAATGTACCAGTCTGCAAGATCGGCATCCTCCGGCATTGCCATTTCCACAATCATGTCTGTATATGCTGCGGCTTCGGGAACAGTGGACAGCGCCAGTCGCAGTTCCGCCTCATCTTTGAAAGAGGATTTCAGCAAACCGAGTTTTGTTATCAGTTCCTCATTGCCGGTGGCTGCCTGCAAATCCTTTTTCATTTTTTCAGTGATTTTCGGTTTCCGGACTGCGGGTTTCCCTCCTTTTTTCGGACTTTTCCTTTTCACCTCATCCGTGAGAACCGGCAGATTCTCTTTTCCCAGTTCTTTTCTGCGTTCCTCCAGCCATCCGCCCAGAGCCTGCTTTACAATATAACGGGTGATGTATTCCGGTGTGTAATACACGCCTTCCCGTTTGCGTTTTCCGGTTTTTTTGTCAGCAGGCTGCTCCTGTTTCAGTTCCTCCAGATCCGTGACGGACTGCTCGAAAATATGCCCTAAAATATTGACACTCAGTTCATTTTCATGTCCGAAATCATATTCTTCCCCAATGGGTTTTATTTGCTGCTCAAAAATCCGGTTGGGAATCACCAGATTATCAATGCGGGGATCAGACTTGAACAATTCAGCGTTGTAACCATTTCCGATGCTGAATCCTTTTCCCTCATCAACGGCTTTGAACAGTTTCCGGATTTCATCCCACACATCATTTTCCGACCGCAGATCCGGGGATTTTTTCATCAGAGAACCAATCAGCCGCTGCAGAATGCTGCGGGGCAGCAGTTCCTCCCTGGAATCCTCGCAGAACCAGATGAAAATCAGGCGATCCAGAATTTTCTGTGTCACTGCAACCAGTTCCGCCCTTTTTTTCCGGTATGGCGGATTGTGCAGCGCGATTTCATTGAACAGATCAATTCTCAGGCGGTAATATTTTTCATAAAACTCCTTTTCAATTTTCTTTTCCTCAATTCCCTGCATTTCCAGCATTTCTTCAGTCCGGGATTTTCCCTGCCCGCAAATCAGCCGGTCTTTCCGGAAAATGGCAAGAAATTTTGTCAGTTCCGTGTAATCATACTGATTGCCGTCTTTATCAGTTGCGATACATGCGGATTTACTGCTGTCATCCTCTGTTTCATTCTTTTCCAAAAAACGGATCAGCGGGGATGCAGTCTCTTTCTGTTTGTCCGGCACGGCAAAATAAAAAGTCTGTTTTCTGTCCCTTTCCCGGTTCCGGTGATACAAAGTGATTTCATTGAAATTGGAAACAATTCCCCATCTGCAGTTTTCATGACGGTTCATGTAATTCCACAACTGATCTGCGGCCTCATCCAGATTTTTCGTATCTGGAGCCTTGAATTCCACAATCACGGGATCATTTCCGTCCCTTTCTTTTTTTTTGGAATAAAACCCCAGTGTGCAGTCTGTTTTTCCGGTTCCGCCGTGTTTTCCCGCGCCTTTCACTTTGCTCTGCCGGAAAATATGGTAGTCCGAGGGATCATCATCTTTGATGTTATATCCCAGCAGATCATGAAACACATCCCTTTCAAATCCGGGCCAGTCCTTTTCCTCACTGTCGGTATCCGGATTGAAATCCTTCACATAATCAACCCGTTTCTGAACAATTTTTGCATATTCTTCCATCCGGGCATCATCAATGCCAAGTTCTGCCTTGATTCTTCCCATCTGTTTGCGAAAAAAACTGTCTGTGAACAGATTTGCCATTGGGGCTTATCCTTTGCAGTAATTGGTGTATTTTCTCACATCAGACGGGTGAAATCCCAACACAATATTCTCTCTCGGAATGCCGGCATCAGCCAGCTCTTCCGCAATTCCATATTCAGTGCCATCTCTCTGTATCCATAATTTGTCACCGATAATATCAATATGAACAAGACAGCCGTGTATCCGTTTATCTGCCTGCCAGCCGAGTGTCAGAAGCAGATAACAGTCTGTTTCTTTCTCAAAAACAGTCCGTGTTTCTATTTCTCCATAAGCATATGGTATTTTTGTATAATCAGATAATTTCTGACAAATGATGCTGCGATAGGTATCTAAGGAAACCATTTGACAATCTCCTCTCTTTTGGGATCAAAGACAGTCAGTCTTATTCTCCTGTTTTTCAGCAGTATTTTGCCTATTGGCTCTTCAAAAAGCTCTTCAAATTTTGTTTCGCATGGCTATCAGTTTGTCATATCTGCGCTGAACATTAACCGGAATGCCTTTATTAATATTCATCAGCAATTGGGATTCTCTGTCAGAAAGCCGGTTTTTCGTATATCGCAAAGATAACCGGCAACTGCCCATGGAGCGTAGCCGAAGAGTCAATTGTCCGGTTGATCGCCGGTTAGTACCTTACTATTTAATTTTCATTCTTCACAAGCCACGCAGCAATGCGTGGATGATACATTGATTGGACAGTCACGTTGATCTGAATCGCACAGGTATTCAGGTTCATCCTACAGCGGCCTTCATTTTCAGAAAGTTTGGCATCAAGAATAATTCTCTGTGCCAATGCTTCATCAATTTTCGACCCTGCCATTGTGCATAACTGACGCATTACATGCCAACGATTATGTGATGAACCCAACTCCGCCGTAGCGTGTACGACCAGTGAGCGAATCGCTACACCACCTAACTCATAAAATGTCTGAAGTCCTTTCACTATCACATCGCAGAAATCAAATAAGAATGATGCATGTGCCCGCCTACAGTACTTCCAGCAGATATCAGACCACCCACCATTATCGGCATCGTGTATCGAACGAATCGCTGCTGGCCGAAGCTCGTCAAGAAGAGTATCCTCATCATATGGCTCGCTTCGAAGGTATTCCACAAACTCGGATACCTGTTCTTGCGTCCATTGGTCAGATCGAACGCGTTCCAGCCAATCGGAACTCGCGAACTCCACATCTTCAGGCGGCTCAACTTCGCGCATTGCACGAATGAGGTCAACGCGCACTTCGGCTACGCTCGGGTATCGCCCATTACAATCGGTCTTGGTGCACTTTGCAATAATATCCCCCATCGGCCCCTTTGCCGACTGCTCATGATGCGGAACGCGATTGCCAAATCCGTAGATATCATGGAGAATGCAGCCGAAAGCATAGATGTCCGCGCGTGCATCCACGTTATGAAAATTTCTGGCCTGCTCTGGGGGCATATAAAGTGTCGTGCCCCAAACACTATTCACGGCAGTGAACTGTGTAGTATCGGACATAGCAGGTAGAGCTATCCCAAAGTCACTGAGTGTCCATCGCTCATCATGCAATAGTATGTTGCCTGGTTTCAGATCCCGGTGGAAGCACTCCAACGAATGAATGTAGTCGAGCGCATCCAATACAGCAATAAGTATGTCGTGCCACGACGGATCTGCTGCTTCATGAGTTTTTATCCAATCGCTAAGAGAACTGGTTGCAAGTGGCATTACATACCAAGGATCGGGGCCGTCAAGTTGATGTGTGAGAACGGGCATCACAAATGAACCGCCCAATTCCTTCTGGAGTTTAGCCTCTCGACAGAATCTCTGCCGAATTTTGTCAGTACGAAGTTCCTTGGCGACGGGGTCAAAGATTTTCCGTGCTGCAAGCGTACCATCATCCAGAGTCACACGCTCGATCACGCCAAAAGCACCTTTCGCAATTTGAGATTCTACCTTCATTTGTTCATCCTGCTATTGTCCTCAACGTATACAAAGACTTTTTATCGTAAGACTCTATGCCATAACAATAAGTTTACCGGCTGGGCAACTTGTCCGCTCAATCCTTTGCAAAGATTTGGTTAAACAGCGATCAGTACATCTCCATTTATAATATCATAAAATTATGGATAATTATTCGGATTCTCTATTGGTAAACCTTCTTTTGCCGCCGCGTTTGTCAGACGATCATCGGCTGAAACAAAAGTGAATATTTCCGGATCAATATGTAAGAAAAACGGATACAAAGCCATTGCAGATGCCAATTGTACACTGTCATAGGCTCTCAATGGATGTTTCTGAACATATTCCCCTGCTTTTTCGATGACAGTCCGCCCTGTTTCAACCACTTTGAAATAAGTATCCAAATCATATCTGAACATCTGAACTGCTGCTGCAATATCTGTTGAATCAATTTTGCTCTCACGCTGCAACCGTGCAAAAGCACTCAAAACCTCCACCCATGTTATTCGTGATATGACAACAATGTTTCCTGTGTAAGATGCAGTGATTTCCCTTATCCACAATGAACCTTTTTCCTTGACATACCGCTTGACAAGAGCACTGCTGTCGAAAAAATATGTTTTTATCATTGTTCCCGCTCTTCCATAATCATCTCAGAAAGCGGTTTGGAAGCTGCCTGAGCCAGTATCTCCGCCAGCCGGCTGCGTTCTTCCTCAGACACAGGTGTTATTTGAGAATAACCCTGTGGCGGAGTCAGTAAACCGATTTGTATGAGAAATTGTATAATCTGTTCGGATCGGTCAGATACTGTTTCAGGAATAATCTGAATCTTTATTTTTTGATTCTCATGGATATTCAGAGGTTCCAGAGGGTGTATCTGTCCATGTTCATAAACAGCAGAAACTATTTGATTTATCATAATTAATCCTCCACCATCCAGCACTGACTGAAATCATTTTTTACTGTACATCATTTTGCAGCAGCATTTCCATTGCCTGGGGCATTCCCTGAGATTGGATAATCCTTGCTTTGGATTCTCCGGGCAGTGTTATGGAAAGAGACATGGCATGAAGTCCCATGCGTTTGAAATTGCAGTTGTCTTCCAGATAACGCACGGCACGGAGAGAACCGTAACGATTGTCGCCCGTAACCGGATGACCGGCCAGTTTTGCATGTCGCCGAATCTGGTGTTTGCGTCCTGTAAGGGGATGGCATTCTGCACAGGTATAATGCGGCGTATGGCGCAGTACACAAAACTCGGTGCGGCATTGCTGTTTTTTCCCTTTTCCCTGCACAAGATTCCGTCCTCCTGCTTCTGCGGACAGGGGCCATTCCCATATGCCTTTGTTTTCCTTTAATTCTCCGTGAAGAATCGCGATATATTTCTTTTCCGCGAGTCCCTTTTCAAACTGAAGGGAAAAATAGCGGAAAATTTCTGAACGGCAGGCCAGCAGAATCACGCCGCTGGTCTGTCTGTCCAGACGGTGAACCGGATGAATCCCAAATTTCGGATCAAATGCGGTATTCTCTGCAAGTGCAGGATCATTGGCAATGAGATCTGCTGCGAAAGAGCAGACATCTTTGCCCGGATCATTGTGAACACTCATGCCCGCAGGTTTTTCCACAGCCAGCCAGCCTTTGCCCGAAGCAAGAACAGCAATGCTTTCCGAAACCGTATTTGTCAATTCTTCCATTTGATTATACAATATGCAAATTTTCCAACCATATACCATTACTCAGAATATTTAATGGTAAAGCCGCGAATGATACGAATATTACACGGATTATGTTTTGTGCGATTCGTGCAGATTCGTGTGATTCGTGGCTGATTTAAATTATATTAAATCAGGCAAACCCGCACCATGCTGTAAGTTTATCAGCAGATTCACGGGGAGTTTCAAGCTGATTTGCCGGAAAATCCCAATCAGGATAACCGATGGCAATCGCAATGATGATTTGTTTGGTATCAGAAATATTACAGAATTTTCTTAATACTTCCGGGTACATCACACCCTGATCCTGAATACAGGTTCCCAAACCGTAATGCAGGGCCGCCAGACAGACTGTCTGGGCAACAGCACCAATGTCAAATACCGGTGAACCTTCGGCAAGTATCCGGTCAGCACAGATAATTACCGCAGCAGGGGCATTGAAAAAACAAAGCCCTCTCTCCATCCACTGTGTGCGTTTATCCCTATCTTCCCGCTTAATATCAAGGATCTGAAAAATCTGTTTGGCAAGTTGGACCTGACGATCACGGTAAACACTGTCCAAAGGCCATCCGGTAACGCAATGTTCTGAATGAGGTTTTTCACCGGCTCTGAATTTTTCAATAACGCTGTTTTTAACCGAATCCAAAACATTTTTTGTGATAACTGTGAATTCCCAGGGCTGCGTATTCATTGCAGATGGCGCACGGCATGCAGTTTCAAGGATTTCCCGGATAACTGCCTGCGGAACCTGATCATTTTTGAACGATCTGATGCTTTTCCGTTTTTTTATTGCTTCAATAATATCCATAAACATGTCCTTTTTTCATTCTCTGCATATTTTTTCAATTTTAAATTCATATTCTCTGAAATACAGTGATGTTCCGCGTGTGCAAAAAACCGCTCCGCTTAATTTTTGCACTCCTTCCTGTTCGCAAACCCTAAGGGTTTTGAAAACCCTTAGGGTTTGCACAGAAAAAAATTCTGTTATTTTCCCAGCATTCCTTTTTTCAGGGAATTATCCGCGGGCTTTTCACCCAGCCAGATGGAAAACACAGCTTTTTTGAATTCAAAACCGCCGATTGTGCCCATGAGTTTGCCTTTGATATGCACTTCTACGCCCTGCCCCGGCACATAGATGATGTCATACACATCCCCTTTTTTTGCTTCCTGAGAAAAAAAGGAGTTGAATTTGTCAATTTCGGCTTTGATGGGCGCGGTATTGCCTCCGGTTCCGTTTACAAATCCCTCATTCCATGCGTCTGTGAGTTTCTTTGCATCAACGCCGTCATGGATAAACTGCATCCGGATAGCCATGGGTTCATCTGCCGCGATAATCTTCTGCGCATCGCTGTTTTTGGCTTTCAGATACAGACCGCCTGCATACACTTTCACAACAAATTTTGTGCGAAGTCCCGCGCCGTTGAGAAGCAGTTCCTCATTTCCGGCTTTCAGAGTGTCCGGCAGATTTACTCCGCCAATTTCCTTTGCCAATGCAGGGGAAACCAGCAGCAGAGTGAGCAATACAAAAAAACATTTTTTCATCATAATCTTTTCCTCATAAAGTAGTGTGGGTGCAGCGACAGCGAAACCCACCTTTTTTGTGAATACAGCACATCCCAGTGGAGGGTTGCTCTGTTTTACGCAATATTGCCACAAAGGCACAAAGGCACGAAGAAACACAAAGAAAAATATCTTTGTGAATCTTTGATCCTTTGCGTCTTTGTGGCTGTTTTTTCCTGTCCGGAAATATTCAGAATCATGTTTTATGTTCTGTATTCCGTTTGTGTCCTTTAAAAATAGCCGGTGTTCAGGAAAGAGGCTCAATCCCCCATGGTTGCCATATGATCATCATACATGGTTTCCAGTTTCAGTTTGTGGTTGGCCTCTTCCTGACACAGGATATTGAAAACCTTTTTGGCTTCCGCACCTTCAGCCTTTGTGCGCATTCCCTGATATAATTTCAGGGCTTTTTCCTCCCGTTTGATGGCAAGCAGGAGCAGATCCCTGTATCCCATTCCGGGTTTGTATGCCACATCATCCACATAATCACTGCGTTTCATGTCCGGAATCCATTTGAATTTGTATCCGGCCACATCCCTGCCCACAGTCCCGGCTTTCACATCATTGAGCAGTTTGGCATGTTTGTCCTCTTCTTTTGCAAATTCCTCCAGCATCTGCCTGGAACCGGAAAAAGATTCCTGTTTGGCTGCATCCCGGTAAAAAGCTGCTGCCTCATGTTCTTTTTCAATTGCAAAATCAATCACCTCTTTTACATCTTTGAACTCCATTGTCTTCTCCTTTGCCCTTGTGTCGGATTAAGGTTTGATTTCCAGTGTTCCGATGAGTTCGGACATACCGGAAATACGGTTTCCTGTCATATATTTTTCAATGCCATCCAGAATTTCCATTGTGGCACGTGGATTGACAAAACTGGCCGTGCCTATCTGAACAGCAGATGCGCCAACAATCAGAAATTCCAGAGCATCAGAAGCAGTCATAATGCCGCCGATGCCGATAACCGGAATTTTCACGGCCTGCACCGCCTGCCAGACCATGCGCAGCGCCACAGGCCGGATAGCCGGGCCTGACAATCCGCCTGTGATATTGGCAAGTTTCGGTCTTCGGGTGCGGATATCCACTGCCATGCCGGTCAGGGTATTGATCAGCGACAGCGAATCCGCGCCCGCGTCTGCCGCGCTTCTGGCAATCACGGTGATGTCTGTGACATTGGGGGATAATTTGACCATCAGAGGAAGGGTTGTGCGGCTTCGGACAGCCTTTACCACCTGAAATGCCGCAAGGGGATCAACACCAAAGGCCACACCGCCGCAGGTGACATTGGGGCAGGAAATATTGACCTCAATACCCGCAATTCCTTCCGTGTCCTGAATGCGCGCAGCCAGTTCTGCATAGTCTTCCACTGTTTTGCCGTAAATATTGACAAATACAGTTGTGGAAAGGGTTTTGAGAAAGGGAAGTTTGCTTTTGACAAACTCTTCAAATCCCACATTTTCCAGACCAATGGCATTGAGCATACCGCAGGGGGTTTCCGCGATACGGGGCGGGGGATTGCCTTTGGACGGCTCCAGAGAAAGCCCTTTTACAATGATCCCGCCCAGCCGGTTCAGATCAAGGAGGGTTTCAAACTCACGCGCGTAACCAAAGGCTCCGGACGCGGTCATGACAGGATTTTTCAGGGATATGCGGCCTATAGGCACGCTCAGATCAGGTTTTGCCGTCATGGTGTTTTTAAATTAAAATATCAGATGGTTAAAAAAATGAGGCTTCATGCCATGCCTTATGTATCAGATACAGAGAAATCTTATATAAACGATTTTGACGCAAAACCGCAAGAGTAAATTGATGCCCGGTTCAGAAATTCATAATTTCCGCCTTACAGCAAAGCCAAATTTTCTGTTTGGCACTCGCGATTTAAGGTGATTTTTGAAAATAACTATCCAATTTCATACCAAATCGCTTTCAAAGTTCGGGGAATGCCTCTTTTTTTAACCACGAAAAACACGAAAAGTACGAAAAAACAGCATTTGGCATGCCCATTTTTTGAAAGCGGATTGGTATCGGTTCACAGACACAAGCTGGAAGCTTGTGCTACTTTTAATTTTTCTCTGTGTTCTCTGTTTTTTCTCTGTGTTCTCTGTTTTTTCTCTGTGTTCTCTGTTTTTTCTCTGTGTTCTCTGTTTTTTCTCTGTGTCCTCTGTGGGAAACCTGTATTTCTGCACTCAAAAGCAATCGAGTATGCAAAAAACCGCTCCGCTCAATTTTTGCACTCCTCCGGATTTGCGAGTATGCAAAAAACCGCTCCGCTCAATTTTTGCACTCCTCCGGATTTGCATTCCGCATTGTATAAAACCAATGGAGAATCGGTATCAGTCCGCATTCATAAATTTATCCCATATCCGGACAACCTGATCCCGCAAATCCCGGAAATGCTCTTCCGGAACCTGCGCGGGCATTTCCCGCAGACTGCGTTTATGGCCCGCAGCCCGGAATGTCAGGTATGCCTTGCGGAGAAAATAGGCTGTGATTTCATCCAGAATTCCCACATCCCACAGGGTTCGGATCAGGCGCACATTGTCTGTCCATGTCAGAATTTCAGTATGCTGATGCGCATGGAGCAGCACCAGAAACTGCACCAGAAATTCAATATCCACAATTCCGCCGTCTCCCTGTTTCAGATCAAAAATACCGGGTTCTGTTTTAAGCAGTTCTTTTTTCATGCGCTCCCGCATTTCCCGGATTTCCTTTCTGAGCAGAGTTTCATCCCTCTGCTGCGACAGAATCTCGCTGCGGATTTCATTGAAACGGATCATAATGCCCGGATCACCCGCAATGGGTCTGGCTCTCACAAGGGCCTGCTTTTCCCATGTCCAGGCTTCTTCCCTCTGATAGGTGCGGAATCCCTCCACCGAGGATACCAGAATACCTGATGCGCCGCTGGGACGCAGCCGCATATCAGCCTCATACAGTCTGCCGGTTCCTGTGTGTGTGGAAAGCAGATGCAGCACTCTCTGTCCCAGACGCGCAAAAAAAGTGATGGTGTCTATGGGATTTTTTCCGCCCTGTGTTTCTCCGCCGGTTCCGGAATGCAGAAAAACCAAATCCAGATCTGATCCGTATCCCAGTTCCAGCCCGCCCAGTTTGCCGTAGGCTATCACAGCAAAACCCCTGTCACTGCATACAGCACCGTGATCGCATTCAGGTCTGCCGTGTCGTTTGACCAGATGATTCCAGGAAAGTTCCAGCACCTGTCCAAGCACGGTTTCGGCTATGTCCGAAAGATGATCACTGACGCGCATCAGAGGCATGGCATCGCTGATATCCGCAGCCGCAACCCGCAGCACATTGACCTGACGGAAAATCCGCAGCGCATCCATCTGCTGCTCCAGATCAGCCGGATCTGTGCGGGAAAGCCTTTGCACCAGATCCGCCTCCAGTTCCTCTCTGTCCGGAGCCATATACAGGGTATGGCTGTCCATGAGTTCATCCAGAAGCAGTGGATGGGTGCAGAGAAAAGACAGAATCCACGCGCTGCTCTCGGCCAGCCGGATCAGATGATTCAGCGTATCAGGATTTTCCAGCAAAAGGGAAATATAACTGGTGCGGCGCCGGATGGATCTGACCAGCCGGAGAATCCGATCCAGAATCACAGGAGCCTGATCTTTATTGCGAATTTGCGCAAGCACCAGAGGAATGAAACGGTCTATCCTTTCCCGGCCTTCGCTGCTGAGAACCTGCACTGCCAAATCCTCACGGAATTCTTTGAGAAGATGCAGTACAGTCTGGGGATCATCAAAACCCGCTGTTTTGAGCATATCCGGATTTTCCCCGGCTTTCGCGGGATTCTGCCATATTTCTGTGCATACCTGTGGGCAGGTGTCTGAGGGATTTTCCGCATTTCCCATTTTCAGCAGACTTCTGAAATGAAGGTGAACCGTGTTCCGGTGATGATCCAGCGTTTTGCGGAAAGAATCAGCATCCTGAAATCCCAGAGACAAAGCCAGTCTTTCCTTTCCCCCTGCATCGCCGGGCAGGGTATGGGTCTGGGCATCCCCGAATTCCTGCAGCCGGTGTTCAGTATAGCGCAGAAATTCATAGGCCTGTGTAAGCGTATCGCAGACTGTCCGGGGAATATGCTTTTCCTGCACCAGAAGTTTCAGCACAGAAATTATGCAGCGTTCCTGCAAAGCCGGCTTGAGTCCGCCCCGGATAAGCTGAAACACCTGTCCGAAAAACTCCACTTCCCGAATGCCGCCCGCGCCCAGTTTGATATTGTCCTTCATGCCTTTCCGCATAACCTCACGGGAAATTTTCTGTTTCATGTCCCGCAGGGATTCAAACACGCCATAATCCACATAACGCCGGAACACAAAGGGATTGAGGGCTTTGAGCAGCCGGTTTCCCGCGTCCCGGTCTCCCGCGATGACCCGTGCCTTGATCCACGCGTAACGCTCCCATTCCCGTCCCTGTTCATGGTAATAATTTTCCAGAGCATCAAAACTCATGACCAAAGGGCCGCTTTCCCCAAAAGGACGCAGATTCATATCCACCCGGAACACAATGCCGTCTGCTGTGGGATTTCCCAGCACCCGGATCAGACTGCGCCCCAGACGCAGAAAAAAATCAGTGTTGCTGATGATTTTCGGACTGTTCCGGGTTTCCCCGATCTCAGGATACGCGAAAATCAGATCAATATCTGAGGAAAAATTCAGTTCCCCCGCGCCCAGTTTGCCCATGCCCAGCACCACCATCTGCTGGGGATTTCCGCTGTTTCCAAAGGGAACCCCGTACTGTGCGCACTCCCATTTGTAAAGCAGAGACAGCGCACCCTGCACACACGCGTCTGCAAACGCGGACAGATCTCTCATGGTTTCCCATAAATCAGCAATACCGGCCAGATCCCGGCACGCAATTCGCAGCATTTCCCTCTGCCGGACAATGCGGAGAATGCGCATCAGATCAATTTCTTCGGCAATACCTTCCAGCAATTTGGAAATCCGGGCTGCATATTCATCCGGTTCGTATGCGCGGTACATATCACTGCTGCGAATCAGATCATCGGGAATTTCCGGATGACGCCCGCAAAGTCTGAGCGCAAAATCGCTGACCGCAAAAACATATTGCAGCAATTCTTCAGATCGGGAATCCAAAACCGTTTCCAGCCCTGCCTGTTTTGCAGATGCCCGGTATTCCTTCCATTTTTCCTCTGCCGCTTTTTGCAGGGATTGCGGCAGCATTCTGATATGTTTCATTTTTTTCCTGTTCTTATCATGGCTTGAGCATTTTCTTTTTTCCCATCTCCTGCGTTGTCGTGAATAATGACATAACTCCCGCAGTCTGGCAACTTATACCTTTTTTTCTGCCCAAAAGAAAAGACTGATCTGCTCTTTGTGAATCTTTGTGAATTTTGGGCAGTCAGTTTTTCACGGGTGAAACTGTCTGTTATACCAAATCGCCATTGAAAATATACTTATGAGACACACCCCTGCCCCTCTCAGGAGGGGATTTTCTGAAAAAATCAATGGCGAATTGGTATTATACCAATTCGCCATTGATTTTATACAATAATGTGAGTTGTTTCCTCTGTGTTCTCTGTGGTTTTTTTCTCTCTGTGTCCTCTGTGGGAAACCGAATCATAAGTATATTTTCAATGGCGAATTGGTATTATATGAAATCTGGCCGGGGACATTCATCCCCGGAAATTCCAAAACAGCAGACTTTTGCGCTCTGAATAACCGCCATGATTTCGGATATATCTTCTGTTTCTCTGTTTATCCTTTTTTTACTTGAAATATCAAATCTTTAAGTCAATTGCATTGACGCTTCAAGCGGGAATCTGCAAAGCAAAAATATCCGCTGGGTGCCTGTAAGTAAAAATATTACATCATAATCAGAAATCCTCTAATTGACGGACTTTGTTTATCTGATTATTATTATTTCGGTTTTTCAGAACTGCCGACTGTAATAACAAAGTGCATTGCTGTACTTTATTTTATAATAAGGTGATTTCTGAAAATAAATATCCCGGTTCAGTTCACAGACACAGGGCAAAAGCCGGAAGCCTGTGCTGCTTTTCCGGGATATTCTTTTCTGGAAATCACCTAACTCCGGATATTCAGAAGGAAAACAGGAAATGACTGATTTGAAAATGACTGAAATCCCCACAGGTATGGAACTGCTGCGCAATCCCTTTTTGAACAAAGGCACGGCCTTTACGGAAAGAGAAAGGGAAATGCTCGGCCTTCGCGGAATGCTGCCCCCGCGGGTGCTTACTATGGAACAGCAGTGTGCGCGGATTCTGGAGAGTGTGCGCAGAAAACCGACCGATCTTGGCAAATACATCACCCTGATGGCCCTGTATGACCGGAACCGCAATCTTTTTTACCGCGTGATAGAAGAAAACCTGGAAGAAATGATGCCACTGATCTATACACCGACAGTGGGACAGGCATGCAGGGAGTTTTCCCATATTTTCCGGAGAGCCAATGGCCTGTTTGTCGCGTCAAAGAAAAAAGGGAAAATACGTGAAATTCTGCAAACATGGCCATATAAAGATGTCAGAATCATTGTGGTGACAGACGGGGAACGGATTCTCGGACTCGGAGATTTGGGGGTGAACGGGATGGGAATTCCCATCGGCAAACTCTGTCTTTATACAGCCTGCGCGGGGATTCATCCCCTGTCCTGCCTGCCCATCTGCATTGATGTGGGAACCAATAATGAGGAAATGCTAAGAGATCCCCTGTATCTGGGAATGCAGAACAGACGCCCGCGCGGACAGGAATATGATGATCTGATGGAAGAATTCATGACTGCTGTGCGGGATGTGTATCCCCGTGCGATTGTTCAGTTCGAGGATTTCGGAAATCACAATGCCTTCCGTCTGCTGGAAACCTACCGGGATCGTTTCTGCTGTTTTAACGATGATATTCAGGGCACGGCAGGCATGGCACTGGCCGGTGTTTTATCTGCCATGCGGATGCTTGGCCGGAAACTGAAAGATCAGAAATTTCTCTTTCTCGGAGCCGGGGAAGCGGGAACCGGCATAGGAGATCTGATTGTTTCCGCAATGGTGGATCAGGGAATGCCGGAAGCCGAAGCACGTACCCACTGCTGGTTTGTGGATTCCAAAGGACTGGTGGTGAAATCGCGGGAAAATCTGCCTGATCACAAACAGGTTTATGCGCATGATCATGAATTTATTCCGGATTTTCTCAGCGCAGTTCATGCCCTGAAACCCGCAGCCATTATCGGTGTATCCGGTCAGTCACGTGCTTTCACCCGGCCTGTGCTGGAGGCTATGGCAAAATACAATGAGCGTCCCATTGTTTTCGCTCTTTCCAATCCTACTGCAAATTCCGAATGCACAGCCGATGAGGCATACCAATGGACAGACGGACGTGTGATTTTTGCCAGCGGCAGTCCTTTTGCGCCTGTCACATACAGGGGAAAAACCTGGGCTCCGGGACAGGGAAACAATGTGTATATCTTTCCCGGTGTGGGACTGGGTGTGATTGCCTCATGTGCAAAAAAAGTCAGCAGTGAGATGTTTCTGATTGCAGCAAAGGAACTGGCCGGGCAGGTTTCAGAAGAGGATTATCAGAAAGGCTCTGTTTATCCATCTCTGACCAAAATCCGCAAAGTCTCGGCAGAAATTGCCACAGCAGTTGCCGGCGCTGCCTTTGAAAGAGGACTTGCCGGAATACCAAGACCCGAAGATCTGGCAGGTTTTATCCGCTCCCGGATGTATAAACCTGTGTATCCGGAATATATTCAGCAGCAGTCTGCATAGTACAGAGTTTCCGCTGTTTTGCCGCAGATGTTCAATTCTGACCGGCTGCATCCCGGAATTTTCCGCAGAGGACGCTGAGGCGCTGGGAATTTTATAATACGGTGGGCATTGTCATGCCCACCGGGTTCAGATGTCCGGGTGCTGTGTTTTCAATATTGAAACAGCAGATTTTGGCAGTGCTGCACAAGTAATGCTGATTATTTAAATTATATTTACAAAATGTTATGCTGATTTCCTGTTTTTGGATACCGGACTTCCCACCATTATCAGAAACACCGGAAAATGCTGTATCCCGGCATTTTCCGGCTTTCCGCCTCCTGAAAAAAGCATTATGCTCCGGCTGTCCGGTTTTGGATAAAACGGAATAAAAGTCTGAAATTAAAAATAATAATGACAGTATTGCTTTTGCAGTACTACCAAATTTTTAAGGAATCAACCTTTATATGCAATGGCTGCTTCTGTCCCTGCTGACCGCACTGGCGGTTTCCTCTCAGGATGCGTGTGTCAAGAAATTCTTTTCCGGACTTACACCTGTTGAGATGTCTGTCTATCCCCTGTTATACAGTCTGCCGCTGTTTGCTGTGAGTGCGCTGCTGATTCCGGTTCCGCACATCGGCCCGGATTTTCTGTGGTGTTTTCTGATAAGCATTCCCCTCAACGGGCTCACCTTTGTTCTGTATATGAAAGCCCTGAAGATATCTCCTCTTTCCCTGACAGTTCCATACCTGGCATTCACACCGGTTTTTATGATTCTGACCGGATACCTGTTTTTGGATGAAATACCGGGTATCAGGGGTATGTCCGGCATTGGGCTTATCTGCGCAGGCGGATATGTTCTTCAGATTGATCCCGGTAAGTGGAATCTTCTTGCGCCCGTGCAGGCTCTCTTCCGGGAGAAAGGTTCACGGATTATGCTCTTTGTGGCCTTTGTTTACAGTCTTACCTCGGTTATCGGCAAAAAGGCCATTCTGAATTCCTCCCCGCTGTTTTTTACCATGACATTTTATACCCTCTTCAATGTTCTTATGATTCTTTTTTTCCGCGTGAACGGAAACATTCGGCTGGCAGCATTCCGGAAAGATGCGGCCAAAGGTTTGACAGCAGGACTTATGCTCTTTTTTCACGGACTGTTTCACGGATGGGCCATTTCCCTTGTTCAGGCAGCGTATATGATTTCGGTCAAACGCCTCAGTGTGGTCATCAGTGTTTTGTACGGACGTTTTCTGTTTAAAGAGGAGAATATGTTTTTCCGTCTGAGCGGGGCTGTTTTCATGCTTGCGGGGACAATTCTTATTATGCTGCCGGGAAACTGAATTTTAATGGAAGCAAAAAACTGTTGTCCGGAAATTTCCGGCCCGTACCATATTCCGTTTACGTCAGATTCACATCCCGTATACCGGAAATAACAGTTCTCCTTTACAGTTTCTGATTTTGGGATTATTATTGACTGGTATTACGCTGTCATTCCAAAAATCAGAAAGTTATCCTTTTTAACCGTCATACCGGTGAAAACCGGAATCCAGCAGTTTCAGCATATTCCGGTTTTCACCGGTATGACGGCATTCAGCAGGCCGGATACAGGCAAAGGCTGATAAGCAGGCCTGCTCCGTGACATCAGGCATCATGGGATTAAACCGCCATCCGGATGCCTGTAAAATCACATGGCGGCAAATAAAGGAGACTGAATAATGGAAGAAACAAAAGTGAATATGGCGATGCTTGGGGATAAGTTTCCTGAGTTAAAGGTTCAGACAACTCATGGACCGATGAACTTTCCCGGTGATCTGAAAGGCAAATGGTTTGTGTTCTTCAGCCATCCCGCTGATTTCACTCCTGTATGCACAACGGAATTTGTGGCTTTTCAGAAAAGATATGAGCAATTTGAATCGATTGGCTGCAAACTGGTTGGAATGTCAGTTGATCAGGTGTTTTCTCATATCAAATGGGTTCAGTGGATAAAATCGGAACTGGGCATAGAAATTAAATTCCCAATTGTCGCTGCAAATGATGCTGTCGCCATGAAACTTGGAATGCTGCATCCGGGCAAAGGGACAAACACGGTTCGGGCTGTATTCATAGTTGATCCTGAAGGTAAAATTCGTCTGATCATGTACTATCCTCAGGAAATCGGAAGAAACATGGATGAGATTGTCCGTGCGGTCAGAGCAATTCAGGTGGCAGATAAACAGGGCGCTATTCCCGCAGGATGGCCGGACAACGAAATGATTGGTGATCGGATTATTGTTCCTCCCGCGAACAATGAAAAAGATGCCGGCAAACGCATGGATGAATATGAGTGCTATGACTGGTGGTTCTGTCATAAACCATTGGAGAAATAGGTGATTTCCAGAAAAGAATATCCCGGCAAAGCAGCATAAGCTTCCAGCTTTTGCCTTGTGTGTTTGAACTGAAATGGGCTGTTTATTTTCAGAAATCCCCTATATTTGACAAAGGCCTGCACCGGAATGGAAAAGGCGGGCGGAAAAACTGATCGGTATTTCCCCTGATTCTGCTGCACCCGCCTTTTCCGCCCGGTGAAGCCTGGATCTGCACACTGTAATTACCGGGCTGGACAGGCAAAAACCGGATGAACCGGAAAAAGGTCTGATAAACAGACAGTTATAATGGATTTGATAATCTGAACCAATCAAGTCCCATTGAAAGACGGAATAAAGAGAATGTCCAAAGAAGTATATGAAATATATGTGAAAACCCATTTTTCCGCAGCCCATGCCCTGCGCGGATACGCGGGCGACTGCGCGCGTCTGCATGGACATAACTGGATTATAGAAGCCTATGTTCGCTGTACCGCACTGGATGACATAGGCATCGGCATTGATTTCCGGGATATTAGGCAGGCTGTCAAAGATGTGCTGGCCGGGCTGGATCATTTCAATCTAAATGAACTGGAGCCTTTCCGCAATACCAATCCCACCTCGGAAAATATAGCCCGCTATCTTTATAAAGAACTGAGCCAAAAACTCAATTCTGATGTGATCCGGATTTCCAAAATAAAGGTTTCTGAAACCCCCGGAGCCGGAGCTTTTTACTGGGAGGAGCCGTGACGCTTCTCAAAGTGAATGAAATTTTTTACAGCATACAGGGGGAATCCTCTTATGCCGGAAGTCCCTGTGTTTTCATCCGTCTGAGCGGCTGCAACCTGCGATGCACCTATTGCGATACACGCTATGCCTATGAAGACGGGGATATGATGGATTTGTCAGAAATTGCCGAAAAAGCAGCGTCATACGGATGTTCCCTTGTTGAAATCACAGGCGGGGAACCGCTTGTTCAGGAAGGAACCCCTTTGCTGATTTCCGATCTGATTGAAAAAGGTTTTTGTGTGCTGCTGGAAACCAATGGCACACAGAATATTGGAAAAACTGATCCGCGATGTGTCCGGATTCTGGACATCAAATGCCCCGGCAGCGGGGAGCATGAAAAAAATGATTTCGGAAATCTGGAGCGGATTACAGACAGGGATGAAATCAAATTCGTGATTGGCGGCAGAAAGGATTATGAATATGCCCTGCAAATAAGCAGACGCATCCGGGCCAGGGCAGCAAATCAGGTTCATTTTTCACCGGTTTATGGAAAACTGCATCCCTGTTTGCTGGCACAGTGGATGCTGGCGGATCATGCGGAGGCGAAACTGCATCTGCAACTGCACAAATATATATGGCCTCCGGAGCAGAGAGGTGTGTAATCAGGAGATGGGAAGAAAATGAAAAATTGGGATTTTTTATTCATCCGTGAAATAATCTGAATCCAGTTTTTTGATTTCATAGGTGGAAACGGTGGTGACGCCGACACTGAAATCAATCATGTACTGCGCGAGCTGCTTTCCGTCTATGAGTACGATTTTGCTGTCAATCATGGCGGCATAGTCACGGGCTTCTTTGGTAAAATCCGATGTGGTGATGAAAATTCCCTTTTTGGCTCTCTGCCCCTGCAATGCGCCTGCAAATTTCTGAATTTCCGGTCTGCCCACTGTTCCCTGCCAGCGTTTGGCCTGCAGATAAATGATGTCCAGCCCCAGACGATCTTCCTTGATAATTCCGTCAATGCCTCCGTCTCCACTTCTTCCGACTGCCTGTCCTGCGTCCCTCCGGGTTCCGCCGTATCCCATCTGCACAATCACTTCCACAATAATTCTTTCAAAAAAATCAGGTGAAACCGTCTTCAACTGCTCCAGAATCTCAGAGGCAAGGCTTTCCCGTATGTTTTCATACGCATCTTCCAGTTGCTCTTCCGGGGTTTGAGAATTTTTCTCAGGGGAATCCGGAATGGGTGTATCATTCTGCTTTTTTTCAGACTTTCCTCCATGACTGTATTCCGGAAACTGTTTCAGAAATCTTATGTCAATTCTTTTGGGCTTTTGCTTGAGAATATTCAATCCTCTGGATGTAATCAGAAATACACCTCTTTTTTTATTTTCCAGTAAACAGGCTTTTTTCAGATCAAACAATGCCCATGTAGCCCGGTTGTAAAGTACGGTCTGACGTCCACTCGGCTGATTTTCTTTTATTTCTTTTTCTGTCAATGAAAAGAGATCTGCCAAATGATCTATCGCTTCACTGTTATTGTGAATCTTTCCATCACCGCAGAACTGAAGAAGCGGCAGCATCATGGTTTGATAATCCGGTATTGCCATTTTAGACTCCTGTTAGCAAGCATCTATAGTTTCCCACAGAGAACACAGAGTTTCCCCACAGAGGACACAGCGTTTGTTCTCTGTGTCCTCTGTGCAGTTTCTCTGTGTTCTCTGTGGGAAACTTTTCCCCCCAAACACAAAACACCGT
>JBFXEJ010000014.1:0-73983 GCA_050180235.1 Desulfococcaceae bacterium
TCACTCCACCTTCTTCCTCTATCGGATCCCTTGATGTCCACCTTCCAAGTTCAGGCAGATAATCCCTGAGTCCGAAATCGTATAAACCCGTTTCCCTGTCAAAATACTTTGTGGAGAACCGGAACGGGTTTGCATCGGCATACGGCCCTGATTTTGCTGTGAGATTGCCGAACGGGTCATACTCATAATGCGCCGCAGTGGTTCCGTCAATCGCATTTACGAGCTGTCCCACATTTCCGTTGGCGTCATAAAGATAATGATACGAAGCGTTTGCGTTTGCCATGCACAGCAGACCGCCGATGCCGCCTGCGCCCTCAAAAGATTGCGATAAATCCAGTCCCCAGACAAAATACCGGCTGTTTTCCGCATCGCCCCTCCGGGTGGTTTCCTCAATCAGATTCCAACCGTTCCATACGAAAAGAGTTTCATAAATCAGATTGTTAGCCGCATACACGGCCTTTTTCACCCGGCGGCCCATGTAATCGTAGGCAAATGCAAGTTTCCGTGCGGCAGTGGCAGTTGTCTTGATCCCGGCGGACACCTGCAGGGCATGAACCGCCTCCCCAACTCCGATCCGGCCGTCGGTGTTCACATCTCCGACTGCTGTGACACCCGGCGGTGTCATGCCTGCGGCCACCTGCAGTGAAGCCACGGCATCAGCCAGATTCACAGCCTTATCCCCGTTCACATCTCCCAAAAGCCCGTTGTATTCCACAGAGGAAAGGCGGTTTTCACCGTCATAGGTCATGACCGGCCCGTCAGCAGAGATTTTCAGCAGATTTCCGTCATCGTCATATCCGGGAATGTCCGTCTGTGCGGGTGCAACAATTTCCGTGTGCCGGTTCATTTAGGAAATATACAAAAAATCAGAGTATCCCCTTCAGATTACAGGCTGATATCTTCGTCTAAACCGGTGCCCCCCGGTTTGCCGTCAGCACCAAAAGTAATAATTGTATATTCATTTTTGTTTTCATCGAATCGATAATAAAATGGCCTTCCCCAGAGATCGTATAACAATTGCTGGCTGAGTATGTATTTGTTCTCTTTATCATAAAGAAAATTTATCTTGCCAGGATATTTACCATTTTCCAATTTATATAAATCCAGGGCAGACTGAATTCCCAGAAGCTTTACTCTCATTGCCTTGTGTGTTGCATCTGTAACGTTTTGACTTGGAATATCTTTAAATATTATTTTGTTAACTGCAAATACCATAAGACAAAAGACTATCAGAAATATGAATATTTTTAACATATTCCTTCCTCAATCAGCTCCCTTCCTATCCGGAAATCTTCCTGAAACCGATCTGCGGAAAATTTCATTAAGTTTTTCTTTGTTTTTCTTCGTGTCTTTGTGGCATTCATCATTGGCAGGTATTTTCTCACAACATTCATGAATCCGAAGCAGAGATACGCACCGGCATGTTTTCAATGGGGGCAGGAATGTCGGAAACAATGAGATTTTCCCCTTTTTCCACACCCGATGCCAGAAAAACCGTATGGCTGTCCCGCCAGACAATCTCTACAGGCCGAATCATAAGTTTTCCCTGTTTTTCAATCCACACACTGTCATTGTCCCGGAGAGCTGTGCGGGGAATGCGGAATACATCCGGCATTTCCATGCCCTGTATTGATACCCGTACATATTCACCGATAAGCATGGGCGGACGGTTTGCCTGGGGATTTTCCAAATCCAGAGGGTCTTTCACTGCAATCAGCACCCTTGCCATGCGTCCGCTGTTTTCCAGATCACTGAGCAGTTTAATCACTGTGCCTGAGCGTTCATAATTTCCTCCGCCGTAAACAATGCTGGCCTGGGAACCGCTCTGGCCGTTTTCACGGGGAATGGCAATTCTGCCCAGCCGGTCAATGGGAACCGAGACCTGCACATGGTATTCATCTGTTCCCACCAGTTCACCAAGCTGTTCCTGTGTGGAAATCTGGGAACCGCTTTCTATGTTCCGGCTTCTCACCACAGCATTGAAGGGAGCCTGAATCACGGTGCGCTCCAAATCCAGTTCCGCCTGTTTCAGTTCTGCACGGGTGGCCTCCAGATCAGCCTTCACCTTTTCCAGATGGGGTTTGCGCAGAGCAAGTTCCTTATCCGAATCCCCTGCTTTTCTGCTGCCCAGCAACTGCCATTCCCTTTTTGCCACATCCTGATGTCCCATTTCCATTTTCAGGGAATAGACAGCGTTGGCCACCTGACTCTGCATACGTGAGAGTTTCAGTTCATAATCCTGGGGATCAATTTTCAAAATGGTTTCACCGGTTTTCAGCATCCCGCCTGCCATGAATTCCGGATGTATTTCCATCACTTCTCCTGATACACGGGATTTCAGTACCATTTCCTGCGCGGGAATCACGGTTCCCATAGTCTCCACAATTACCTGTTCCCGTGTCTGTTCCAAAGGACTGATCTGCACCAGTGAAACCAGGCTTTGCGGTTCGCTTTTCCGGGGTTGGGGTCCGCTGTTTTTCAGATAAGCAGCGCCTGCAATGCCCACACTGACAATCAGCAGGGGCAAAAGGGTTTTCAGGGCAAAACGCATCCGCGGGCCGATTTCATGACAGGAACATGACAGACCGTTTTTTTCATTTGTTACAGTATGATGTTTTTCTTCTGCTTTCATTTCTTTTCTCCCTTGTATCCATTTTCCATATCTTTCATCCACGATCCGCCTAGGGCACGGTAAAGACTGATCCGATCCTTTATCAGTTCAGTCCGGCGTTCGATCAGATTCCGTTCCAGATTCTGAACACTCACAATCTGGGTCAGCACAGGCAGGTAGTCTGAAAGTCCTCTGCGGTACCTTTCCACAGCCAGCTCCAATGCTTTTCGGGCAGCATCCATCTGCAGTTCCAGTGTGCGGATATGCAGTCTTCTTTTTTCCTCACTGACCAGAGCGTCTTCGACTTCCCTGAAAGCCGTATAAACTGTCCGGCGGTATGTCCAGAGTTTCTCATCAGCGGCTGCCAGAGTGCGCTCCACTTCCGCTGCCCTGCGCTGACCGTCAAAAATCGGGGCGCTCAGGTTTCCGGCCAGACTGAGCAGCCAGTTGTCAAAAATCATATCCAACTGATCCGCAGCATAACGGGCAGTGGCAGACAGACGGATGGCAGGCAGCCGGTCTGCTTTGGCTGCGGCAGTGTCCCAGTCCGCAGACTGCAGGCGAAAACCGGCAGCACGTATATCCGGCCGCATGGAAAGCAGATCCGCGGGCAGTCCGGTTGCAGGAATCTTTTCCGGTACAGGAAGGGATTTGCGGCTGATCTGAACAGGATAACGGGCAGTTTTTCCCAGCAGAAGGGCAAGTTCATGCAGCAGCAGATGCTCCTGCTCCTCAATCAGGGGAATCCGGGATCGGATTTCTTCCACCACCTGTTTCTGCTGATATACGTCCAGAGCAGAGACCATGCCCTTGCTGAAACGCAGTTCCACCAGTTCCAGATAGATGCGGTCAGTCTGCAACTGCTTTTCCAGCAGATGCTTCTGCATCCGCATGGAAATAATGCCGGCCCAGCGTTCTGCAACAGACGCGGCCAGGGTCATGGCCGCAGTGCGCAGATCCTCCAGAGAAGCAGAGGCTGACAGGCGTGCAGCTTCCTTTTCCGAACGAATCCGGCCCCATAAATCCAGTTCATAGGTGCTGGCCAGCCCCAGCGCGTAATTTTCCGCAGAATGAGTGGATGTTCCGGTATCCCCTTTTGTGCGCTGCCGTCCCTGGGAATTCTCTGCATTCAGATTCAAATCCGGGTACAGATCCGCGCCTGATTTCACAGCCAAAGCCTGCGCCTGCCGCAGACGCGCCCATGCTTCCTTCAGGCTGAAATTTTCGCTCAAAGCCTGCCGAATCAGTTGATCCAGTTCAGGATCATCAAAGGTTTTCCACCACTGATCCGCTTTTTCTCCCTGCACATTGCCTGATGAATATGTATCCGGTATGTCCCCTTCGGGTTTATCCCGCAGCAGGGGATCGAAAAATGAACAGGATGATAATATCAGAAAAAGGATCGGCAGGGAAATAATCTGTGCATGTTTCATGAGTTACTCTTTTATGTAAAAATTTTAATTGCCTGTATGAACGAACAGGCATAATGTGAAATCTGAAAAATATTTCAGCATAAGCGTTTTCAGACTGCCAAGAAGACGCGGGGACACAGCATCTCAAGAAGGTTAATATTTAATTTTACTCAGATTTCATATAAAGGTTTATACGAATCCCAAACTTTCAGTTCGGGAGTCTGAAGAACTTCTTTTGCAATCTGTATTTTATACAGTCGCAAAAAAACGGAAAAAGTTACAGAGTATTTGCCATTTTTTCGGATTTTTTTCAACATGAATCCGGCATAAAAAAAATCAGTGAATAAAATCTGTCTGATTTTATTACTATTTGCCCAAAAAGGATACCGGAATTTTTGACAGCGGGTCAAACTTCGTCTGTGAATCCGGGCAGCAGATAATCCACAGGGTTTTCCTCCTTTTATTCATGAATATTGATTTTAACAAAAAAACTTGACTTGAACTGACTGAAAGTATAGATAGACTTACAGCATCCGGAAATCATCCGGTCTGATGAACAGCATATCAAAAAAAATGAGCCAATTTCAAAACCTCACAAAACCGTCACCCGCGAAAACCGGTGTCCGGAAGAGACTGAAAACACAGAATTACGGCTTTCTCCGAAAGGAATGACGCTGACTGACTTTTGCAGGCGGCTCAAATGCAATCCGTTTTTGGTATTGGGGCAAACCGGCTGACAGTCTGTTTTTTTACCGCAGAGTCATACAGAGTTTTTTTCTGTGCGAAATTCAGGTTTAAAAAATCAACTGTTTTGACACACAGCCCCATTTTTTTAATGTTCAATAAAAAGGAGGAAAAAAATGAAGTCTTTCCAATCAGTCAGTTTTGCTCTCATTGCGTCTGTGCTTGCCTGTTTTCTGGACGGAACTGCCGCAGAGGAACCCAAAGGCATTGTAACCATGTTCCACGCGGGCAGTCTGACCATGCCCTTTGAGGCCATGGAAAAAGAATTTGAGGCCGCATATCCGGGGGTGGATCTTCAGCGAGAAGCAAGCGGCAGTTCAAAGGCTGCCCGCAAGATCATTGATCTGAAAAAGCCCTGTGATATCATGGTCTCGGCTGATTATGATGTGATTGACAAACTTCTGATTCCCCAGTATGCACAATGGAACATCCGCTTTGCCTCCAACCAGTTGGTGCTCTGCTATACAGACAAAAGCAGGCATGCCGGGGAGATCAGTGCCGATAACTGGTATCAGATTCTTGAAAAAAAAGGGGTGGTATGGGGACATTCAGACCAGAATCTTGATCCCTGCGGATACCGGTCTCTGATGGTCATTCAACTGGCTGAAAAACATTACGGAATTCCCGGACTTTATGATAAACTGATCGCCAACCGGCCTGTGGAGAATGTGCGGCCCAAGTCGGTGGAACTGATCTCTCTGCTCCAGACCGGCAACATGGATTATGCCTGGGAATATCTTTCCGTGGCAGTTCAGCACGGACTCAAATACATTATTCTTCCGGATCAGATCAATCTGGGCAATTATCAGTACGACAGTCTGTATGCCTCATCCTCGGTGCGTGTCACCGGAAAAGAACCCGGGGAATTTATGGAAATCAGGGGAACATCCTGCACCTACGGTGTTACCATGATTGAGAATGCACCCGGCAAAGAAGCTGCTCTTGCCTTTTTGGCCTATATGCTGCACCCGGACAAAGGGCTGAAAATTTTAAAAGATATGGGACAGCCGCCCTTTGTGCCGTGCCGGGTTCCCACAGCAGAGATGAAAGAGAAACTGCCGGTTTCGCTGCAAGCTCTGGTTGAAGTCAGAGAGTGAATGAAAACATGAGAAAGAGGGAGCCGTTTTTCTGGTTTACAGTACTGTCAGGTGCAATTGTCGCGGCCTTTATCCTGCTGCCTTTAACAGAAATGCTCACATCTCCCTCTTTTTCCATGCTGAAACAGACCATCTGTGACCGGGATGTTGTGCGCGCCATCCGTCTGAGCATTTCCACGGCAGGAGCGGCCGCTCTGATTTCCTTTTTTTTCGGAACCCCTCTGGCCTATCTGCTGGCCCGCACGGATTTCAGGGGAAAACGCTTTTTGGAGAGTGTCATTGATCTTCCCATTGTAATCCCCCATCCGGTCGTGGGCATTGCCATTCTCAGTGTCGGGGGAAACAATCATATAATCGGGCAGATGATGCAGGAACTCGGCATCCGGATTATGGGAAGCGTGACCGGTATCATCACGGTACTGACCTTTGTGGGACTGCCCTTTTATATCAATGCGGTCAGGGAAGGGTTTGAAGGGGTGCCCGCAAGACTTGAAAATGTATCACGCAGTCTGGGGGCCTCCATGTCCGGCACCTTTTTCCGGATCACATTTCCCCTGTCCTGGCGGAGCATGGTTATCGGCCTGATTATGTGCAGCGCCCGTGCCATCAGCGAGTTTGGCGCCATTGTGATTGTGGCCTATCATCCCATGACTGCGCCTGTCATGATCTATGAGCGGTTTGAGGGATACGGCCTGAAATATTCCCAGCCGGTTGCGGTCTGGCTTGTTACAATCTGTCTGCTGCTGTTTTTCTCTGTTCGTATGCTGACTTTGTCCGGAACAAAAAAACGTGATTAAAATACAGGATCTGCATGTCCGCTTATCAGGTTTTGCTTTAAAGGATATCCGCCTGCATATTGCCAAAGGCGAGTTTTTTACGCTCATGGGGCCGACCGGAGCGGGAAAAACAGTTCTGCTTGAGGCCATTGCAGGACTCACTGCGGTTTCAGCAGGAAAAATTTTTCTTCAGGATCAGGACGTCACCCGGCTGGCTCCTGAAAAAAGGGGTATCGGCATTGTCTATCAGGATCAGGCCATGTTTCCCCATCTGACGGTCAGAAAGAACATTGCCTACGGCCTGCGCTATCACCGCATCAGTCCGGAAAAAGCGAAAAAAAGAACAGATGAACTGGTTTCTCTGATGAATCTTTCCCATCTGCTGGACAGACTGCCCGGCAATCTGAGCGGCGGAGAAAAACAGCGCGTGGCCCTGGCGCGGGCACTGTCTGTCTGTCCGTCAGTCCTCCTTCTTGATGAACCGCTTTCCGCATTGGACCCAAACTTCAGGGAGGAAATTCGCCACGCCCTCAGATCGCTTCATCAAAGCACAGACACAACCTTTATGATGGTGACCCATGATTTTTCCGATGCCCTGTCCATGTCTGACCGGGCTGCGGTGATCAACAAAGGGCATATTGAGCAGATCGGCAGAATTGAGGATATTTTTCAAAAACCGGTTTCCGCGTTTGTTGCAGATTTTGTGGGTATGAAGAACCTCTTCAATGCCCGGTTTGAGGGGACAAAGGCCGTATTTTGCGGTCTGGCAGTTGAACTGGAAAGAAACACTGACCGCATGACGGGGAAGATTGCCATACGGCCTGAGGATATTGCGATCAGCAGAAATTCCTTTGTTTCAGACATGCCGAATATGTTCAGGGGCAGGGTGGCGGCTTTGCATGATTATGGATTCAGCTATGAGGTGCATGTCTGTGTGAATGATGCGGTTTTCAAAACCCTGATTAGCAAAAAATCCCTGTTTCAACTGTCCATTCAGGAAGGAAATGAGGTGTCCATCTCATTTGAGGGAACCGCTGTTCATGATTTCTGAATCTTAGGAGCAGTAAAAAAACAACCTGTACAATTTTCTGTCCGAAAAACCCTGAGGGTTTTGAAAACCCTTAGGGTTTTGAACAGGCTGCTTTGATGCAGACCTTAACAGATTCAGCGGATGCACACCATATCTGATGACAGAAATTTCAGATTTTCGATACCTTATGGTTCTAGGCAAATATTGCTTCTCAGTTTTTTCTCTTCCGCAGAAAAAAAACAAAAAACAGATTGAATATCAGGCTCAGTCCGGCAACGGATTTCAGCAGCATAGAGGAAGTTCCGCTCTGCGCATTCTGCACAGAGATGTTCTTTCCAGACTTTTTCTCCGCTGCTGTTTCCCCTGTTTTTTCCTCCTGCACCTCAGCACCTGCCACTGCCTTATGCCCCATGCCGTCACTGGCCTCAATGCGCCAGGTTCCAGGAGTGTCCGGACAAAAGGCAAATCTTCCCTTCCGGTCGGTTCTGCCGTTCTGATATTCTGTTTTTTCATCTTCGGGACTGAAAACCAGAACCTCTGCATAACTCATGGGTTCGCCGTCAGAATAGTAAAACTCCGCTGTCACTGTTTTGTTATCCGTGAGCATACGGCTGCCTGTACCGTGGGCTGTTGCAAATTGGGTGGTAAGCAACTGGATAAGCCCCGGAATCAGGAAAATCAGAGACTGCCTGACGATTTTTTTCATTATTCCCCCTCAATGACAAGAAATGTGGTAAAAAGATGATAATCCATCTCCGGATTGTTTGTCACCGGCATTTTATGGGATGCGAAAATCATGCGGATTCCCTTTTCCGGAATTTTTATCATGGCAATTCCGTTTTTGTCTGTTTTTATCTCCTCAGATGCACCTTCGTATGACAGGGCAGCATCTGCCAGAGGATTTCCGTCAAAGCGAAGCTCCACCGGCAGCAATTCTTCCGGTGAAGACAGAAAGGGATTTTTCAGGGGAATGAGTTCAAGTTTCAATCCTGCGGGTTTTGTGATTCCCTCACTGTTTCCAAAAACAGATTTTAAAAACTGTGTGGGAAAAAACGCTTTGATTACCTTCAGCCCCTGATCCTGCGCCTCTTTCCGGCTGATGAGTTTTTTCCCCTGGGTGGTATTGACCCGGAATCCCCAGTCACACCGGACAGTTATCATGGCCGCATCTTTGTCTGAAACAAAAACCGCCCTGGTTTCTTCATCTTTTCTTTCCGGAGAAAGCAGATTCCCGTTTTTGTCAAAGGCTTTGACCTCTTTCACGCATTCGGGGGAATACGCATCAAATCTGTCCGGCATATGGCCTCTGGCCACAGTGAATTTGCCATCCTCTTTGACAACCCAAAGATGATGGGCATATCCTGTCTGGGTCCATAGAAAAAACAGCAGCATTGAAAAAATGATCTTTTTCATTTTATATTTCCTTTCTTTCCGGTTCTATCGGATACATTCCCCGATTACCACAAGTCCCAGCCATTTTTCATCCATCTTCTTTATATCCTCTGCAATCTTTGACAGCGTGCTTCTCAAAACCCTCTCCTTATCCGCATATCCCGCATAATAGACAACTGCAACCGGCAGATCCGGCGCATAATAAGGCTTCAGCTTTTCTGCCAAATCCGACATATTCCGCAAAGACATATACAGCACCATTGTTGTTTTGTATTTTGATATATCTTTGAGAATATCATCTTTCGGTTCAGTTTCATCACCGAACAGGGACTGGGTCGATGTCAGCATGACAAATCTTGCATCCTCGCAGGTCATGGATCGCTTCAGCGCGGCTGCGGCTGCATTGAAGGCTCCCATGCCGGGCATGACCTCATAATGGCGATCATCCAGTCCCGCAAGCAGATGGCTCAGGGCAGGGCCGTAAACACAGGGATCGCCTCCATCCATGATGACCACTGTTTTGCCGGCTTTAATCTTTTCCAGAACAAAATCCTGCACTTTTTTCTGCTGTTTTTGTCTGGCAGCCGCGCGGGCCTGGGGATCTTTTTTGTCTGATTCATCATCAAAGATTCCTTCCCAGGGATTGAACGCAACTTTGGACGGATCAATATGGGTGCCGAATCTGGCAAATCTTTCCGGCATTCTCGGAGAACAGAGAATAAAATCAGCCTTTTCCACAATGGAAAGAACTCTGGGCGCGGTCAGATCCGGCCCGGCAGGTCCCATTCCCACCACATACAGTTTGCCTGTGTTTTCGCCATAAGCAGAGAGCAGAAGGCAGAAAGACAGAAAAGAAACAGCCAATGCAATTTTCATGTATTTTGAACTTTTCACAATAATCTCCTTTAAATAGTGTTTTTCTCAATTTCTGTCCTCTGTGCAAAAAACCGCTCCGCTTAATTTTTGCACTCCTCCATCGGGTTTTGCAGAGGACAAAAGTTGGTAAAAGAACTATAAATGCCGGGGTTCCATACCCGGAGTTTCTGTTTTTTTCCTAAAAACTGAACTGAACCGATCCCATATAAATTGTCCCTTCTTCCGAGACATCCTCATCATCATTGAGATTTTCAATGTCAAAGCGCAGCAGCAGGCTGTCAAAAAACTTTCTTGACAAAGACAGATCCACAGAAACATAATCCGGCACTTTGATGGTGTTCAGGCTGTCTGAATACTCTTTGCTGTTATGTCTGAGAAACAGAGAGGCATTGACATATTTGGGATTTTTGTAAGTGATTCCGGCACGAACCTTGTTTCTTGCATCCCCGGCAAGATATTTTCCCTCCAGACTGTTATTCTCCTCATCTTTGGTGATCTCCGAAATATTATAGGTGTAACGGAAAAACGCACTCAGATCGTCTCTGATATCCCATTCAATTTCAGATTCCACACCGTAAATTTCCATTTCACTGATATTGTCAAGCATGGATTCCGTATAGGTTTTTCCGCCTTTTTCATAGGTTTTCAGGGTGCGGGATCCGATATAATCTGATGCCCAGGACTGGTAATATGTCAGACGCAGCCAGACTTTGCTGAAAAACAGGCGTTCCGCGCCTATATCCCAGGTGACAATTTCCTCAGGTTCCAGGCTTGGATTGGCATACCGCAGCGATCTTCCCCCGCTGCGCACATGGACTTTGTACAGTTCAAAAAGGCTTGGTGCGCGGAATCCGGTTCCCAGGGAAGTCCGCAGAGAGGTAATCTCATCCGGATGATAAACCATTCCGATTTTGGGAGAAAAATTGTCCCATGTTTCAGAATCATACGCATTGTTGTAGGGATTAATTCCCGGCGGCTTTGTATCCCAACTGCTGCCATCGGAATTCCGGATCCAGTCGTAACGTGCCCCTGCATTGACAATGAGTTTTTTGTCAAAAAATATGCCTTCCGCATTCACAAACGGAGAAATCCCGTCCTGAATGCCGGAAGCCCCTGCATCCCGCGCACTGGTTGTATAATCTTCATCATAATCCATGGAAACCCTTTTGTAAGAAACGCCTGCGGTCAGGGTGACAGCATCGGAAATCCGGGCTGTGTTCTGCATCTCCGCGCCCCAGTTATAATTTTCAGGGAACATTTCTTTGCGGTCAAGACTTGTGTAATTGTCAGCCGCATTGTCCTGATACGCGGTTTTGTCAGCCCGGTTCAGATAGACAAGCCCTGACCAGTCCATGAAATCCGTGCGGTGGGACAGGCCCAGACGGTACTGATCCATCTGCAGATCATCATAAAAGAATTCACGTCCTTTTCCCATCTCATGCTCATAATACAGCAGACTGAGAGAAATATCTGTCTGATCTCCGGGGGAATACACAAATTTGCCAAACCCCTTGCCCACATCCCTGTATCTTTTGATTGTATAATCCTCTTCCTCGTCCGGATCCACCATATAGAATCCGCTGCTGTCCTCATATCCGCCGGATAAAAGAAAGCCGAATTTGGACAGTTTCTGGGAATAAAGAGCGCTGCCCCCGTAGGTATCTCCGGAACCGGCAAATGCCCTGACGCTGGCATCGCGTTTTTCAGCCGGTTTTTTTGTAATGATATTGACCACTCCGCCCAGTCCGTCAGAACCGTACAGGGCTGAGGAAGGCCCCCGCACAATTTCAATTCTTTCAATGCTTTCCCGTGGAATAAGCCCCCAGGCCACCCAGGCAATGGAATTGTTGAAATTGTCATTGAGGGGCACACCGTCGAGCATCATAAGAATGCGGTTGCGCCCCACCCCGCGCATACTCATATGACTGGAAACACCGCCGGTCTGATTGCCGTAGTGGCTGTGGTTTTCAATGCCCACAGAAAAGCGGAGTATATCCTCAATCCGCTCAAAAGGTGAATCCGTAATTTCCTCTTTGCTGATAACCGTGACACTCTGGGATGTGTCAAACACCGGTACTTCACTCCGGGTGGCTGATACCACCATTTCCTCCATATGATGCGGCTCTTTTGCCGTATCTTCCGCTGCGCACAGCCCCGGAAACATCATAAGCATGGCTGCCATCATCATTCCTGCCATCTGTTTTCTTCCTTTTTTCATTCTCTCTCCTTTACGCTGATATTTAAGTGATTTCTGAAAATAAATATACCATTTCAGTTCAGGCAAAAGCTGGAAGCTTTTGATACTTTGGTGGTATATTTTTTTCCGTAAATCACCTTATGACTCCTGACATAGCAATCATTTTCATTCTTCTTTTGAATTAACAAGTTTCAACAACCCTTTTCCAAAACAAAAAAAGCCATGAAGGCATCTTCCTTTCCCGGAAGACATTGCCTTCGTGGCTTTTTTAAATTAAAACTCAGAGTATTTGCCGGATTTATCTTTTTTATAATTCTGGCAGCTTCTGCTACCAATTTTAAGAATGTCCCTTTAGTCTAAAAATTTTTCAAAGTCAAGTTCTTTATTGAGTGAATTTGGCTCTTGTGTCTATTGACAGCATCAATGCCGCTTCCTTAAGGCTCCCTCCCACCGGGGAAAGGGATTTTTCTGCTTAAGGAAACGGCATTGATTATAGCATAAGGCTGTACACGATCTACTGTGCAGTTAAAATTTGCTCCTCTTCTTCCATATTCCTTCTGGCCAGTTCCAGATAATACCGGCTTTCATCATCCTGCGGATTGTGTTCCACTGCCTTTGCAAGATAAAAAGCCGCATTCCGGTTTTTTCCCTGGTGCATAAGGGCGATTCCCAGTTCGCTCAGGATAACCGGATCATCCGGAGCCAAAGCCCAGGCTGCGCTCAGATGATTTGCAGCCATGTCCGCTGCTCCCCTGCGCAGTTCCACCATGCCAAGATACTTGTACGGCTCAGCTTTGCCGGGGCCAAGAGAAACCGCATGGGAGAGAAAGCGGGCTGCCTCATCCAGTTCCCCGTTTTCGGCCAGCACCAGTCCCAAAGCCAGAACTGCGGGTTCAAAGTCCGGATCAAGGCTGACTGCTCTGTGCAGACTGGAAAGAGCATCGCTTTTGCGTTCTGCCGCGACCAGTGCCAGCCCCAGGTTGTAATGATCAATGGGATGGGAATCATCTGCGGAAATTTTTCTGCCAATGGCGCTGATCTGAACTTCCGCGCAGCAGATTTTCAGTCCGGGTTCGCTGAAAATATCATAAGAGGGAACAGGAATACGGGAGCAGTAATCCTCAACTGCGGATTGATACCGTGCCTGCTGTGCGGGATTCAGTTTCTGCCAGCGCAGCACATTGAACATGGGAACATGCGCTGATGCGGCAAATTCCGCCAGATCCAAAAGGCTTTGCATCCGGTCTGCGGCATCAGAAATTCTTTGGGTTTGTGCGGACAGACGCCGATGGCCGGCCGCAGCCCTGTCAATATTCAGCGTGCCGCTGGACAGTTTCATGGGAGCCGCAAATTCAAGGCGGGGCATGTTGTCTGTGTGCAGAGGCCCGGAGCCGAAAAGTTCTTCCAAATCTTCCGTGAGAATCAGATGCACCAGAAAATCTGTTCCCGGAAACACAATGTTTTGGGATTTCTGCGCAAACGCAAGATGGCGCTGCGCGGCCTGCCAGTCAAAACCTTTTGGGTCAGTGAATCCGAGCAGCAGATAATCCACCGGCCCGACTTTCATCAAAGAACCCTGCGGAAAAACAGCGGCAAAGGTTCTTCCCAGCAGACAAAAGGTTTCCCAGTCCATTTCATAGGCCTGAATCCACTGCGCGAAAAATCCGCCCGGCGTCAGTCTTTGCCGGGCCAGTTGGAAGAATTCAAGGGAATAGAGATTGGCCAGTCCCGCCATCCAGGGATTGGACGGTTCGGAAATGATCACATCATACGATTCACGGGTAAGGGCCAGATGATTGCGTCCGTCCTGAAGAATCAGACGGGTTCTGGGATCATCCAGGCAATGATTGTTAAAGGGGGAAAAGAATTTTTTGCAGGCTTTTACAACCTGTTCATTGATCTCCGCTATATCCAGTTTTTTGACAGGATAGAGCAGTACTTCTCCCGGTGTCATGCCGCTGGCCAGGCCCAGCACCATGACATTTTGGGCATTGGGATGAAAGAGCATGGGAATATGGGCAGACAACGTCTGGGTGCTGCGGTCTCCGTGAGAGGATGCATCAGCCTTGCCGCTGTTGAACATGGCATATTCCACAGTTCCCAGACTGTTGATTTCCTTTTCCACTGTGGTGAAACCGGAAACCCCTTCGCCCTGAAACACCACTTCCAGCCCCTGGCGCTGTCCTGCAATCCGTTCTGATCCCTTCCACAGGGCCTGTGTCCAGGAGGTGCGCTCCAGTTCTGTTTCCATTGCGCTGAAATCCCGGTACCAGCCCCGTGAAAGCAGATCCGTGCGCCAGCAGGGATAGTGGGAAAGCAGAAGAAGACCTGCACAAAAAAATCCGGCAAGGGCAAATCGCTTTTTTGCAGGCAGGGTGTGCATCATTGTATGCATCAGGGCCAGACACGCGGCTGTAAACTGAATTCCGATAATCAGACGCAGCCCGTTTTCCTTGCCCAGCCAGGGAATCAGCACAAAGCCCGCGACAAAGGAACCGCTCAACGCGCCCAGCGTGTTCAGGGCATAGGCCCGTCCCAGCGATCTGCCCATGTGCTTTATGGATGGAACACAGATCCGGTTAACCAGCGGAAAGGCTGCACCCATAAAAAGGGTGGGGAGCAGCAGAACCGCAAACAGCAGCAGGGACTGTGCCAGAATCAGATGGGAAAAGTCTTTCTCAAACGCATGAATGAGTTTGGCAAACAGGAACTGGCTGGAGCCTAAAAACTGACTTACTGCCAAAGCTGCAAGCGCTGCTCCGATCTGCGCTGCGGCCAGCCAGACAAGAGTATTTTCACTTTTGTCAGCCAAAGGGCCGGAAAAAATGCTTCCCAGAGCAAGGCCAATGATGAACGCTGCCACCACAAGGGTAAAACAGTAGGCTGTGGGGCCTGCCACAAGTCCCAGAATCCTTGTCCACAAAACCTGATAGGCCATGGCGCAGAAACCGGATACGGCAAAAAGTCCCAGTCCCCACTGCATGGAACGGCTGTGCATGGCATATGTGCAAAAGAAAGCGGATTTTTCGGAAAAATCCGGTTTCTTGTAATATATCATGGAAAATGCCGCTGTTTTTCCCTTTGCGGTATCCTGCATCTGTTCTGTACTGTCCTCAGCAAACGGCATACGGGAAAGCAGGATGCACGACAGCCCCACCGCGATATTGACTGCTGCAAAAAGCAGCAGGCTCATCCATACGCCCAGAGTTCTGATCAGCACAAATCCGCACAGAAGCACACCCAGAGCCGCACCTGCGGTATTGAGACCGTAAAGTCTTCCGGTACGGGTTCCGATATGCCCAAGTCCAAGCACATAATAGCGGCACAGTATGGGCATGGTCGCGCCCATAAGAGCCGCAGGCACAAGCAGCACCAAAGTGCAGCCTGCAAAGGCCGCAGCCTGATAACACCAGAAATGCGTCAGCAGCCGGTCATACAGGGCATGATAAACCGGCTGGAGCAGACCAATGGCAGCAGGCACGGTCAGCGCGCAGATGCCAATGCCCATCTCAAGTTTTCCGTACACACGGAGAAGTGCGGCTCTGGAAGTGAATCTGTCAGCGGCTCTGCCTGCCAGATAACTGCCAAGGGCCATGCCTGCCATGAAAACCGAAAGCACTGTGGATACGGCAAAGGGCGCACTGCCGATGATCTTGTCAATGAGACGGAGCCACAGCAGTTCATAAACCAGTCCGGCAGCACCGGAGATGAAAAAACAGAGCGCAACAAACAGAGAAAGCATTGTGCTGCGATCCGTCAGGGAAATTGCTGCGCTTCCGGGTGAGGGAACAGACAGGGATATGACGCCGCGATGGTTTCTCATGCTGTTTTCCGCCGCACTTTCCAGCCGTAGAGAAAACCGCAGAGTCCAAAGATGATGGACAAACCCGCAAGGATTTTGACAGGCCGGGTCAGGGTTCCGGAATTTTTGGGCAAAGGGGTTTCAACTGCTGCCGGAGCCGCTTTACCCTCTCCGATTTCCATGTCAACTGCCAGACGGTGTCCCATGCCATCCTGCACAACCGCGTGCCATTTTCCCGGCTTGTCTGCATAAAACATGAAACGTCCGTTGCGGTCGGTTCTGCCGGTCTGAAAGGCAATTTCCGAATCCGGGGCTTTGATCTCCACAGCCGCATAAAGCATTGGTTCCCCGTCATCATACATGGCAGTGACACAATATCCCGCGTCCTGTTTGATATAGCCGTCAACACCGTGGGAATGGCATACTACAGCCTTTCCCATTCCCAAAACCAGACAAAGCATTGTCAAAAGAATTGATTTCATTTCATCTGTCCTTTCTTATATGAAATCTGAAAAAACAATTGGACATTAAACCGTTGTGAACCTTTGTTTCTTTGTGCCTTCGCGGCAGAACGACGGGAATTTTCTGCTGAAATATTTAAATCTGTGATTCCTGTCCGGGGCTGTTTTTATGCCACAAAGTCACAAAGACGCAAAGTTTCACAAAGTCTGTAGAAGGAAACTGTCCGTCTGCCTGTGTTTAAGTAGGCAAACGAAATTTTTCGTGTATTCAAAAAACCGGATTTTTCCGAAAAATCCTGTTTTTCTGAAAAGTTTATACCCAAAAATTTATGGAAACCTTACTTATATTGAACGCACAATTTTTACAGAATATCCTCTGCAAGGGCCGAAGCACTTTCCGGTTTGCTGACGCGGACAAAGAACATGTAAACAATGATTCCCACTCCGATGGTTCCCAATCCGATAAGAGCAGCCACGGGTCTGCTTTTGATGGAAAAAAGGATGATCCACAGATTGCACAGAACAAAAATCAGCGGTGTAAACGGATAGCCCCATGTTCTGTATCCTTTTTCCTCAGCCGAAGATCGCATCCGGATGCGCATCAGCCCGATAACCGTCAAAGAGGCAAACAGGGAAAGGGTAAAACCGATATAAATCAGCAGGGTTTCAAAAGACGCGGACAAAACCATCAGCACCGCAATGCAGGCCTGCAGAAAAATGGACGAGGCCGGGGTTCTGTGTGCCGGATTCAGTTTGCTGAAAACAGGAAAAAAAACACCGTCTTTTGCCATAGCATAATAAATTCTCGGCCCGGTCATTATCATGGCACTCAGCACAGACAGAATGCCCACTGCCACTGCCGCGCTGAAAACTCTGCTGATATTTTCACCAAAAAGAGAAACAGCGGCTTTTGCGCCGATTTCCATTACTCCTGCCATTTCTGCGGGCGAAAGGGCATACAGATAGACCATATTCAGCAGAAGATAGAGCAGGGTGACAATTGCAGTGCCGATAAAAAGGGCAAGGGGGATATTGCGCTGCGGATTGACAATTTCCGATCCCATATACGCGGCTGCATTCCATCCGCTGTAGGCAAAAGAGACAAAAATCAGAGATACGGCAAATTTTTCTGCGGACAGGGGCTGCAGCATTTCCGCAGAAGGCTGAAAATGGTGAAAGGAACCATGACCTGCCCAAAAACCCGCGAGCAGAAAAACCAGCACAAGTGCGACCTTGAACAAAGTCAGGAGATTCTGCACCCGGCTGCCTGCGCGCAGACTGTGCAGGTGAATCAGGGTAAACACAATGATGATGCCAATGGCCGTAAAATTGACAGGAGAAAGAGTGATAAGGGGCATTCCAAATGCAGTCCATACGGTTTTGCTGCCTGCGGGAATGGAAAAAGCCTGAAAAAAATAGGATGCAAAGGCAATGGATGCCGCAGCAATGGGGGCTGAAAATCCCACAATCAGGGAAATCCAGCCGGACAGAAAGCCCACGGGTTTGCCAAAACTTTCTTTTAAAAAAACATATTCACCGCCGGCACGGGGAAAACGGGCGCCCAGTTCCCCATAGCACAGGGCACCGCACAAAGCAAACACTCCGCCGCAGAACCAGCAGAGCAGGAGCGCACGGGGATTTCCCAGTTCTGCCATGATAAAACCTGAGGTGGTGAAGATTCCTGTTCCCACCATATTGGCGATTACCAGAATGGTCGCGGAAAACAGGCCGATCTCACGGCGCAGGCCGTTGCTGTTCAAAGAATTTTCCATTTTGATATACCTTTTGCCTGTGATTGCGTGTCAGTGGCAGCAAATCAAATTTGCGAAAAACCGGATTTTTCAAAAAAATCCGGTTTTTTTAATCCAAATACCGGTTTTATTCAGCATAAAAACGATGATGCGCACTTTACCGGACTTCAAAGGTAAAGGACGTATTGTACATGGATTCATCACAGATTTCTTTGTCCGGATACGGGGGTTTGTGGGAAAGCACAATCATCCAGTATCCTGCTTTTTCCAATGAAATCTCAGCCTGTCCCTGATCCCCGGTGACAGTTTCCGCAGGAAAATGTTTGGCATGACCATGCTGCCCCTTTTCCGGCTGTTCCTTTTCTGCGTGAGCTTTTTCCGGAGACTTGTGCGGGGCAACGTCTTCGGTTTCAAATCCGGCATAGGTGGCTCTCACATCCATATTGGCCAAATCTTTTCCCTCAAACAGAACCTTTACGCCCAGTTTGCTCCCGGCCTTCAGATCCTGCAGCGGTGTCAGGGGAATCACTTCCAGAGCCTGCCCTGCTGCATTGCTGAGATTTTTGGCATCATTTCCCGCGATGATTACGGTTTTTGCCACCAAATGAAAATTGGTGCATTTGACTGCATTGGGAATGGATTTTTTGTCACCCCATTTTCTGCCTTCGGGCGTCATTGTGAAAAATCCGGATTTGGTTCTGGCTGTAATCAGATAGGCTCCGGCTTTTTCAACTTTCAGTTGATAAAGCGCAGCAGACACCTTTGCAAGATTTACCGGAAGTCCATCAGGATCCACTGCAAGAATTTCTTCCACCCGATCTTCCGTCACTTCCTGATCCACCCGGCTGGCCGGATATTTATGCCCCCAGCCAATGCCAATATCCACAGTTGATCCGACTTCAGGATAATAATTTGCAGGATTGAGCCACAGGTTATGGGCCATAACCAAAGGACAGCTCATCATCAGAAACAAAACAGAATACAGCATGACAGCACAATGTTTGCTTTTCATTTTATAAGTCCTCCGTGTTCAAGGGGATTTCCCCCTGATTTTTTTGATTAGGGGTTTTCCAAAAAACAATTTACCCACTGTAGGGGCGACCGGCCGGTCGCCCCTGCGAATCTTTTGGCAGTTCAATTACTTGTTAATACGATCTACGCTGTAATTGAGAAAATCACCCACATAGAGCAGATACTCAAAGGGAAGTTTGTCCCCGCCTGTCTGTGCGAGAATGGAACCCAGCGTACCGTGCATCACTTTTTCCTTTTCCGCATATCCCGCACTGAAGACAATGGCCACCGGTGTATCAGCAGGATAATGTCTGGACAGGCTGTCAACGAACTTCTTAAATTCCGTGCGCATGGTGAAAAGCACCATGGTGCTTTGGTGAACAGCCATTTCTTCCACAGTCCAGCCCGAAGCAAGAATGACCGAATGCGCAGTTTTGCCCTCAGTGACACCTGCACGCAAAGCAGCATTGGCAGCATTGAAAGCACTCAGTCCGGGTACAACTTCAGTGTCCAGATCACGCAGTTCTGTCAGCGACCAGGAACAGGGGCCGTACACCAGCGGATCGCCGCTGTCGAGCATGGCAACGGTTTTGCCTTCGGCCACTGCCTTGCGTACCAGAGCAGCAAATTCTGTCTGTTTCTGATGATATTCCTCACAGCTCATTTTTTCATTGGCTTTCTCTGCTTCTGAAACCTCTTTGCATTCCTTGCCATAAAAGGGAAACAGGCGATGATAGCCGTCAAGCACTTCTTTTCCGGCAAGAAGTTCGCCGAATTTATCGCTGATTCTTTTCCCGGCAAAAATCAGATCCGCGTCTTTGATGACCTTCACTGCCCGCAGAGTGGCCAAATCCGGATCTCCGGGGCCTACGCCCACCAGATAAAATTTGCCTTTGCCTGTTTTGGCTGCTGCCTGTTCCGGTCTGTACTGGGCATTTGCCAGAGCTTTGCCCACATACACAATGGACAGACGTTCATCCGGATAGGAAGTAGCTGCCGCAAATCCGCCCACAGTTCCCAGTACAGCTTTCTGACTGCCGCTTATACCGGCATTGGAGACAATGGCCGCAGGCGTATCAGCAGCATAGACTTTGGCAAGCCGGGCAAACAGTTCTTTCATATCCCGCGGCATGAAAATGATCATGGTGGCCTGTTCATGTCCTGCCAGATTTTCAAGGCTGTCTTTGTGATTTTCCTTCTGAAAAGGAGCAGTGAGAATCACTTCCCCCAGACTCACCTGCAGCGCTGCATTCGCGGCATTGAAGGAACTCAGACCTGGCACCACGACCGGATTGAGATCATGAAGTTCCCTCAGACTCCATATATCCGGCCCGTAAATGGTGGGATCTCCGCTGCTGAGCATCGCCACTTTTTTGCCCGCCTGAACTGCCTCACGCACCAGCCCGGCAAACTCGGCCTGCTTTTTGTGATATTCCTCACAGTTCATGCCATGTTCGGGGTTTTCCTTCTGGGGAACCTGGGAACAGTCCTTACCGTAAAAACGGAACAGCACTCCATAGCCGTCTTTGACCTGTTTGGCAGAAAAATCCACATGGGAAGCCAGCTTTTCCTGTTTCTTCGGATCACAGAAAACCATATCAGCCTGACGGATCACTTCCAGGGCTCTGGGTGTCAGCAGGTCAGCATCTCCGGGGCCGATGCCCACAATGTGGAAACTTCCTTTGGAAGCGACTTCCGCACCAGAGGCCGGTGTCATAAATCCGGCCAGAACAAGACAGTGAACGGCCAGCACCAGACAGGCCATCCGGTTTTTTTCCTTTGTCCATTTTGCTTTCATTCGCAATTCTTTCTCCTTTTCTTTGCAGTTCATTTCATCCTCATGAAATGTTTGTAACTATAGTATTTTCCTAAACTTTTGTCCTCTGTGCAAAAAACCGCTCCGCTTAATTTTTGCACTCCACCATCGGGTTTTGCAGAGGACAGAAGTTGGTAAAAGAACTATAAATGGGCTGTCAAAAAGGTTTCTTTACATCGTAAAAACGGCATCCTGCCGTTTTCGGTGCGGCAGGATGCCGCCCCCTACGGAAAATTGGCAGAGGAATTCTTTGCTCTGACTAAAACTTCAGGCTCAGAGATGCACCAAAGGTGCGATCCGTGGCCGGATAACCTGACCCGTTTTTGTATTCCTCATCAAAGAGATTTTTGACATAGAGCTTGAGTTTGACGTCCCTAATATGGCGATCATCTTTAAAAAGCACCTGCTGAACGGCAAAATCAAAAACATGATGAGCAGGGTTTTCCTCTTCCGTAAAATACCAGACATCCGGTTCAATCTCTTCCGATACCTCAATGACTTCATCACTTTGATAGTAATAATCCAGCATAAGACTTGTTTTCTCAAAAAGCTGGTATGCCAATCCCGCTGTCACGCGATGCTCCGCGCGTTCATCCAACTCGGTTTCACCTGCTGGCTCATCTCCCTGATTGTCAAATTTCTGCCAGGCATAGGTCAGATAAAAAGACAGTTTGTCTGTCAGATGTCCGCCCAGATCCAAATCCACGCCATGACGGTAAACTTCTTCCAGATTGATCTTGTAGTCACTGTAGCGGAGACTTCCTGCATTGGCTCCGGAATAATTTGCATATGAGCTGTTGGAGCATATATAGTCTTTGATCTGATAGAACGCGTAATTCACTTTCAGGCCGATATCGCCCCAAACCCGCCGGTTGAACACCAGGTCATAACCCATGCCGTGTTCAGGTTCCAGCCAGGCTCCTGCGGGCTTGCCCTGGGGATTGTAGTCGCCGTGGTTGTCCGGAGCGCGCCAGATTTTGCTGACACCCAGGGAAAGTGATGTGTCCTGTAGCCAGGAAGCCATCTGATCCATTTTCCATGTGAGAAAGGATTTGGGGACAAATTCATCCCAGTCCCGATCAATAATATCCTCTCTTCCGGTGATCACGCCAAAGTTGGTCACCTTTATTCCCACATCTTCATAACGCAAGCCCAGACGCAGATCCAGAGAGGACAGAATTCCCCACTGATGCTGCAGAAAAGCCCCTTTTTTTTCAACACGCTTTGTTTTCTCATCTTCCACACCGTCATCATAAAGCTGGGCCAGATCAAATCCGACTGTGGTGGTGTGTTTGTCCGACCATTTGATTTCATCCTGAATCTTGCCGCCTTCCTGCCACCACTCGGTATCGGAATGGGCCGGATATGCATCACCGGTTTTGGCATAATAACTCCGGTCACGGCTGTCTTTGCTGTAGTATGCCCCCAGACTCAGGCGGCCAGCCGGGGAGTCCTGTTCATAATTGAGGCGGTAGGAATAGGAAATGCCGTCCCAGACAGGCTGCTGCCAGGGCGCAAAAGCTGCGCTTTCCACTTCCGGATAACAGGGATCATAATCCGATCCGGTATTGGTGACAGGAGCTTCGCGATCCACATCCGAATAGGAACCGCTCAGGGTGATAAAACCCTCAGACGGCAGAACAAGACCGAAGCGTCCGAAAACCGTATCATTGTCACTGGCATTGTTGCGCAGATAACCGCTGGTGGTGCTCCTTTGATACGCGAGATCATAGGTAAAAAGATTCGCTGCCCCCTGAATGATGAGGTTGTCGGTCTGTGTATTATAGGAACTGTAACTTGCGATTGCTTTGCCCTCAGGGGTAAGGGTATCCCTGATTTCAGGCTTTTTCATTTTCATGTTCACAACACCGCCGATGCTTTTGCTGTCAGAAAGGGCAGAATGTGGGCCCGGCAGCAGTTCCACCGAATCAATCAGAAACGCGGGCAGCAGGGAATAATCCACAATATTGCTGGATTTTCTGCCCCCGGTTTTCTGCAGGGTCAGCCCTTCTATGGCAGTGACAAAACGGGTGGCGTCAAAACCCCGCATATAAACGGAATCCACACCGGCATCTGCCTCTGATTCCCCCCGGAAATCAATGATGGCATGACGTTTGAGCACATCCACAATGCTGGCCGGCACGCCGACATTGGGAATCTCCTGCACATTGATCACGGTTTTTGCGGGCGTCTGTTCAAGCACTTCGGGAGCGGCTTTTTTTCCCCTGACCACAACATCATCCAACTGCTGCACCTGCTCCTGCTGTTCCTGTGTGGTTTCAGAAACTACGGGAGCGGCTGGAAGCATCAGAAAAAAAATGCCTGCCAGCAGAAAAAATACACTGCTTTGTCTCATTCCTCTGTTTCCTCCTTTGTTCCTCCGTGTTTAACCTGATTTATAAAAAAGTCATCAGGCAGCATCCATAACTGCCTGTTCTGCAAAAAATCTGCCCTCTCCGCAGTTCTGCTGAAACCGGAATCTCACCGGAAATCTGAAAAACAGTTGCACAGCAAACTTTGTGGATAGTGGGTCAACCCGGTTGATAATGTCATCCCTTACGGGATTCTGATTTGTTTTTTCAGTTTTTTTTCTGTAATAATATCAATCTTTACAGATTTTATCATCCGGGTGCCAGACCCGAATCAACGGATTTGACCCACTACCACTTTGTGAGACTTCGTGCCTTTGCGTCTTCGTGGCAGTTTGAAAAAATGAAGACACACAAAATTTTTTGCTGAAATCTTTTTCAGATTTCATATCATGAAAAACCGGAATCCGGTTTTCGCAGGAATGAAAAAATGGAAAATCAGATTTTGTGCAGGTTCATACTGATTGACAGGGAGGAATTTCAGGTATAAAATGAGACTGAAATTCCCCCTTTGGGATTTTCATTTGTACTAAGGCAGCCGATGCGTCCTGGCCGGGATGCGGCTGCCTTTTTCTTTGCCAATAGGTTGATGGTTCTGCAAAAAGTCATCAAAGCGCTTTATTCCGGCTTTCGCGGGAATAAGAAAGACTGAAAACAGGACTATTTGTCTGATCATCAATATTCTGAATATGTTTAAAAATACCTCCTTTCCCTTACATGGAAATTACCGATGTCTTCACACTCCCGCAGGAGATGAGTCTGCATCATTGACGGATTTGAACCATTGCCAAAAAACAATCAGCCCGGGCCTCCCTGTCTGCTGGCAGTTTTTGCCATCTGACCACAGGCACGATCAGTTTCCTGAGTTCTTTCAATATGGTACAGCAGATTATTTTTGAGCCTGAGCATCTCAGGTTCTTTGCTTCCCGGAGCAAATCGTTTCAGTACTTCCAGTGCTTTTTCAGACTGGCCGGTCTGCTGTAGGGCTATGACAAAATTCTGCAGCATCCGGGAATCAAATCTGTTCCGCAGACTGCTTTCATACAAAGGCGCAGCTTTTGAAGGAATGCCCACCTGCATGTGCAAATCCGCGAGCAGCCCTGCTTCCTGCTCAGACAGGGATTCAAGATAGCTGTAAATTGTCAAAGCCACCAGCGCGGATTTGTGTTTGCTGTCCTGCAACTCCACATGTGCCAGGGCTTTCCACCATTTGGAACAGGTGGGACTCTGCCGCGTCAGAAATTCGGCATAATTGCAGGCCTCTTTCCGCATACCAAGCTGCATGTACTGGTGAAGCAGTATCTCCTGCCACTGAACCTGTTTTTCACCGCTGTAGTGTTCAGCCAGCAGACGGATATGGGGCAGGGCCTGTTTCTGACGGTTTGCAGTGAGCATGGCATGGACAAGATTTTCGCGCCATTCTGTCCGCACCTTTCCGGGATGGTTTCTGAAAAGTTTTTCAAATGCGGCAATGCCCGGATCAGGCTGTTTTGCCATGAGGTAGGCGGCAGCACTGTAATAAAGATGTTCAGGATTTTTGTCTGAACCGCTGTCATAGGCTTTTGAGAAAGCATGACCCGCACGGGAATAATCTCCGAGTTCGTAACAGGCTTTGGCAAGATTCAGCCACGCGGAAACATGGGCCGGATCTTTTTTCACGGTCTGTTCAAATGCCTCTGCTGCCTGTTTCCATCTGTTCTTCATCATGTGACAGCAGCCTGATGCAAAAAAAACTTCCGGATGACGGCAGCCTTCAGCATAAGAGGCAGAGGAAGATCCGCATTTGGCCTGAAATGCCCTGAGAATTTCAAGGGCCTGATCATAAGAGTGCCTGTTCATCAGTTTGCCTGCCTCAGACAGGGCAATCCTTGCGGGCAGGGGAATGTCACTGTTTTTCTGCCCGGCTGCCTGGCTTTGCCGGGAAAAAACAGCAGTCATCGCAAAAAGAATCACAAAAAAAAGCAGTTTTTTCTTTGTCCTATCCATTTCCATTGTGCACCTCTTTTTTACGGGCTTATTCCAGTTCAAACCGCACAGTTGTTTCCACACGGGTACTGACCGCTGAGCCCCCCACTTTTCCCGGCTGAAAACGCCAGCCGGAAACGCATCGGACAACACTTTGATCAAAAATGCCTGAGGGTTTGCTTTCCACCACTTTGATGCTGCCCACGCTGCCGTCTTTGCTGACCACAAAACGGACACGCACCCAGCCCTCAATTCCCCGGCGTTTGGCAGTCATGGGATATATCGGGGGGACTCTGGCCAGCACGGTCAGGGGCGAATCCAGATCGCCTTCGGAAAAGGTCTGGTCCGGAACGCTGACAGGAAAACTTTCTTCCGCCACAGGTGCATTGGCATCACTTGTGTCAAATATCATTGGCGGCACCACCGGAGGAGGCAGAACCAGTGTATCAGGGCCGGCAGGCAGACGCGGATTGATGGCAAAGGGCAGTGCCAGTTTTGTCTGCACAGGCTGCCGGATGGAAGGCCGGGGACGGGGCTGCTGGGTCCGGGGCATCGGTTCCGGAGGCTCAGGGGGTTTTTCGGTTTCACGTTTGACCGGGCTTTCCGGCTGTCTGATGCGAATCACATTGATGGCTGAAACAATCTGCTCAAAATCCGGTTTTTCCCTGACCGGATGCTGCAGATGGGGCATAAGGGCAAAAAGAACTATGTTCAGTCCTAAAGCTCCGGCCGCGGCCCACAGCCATGTTATCCAACTGCGGCGGATCATGGTCTCAAAATAGGGGGATTTTTCCAATGAATCAGTTATCATTATATTTTTCTCTGAGCATATTGCTTCAATGCCGTTTCCTTAAGAAAAGTAAGGAGTACGCTGTCAGCCTTGAATGTGTGCGTTGCAACAACCGGATTTTTCGGAAAAATCCGGTTTTTCTGTACATCTCAACACATAAAATCAAAGTTGACAAAGCAGGAGTACATAACCAATTTAGCTTTTATAGAATAGCTGATTGATTAACAAACTGAATTTTCTAAAAAAAATTCAGCTTGTAATCCTATAAAATTCATCGTGGTCATGCAGGAGTGCCAAACTGAAAGTTTGGCAAAAAAAATCGCCGCCCAAACTTTCAGTTTGGGACTCCCAATCCCGGACTTAGGTGATTTCCATTAATGATTATACCGTTTTTCGCAGGGCGGGCACAGCTTTTTGTGCCCGCCGTCATGCTGAAACGGCGGGCACAAAAAGCTGTGCCCACCCTGCAATGATGGTACATTTTTTCATGGAAATCGCCTTAGGGGGCATTGGGCAGTTTTGCGGCCAGGGAAACATTCTGCGCTCCGGCCATGCGGCATCCGTCCATAACCTGAATCGCGGTTCCGGTACTGCTGCTTTTGTCAGCCACCACCACCACTGCCCCTTCAGGATTCTCAGCCAGGGCACGTTCCACATTGGCCCGTACTGCCCGGACATCCACTTCTCGATGATCTATATAAATGCGATTGGCCGCATCAATTCCGATCAGAATGGTGGCTTTTGATTTGACCACAGCAGTAGCGGCTGTGGGACGGCTGACATCAATGCCTGTTTCTTTGACAAAACTGGTGGTCACCAGAAAAAAAATGAGCAGAATAAACACCATGTCTATCAGGGGTGTCATATTCAGTTCTGCAACCGTCCGGCTGCTGCGGCGGCTGCCGGTGATGTTGATCATGGAATCTCCTGATTATGCCTGTTTTTTTGTTTTAAAAAAATATCCGGGTTCTGCGCTTCACAACTGCCTCCGCAGATACAGCCCTGCTGCTGCTATCCTTTTTCTGAGGTTTCCGGCCCGGCGATCCAGAAAACTTTTCATATACAGCCCCGGAATGGCCACCAGCAGACCGGTCTGTGTGGTAATCAGGGCTTCGGAAATACCGTCTGCCATAGCCCTGGCATTGCCTGTTCCAAACACAGCCAGAACATCAAAGGTGGCGATCATTCCCGTCACTGTTCCCAGCAGTCCCAGCAGGGGCGTTATGGCAGCCAGCACAGCAATTACGGTCAGATAATCGCCCAGAGAACGGTTGATGCGCATCACGGTTTCATCCAGAATAAAGCGATCCAGTTCCCGGTTTCCGCTGCGGGCCTGAAGAAAACGGGCCACCAGCAGGGATATGGCTCCGCCATACTGCCCGGGATCAGGCATCCGGTTGCCCTGCACATGATCCCATGCAGTTTGGAAACTCATATTTTTCCGGTAAAGCCGCCTGAAGAAAATCGCACGATCCATAATCAGAAACCACATAAGCAGACTGGCTGCGGCCAGCGGGACCATGACAATGCCGCCGATCTGCATATAAGCTTCGAGTTCCAGATAAGTGCTGCGGAGAATGTCAATTATTTGCTGCATCACGGCTCTTGTGTATGATATTGACCAGGGCAACTGCCTTTTCCTCCATCTGACCGATGCGTTTGTCCACTTCCCGGTTGAGCAGGGTGTGGGCCAGCATGATGGGAATTGCCACGGACAGCCCCAGCATTGTTGTCACCAGTGCTTCGGAAATCCCACCGGACATCATGCGCGGATCCCCGGTTCCGTGCAGGGTGATAACATGAAATGTGTCAATCATGCCGGTTACAGTTCCCAGCAGTCCCAAAAGCGGTGCAATGGCAGCAAGCATTCCCAGAGTTGACAGAAAACGCTCCATGTCCGGCACCTCTTTCAGAATGGCTTCCTGAAGCGCGTTTTCCATGCTTTCGCGCTGCATATGACAGTATTCCAGCCCTGCTGCCATAACCCGTGCCACAGGTTTGCCCGGAAGCTGCGCACAGATTTTTTTGCACTGCGGCCAGTCCCCATCAGCAGCCAAAGTCTGTATGCGGGATGAAAGACCGTCTGCATCTGTTCTTTTCCGCAGCAGAAAAATAATCCGCTCCATGACAATCAGGATGCCCAGGGCGAAAACAGCCAGAATAGGCCACACAAGAAAACCGCCTTTGGGAATCTGCTCCCACAGGCTCAGTTCATGGGTCAGGCGGCTCAGCGCACCCCCGCGGGTAATGTCCACAGGCACGGCCTCACTTTCCCCTTTCATATAGGCAGACAGTTCTTTCTGCACACGGGCTGAGGGCAGCCTGGACAGAGCAAAAAGTTTGCGGCCCGCTGATGAATAATTCAAAAAACCGGTTTCATTTCCGCTGTTATAGACTGCCGTAAAATTGCCCAGAACAAGAACATCCGCTTCTGTGCTGCTTCCTGCCCGGTCAATGATGGTGCCGCGGGTGAGGCGCACATCTCCGGCACTGCGGATCTGATCCCAGACCAGGCTGATCATCCGGTTGATGTCTTCCATACCCGGAAAATGTGACTGGGCGGCAATGTCCTGCAGAAAATCTGTCTGTGTGCCGGTCAGCGCAGTTTGCAGGCTGCGCTCCACCAGGGTGTCAATATCTTTGGCATTGACCCGGATCACACCCACCAGTTCCTGAACCACACTGTCAGTTGCACTCAGTTTTTCAGCCAGTTCAGCTTCCTGTTTTTCAAGGGCACTGTCTTCTGATTCAAGAGACTCAACTGCTGCTTCAAGTGTTTTTACCTTTTCCTCCATTTTACGGACAACCTGCTCAAGAGCAGAACGGTCTCTGGTGATAAGTTCTCTGCTGCGGGCTGCCTCCTCACGCGCGGCCTTTTCTTCGGCTGCGGCCTTTTGCAGCAGAGCTTCCCGTGACTGACGGGCCTGAACCTGCAGTTCCCGCATATCCTGTGCCTGTGCAGCAGTCAGAAAGACCATGAACACAATAAAAAATGCCGATACGTACCGAAAGAGAAACAGTGATTTCATTGCACCTGCATCCTTCCCAGCGGCAGGGTCAGCAGTTCTGCTGACCGCCGCTTGGTGCCAATTTCCATGGCCGACTGAATCGCCTTGTGAAAAGACTGCGGCAGCGGCTGCCACACAGATTCTGCCACATTGAAAAAACCGCAGGTTTTCAGATCCAGGGTCTGAAAGAAAAGCCCGATTCTGCCAAGCCGGAAGATATTGACCAGTGTATCGCTGTTCTCAAGGGAAATGCTCTGCTGATAAACTTCAATGGTGCTGCCGTATTCAGCTTCCACCAAAAGGGCTTCCATGACCTTGCGGAATTTTTCACTGATGGTGACATCCGGATCAGAGCGCAGTTCTTCCAGATTCTTCAGCCTCCGCGTGCGTTCCTCAGACAGGAAAGGCAAATCTTCATCCAGATGCCTGCGCAGTTCCTGCATCTGCGTTTCCATGCAGGGAATGATATTGGCATGAATCTGTTCAATGCCGTCCAATGTTTTCTGCTTGACCTCAACACGCATTCCGGCCGCTGCTGTTTTCTCTTCCAGTGCCTGCCTGCGTTCCGCCAACTGTTTTTCCTCCATCTGCAACTGTTCGTAACGGGCTATGAGTCTGTCTTTATTGTCACGCCACTGCTCCTCCTGTTTCTGCGTGTCCTGACGGATGCGGATGGATTCTGACACAGGTTCTTTCACCCGGGTGTCAAAACCGCTTTCCTGTGCCCGGCAGGGAAAGGCGGTTACAAAAAGCATGGCGCTGATACTCCAAAAAACTGCGCTGGAAAGGTGCATGATTTACTCCTTGCTGGTGCTTGTTTTTTCTGATCAAAAAAAAATCCCGGATCGAAAGCAGTTTTCGATCCGGGATATCCCTTTTTTATCCGCAGATAATCCTTATGGCACAATACCGTCCGCGTAATTGCGCCCTATGTGTTCAGGCAGGTCTTCTGACTTTCGGATCAACCGGCGGCTGCGTCTTCCCAACCTTTTGGGTCAGTGACATATTGCAGCTTTCGTCCCCGATTACAGCGGCGGGCCCGTCCCCGATTCACGCGGGGTTCCCTCTTCGGCTCTGTTAAAAGCACCTGAACAAAGGATCGAAAAATAAAGAAAACAGCTAAAATTGTCAAGAAAAAAATAAAAAAAATATGGCCGATGCTCAAACAAAAAAAGGCCGCGAAGATGCTTTCTTCCTTTTCGGAAGAAATCAGCCTTCGTGGCCTTTTTTAAAAATATAATATCCGGCAAATACCGGATTCTGATTTCTGGCACGGACAATTTTCTGAAATGCCCGCGCTGCTGTCCCTGCGGCTTCCTGCCGTAATTAAAAAAAATAATTTATATCAGATTATGGCGGAATGTCAAGCTCTTTTTTTATGATATTCCCGAAACCGGGACTTGTCAGATCCGGTTCTGCCGGTTTTAAAAAAGTGAAAATTTTTAAGGTGATTTCTGAAAATAAATATCCCGGTTCAGTTCACAGGCACAGGGCAAAAGCCGGAAGCTTTTGATACTTTGACGGAATATTCTTTTCCGGAAATCACCTAAGGCTTTTTTCCGTCAGCATAAAAAGTTCCTCTGCCCGATTTGTTTATCACACACCTTACGCACCACCGTCATTCCGGCTTTCGCCGGAATGACGGTGAAAGAGAATAAGTGCCTGATTTTTGGAAATGTTGCCTAAGTTCTGTTTACAATTCAAAAGACACAGTCAGCATGGAGGTGAACGGCGCACCAACATAATAACTTGTGCTTCCTGCACGGGTGTCATCTGAGGAATTGATGACAGAAACATATTCCTCATCAAAAATATTGGAAAATTCCAAAGAGACTTTCAGTGCTTCGATGAAGGAAAGTTTTTTTCGCGTGTAGGAGAGTTTCAGATCTGCCACGATATAATCATCAATCTCCTCTTTGTGTTCCGCGTCTCCGTAGCGTTTGTCCAGCCAGCGGACCATGGGAACAACCTCAAAGTCTTTGTAACTGAAGATCAGCCCGGTTTTCACAGACCATTCCGGGGTGTCTGTCACCTGCCGATCTTCGGTATCCAGAGTATTTCCCTGGTAGGTCAAATCCTTGTCATAGGTAAGAACAGTGTAAGCCGGATTGAGGAAAAAGGTCAGATTTTTATGGAGATAAAAGTTGGTTTCCAAATCTATGCCGTATCCTGTGGCTTTTCCGATGTTCTGTGCATAACTCAGATTCACTCTGGGATCATACACAGTGGTCAGCAGATTGTCATGTTTTGCGTAAAAAAACGCGGGCATGATTTCCATCCACTCATTCCGGAAGCGTGCGCCCAGTTCAAAATTGTCTGAAATCTCCATGTCATATCCATCGAAAAGATCGTTGAGCGTAACACCGGCTGCAAGGAATTTGGCTCTGTTCTGGTTATAAATGTTGACTATCGGCACATAGGCATAGGGACGGATCTGGTTGCGGCCATAGGCTGTATAAAGTTCCATACTGTCAGACAGAAAATAACTCACACCCAGTGTGGGCAGAAGTTCATCATACTCATTTTCTTCCCGATACAGATCATCTGCTTTGATCAGTTCATAATTCGGTGCAGAGGATGTGTATCCCTGACTCGCGGGATCTTTGTACCAGAAATACTTGAGACCGGCTTGCCAGTTGAATTTGCCAATATTGCCGGACAGTTTGGCATAGGGACTGTGGACAATGCCATTGTCATCACTTTCCATGTGCATTCCATGTCCTTTGAATGCAAAAGTGACAGGATCATAATTCTGTGTGCGGATAATCATGTCCGAGGATTCAAACCAGTAGCCCAGAGCCGCTGTTCCCCATGAAAACTTTGCATCAAACTGTGAAATCAGGCCATAGCGTTCAATATCCCGTATCCGTTTGGTGATGAGTCCGCCTTGGGAAGTGGAACCGTTGAGAATTTCACTGTCTTCCAGAGAATAATAGGGTTTGAATGTCATGCGCAAGGCATCGGAAAGGGTCACGGGAACAATGGCAAGCATATCCCGGTTGGCATATTCGCCGCTGTTGTATTTGTAATAATTGATGTCCTGCGCCTTGATGCCGGTGAGATTTTCATTGTAGTCATTTTCGTAATTCTTCCCCAAGTCCTGCACTTCGGTATAACTCAGGGATTTGTAAAAACTCTGATCCAGTTCATTGGCATTGAACCATATTTTGATTTCATCTTTGTCTCTGACCGGCTGACTGAGCATCACACCGATATTGTGTCTGGGGCCTAAGTCACCGGGGCCTTTCCATTTTTCCGCGTCTGTGTAAGAATAGGAAAGGGCAAGTCCTGTTCCAATTCGGGGCAGCGCGCCGGAGTCAATTCTGGCAAAGGTTCGGCTGTACCGGTTTTCCCCGAAACTCTGGCTGAAATCAAAACCGAATTCCTTTTCCGGCCACCGGGATCGGAGTTCCACCGCTCCCCCGCGTGCGCCCACACCGGTTCCCAGATCAGCCGGAACAGCACCTTTGTAAACCGCTATGCTGTCAAAGTTTTCCGTATCATAAATATATTCTCTCGGCCCCATGGGATTGCCGCCATAGTTGGGAACCCCCTCCACTGTCATGGCTCCCAAATATCCGCGCACTCCGCGAATCCGCACATTTTTCTGCTCTGCTGCCAGTCCAAAAGGATCAATGCTTTCCACATTGATGCCCGGAACCATATTCAGGGATTCATACACACTGACTGCGGCTTTTGCTCCCTGTGCCTCGATTCCCTTTTTCGTGATTTCGCTTCCGGTGTAAACCGTTTCATTGGTCTGCCGCGTGGGCGTAACCAGTTTTTCACCGACAACTGTGATTTCTTCCATATACACTGTGTCTTTGGCTGCTTCCTCTGCATTTGCACACAGGGCTGCAACCAGTCCTGTCAGTACAATCAATATACCAAAAAACCTTTTCATCTGAGTCTCCTTTGCATCATTCAACATAAGTTATCGGAAATAAAAGTAGTTCTTCATTTCATCTAAAATTGTAGGTCGGATTAGCGTAAGCGTAATCCGACAACCTGTTATTCTTCTAGAAATATCCATAATTTTAAAAAAAACGAAGCAGCAGCATAAACTTCCAGTTTGTGCCGAGGCTTATGAACAAGCTGGAAGCTCGTTCTACTGAAGTCAGAATCTCGTGCTGAGAATTATGAACAAGCTGGAAGCTCGTTCTACTGAAGTCAGAATCTCGTGCTGAGAATTATGAACAAGCTGGAAGCTTGTTCTACTTTTCCGAAGATACGGTTAAATCAAGCATTTTCATAGGATCAATGCCCGGTCTTGCCCAGTCTTTCGGCGTCTGCTCCGCAGGGAGTTCAAATCTTTTGATTTCCCTGACAAAATCCTCCGGTTTATCCAGCCTGTCCAAATAATGCAAATCCATGCACAATTTGCCAATCATGCTTTTGCCGAATTCTTTGCATACGGAATCATCCCATTTGAACCCAAGCACAATGCCGTCCCATTTTTTTGTGCCTTTGTCTTCACGGTACACAATGGTTGCAGCATCTTTTGCTTCGGGTTTCCATTTTTCCCGATCTGCTTCTGTTGAATAAAGTGCCGAATATCCGCCTTTTCCAGGTGTTGCATTCAGCAAAGTCATCAGCGCATCTTCCTTGCACCAGGGCTGAACACTCTGCACAAAATAACTGCTTCCCGGTTTTACCGGAAAATTTTTTTTCAGATAATTGACCATCATAATGCCGGAAGTGACACCGGGGCAGTAATGATCATGGTATTCAAATGCTCTCAGCACATATGAAGGCACTCCTTTTGCCAGCGCATTGGCAATGCTGACAATCCGAAAGTCATTTCCGCCAAAGATTTTTTCACTGAACTTTTTATTGTATGCTTCTGCATTGGCATACAAATGATCCGCATTGATTTTCTCACTGACAGCGATTTCAAAAATTTCAGATGCCGGAGCAGCCTGAATATCTCCTGAAATTTTTGAAGATTTCAGTTGAAGATACGCACAAAGGCCGGAAACTTTGTCATACACGGCACACCAAAGCGGCGCATCATAACGTGAATGGATTTCTGCAAACGCATTGTTTCCGCGTCTGCACCCGGTCGCATCCGAAATTCCGTCAATAAAACCCATTGTGGAACTGTTTCCAATCTCCGCATATCCGGCATTGCTCAGCACAATCAGATTCTCTTTCTTAGGTGCGATGCCATTCTGTTTCATCATGGCAAATGCCTGATCTCCGGCTTTTTTCCCCGCACTGCTCCAATATTCATATTCCGTGTTCTGTGAATCTGAGTCCAGCGCATTCGTAATTGAAAAAAATCCTGACAGCAACGATACTGCCATCACCCATACCATGATTCCGATTGAATACTTCCGCATGATTTTCCCTTTCTTTCAATTGACATCCGTGATCATTTTTCAGCCTTCGTACTTTGCCGCCAGGGGATCTTTTCCATTCGGAAACATGGCTCCGAAAGGCTCAACAATTTCGCATCTGTGCATTGCAGAAACCGGATTTTTCCAAAAAATCCGGTTTCTGCATACATTTTACTGAACCAGTCCCAATTTCTGCATGGGATCAACTCCGGGTCTTGCCCAGTCTTTGGGAACTACGCCTTCAGGAAGCTCAAACCGCAGGATTTCCTTTACAAAGAGTTCCGGCTCATCCATATGCTCCAGATACCACAAATCCGAACACAGTTTGCCAATGGTTCCGCTGCCGTAAGCATCGCATCCGGTTTCGGTTGCCCATGTGAATCCCAGAACCACACCGTCCCATTTTTTTGCCGCAGCATCATAGCGGTAGATGATGTTTGCCGCATCTTTTGCCTCTGTTTTCCATGCAGACCGATCTTCCGCCGTTGAATAAAGTACTGAATATCCGCCTTTGCCCGGTGTGGCATTCAGCAGAACCATCAGAGCGTCTTCCTTGCACCAGGGCTGAACAGCCTGCACAAAATAACTGCCCCCGGAACTGAGCGGAAACTGTTTTTTCAGATAATTGACCATGATAATGCCCGATGTTACACCCGGACAGTAATGATCGTGAAATTCAAAGGCTCTTGCCGCATACACAGGCGCGCCTTTGGCAACAGCATTCATAATCGTGACAATGCGAAACTCATTGCCCCCGAAAATGCCGGTGCCGAGTTTGGCAGTGTATTCAGCAGTATTGGCATACAAATGATCGGCATTGATTTTTTCAACTGTATTGATGCTGAACAAATCTGCCATGCTGGTCAGAGCAGGATTCACCTGCAGATAGGAACACAGTCCTGATACTTTGTCATAAATGGCAAACCACAGGGGCAGATGGGAAGCAGAATGAATCTCCAGCAGATTCATTTTGCCTCTGGATGTGCCGGTTGCCTCACTGAGACCATCCAGAGCCGACTGGGTGCTTAATCCCATGAATTCCGCATATCCCGCATTGGACATGACAATCAGATTGTCAAAATTCGGCATCCCGCCATTGGCAATCATATTGTTTACCGATTCTGTCACCGCAAGCTCACCCACGAATTTAAAAATATCGTAGTATGCTGCATCCTCAGCGGATTGCGCCATTGCTTCCGGATTTGAAGAAAATCCGAAAATCCCCATTGCCAGCAATACCAAAGCCACTGCCCGTACTTCTCTGAACATTCCTCTCATTGCAGTTTTTCCTTTCTTTCTGCATTGTTTCAAACCTGTGACACAGTTGCTGAACCAGTTTCAGTTTCTGCACAGGATATTGCTTACGGTTTAGCCACTTCGTTAATCCATGCCGCATTTTTTTTGTTTTCAAAAAATATTCTTCTGACATATTTTTTTCTTTTTTCAGATAGTTGGCATGAAAAAAACAGAACCAGGACACCTCGAAAAAGAAAAGCCGGGAAGATCTCATGGGGATACATTCTGTAATCCCTGAAGCCTTCCCGGCTTCATTGTGGTAATGCGGTTGACTCATGAATCAGATTGCAGGAAAAAATGCTATCCTGAAAACCTGACAGTTTTGAAAAAATTCAGATTTTTCAGATCAGACCTTCTCCTGAAATCCGCGGCTGCATTGCTTTGCTGCCCATCCCATCCTATTTGTGGGAATGTTCATGGGGGCTTTTGCCATGATTCGGATGATCATGATCATGCGAACCATGATCGCCTGTATGATCATGGCTGTGATCATCTGCCTTCCCTTTGTGGGAATGCGGATGGCTGTGTTCATGGGCATGGCTATGTGCGTGTGCATGCGCATGCTCATGCTCATGTTCTGTGCCATCATGCGTGTGCGGATGCTTGTGCACATGCGTATGATCATGATCGTGTTCGTGACTGTGTTTGTGATCGCCTTCCATTTTTTATCACCTCCTTTCTGTCTGAAACCCGAAATTTGATCCACTCTGACACCGCTGTGACTGTTTCCAAATTCAAAAAAGCCATATGCATTTAATAAGTCATCCCTGACCTTCATGGCCTGTTTAAAAATTCTGTCTTAAAACTGTCTCATAAAACCCAATACCTTCATGGTATTGCAATCAGATAACAGAGGGAGACCGGAACTGAAAAACTTTCGCCTGCCTACTCATCCGTTTTTCCCGGTTCAAAAAATATCTTGTGATTGACAAGATTCATTCCGCTGATTTTTCCCTTCACGGTTTTCTGATCCCCAAAAATCCCCACAAGCTGCCAGAGATTCTCACCTTCAGGTTCCAGAATATCCACAGCTTCCATAATCAGTTCTTCTTTACCGTCTTTGATCAGATACGCATTGGCTTCACACATCTTTAAGCACCTCCTTTATTTTTTCCACTGCCTCTCTTACCAGATGAGGCAGAGGTTCTCTGGAAATCCCTATAATCTCAGCTTTTTCCTGAGATATGGGCAGAAGCACTTTTACTGCTGCGCAGGATGTGACAGCCTCGGCCATCCGGGGCGTCATTTCTCCGAGCATGGCATTGGCCCAGGTAATGGCAATGGGCCCTGCAATGCAGTCTGCCTCATACACTGCCCTGCATATGGCATTTTCTCCGGAAGCACAGCGGTTGGCCCCGGCCTTGAGCATTTGGGACGCGGCTATGGTGTTTGTTCCCAGAGCGGTGAGCTCCGCGGACTGGCCAAATGCCTCTTTGAGATATTTCACCAAATTGGCACCGATACCTCCGCCCTGTCCGTCAATGATGCAGATTCGTTTCAGAGATCTGCGGACTGTATCTGTATTTTCCGTCATATATTCAGACATCCCCGGCAGACCTTTTTCCCATCAGCATATTCCATTTTTGAGGGCATGACCGGTTCACCGCAGCAGCCGCAGAGTTCCGAAGGTTCCATTCTGGCCATGGGCGGCAGTTGTGTTTCCACGGATGCAAGACTGAACAAATTTTCCAGAGGCGTTTCCAGCAGATCACAGGTGCGTTTGCGATGAAGTTCCTGAAACCGGGCCTGCTCGGTTTCATTTGCACTGCCCTGCAGGACTTTCTGAATCAGTGCGCTGTGTTCCGGATCCGGCCGGAAAGCTCCGGGCCGGATGGACACCCGCACGCCTCTGCCGGAATTTCTGCTCAGCAGGGTTAAAGCCATTTTGCCGTAATCTTTGAAAATGAAATTGCCTTTGCCAAAGGTGCATCCGGTCAGTACCTGCACAGCATCAGCAGAGCAGGCATCGGTTTCCACAATGGCCACAATTTCCTCATCTTCAGACCGTTTTTCCTTCAGCCATTCCATGCCTGCTTTGGCAGCACGAAAGCCCATAGCAAGTCCGGGACAGACATGGCCGTGAAAAGCCTCGCACCGTCTGAATTCTTCACTGTTCATAATTTCTTTTGCATTCATATTCTGTTCTCCTTAAACAGGGTTTCGGGTTTCAGATGTCAGATTTCGTTTTGCGGGTTCAGGCACATAATTACTTAAATGTTTCCCGAAAATAGATCAGATACGTTCAAATCCTTTATTTTCAGTGACTGAGAGCGTTTGCAGACCTTAAAAATCTGAATATATGGAATTTGTTCCTGATTTTTTCACAAAGGCATGTGATACGGACTTCTGTGCGATCAGACGGCATTCCGGTTTCTGAAAAAAAACACCGGGCGGCAGAATCTGTCTTACAGATAATACAAAATATATACAGACAGTTAAATATTGGAGCAAAAAAATATAATGAATAACGGCTTTTATACGAAAAAAAGCTGGCAAAGTCCTGTCTGGCAGGACTTATATAATAAAACAGGATATTCTTTATTGATACAAAAACAAAAAAAGCCACGGATCCGCGTTCCTTTCCAGGAACTAAGACCTTCGTGGCCTATCTTTTTTATGCTGCTGCATGACCAGCCTGATTTTCAGAGGATAAAATATATATCAGCAAACTGAATTTTTTTCAAAAAATTCAGTTTGTGACACTCTGAAAAGCAATGGGCTGTGTACTGCACGAAAATTGTATTGGTGCTGCTGTCGATCCTGCGGCTTCAGCCGCAGCTTTTAAAGGACATATTTTATATACGGATTATGGCAGGATGTCAAGATTCTTTTCTGTGAAATTTCCAAGTTCCGGGAATGATATAGTACCTGTCGCTTATGAGGGATGTCAAGATTCTTTTCTGTGAAATTTCCAAGAACATGAAATCAATGCCATCAGTAACTTTTCAATTACAGTACTGCCCTCAGCTTTTGTCCTTTATGACTGTGGCTTTTTTTGCTGAACCGGGTTTCGGTTATTAATACCAATTCGCCATTAAAAACATACTTATAAAACACACCACTGCCCTTCTCAGGAGGGGATTTTCTGAAATTTGGCTCACGAATCGGTATAGAGGGACGGGGAAGCTCATGCAAAAAAAATGCAATTTCTGCACTCATCCGGATCAGGCGGAGTGCGTGAGTGCAAAAATTGAGCAAAGCGGTTTTTCTGCATATTTCTGCAAAAGTTGCTAAAAGAACTATGCAATTAAGCTATTGGCAGAAAAAGCTGTTCATCTCCGGTTGAAAAGAAGCATCCCCCCGAAAATCAGAGACATTCCCCATACATGGTAGGGCCGCAGGATTTCCCCCAGCCAGAGAATGGCCATAATTGAGGCAAATACCGGTATCAGATTGATAAACAGCCCGGTTTTGTTCGGCCCGATGGATTCCGCTCCCCTGTTCCAGCACAGATATGCCACAATGGAAGGAAAAACTGAAACATACAGAACGCTCAGGATGACATGCAATGTAACTGCATAGGGCTCACAGTGAATATGTTCCCACACATAAAGAGGCAGGATTGCAAGGGATCCGATGCCAAAAGTATAGGTGACAAAACTGAGCGGATGAATGAGCGGACGTTTGCGCAGCAGCACAGTGTAAAGGGCATAGAGAAGCACTGCAATGAGCATCAGCACATCCCCCTGTGCAAATGACATGCTGAGAACTGCACCTGGATCTCCGCGCAGCACCACAAGCGCAGCCCCGAAAATACACAGAAACACCCCAAAACTCTGAATTGCTGTAACCCTTTCTTTGTACAGCAGCAGGGAAATTATAATAATAAACGCGGGCATTGTGGTCTGGATCAGGGCTCCGTTTATGGCTGTGATAGTGTGAACAGCAGTATACAGCAGTGTGTTGAAGCAGGAAATCCCAAGTACGGACAGCACAATCATAATTTTCCAGTGATGCCTGACAGCGGCCCGGTCACGCAGCGCGTATCGGTGGGTAAATGGCAGGAGAATCAGAAACGCGACCGTCCACCGCCAGAAAGACAGACTGACCGGGGGAATCATATGGATAATCCCGCGAGCCAGAACAATATTTCCGGCCCAGCACAAAGGTGCAACGGCCACCAGCAGATATGGCAGGATACGCATAAAAGGAAAGTGTTTTTTGGCTGCGGGACTTTTCATACTGATAAACCTGAAATGTAATGGTCAATTTAGGATACGGTTTTTATAAAAGTCATCATCACGACTGAAAAAAAGCGTTTTTCTCACGGGACTGGGGCATCTCTGACACAGTGTATTCAATTGAAATTTCTGTTGCAGCGTGAGGTGCCAGATAAGTACGTTTCCATATATTTTCAGACATAAATTTTACGAAAAACCGGATTTTTCGGTAAAATCCGGTTTTTTTAATACACGAAAATTTTCGTTTGAATACTTATAACCGGAAATATAATGCGGACTGTCACCGCCGCTGAAAATCTGCCATACTGCTTATTTCAGTATATGAGTTATAAAAAAATCCCCAATAAGGCATGATTTTTACTGTCTGTTCTGTTCCTTCAGCATATTGGCCTTTTGCGCCACGCGCTGTTTCCTTTGTTTTCCTTCTATTCTTTCTATCGGATCATTTATATAGACTTTTCCAAGTCCAATCGGTGAGGTAATTATTCCGCCTTTTTTATCCTCACTGATTCCTTCTGAATATCCGAGATCTACCGGGACCTTGCCTCTTCCCCCCTGTCCGTCCACCACATAAACAGGGCGGAGAAAACCTGTAGTGGCGCCGCAAAGGTCTCTGCAGATTTCTTTTCCCTTGGATACCGCTGTTCTGAAATGACCTGTTCCCTCAACAAGATCAGCATAGTACAGATAATACGGCCTTACTCCCATTTTGCCTAGGCCGTGCATCAGATCCCGCATGACATCTGTGTCATCATTGACACCTTTAAGCAAAACCGTCTGATTCCCTATGGGAATCCCCAGATCCCTTAGGATTTTGACGGCCTGATAGCTTTCATCAGTTATTTCTTTTGGATGATTAAAGTGCGTGTTTATGTAAAGCTGCGGAGCTTTGAGTGATTTTGGTGTATGTTTTCTCAGCACCTCAATAAATTCCCTGTCCTCAATAATCTTTTGCGGCCATACGCACGGGACTCTTGTACCGATTCTTATTAATCCGAGATGCGGAATTTCTTTCAGTTTTCCCAGTATCTCATCAAGTCTGCTGTTGGAAATCAGCAGAGGATCTCCGCCGGAGAGTAATACATCCCTGATATCTTCATGGGATGCAACATACTGAATTCCCTTTCTGATATCCTCCATAGCCGGATTCTTCCGGTCGTCACCGACTTTCCGTTTTCTGGTGCAGAATCTGCAATACATTGAGCACTCGTTTGATACAAGCAGCAAAACCCTGTCAGGATACCTGTGAATTATTGTCCTTGGGCCGCCAAGGGGAATATCCCCCTCCTCATCCAGCGGATCCTCTGACATATCCATATAATGCTCAAGTTCCTCGACATCAGGAATTGCCTGTTTCCAGATACTGTCATTCATTTTTTCAATCAGACTGAGGTAATAAGTGTTTACCCGCATAGGATATTTTGCAATCACATCCTTAAGTCTGGGATCAACTTTTGCCTTCTGCCCGGTAAGCCATTTCTCCAAATCCTCAAATGATTTTATCGAGTTTCTTAAAATATCTTTATATGCCATAAACAATTCTCCTTTGCCCAGTTATTTTATATTGGATAAATTACCCTTAACATGGAACACCCTGTTCAGCAATTCTCTTCTGTCCGGTCATCTTACGGGCAGCCTTTCCTGGCTGCGCTACTGGCAGTCACTGTAACTCAAATCCATTTTTTCCGCCTGAAACAGACGAGCAGGCCAATGCCGATAATCAGCATAATACCCCAGATTATATAATAACCCAAAGGCCATTTCAGTTCAGGCATATGCTCGAAGTTCATTCCGTACACACCGGCGATAAAGGTCAGTGGGATGAAAATTGTGGAAATGACAGTCAGAACTTTCATGATTTCATTCATGCGGTTGCTCATGCCGGACAGCCATGTGTCGTGCATTCCGCCGATTATGTCCCGAAAGGTCTCCACCATATCGATGATTTGAATGGTGTGGTCATACAAATCACGCCAGAAAACTTTGGTCTCCGGACGTATCATTGCCATTTCCATTTTTTCAATCGCCCCGATCTCTTCACGAAGCGGCCATACTGCTTTGCGCAGACTCAGGATGTCACGTTTGAGACGGTGAATTTCCCTGATATCTTCAGGTTTCGGTTCAGCCGGAATCCTGTCGTCAATATCCTCAATGCGGTCGCCGATACGCTCGACTGCCAGAAAATAATGGTCAACCACAGCATCCATGAGGGTATAAACCAGGTAGTCTGCTTTCATAGAGCGGATGCGGCCCCGTCCGGATCGGATGCGATCCCGCACCACGTCAAACACGTCTCCTTCGTCCTCCAGGAAGGAAATCACATATTTTTTTCCCAGAATCAGGCTGACGTGTTCAATTTCGATTTTATTCGCTGCTTCGCTGAAAGCAATCATTTTCAGAACAATGAATATATAGTTTGGGAATTCCTCGATTTTAAGCCGCTGTGAGGTATTGACGATGTCTTCCAGAGTCAGGGGATGCAGATCAAAGCCTTTTCCCAGAGATTCGATCAGTCCGGTATCATGGATACCGTTGACATTAATCCAGGTGACGCCCGGCGATTTGGCGAAATCCATGCACTGATTTACGGAGACATCGCGCTGCTCGTTCAGAGCGTTATCGCTGTAATCAATGACATCAATGCGCGCCTTTTCCTGTTTTCTTTCTCCGATGAAAACCATTGTACCCGGAGCCATACCGGTCTTGATGCCGGATCCGCGGGTTTTTCTTTTCTTCTTTTTTGCAGGCTGTGACATCTTTATCTGTCCGTATTTTTAACCCGGTTTGCTGTCTGTAAATTTATAAATATTATATAAACAGGATGTTATAAAAAAACAATATATTTGTCAGACGGTTGCAGAGAATAACTGCCTGATTTTTGGAAAGGCTGCGTAATATCAGTAATTAAGTAAGTCAGCATAAATTTCCGGTAGTGGGTCAAAAAGGTTGATCATGCTGTTTCCGAAAACAGACCATTTACAAAATAATAACGGTTGATATACATCCCGATAACATTATCATGAATTTTTTTGTTCTTTGAAAAACAGATCGTTTTTCGGTTCAGGAGTTTGATATGTGTCCTGAAATTCAGGTTTTTTCTCTCAATTTTCCATGTGCCCCTTTTGCCGATGATATGTTTATGGGAAGGAATATATTTACTGTAACTTTTCCAGTCGTCGGTATGATAGAATTTTATATTAAAAACAGACAGTTTTTCAATCAGTCGGGAGCAACTTTCATCTGTACGTCTGCCGTTATGCCACGCAGGAATAATTCCGGAATTCCGTTCAACCGCATACCATGTCCACCTCTGATTTTTTTTACTGCCTACGTAACTCCAAAATTCGCCGGCTTCCGCATCTGTCCGTATTTCAACTTCCAAATCCTGAGTTTTTCCGGTACCGGTCATAAAATACGGATTTATCAGAGCAGGATCTTTTTTTTTAGTTCGGAAATTACTGTATTTTTAGAAATTTCAAGATTTCTGCTTATATCTCTGACTCCGCTGCTGTTCAGGGTCTGTTTTTCAATCTGTTCTTTGATACCGGGTTTACAGGCATTATAGGAATATTCGGTTCTGAAACTTTTTTTGCAGTTATTACAGCGGTAACGCTGCTTACCGTTCGGACTGTGTCCGTTTCTGACGAGATTATCACTGCCGCAGTGGGGGCAGGTAATCTGAATATACTGTTTCATAAAAATAATTATACATATTAAAAAAACATTAATCAACCTTTTTGACCCACTACCAAATTTCCGTGTATAAAGTTTTCAGAAAAATCCGGTTTTCCGGAAAAACCGGATTTTTTGAATACACTAAAAATTTCGTTTGCCTGCTTATCTTTTTTGCCATACGGATTTTTTTCCCGGAAAAATCCGGGCTGAATATTTTTAAAACAGTTTCTGACAATGAATATCCCTATAACGAATAAAGATTGCGCAAGTCAAGTGAAAAAAAATAACTGCATGAATGAAAATGCTGTATTTTCCATAACTGGCAGATTGAAAATCTCCGTTTCTGTGACTGAATCATGATTATATGAAATCTGAAAGATAATTGTGCATTAGTCTTCGTGGAACTTTGTGTCTTCTCTGCAGATTAAAATAAACCTCTCGTCCTGTCACGCGTCCCCAATCAGCGCTATAACAGCATCTGTAAGGGAATTGTCATCAAAATCGGTTTTGGTGAGATAATAATTGGCTCCGGCCTTGAGTCCCTGCAGCCGGTCATCATCTGAGGCCTTGTAGGACACCACCACCACAGGCAGGGAAGCAAGTTCTGTATGCTGTCGGATATTGCGGATAAGTTCAAATCCGTTCATCCGGGGCATGTCTATGTCTGTCACCACCATATCATATGTGGCAGTGCGCAGACAGTTCCAGCCATCCTGACCATCCACAGCCACATCCACTTCATATCCTTTGTTTTCCAAAATCTTGCGTTCCTTTTCCCGAACAATAAAGGAATCCTCCACCACCAGAATCCGTTTGGGAACTGACCGGTCTTCTGCCTCTGTTCCGCTGTCCACCCTGCTCAGACGGCTTTTTCCGCTCAGCAGACCGCCGATGGAGTGCACCATATCCTCCACATCAAAAATCAGCACAGGCGAACCATCCATCATCACGGCTGCCGCGCTGATGTCCGGTATTTTTCCCAGCCTGGGATCCAGAGGCCGCACAACCAAATCGCATTCTCCCAGAAATCTGTCCACCACCATGCCATAGGCATGACTCCGGTCACTGACCACCACCACATTCACGGTCTCCCGTTTCACATCCGAGGCAGGGATTTCCAGCACCTCCCGGATGTCAACCAAAGCGATATTATTGTCATCAAAGCGGAAATACTGACGATCTTCCACCACCTGCATATCTGATCTTTCCACCCTGATGCACCGGTCAATGCGTGCTAAGGGAAACGCATAGGATTCTCCCGCGATTTCCACGAGAAAAGTGCGGATCACAGAAAGGGTCAGAGGCAGTTCCATATGAAAACTCAGCCCTTTTCCCGGAATGGAACTGACCCGGATCACGCCTCCCACTTCATGGACGGTGCTGTGAACCACATCCAGCCCCACGCCCCGGCCTGCGATTTCTGTCACAGACTTTGCCGTGGAAAATCCCGGCAGAAAAAGAAAATCCATCAGTTCCGGCACACTCAGATGCCGGGCAATGTCAGGCCGGGCCTTTCCCATGTCAATAATTTCTGCACGCAGTTCTTCCGGATCAATGCCCGCGCCGTCATCAGACACAATGATCATCAGCATTCCTGCCCTGTGCGTGGCTTCAATGCGGATGGTTCCGGTTTCGGATTTCCCGGCAGCGATGCGTTTTTCCGGTTCTTCAATGCCGTGTGCCACCGCATTGCACAGCAGATGACTGATAGGCGCGTCCAGTTTTTCCAGAATATCCCGATCCACTTCTGTGGATTCGCCCAGAATTTCCAGACGTACCTTTTTCCCCAGTTTCCGGGCCAGATCCCTGACGGTGCGGGGATATTTTTGGGTTCCTTCGGAAAAGGGACACATGCGCACACCAATCACCTCATGGTAAAGCCGGTCTGCAATCGCGGCTGAAACATTGGTGAACATGTCAATGTCATTAATCCGCTCCGCAAGCTGCAGACTGCCGGTTTTGATTTTTTCCCGCAGTTGCAGACACAGGGACTGGGCATGTTCCAGGTCTTTGTGAGAGTTCAGTTCCTTGAGCATTTCATCCAGAATCAGGGAAATATCCCTCTGACTGCGTTTGAGCATGAGCAGGGAAGCTGTAAAAGGCGGCAGCCAGCGAGCCGCCACCACCACTTCTCCGGCCAGCCCCATAAGGCGTTCTATTTTTGATGCTGTGACACGCACTGTGCGTTCCTGCCCTGTGATTTTCAGGGATGCAGGCGAAGTGTCTGTATGCGGAACATCCGCTGTTTCCGGATGTGTATTGTCTGCATGGGATTTGGCAGCGTATATGGGCGAAGTGTCTGTATGCAGAGTCTGCGCTGTTTCCGATGCCGGGGATTCTGCAAAACCGTGTGCAGCACAGGAATCAGGGGAATGGGTAGGAGATTTTGCTGTTTCGGCAAAAACCGGTTCCGGTTTTTCAGCACTTTGGAATTTCAGGTTTTCCCGGACAGCAGGAGATTCCGCAGCTTTTGCCGGAACCGATTCTGTTTTCGGCAACTCTTTGATGACAGGGGATTGACTGTTTTCAGGCAGATCCGGTCTGCTGATCTGATATTGGGACTGTCCAGGTTTTTCTCCGATGCCTGAAACAGGTTTTTCCGGATCTGCCTCTTTTTCAGGATGGGAGAAACTTTGTCCGTTTTTTTGCAAAATCAGGGGAGATTCAGGAACAGCCGATGCCTGTTCCGGTGCTTTTTCCTCTGGAAGCAAAATGGATGTGATGGCAGCAATCAGTTCATTCACACGCCCGGACAGCGATTCCTCCCCGGTTTCAGCCAGCTTCAACAGCATGTCCGCGCTTTGCAGAAGGATGTCCGTATGCTCTGCGCTAAGCCGTATGCCTTTTTTCCGGACTGCCACAAAACAGTCCTCCAGTGTATGGGCCAGCCGGACAGCACTGCCGAGTTCCACAATCCTCGCGCCGCCTTTGATGGAATGCGCGGCCCGCATAAGTTCCTCAATATGAATCATATTTCCGGAATCATTTTCCAAAGCAAGAAGCGCTCTGCTCATTGCGGCCGTATGGGTTTCCACTTCTGAGCGGAAAAGATCCAGCATGGAAAAGTTTTCCAAATTCTGTGCGCTCATGTCAGGCTCCTTTTGAGGCTGGCAAAGAGAAGTTCATCATCGAGCAGCGCCACATTCATATTTTCCCAGCAGAAGATGTTCCGGGTGAATGAAAAACGGGATTTTGCCACTGTGACAGGTGTGTTCTGAAAACTGTCCGGATGAATCCGGTAAATGCCGTGAATCTCCTCGACCGGAAAAACCCACTGTTTTCCCTCAGATGCCACCACCATCATGCGCCGGTATCCTTTCTTTTCCCTGCTGTCTTCGGATTTTTCACGGATATCCAGCAGATCTTTGAGGGAAATGCAAAGCTGAATCTCGCCATGCACATTGACCAGACCCAGTAGCACCGGATTTTTTCTGTGGGGCAGGGTGTGAAATTTCTGGGGATCCACCACTTCCCTGAAAAGCCGGGTATGCAGGGCCAGCCATTCCTGCCCGACACGGAAGATAACCACCGAAACTGTTCCCGGAGCTTCGCTCTCTTTTCCGGCTGCAATGATTCCGGTCCATTCCTCCCGGTATGCCTCGGGCAGATCCCTTTCCAGAAGATTGCGGCCTGCATAGATAAACCGTTCACAGTTCCGGCAGTGAATCACTTCTGTCAGACGGGGACACCGTGCTTTTTTTCTGCTGAAAACCCCAATGATTTTCCAGCAGTTTTCCATTTCCTGCTCCGGTTCTGCGGTTTTCATTCTGCGTCCTCCTTACGGGGAAGTCTGCGTATCCTCTGCCGCAGAAGTTCTGCCCTGCGCAAATCCCCCCTGTGCTGTGCAATCAGGTACAGATGCTCCAGAGCGTCCTGATGCCCGGGTTCCAGATAAATCACTTTGTCCATATATGCCTCTGTTTCCCTGTCATTTCCCACAGCATGATAGATCATGCCCATAAGAAAATGTGCTGCTGCACTGAAGGGATTTTCCTCCAGACAAATCCGGCATTGTTTAAAGGCCTCATCCAGTTTCCCGCGATCCGCAAGCATACGGGCTTTTTCCAGAAAATCCTGCACGGCAAAAGGTTCCGGGGCTGCTTCCTGATACTGCACAGTCTCTGTTTTTTCTGAAATTTCAGGCAGTATCGGGACAGTCCGCGTTTTCTGCAGAGCCGGTGTCTCTTTTGCTTTTTCCTGCACAGGATACTGCTGTTTCTGCTTTTTCTGCGCAGAAAAAATTTGGGGTTCAGGCAGTTGTGCAGACATGGCTTCCTCTGCTTTTTTCCATGCAAAGGAACGGGGACAGGGCAGGCGGATAAATCCGGGATTGCGGAACATGCCCTGTTCCGCATGTCCGAGAAAAACAATTCCTCCGGGTTCCAGCAGCCGTTCTATATTTCTCACAGCAATGTTTTTGGCAGAAACCGAAAAATAGATCAGCAGATTGCGGCAGAAAACAATATGGTAGGGTTTTTCTTTCCCCAGCAGTCCTTTATCGATCAGATTTCCCTGCAGAAAGCAGATATTTTTCCGCAGAGAATCCCTGACCTGAAAACGCTTTCCAATGGTAGAGAAGTAAATATGTCTGTGCGCATATCCTTCTTTTCGGAAAGATTCCTGTCCGTAAATACCGGCACGGCCGCGTTCCACAGCAGCCCGGCTTACATCCACAGCATCGATATGAAAGGCAGATTCCGGTATTCCTGCTTCAGCCAGGGTAATGGCAAGGGACCAGACTTCCTCCCCGGTGGAACAGGGAATGCACAGAATCCTGAATATACTGTCTTCTGCTGCATTTTTCCGCCAGATCTGCACATATTCCGCCAGACAGTCAAACGCAGCCTCATTCCGGAAAAACCAGGTTTCCGGAATCACTGTGAGTTCCGCCAGTTCACTGATTTCTCCGGGATGGGCATGAATATAATCCAGATATTCCCCGATGCCGGAAATTTTGCAGGTTTCCATGCGTTTCTGTATGGCTTTGTCAATGGTTTCAGGCCCGACAGCCTCTTCAGAAACCCCGATTTCCTTTTCCAGCAGAAAACTGATAATCTTGCGCGGCATCAGAGCATATTCCCCGTTTCCTGCGGCAGAAAATCAAGACAGTCCGGAAGACAGTCCACTTCAATATGCCGGATCATGTTTTTTCCCTCCATCATAATATCCCCCAGATACGGAGCTTCCCTCAGCCGCACCGGAGAAGTGGCAAAACCGCTTTTGCGGATGGTTTCCGTAATCCGTTCCGCCATCAGTCCCATTGTGCAGGAACTGCTGTTTTTTCCTGTATATGAAACCAGAATGATACGGGTGCTTAACCGCATTCGGCACGGAACCCCCCGGACAAGACGGCACAGATCCATGACCGGCACAATCTCCCCCCGGTAATTGAAAAAACCCGCAAAATACGCAGGCCCCTGATCAACCGTGCTGAGGTTTATCATGGGAACAATTTCTTTGATTTTATCGCAGGAAACCGTGTACATTCCGTCTCCGAGATAAAAAAGCAGCGCCAGTTTCATGGGATTTCTTTCTGCATATGTTTATGAAATCAGTTGGTTCATATTTCAGAACGGATATGCTGCGGCAGACATTCAGCAGTTCTGTTTTTTTATTATGGCATATGCACGGGATATTAATCAAGTGATTTGCATCTGCGGATTTATGCTGCACTTTCATTTTATTAAGAGAGAATGATTTATCCGGAGTGCCAAACTGAAAATTTGGCACTCCTCCGCTCCTGCAGCCTAATGCTTTGTCAACTTTGATTTTAGGTGATTTTCAGAAAAGAATATACCGCCAAAGTATCAAAAGCTTCCGGCTTTTGCCCTGTGCCTGTGAACTGAACCGGGATATTTATTTTCAGAAATCACCTTATAAGTTGAAGTATACAGAAAAACCAGATTTTTTGGAAAAATCCGGTTTTTTGCAGCGCACAGATTCAGGGCTGACAGAGTACTGATGCTTTGTCAGTTTTGAATTTGTGGGCAAACAAAGAAAAATCATTGTGTTTCTGCTTCATTTCCTGTAATTCCTGTGCAGACAAATCTTTGACAGAAAACATGACACAGTCTGCCTTCAAAATTTGTTTGGTGTATGGTTCGTGGTTTAAAAACAGGAGCAATATCTCTTTTCGCCTGAAATTTCCCACAGAGGACACAGAGTTTGTTTTTCGTGTATATTCGTGTGATTCGTGGTTTAAAAACAGGAGAGATATCTCTTTTCGCCTGAATTTCCCACAGAGGACACAGAGTTTGTTTTTCGTGTATATTCGTGTGATTCGTGGTTTAAAAACAGGAGAGATATCTCTTTTCGCCTGAAATTTCCCACAGAGGACACAGAGTTTCTTTTTTCGTGTATATTTGTGTGATTCGTGGTAAAAAAAACCGCTCTTATCTTTCATCTCTGACACAGTTTGGCATTAATTTTTTGCAGGAGAGGTGGCAGATGAAACTGCCTGAGAAAAAAAAGGACAAAATCGGAATTCTTATCGCTTCCGCGCTCGGTCTGGGATTTTCCCCGGTACTGCCCGGAACCTGCGGGGCTTTGCTGGGAGTATGCTTTCATGTGCTGATCGTATCCCTGTTTCCGGCAAAAATGCACCTGGGGCTGCTGACCTTCACCTTTATCGCGGTATGCGCGGCCAGCCATGTTCTGACCCCGCTGGCAGAATCTTACTGGGAAAGCAAAGATCCCGGTCAGTTTGTTCTCGATGAGGTAGCCGGGTATCTGTTTGTTCCCATTCTATTCCGGGAAGGGGAACTGTGGAAGGTTGTACTTTGGGGATTTGTGCTGTTCCGGATCTTTGACATCTTCAAACTCATGCCCCCGGCCCGGCTCATTGATCAGGAACTGCACGGACCCTGGGGCATTCTCCTTGATGATCTGGTCAGTGCCGCATATGCCGCGTTTTTCATGTATCTCATTTACTGGTTTGGCCCGGAGTCTCTGATCGGAAAAGGATAAAAAAGGAAATTAATGCCGGGATGTTTTCCGATCTGCTGATTTACCTTGCGCCAACCCTCATGCCGGCAAAAGCCGGTATCCGGAACCGGTTGAAAAAACCGGACTTTGACGTGAGATCAGCCGAACGGTTCCGGTCTGCGCCGGAATGGCAGTAAAAGGTGGCAATTTGCTGATTTTTTAAATAGATGAGTAACTGATGTTACGCCACACTTTAAGAAATCAGCAGGTTAATGCAGATGCCGTCATTCCGGTGAAAACCGGAATCCAGTTATTCCGGACAGTTCTGGATACCGACTTTCGTCGGTATGACCCGGTGGCGTAACATCAGTGAGTAATATGATCTGCTGAGATTCTGCTGTAACCTTCTCTTTTTATAACTGTGCCAGTACAGTGCTGACAGTTTCGGCCATATCCCGCCAGGCAAAAGGTTTGGAAAGTATTTTTTCAATCCGCAGTTTCCGCAGAGGCTCCGGTAGAACAGGTTCGCTGTATCCGGTGCAGAGGATGATGGGCATATCTTTCCGGATTTTCAGAATTTCTTCTGCGAAACGGCCTTCACAGACAATGAACAGGGTCAGATCCGAAATAAGCAGATCAAAGCCCTCAGACTGTGCACGGAAGATCCGGATGGCAGATTCAAAATCTGTAACAGACTGCACACTGTATCCCAGTGTCTCCAGAATTCGCCGGGTGGCTTCGGCCAGTTCCGGCTCATCATCTGCCAGCAGAATATGGCCTTTTCCGCTTTGCATATTCTCTGATACAATCTTTTCATCAGAACAGAGGGTTTCCAGCATGGGAAGACATATTTCAAAAATACTTCCTTTTCCCGGCGAACTGATGACGAAAATCCCGCCCCTGCAATCCTTTACAATACCGTGAACCACAGCCAGTCCCATTCCGGTTCCCTCTCCCGCCCTTTTTGTGGTGAAAAAGGGATCAAATATCCGTTCCATATGCCCGGCAGGAATGCCCTTTCCGCTGTCTCTGAACCAAAGCGACAGATACTGCCCCGGTTTCATTTCCGGGTGTTTTTCCGAAACTTCCTTTCCGAAAAACTTTTTTGCCAGAAAAATCTCTATCTCGCCGGATCTGTCTCCGATGGCATGTACCGCGTTACTGCACAGATTCATCATGATCTGGTGAAATTCTGTGGGATCAATGACAATGCGATCATCGGCTGACAGGGTCATGGTATGACGGATTTCAATGGTTTTGGGCACGGTCGCGCGCAGCAGTTTCAGGGTTTCCCGGAATATCGGTGAAATCCGTACCGCTTTTCTTTTCCGCACGGTCTGACGGCTGAAGGTCAGAATCTGTTTCACCAGATCCCTGGCCCGGTTTGCGGCCCGAAGCACATCGCTGAGAATATCCGCCTCCGGGCTTTCCTGCATTTTGTGCATGACAAATTCGGTATTTAGGATGATCGATCCCAGAATATTGTTGAAATCATGTGCAATCCCCGCGGCCAGCGTACCGATAGCCTCCATCTTTTCTGCCTGACGGAGCTGCCGCTCCCGGTCTCTCAGGGTTTTTTCCACCTGTTTTCTCTCACTGATGTCCCGGATGAAACCCAGAAGCGCCGGATTTCCCTGATATTCAATAACAGCACCGTAGATTTCAATATTGCAGATGGTTCCATCCCTGCGCACAGCCTGCATTTCCGCTGAACGGGAAATCTCCTCACGCCTGATGCGTTTCCGGATTCTTTCCATCAGCAACGCCCGGCTCCCGGCAGCGATATGTTCTGTAATATCTGTATTAACCAGTTCTTCCGGCGAACTGTAACCGAGGATTTCGGACATGGCCGGATTAGCGAAGATGATTTGACTGTCCCGAAGCAGAACAATACCGTCCATTGCCCCGTTTACCAGTGCGGCATATGTTGCCTCGCTTTCCCGCAGCGCCTCCTCCGCGGTTTTGACATCCGTAATATCCCTTGCGCTGACAACCACTCCGGAAATGCGGTCATCCTCCCGGTAGGGGGAATAGGTAACATCCATAAACTGTCTGCCTTCCCTTTTGAAGTCAAACCAGGACTGATACCGGAAAGTTTCCCCTTTCAGACATCTTTCAAGTCTGCCTTTGATCAGATTTTCAAAGACTTCCTTTCCAATGATTTCCGCCACAGTGTGTCCGATAATTTCATCACGGGCTTTCCCTGTTCTCCGGATATAGGAATCATTCACCACGCGGTAGGTATAATTTCTGTCCAGCATTGAAACCGAATCCGGGGTTGCGGATATGATATGCCTGTAACCGCGCAGGTATTCTTCTGCCTGCTTCCGTTCGGAAATATCCCGGCAGATATAAAGCCGGGTTCCTCCCTGCAGGGATATGCGGCGGACAGTGACAAGAAATGTGTATTCCCTGCCTTCCCTGTCCGGAATAATCCGCTCCATATTCCGGATTTCCCCGGTTTTTTCCAGTTCTTCGGCACAGAACAGATTTTTTCCCAGAAATGCTGAAATATTTCCCATTTTTTGGATTTCTGCCAAAGAATAACCCATGATACGGCTCACATTCGCGGCAGCAAATGTGAAATTTCCATCATCATCCGTAATGAAAACCGGGTCAGGAATATTTTCAATGATAACACGCAGAAATTCTTCCGAAGACTCCAATTGTCTGTTTTCAATGGATTTCATATGTGATCTCATACCAATTCGCTTTCAAAACATGACAATGCCAAATGCTGTCTTTTCGTGCTGTCCGTGTTTTTCGTGGTTAAAAAAAGAGACATTCCCCGAACTTTGAAAGCGATTTGATATCAGGCTCAGTCTGATGGATTGTCCGCTTTTTCCTTTCTGAGACGGGGATCTTCTGCGGGCAGGATATTGCAGGTTTCCGAATCCGGATCAAACACAATCACAGCTCTGCCGGATTGGAGCTGGCGCATAATCTGTTCTGTTTTGTGTTCCAGCGGAACCTCGGTCTGACCGTAATCCGTGCCATCCCGTGTTGCAAATTCTTCCACAAGCCCTTTCAGGGCTTCGGGCGTGAGCTGGTAATAAGGAATTTTTATGATTTCCATTTCAGGATTTCCCCAGATATCTTCCATCATAATCATCTGTATTCAGAGGGATTTTGTCCGAGAGCATTTCCCCGTCAGTGACTTTGCCGAAAAACAGGGTATGGTTGCCCGGCGAGCAGGAAGAGACAATTTCGCATTCCATCCGCGCGAGGCAGTCTTCAATCAGAGGTGCTCCGGTTTTTCCCGGATGCCATTGGATGGAAGCAAATTTTTCTTTGGGATCAGGCCCTTTGAACCGTTTGAGAAAATCCTTCTGCCCCTTTGACAGCACATGCAGGGCAAAAGATTTGCTTTGGTTCATCACATGATGCGTATATCGTGCGGGATGAACAGCGACCATAATCAGGGGCGGATCATAGGAAACCTGCGATACCCAGGACGCAATCATGCCGCTGATTTCATTTTTATATGCTGCTGTCAGCACATAAATTCCGTAAGTCATTTTTCCAAATGCGGAAATCAGTTTCTGATCCATAATTTTTTCTCCTTTCATGCTCCTTTTTTTCCGGTCAGGTTTATTCCGAAACAGGGAAAAACACAAATTCAGCAGATCTAAATTTTTCTTAATTCCCCCTCTCCCATTGAGGGGGATGGAGTTTTCGATCTGCTGAATTTATTCTGATTTCCTGTTTTTGGATATCTGCCTTCCCACCCTTATCTGAAATACAGGAACATGCTGTATTCCGGAATTTAACAGGAAAAGACAATTTGACAAAAAAGAAGAATGCACCCTGTAAAATCAGCATTTTTTCAGAATTTCTCTAACAATATGGGCGTTTTTTGCCAGAAAAATGCTCAGTTCCTCCAGTCTGTACGCATCAATTTCCATTCCCGCTGATTCTATCAGTTCGGCAAGAACTGCTGCCGCATCCAGCATTCTGTCATATGCGTCAGCCTCTTTTTTTGAAATGCCCGGACTCATGCGCAATTACTGTTTCTCCGATCTGTTTTTCGGAGCCTTCTTTTTCCCGGAAGAAAGAGTATCATCTCCCGCTTTGTTTTCAGCAGAGTTGTTATCCTGGCCGCTTTCAGCACTTTTATCCTCCGGGCTGCTTTCAGAGGATGATGAAAGCGGTTTGACGCCTTTGAGAATTTTTGTCACTTCGCCTGCATTCTGCGCCAGAAAAACAGAAATGTCCCCTATGAGTTTTTCATCATTGAGAATACTGCTTTCCCGGATCAGTTTTGCCAGATTCTCTGCCGCATCCAGCATATTGTCATATGCTTCGGCTTCTTTTCTGACATCAAACACCCGATCAAGTTCAACACCATTTCTCACCACTACAAATTTTGTGATAACTGCCATGAAAAGGAATCCTCCTTTTGAATTTTTATATATGAAAACCCGAGTGCAAAAAAATATTCTTTGCATATGGAACAGGGACAAAATAAATTCCCCGTCCGACCCGGCAGGATACAGGTTCCGCATATTCTGAAAATGTGGAAATTATTTCATCCTCATTCCACAAACCGGAGTCCTGTAATCCGGGAAAAAAATGTTTCCATACAACTGCGTTTACACCTTGTATCCTGTAACAGTTGAAATATGAGATTTTTTCCTATATATCCTAAAAGAATATACCTGCGAACAGCAGGAAATGCAACTGTTTTATCCGGTTGCATAATAACCAACTGATATTAAAAATTTTTATTCCCAGAATAAAGATTGTTCCGCTTACGGTAAACGCGGAGCATGCGGGCTGACCGTCAATGACATTAAGTTAAGGCGAAGGAGTCCCGAACTGAAAGTTTGGGACACTGGAATGATTCAGAAAATACTGCCAGACCTGCCAGATATTCAACAGCAGCAGGACACAGAAAAATAAGGAAGGGATATGAAATCCGCTCCTTTTTGTTTTTTGTTGACAAAAAATATACCGACTGGTATATTTACCTGCCATGAGAGATCAGACACCCATAAGCAAATCAGAACATACCCGGCAGTTCATTATTGAAAAGGCAGCCCCGATTTTCAACAAAAAGGGCTATGCCGGAACCTCTTTGTCTGACATTACCGCTGCCACAGGTCTAACCAAAGGCAGCATCTACGGGAATTTCAGAAACAAGGATGAGGTCGCGGTCTGTGCATTTCAGCATAATGTGGCATTTATCCGGAAATACCTGCGCGGGGAAATGGAAGGGCAGGATCGTCATTCAGACAAACTGCTGGTTTATCCCAGAGCTTTCCGCAAGATGTACAGAGAAATGCTCTCCAAAGGCGGATGTCCGATTCTCAACACTGTCACGGAAGCTGATGATACGCATCCGGTTCTGCACAAACTCGCTGTGGAAACCATACAGTCATGGAAAAAGGGAATTGTTTCTCTGGTGGAAAGCGGGAAAAAGTCCGGCAGCATAAAATCCGGCACTGATGCGCGGGCTGTTGCTGAAATCATGATTTCCCTGCTCGAAGGCGGAACCCTGCTTGCAAAGGCCACAGGAGAGGAAAGTTATCTGCTCAATGCCATTGATCAGAGCGAACATCTGATTAAAAGCATCACTTTTCACAGATGATTTTTTTGTGCAGAACTGTATACCGTAAGGTATATTGTCAGATCAATGTTTTTTCACTTCTGATTTTATGCCAATCTGCTTTTAAAGATTGAGGAATGTTTGTTGTTTTTTACCACGAAAAGCACGAAAAACAGGACTGAAATGAAACCGATATTCTCATATTTTGAAAACGAATTGGTATCAGATTCTGATCTTCGTGTGATTCGTGTATTTCGTAGTTGTGCTCATTCATGGTAAATATTAATGATCAGCAATACAAGTAAATATATACCATATGAATCTGTATCTTCAATATTATTAGTTAATGAGGAATATCCAGATATTCCATTCTTTGGAGGAACAGGCTTTTTTGTATACTTCCCATCATTCGAAGATATTTTTTTTATTACAGCAAGGCATTGTGTATATAATAACGATGGAACTCTTAAAGGGAAACCTAAAATCCATTACGATCAAAATGGAAAAAGCAATGAAGTGATTCCTTTTTCGTATTCTCTTGGAGCAAAATACTCAGAGAATGATGAAGAATTTGAAGATATTCTCGTTTATGTCGTAGACAACATTCCATCAAATAAAAAAAATGACCTGTTTAATAGATCGCTTAGACTCCAACATCAAGATGATGTTGATACAATTATACAACTAGCGATTTCAAATAATACCAACTTGAGAACCGTTGGCTTCCCATCTGTTTCCAAAGAAATTGATTATGAAAAAGGAAGAGCTAATATTCGGCCTAGAGGTTTTTACGCAAAAGTCTCCTACGATAGCTGTTTTAAAAATAGATATAAACTAAAAGATGGTAACTGGAAGGACGGTGAACTTAATGGATTCAGTGGCTCTCCAATTCTTGAATTAGTTATGATCTCAGAAAACAATGTTCAGGCACTTCCTCTTGGAGTCTTATTAACTGAGTCCTATTTCATATCTATTAATGTCGCAACAAATGTAATTGCCGAATACATAAAGGAGAATTACAAGATAACTAAACCGTAAGCTAACAAATGCATAAACGCATACTTTTTTCGCCCCCTTTCGTTCGCTACGATCACTGCACTCTGCGAAAAAAGTTGGTTATGCCAGAGTTAAAAGATACAGGCAACCCTCAGACTTTGAAATATTGTTGGTATAACATATTAATTTAGCAATATATTTTTTTCAAAATCAGACAGGAAAAGGAAATCTTATGGGAATTTGGTTTGTAAAACCTGAAGCAGAAAAGGCAGCAGACATAATATCCAATACAATGGTTGCACATTTGGGAATTGAATTTACCGAAGTGGGCGATGATTTTATCAAAGCCTCCATGCCGGTGGATCACCGCACCCATCAGCCTATGGGGATTCTGCATGGCGGAGCCTCGGTTGCTCTGGCTGAAACTTTGGCAAGTTTTGCTGCCAACTGCTGCGTTGATATGGCAAAATATTACTGTGTGGGGCTGGAAATCAATGCCAACCACATCCGATCCGTGCGCACCGGAAATGTCATCGGATGCGCCCGGCCTGTGCATATGGGCAGAACAACGCAGATATGGGAAGTCCGCATTTACGATGAGGAAGCGCATCTGATCTGCATATCCAGAGTGACAATGGCAGTGCTCGCGCATAAACAGGCGGTGTGACAACTGCAAGGATTTTATATAAGCAGGGATTTTCAAATTTCTGAAATCCATGCTTATATGAAATGTGAAAAGCAATTGTGCATTCATCTTCGTGAAACTTTGCGTCTTTGTGTCTTTGTGGCAGAAAAAAGCATCTGAGTATGAATTTTTCCTGCTGAAAATTTTTCATGTTTCATATTAAAAACAATTTCTAACCTTATAATAACAGAAAGGAAAACAATGGCAGACGTATATCAGAAACTGGCAAAACATCTGGACAATCTCCCCGCGGGATTTCCGCCCACAGAAAACGGAGTGGAACTGCGTATACTCAAACGGCTTTTTACTCCGGAAGAAGCGGAAATTGCATCCGGACTGATGATGATGCCGGAACCTGCCGGGGCCATTGCCGCGCGGCTGGGACGGGATGAAAAGGAACTGGCTCCCATGCTGGAAAGCATGTCCAAAAAAGGACTGATTTTCCGGCATACAAAAAATGATGTGACCACTTACATGGCCGCGCAGTTTGTGGTGGGCATCTGGGAATATCATCTCAATGATCTGGATAAAGATCTGATCCGGGATGTGAATGAATATCTGCCCATTCTCATGAAAGAACGGATGCTGAAACAGAAAACCAAGCAGTTGCGGGTGGTTCCGGTTTCCAAAAGCCTGAAAGCCGAAATGAACATCATGCCCTATGATGTGGCTGAGGAAATCATCAGAAAACAGAAGAAAATTCTGGTCGCGCCCTGCATCTGCCGCAGAGAGCATGAAATGGTGGGCAAAGGCTGCGGCAAACCAATGGAAACCTGTCTGGTTTTCGGAACCGGCGCACAGTTTTATCAGGAAAACGGACTGGGACGTTATATCTCACAGGATGAGGCTCTGAATGTGCTGAAAACCGGTCTGGAAGCAGGCCTGGTGCTGCAACCGGGAAACTCTCAGAAACCCGCGAATATCTGCATGTGCTGCGGATGCTGCTGTCAGGTGCTGAAAAATCTGAAAAAATTCGACAGCCCTGCCAAAGCCATCAATTCCAATTATTATGCAGTGGTGGATGCTGAAAACTGCACAGCGTGCGAAACCTGCGTGGATCGCTGTCAGATGGATGCCATTACCGTGGAAGACGTGGCAAAGGTCAATGTGGATCGCTGCATCGGCTGCGGTCTGTGCGTAACCCACTGCCCGACTGATGCCATTTCCCTGCATCAGAAGGAAACACAGGAACAGTACATTCCGCCCAAAAATCTGTTTGAAACCTATATGACCATGGCACAGGAAAGAGGGCTGATATAAATGATTAGCCTGATTGCCATCCTGCTTCTGCTGTATGTGCTGCTTTCCATCGCATTTACCTATATGGTTCACCGGCTGCCCCGGCGACCGGTGTGTGAAAAACCGGACTGGGGCAGGGTGACAGACACAAAAATTCCCTCGGTGGACGGCGGATTTCTGGAAGTATGGCGCATTGAACCGGATGGGCCGTCCAAAGGAATTGTGGTACTGGCACATGGCTGGGGCAGAAACCGGGATCGCATGGTAAACCGGGCCAGACTTTTCGGGCAGTGGGGATATACCACTGTCATTCACAGTGCAAGAGATCACGGGGAATCATCGCCATTCCGCATGATGAACGGAATCCGATTCGGTGAGGACGCGGAGAGCGTTCTGTGCTGGGTCGGAGAACCGGTTATTCTTTACGGACATTCCGCAGGCGCAGCAGGTGCGATCATTGCGGCGTTCCGGCAGCCCCATTTGGTGAAACTGCTTTTTCTGGAAGGCTGTTATGCGGATATAAAACCGTCCCTTGTCAGTTTGTACAAATCCTTCAACAGATATTTTGGCATGATCTTTGGCCAGGCCATTGTGTTTATGCTGGACAAAGTGCTGTACCCCAAAGAGATGACTGCCCTGAGTCCCGGAAATCTTGCGCCGTCAATAAAGGTTCCTGTCATGCTCATTCACGGGGAAAAAGATGAAACTTTTCCCCCGGCCTTTGCCCAAAAATTGGCGCAGAAATTTCCGGGCAAAGGCGCGGAAATCTGGATTGCCAAAGGCGCGGGACACAGTGACAGCTCTTTTCAGGCCGGATATGCGGAAGCGGTTCATAACTTTCTGGAAAAACACAGCCATCTGCAAACCTCTTACACAGGGAGAAAACCATGCAATACCAAAGCATCCTTTACGAAACAGTGGAAACAGGCATCGGCCTGCTGACCCTTAACCGTCCTGAATCCTACAATGCTGTCAGTTTTCTGATGATGGAGGAACTGGAGCATTTCTGGCGGGAACGGCTTTATGATCTTGACACTGTTGTGATTCTTCTGAAAGGCCGCGGGGAAAAGGGATTCTGCGCGGGACTGGATATGAAAGATACCGCAAAATTCGCGCCGGAAATGAGTATACCGGAATTTTACCGTTTTCAGGCAAGGCTGGCTCGTCTGAATCTTGCTATGCGCCGTGCGCCCCAGCCCATTATCTGCATGATTCACGGCGCGGCTGCGGGGCAGGGTTTCAGTTTTGCCCTGTCCTCGGATATTCGCATCATCAGTCCTGACGCGCGTTTTTCCGCGGCTTATATCAATATCGGGCTGGGCGGTGCAGATATGTCCTGCAGTTATTTCCTTCCCCGCATGATTGGCGCGGGCCGGGCCTATGAATTCATGTACACCGGCGATTTTATGAAAGCAGAAGAGGCTGTAAATCTGGGACTGGTCAGCCGGATGGTTCCCAGAGAAAAATTCATGGACACGGCTATGGAATATGCGCGCAAACTCATGGGCAAAAACCATATGGGCCTGCGCCTGACCAAAGAGGCTGTAAATATGAATATGGACGCGGGCGGGCTGGAGCAGGCTTTGAACATAGAAGACCGGAACCAGACTCTGCTGGCGGTTGGGCAGTATGTGAAAAAAATATAAGGGAATGGATAACAGGAGCCTGACCGTATAAGTAAAGGGTCGGATGTGTTTGCCTAAAAGACTTCCGAAGTTCCTGAAACTCCGGAAGTCTGATCCGGAAACTATCCTTCTTTCAGACAGCGGAAATCAGATCACTTTGTTCAAAGGATATTCAATAATCCCTTCTGCTCCGTTTTTCATGAGCCGGGGAATCAGATCCCGGACATACCCGCTGTCCACCACAGATTCTACTGAAAGCCAGTCAGACTTGTGCAGATGGGCTATGGTCGGTGCATTCAGGCTGGGCAGCAGGGCCACCACCTGTTCCAGATGTTTCTCCGGCACATTCATCTTGAGCCCCACCATTTTGTCTCCCAGCAGAGCACCTTTGAGCAGCAGGAATATCTGGCTGATTTTTTCCTGTTTTTCCGGGTTGTTCCATGTTTTGTGATTGGCAATGAGCCTGGTATTGGTCTGCATGAGTTCATGAATGATCTTCAGTCCGTGCGCGCGGATGGTGGTTTCAGTTTCCGTGACCTCCACAATAGCGTCAGCCAGACCGGAAACCACTTTGGCCTCGGTCGCTCCCCATGAGAATTCCACCTTTACCTCAATGTTACGTTCGGCAAAATAGCGTTTGGTGAACTCCAGCAGTTCTGTGGCCACAGTTTTGCCCCGCAGATCTTCCAGAGTCTTAATGCCGGAATCACGGGGAACGGCCAGCACCCACCGGGCAGGCCGCGCGCTGACTTTGGAATAAACCAGATCCCCGACCACATGCACATCGGAATTGTTCTCCGCTATCCAGTCTTTTCCGGTCAGGCCCGCATCCAGTGTGCCGTTTTCCACATAACGGGACATCTCCTGGGCGCGGCAGATGGCGCATTCAATATTTTCATCATTGATTTCAGGAAAATAACTTCTGCCATCCACATTGATTTTCCATCCGGATCGCCTGAAAAGTTCAATGGTGGCATTCTGCAGACTTCCCTTGGGTATGCCCAGTTTCAGTTTTTCTTTCATGATTTGTATACCTCCTTTGGATCAAACACCGGCTCCCCGATGATTTTCACTTCCCCGTTTTCGATTTTCTGGAAAAAACAGCTTCTGTGGCCTGTATGGCAGGCTGCTCCGCCCACCTGCTCCACTTTCAGCAGTACAGTGTCATTGTCGCAGTCCACGCGGATTTCCTTCACATGCTGAACATGTCCTGAGGTTTTGCCCTTGATCCAAAGTGTGTTCCGGGACCGGCTGTAGTATGTGGCCAGACCTGTGGAAAGGGTATGCTCCCAGGCTTCCCGGTTCATGAATGCAAGCATCAGAACTTCTCCGCTCTCAAAATCCTGGGCAATGGCCGGGACAAGTCCGCCCATTTTGTCAAAACAAAGTTCCATTCTTAATTGTTTCCTTCATTGTTTTTTGACTGATGTTACGCCCCTGCTTTGACATCAGGAAGTCATTTTCTTCCTCAGATGTCCGGTACAAGGCGGAATCCGGATATTTCAGCAATTTCCGGATACCTGCCTTCGCGGGATGATGATAAAGCATAACATGGTCTTTCTATTTAAAACTTTATTTTTTACCGTTAATATCTGCCAAAGTCAAATATTTTTTCCGGCAATATGCCGCACAGGGGGAAATTCTGTCTGTGTCCGCATATACAGTTCTTTTACCAATTTTTGTCCCCCGCAGAAATATGCAAAAAACTGCTCCGCTTAATTTTTGCACTCCTCCGGTTTGCATTCCGCATTGTATAAAACCAATGGCGATTTGTTATAATACCAATTCTTCATTGAAAGTATACTTATGATTCGGTTTCCCACAGAGAACACAGAGAGAAAAAACCACAGAGAATACAGAGAAAATAACTCACTTTATTGTATAGATTCAATAGCGAATTGGTATAATATCTGTTTTTAATCTGAAAAATGCAAAAAAATAAGGAAGCAGAAAATTCTGCTTCCTTATTTTCAGTTTGACAATCAGCGGAAAAAGTTCAGCCGGTCATATTTTCTGTCCTGCTGATTTTTTCAGGATGATTAGTTGGTTTTTGCGTCTTTGACTTCCTCAGCCGGAGCCGCACCTTCTTCACCTGCGACAGCCGCTTCAGCAGGCTCAGTGACTTTATCTGTGGCTTCCTGGGTTGTTTCTGTAACAGCTTCATCAGCAGTCTTTACAACTGTTTCCTCAGCTTCTTTCGCTGTTTCTTCAGCAGCTTTCACAATGTTTTCCCCGGCAGCTTTCACATCCATTTTGTCTTTTGCGGAAACAATACCGGAAAAGGAAATTACCAGTGCCAAAGCCATAACTCCAATAAGCAGTTTTGCGAATTTCATTTTTTTTCTCCTTAAACAGATTTTGGTTTATATGATTCGTATGGTGCTCCATTGCACACAACGATTTGCTTTTTATATAGCAAACCGCGTGCCAAAAATACAAGTATCTGATATGTATAAAAATAAAAAATTTCAGGCCGGAAATTCCCGGTATTTACGGCATCATTTTTGCGCACTGTGTACCAAAACTGCGCAATCACATACAGGTTTTAAGAGCGTGTCTGAAAAATCAATTACCATGCAGTCAGGTAGGTCGGATTAGGCCGAAAGGCCGTAATCCGACATCCCTAGCGGTAAGGTTGTGTCGGATTACGCTTCGCTAATCCGACCTGCATGACTGCACTCGCTTAGCAGGCGAGCGCCTGACTGTAAACTCCTCAGATCGTAAAAGGCCGTTATGATCGCTGATTGAGCGTATCCGAATTCATCGGCAAATATCTGCCAATGCCCTTTTGATTTTCAAGGCATTGTCAGGATACCGATAAATGTGCTTGGGAAAAGTGACATCGCAACTGCCAATGCCCTTTTGATTTTCAAGGCATTGTCAGGCTGTTTTTGACTTACCGTTTTTTGATTCTCTTGCTCTGCCAATGCCTTTTTGATTTTCAAGGCATTGTCAGTCTGGACAGTGCGGAAAAGTCCCTGAAACGGATCATGGCTGCCAATGCCCTTTTGATTTTCAAGGCATTGTCAGTTATGGTTTTGCCGGGTTTTACCCCGGATTTTAAATTACTGCCAATGCCCTTTTGATTTTCAAGGCATTGTCAGTTTCCTCACCGCCGTCAAAGTCAAAGGACTGTGCATACTGCCAATGCCCTTTTGATTTTCAAGGCATTGTCAGATGGGAGTGCTGTCAATATAGGTTTGACCAATGAGCTGCCAATGCCCTTTTGATTTTCAAGGCATTGTCAGGCGAGGCAAATGTCAACCTTGTAAAAACCGTAACAGACACTGCCAATGCCCTTTTGATTTTCAAGGCATTGTCAGCATTGATTGATGGGATCAAAAACTGGGTGAGCGCAATCTGCCAATGCCCTTTTGATTTTCAAGGCATTGTCAGTAATATATATTGCTGAGGGCTATAAATTGTATGGGATTCTGCCAATGCCCTTTTGATTTTCAAGGCATTGTCAGACTTTGTTGATTCTTGTACAGACGCAACTGGTTATCGGGGCTGCCAATGCCCTTTTGATTTTCAAGGCATTGTCAGAGGAAAAAGAACCGCCCTTGATCGAAACATCCCATGCCTGCTGCCAATGCCCTTTTGATTTTCAAGGCATTGTCAGACAATATTCAAATCTGGGATCACATTTTTTTTCAACCACAGCTGCCAATGCCCTTTTGATTTTCAAGGCATTGTCAGGGATCAGCATTCAGCGGCTCCCGGAACTGTACGCGGCCTGCCAATGCCCTTTTGATTTTCAAGGCATTGTCAGAGGCGGGTATGGACGCGTGGAAGCCATGAAAAAACCTGCTGCCAATGCCCTTTTGATTTTCAAGGCATTGTCAGAGAAATCATAGAGGATTGCATGGATAAGGCAACCGCTGCCAATGCCCTTTTGATTTTCAAGGCATTGTCAGTCCGCCAAAGCCTGAAATTCCGCAAAATTGTCCTTCAAACTGCCAATGCCCTTTTGATTTTCAAGGCATTGTCAGGAAATTCATCGGCGGCAAGCAGGTGGCGGGCACTGTCTGCCAATGCCCTTTTGATTTTCAAGGCATTGTCAGGCTCCGCAGAATAGGTCAAGTAATTTTAGATTACTCACTGCCAATGCCCTTTTGATTTTCAAGGCATTGTCAGGGGCCCCGATCTATCCTCTGAATTTTATGGGGTTTGCCGAGCGTATTGCGGGGCTTTGATATTTCAAAAGACTTATCCGCCACTTTCTCAGCTTTTCGGCGAGCAGTCGCCGATAAAAACATGTTCAAATCCATGATTAAAATCCTTCTGCGAGCGGCAACTGGATTTTTTATTCTCCGTTACCGCCCGATATTTCGGATTTGATAATTTCATCAATATTTGCAATGGAAAGATTCAAAGCTGCATTGTAATCGGCATTTTCCTCAAAACCGCATTTCAGGCATTTGAATTTTTCCTGCTCTGTCCGGTTTTCCCGGTCAATGAATCCGCATTCGGAACACCGCTGACTGGTGTATTTCGGATTCACAAATCTCAGTTCAATGCCGTATTCATCGGCCTTGTATTTCAGTTTGGTATGCAGATCGGAAATGGCCCAGTCCCGGATCAGAAAATGTCCGGAACGTCCGGATGCCACAAGACCGTCAAGATTTTCCATCTGAATCACACCGCATCCATGCTTCAGCGCAAACTCCACAATGGCCTTTGAATACTGATGATATTTGGTATCCCTGAATCTTTTCTCTTTATCTCCGAGTGCAAGCACAGGCCGGAGGATTTTGTTTCTTCCCTGTCCTCCCCGCGTGGAAACCTTTGCGGAATGCTGAAAAGACCTGCGCCAGTGTCTGATTTTTTGCCGAAATCTTTTTATTTCCTCACCGCTTTCCGAAATACGGTCATATTCCCCTTTTATTCCGCAGAAGAAAGCTTTGCTGATGCCAAGATCAACACCCAGAATTTTTTCTTTATCCAGAAGAACGGTTTTCTTTTCCGGCTCATAGGTGAAAATGACAAACCATTTTCTTTTTCTTTTATGCTGGCTGATCATAGCCGCTGATTTTTTGTATTCTCCTGAAAATATGCGATCAATAACCGCTTTTTGGCTGCCTGTAAGTTTTACAGTGTTCAGGGCAAAATCAAATTTGCGTATGCCTTTGTAATCTTTGGGTCTCAGTCCGGGTGAAAAAATATAAACTCCGTCCTTTTTTTCAAGGGAATACTGCTGACCGGAAACCATGACCGGATGCGTTTTCCGGAATGTCGGAAGACTTTTCTCAAAAGAATAAAATACTTCCCGGCAGTCCGTGCTGAATCTCTGCTTTGCCTTCTGATTTATTTCAGATATGGTTTTGCTTTGCAGTTCCGGAAACATCCCCCGCATTTCGGTATAAAGCATTTTTTCAGGACTTGGAAGTTCCGAGAAGGTCGGATATTTCCCTTTTTCTGATTTCCAATTTTCCTTTTCCTGCTGCCAGAAATACCACTTTGTCATGCAGTAATTCAGTGCTTTTGCCGACTGATGCTGAATATCATCCAGAGTTTTCTCTGTATTTTTCCAGTCAGTGTTCAATGGCTTGGATATGTAAATTCTGATTGCTTTCATTCATTAAGCTCTTATTGTATGTAATTTCTCATATATATCAGTATCATGATACAGTTACAGAAGTCAAGAGGAAAAGAAATGCGGATTCTTTCAGAATGTTGGATGTGAGATTATTCATTTTTGGAAAGAAAAAGCCTGTGTTCCGTGCATCCGGCAACAGGCTGCGACACTCATTCCCCGGCCACCTGCACAGTAAGCAGCATATCACCCCGGTTTCCATTCCCCGTAATTTTTCCCAGTCCGTTCAGGCGCAGGATATTTCCGGCCCGCGTATCAGGCGACACTGTCACCTTATACAGACGTTTCTGGAATCCCCAGGGAATATTGACAATTTTCAGCGCGCCGTGAACAGCCTCAAAAGGCGTAATCACCATTGTGCCGTAAAGATTGGGATCATCCGCAGGCCCAAGCGGATGAATGACCTGCAGCATTGGCGTTTTTTTCCGCTCTGTTACATGCCGGGTCATCTCTGTTATGCCTGTGTGCGGAATTCTGCCCGATAGTTTCAGAAAAGCCGCTCCAAAAGCAAATCCGCCCACATGCGCCCACCATGCAACGCCGGAGGCAAAGGCCGGGGTTGTGGCTGCATTGAAAAACTGAATCAGAAACCACAGTCCCAGAAAGATGTAAGCGGGGATTTCAAAAAAGAAAGGAATAATAATTATCGGAACCAGCGTCAGAACTTTTGCATGAGGATAGAGAATGATGTACGCTCCCATGACGCCGGCAATAGCGCCGCTCGCGCCAATGACCGGGATATTGGAACCTGTATTGAAAAGCATGTGAAACAGTCCGGATGCAATGCCGCAGAGCAGGTAAAAAATCAGATAGCGGAACGGGCCGAGATGCTCCTCCACATTGTCCCCAAATACATACAGAAACCACATGTTTCCCAGCAGATGGAAAAATCCGCCGTGCAGAAACATATAGGAAAAAAAGGACAGGGACTGATGCCCGATTCCGAAATAGGAATAGGCATCCGGTGTGAAATACCGGGCCGGAACCAGACCGTAGAGATAATCAAAACGGGCCAGTTCACTGCCCTGTGCAATCTGCACAAAGAAAAAGAAAATATTCATGCAGATCAGACTGTAATTGACAATTGGCACGGTTTTGGACGGGGTGGTGTCCCGAAGAGGTATCATGCTTTATTCCTTTTCCTGTGCTGAAATCAACTGACTGGTTTTAAAAATAAAATCCTCCAATGCCATGCGCAGGGGCGCAATCTCTGTTTCCCGTATGCGCCGGGCCTCTCCTGCAATGGATATGCGGCTTTCCCTGCTTTTGCGGAAATCATTTTCTGCCTGCTTTTTGCGTTGTTCAAATATGCGAGCGGGTTTGTCCCCGGCCTGCTGAAACAAAGTCAGGTAAAACTGGCGTATGCTTTGGGAAAAATTTCTGAATTCCTTTTTCACATCCTCTTCCATTTCGGAAAAAAGCATGTGCAGGGCAGGTTCCAGTTTGCGGTGAATATCCTGTTTCATGCTTTTTTCCATCATGCCTTTGGTCAGCATGACCAGCAGCATATTGACCACAAACACAGCAACTGTGGCAATCCGCACCCAGAAAAGCCGGGTGATGAGCATATAAACGGCCAGGAGAATGCCGGACGCGGCAGTGAAAATTCCGGTGACACCGCCGGCCGCGAGCAGCGCGCTGTAACGGATATTTTCCAGCGCGGGGCCGCTTTCCAGTTCACGCACAATCGCGGCAGTGTCCACATCCAGATCCCCGGAAAATTCCGGCAGCACGGTTCCCTCTGTCATCTGCATTCCGGGCAGAGCAGAACTGCTCCACGCGTGCTTCAGTTCCCGGCTTACCGCGCGCACCCGGCGGACAATCCGGCTGTTGTAAACCGGATTTCTGCCTTCTCTGACTTCCGTGATCCACGCGTGAACGGTTTCTGTGAAACATGCCTCGGTTTCAGCCTTGATAATTCCCGAAATTCTGTCCTGAAAACCTTTTCCGCTTAACAGAGAAAAGGAAACTTTGTTCAGGACTTCCCGGTATATCCGTTCGCTGACAGTATTGCAGAGTTCCTGGCGCCGCGCGTCAATACGCATCCATACATCTTCGGCCAAAGCTGCATCCGCGCCATTTTCTCTGAGTCCTTCAAGTATGCGGGTGCACGCGGACTGAAATTTCCGCAATTCTGCTTCTGCATCCGCAATCTGCCTGCGGAAATCCTTTTCTTCCCGAAACGCGGCATTTTCCCGTGCGTGAAGATTTCCCTCAATCTCCCCCAGACAGTCTGCTGCTGCTTTTGCTCCGTTTTCTATCAGCACAGAAGCGGCCTTGCGGGAAATCACGGCCTGCTCCGCCATTGATCGCAAGTGCTCAAGTCCGCCTGCTGTTCCTGCATTTTTCACAAGTGCGGAAAAATCCCTGTCTGCAATATCAGATTCTTCCAATTCCAGCACAGCCATCTGCCGCACAAGGATTTTGCGGAGTCTGTCCGCTTTTTCATGAAAATCCGGATCAGTTTCAGAAAGATTGGCAGCCTGCACAGCGCGCAGGGACAGCAGGGCATGAAAGAGCGAAACCTGTTTTTCCTCTGCAATGGAAAAACCGCTGTTTTTCAAGGAAGTGACACTGGCCCGGAGAATGCGTTTGCTGTCTTCCAGACTGTGTCCCCGCATATTGCAGCCGTAAAACAGCCTGCCTGCCATGCCGTTTCTGCGGATAAAATCCAGTGCACGCAGATCAGAGAGTTTCAGGGTTTTGGACCCGTCAAAAAGATAGAGAATCGCATCCGCACGGAACATGGCCTGCCGCGCCGTATGCGTATCCCAGCGGCTTGCGGAAAGACCGGGGCAGTCTGTAATCACACAGCCCAGCCTTCCCAGCGAAGGGGAATGAATTTTCAGGCAGATGCGGCTGATGAACACAAACAGGACTTCGGAAAGCTGAAAACTGTCAGGCCGGTTGTCAAACCAGCGTTCCTCCCAGTCCTGGGGAAAGCGGATCATGGTGCTGACATCCTCAGGTCTGAATTTTTTTTCTCGCAGATCAGCAAGTTCCAAATTTCCAAAATGGTATGCAATGAGACTGGCGCAGCGCAGCACATCCAGCAGCCCGGACTGTTCCGGATCATAGCCGGATTTGTCTTTTTTCCATATTTTCCATTCCCGGTCTGCGGACTGTGCCAGCAATCGCCGATCTGCGGGATCTTCCAAATTCAGCAACTGAGACAGTTCCGATGCTGTGGCTTTTTCAAACCGCTTCGGTGCAAGATGCCGGAAATGGGGCAGAAGCAAATCGGAAAATCCCTCTGTGAGTTCCGCTGAACTGCGCCACTGCACTTCTGCGGATTCGGCTTCATCAGAATCAGAAATATTCTGTGCGGATACAAGGCATCCGCTGGTGCGAATGCCTGAACCCATTGGGCTGAGTTCCCGGCCTTCACACAGGGCATTGAAAGTGGTGGATTTTCCGCCCTGAAATTCACCGGCCAGCACAATTTCAAACTGGTTCTCCTGTGCACGGCGGCAGATACGGAAAAGCAGTTCGCGGGTCTGCCTGTTCACGGCTTCCGGTGTCGCTGCCTTTTGGAGCAGAAAAATCAGTTCATTTCTGAGAGTTTCATAGGTTTTTGGTATCATAACAGAAAAATAGATATTTTTATGGAGTTGGATTAAGACTTTTCAGCCAACTCCAGCATTTTATCCAAAAGTTCCTTCAGTCCGGGGCATTTCTGATAGGCAATATCCGGATTGAGTCTGCTGAAAAGTTCTTTGCCATTGACCACTTTTTTATACGAACGTTTTACATGCAAACGATAAAGACGTTCCAGCAGTTTTGCCGGTGGTTCATGAAAATTAACGGTTTCCGGATGCTGAATCTTTTTGGGAAAAGCATTTCTGACACCCAAAGGAAAAATCTCAGGCTGACTCAGAAGCCATGCTTCCACTTCATGAACTGCAAAAAACTGAAAAAATTTTGTATGCTCAACTTTCTTCTCTATTTCTTTCTTAGCCCAATCATAACGTTCTTTGCTTTCTGTCAATTTATCGGGATAAAATGTCGGGCCGTAAAGATCCAATAAAGAAATCACTGCAATAATATCATTTTTGTCAGGGCCGTTAAGATACATTTTTGCTTTTAAACGCGCATCTTTAAGCAATTCCCTCCATCCCCCAAATCGAACAGTTTTAATTCCCACAGGATTTTTCAATTTTGGATCAAGCCATTTTTTCAGAAACTGCGGCAATGATTTGTCTTCCGTATATCCCTCAAGGAAAAGAATAAATTTCATCTCATCTGCTCCAGTTCCCCGGATTTGAAAAGAGAACCAAGTGAATATTCTTTCAGCCAGTAATCAAGTTCTTTCCCCTGTATGGTTTGCAGGACGGTTTCACCATTTTCCCATTTTGCAACAGTGGTTACAGGCACTGTTTCCCTGAACGCATCCAAAAACTGCGGAGAATGCGTAGTCAGAATGACCTGCGCTCTCATAGCTGCGTCCACTGCATATTCTGCAACAATGGGAAGCATTGAGGGGTGGAGTCCGGTTTCAGGTTCATCAACAGCGATAATGGGAGCCGGTGATGGGCTTGCCAGAACCGTCAACAGAAAAAGAAATCTAAGGGTTCCATCTGAAAGATCGGCTGCGGATTGCTCCCTTTTCAGTGATTTCCAGCGAATCCGCATTTGTATTCTCTGGTCAGCCGCAGGAGGAAAAACCAGTTCCTCAAAATCATCCCCAAAGGCCGCCTGCATGGCAGAATTGATCTCTTTTTTGAAATCACGGTCACCTGTGTAAAGGGTGTGCAGGACAGATATAAGATTCTGTCCGTCCGGATCAACCCGCTTTTCCATACGCGCGACAGCAGGTTGACGAACAGTTGCATCCTTATTGGTATGCAAATCATGATAAACAGATATGGAAGCCAGTCCCCTTTGGAAAGGAGGAATGAAGTGATTGCTGGTAAATGGCCCGGATGCAATTGAAAGAAGGCTTTCCTCGTCTGAAACAAAGTCCTCCGGAGTGGCAAAGGTTCGTTCCCTTTCATCAAAAATAACAGCATTTTTTGCAATCCGTTCCAAAAATCTGAAAGGATTTTTTTCAGTTCCCTTCCTTATTTTAAGAGCGTTTGTCAAACGTTCTTTTTCAACCCTGTATGAACTCCCTGCACCAAGCCGTGCCAGTTCAAGTTCATAATGTTCAGGGCCTATATCCCCCCCTTCCGGAGTTGTTTCCATTGCAAATTTTATGGTGTCAGCCGAACTATCCCAGACTATAGGCTCCATTCCACCCAAAGACTGAATGTATTTGCCCAGTCTGCCCTGTGCAGATACAGAGATCAGTTCCAAAAAACGCAGCAGATTGGATTTGCCGGTACCATTGGGGCCGATAATTACATTTAGGTCTCCGGGCTGCCAGCTTACCTTTCGGAGAGAACGGAAACCTTCAATATCCAGTTTTGTGATTTTCATTCTTTATCTTCCTTTTTCTTGCGTTTTTCAAACTATGAAAGTTTTGACCACTATCTAAAAAATCAAGGCAGTTGCATCATCCAGTCCACCGCATTCCGCACGCTCCGGCCGTCAAACTGATGTCCGGAGATATGCGTTTCCGTTACAGCTTCCACGGTATGCCCGTATTGGGAAAGATAAGAATGCCAGTAGGGAAAAGAGACGGAATAATTGGGATCTCCGGTATTGGATACTGTCCTGACCGGAGCCTGTGATTTGTATAAATTGGGAATCAGCGCATATATGTTAAAAGGAGCGCACCATATAACGGCTGCCCGGATAGCGGGCCGGAGTTCACTTCGGGCTATCAGCACCGCACCGGGGCCGCCCGCAGAATATCCTGTAACATAGGTTTCATATGGATTCACGCCCCATGTCTTATGGGCCAGAAGAATCGCGTCCACGGTATTGTAATAGTCATTATATGTGTATTTTCCGTATTCATTCACCAGACGGAATCCCAGATTATTGGCCTGCACCGCAATCACCACCAGTCCTTTTTCATCCGCGACTGTTTTGAAATCCCTTTCCAAACGAGCTGTTAATGCCGTGCGTGAGGATTCACCGTCTCCGTGCAGATAGACCATAAGTCCGGGATTTGTGGTTTGATTCAGACTTTCCGGGGTATAATATGCAATGCCGGTATTCCAGGATTCCTCTCCGATGGACAGATACCCGCTTCCGTAAGAAGGAGGCTCCGGAACTGCGGAAAAGGTGCTGATTTCCATTTTCCAGGCCAGTGCTTCCGGATCAGCATCAGGTGCATAGGACAGAACAAAGCGGTAGGGGATATTTTCATATTCCATGCAGGCAGCATAGATTTTCAGATTGTTTCTTATTGGCAGACATTGCTCCGGAGGCATGTCTTTAACTGTCAGACTGCTGAGATCTATTTTCCAGTAAATACCTTCCGGATCAGCAGAATTCTGGAAATATTCCATGTCAAAGCCATACTGCACATCCTGAAATTCCACGCAGGGCATATGCAGACGCAGATCAGACCCGACCATCTGGCATACATCCGCACTCTGAGCGGAAGCGGAATATGTTCCGAACATACTGATAAAAAAAAGGACAGACAGCAGGAAACAGTGTTTTCTGATCATAAAAACTCCTTTCCTTTAATTGGCAGCTCACCTTGCACAGGCATTCAGGAAGTCAGCACCTTACCGTGTCTGCCATCATACCGATGAAAATCGGGTTCCAGTGTTTTCAGAAAATTCCGGATACCGGCTTTTATCGTTATGACAGTGGTGCGCAAGGTGAGTTGGCAGTTTGATTTTTCATTTTGAATCAGCGGATTCCATTATCCGCTTTTGTGAATCACTTTCCCGTCACTGTCTTTTATAATCACACGGGTCCAGCCCAAATCCCGGAAAATTTCTTTGGCAGACAGGGAAAGGGTGTTCAGTTTTTTGGGAGAAGGGAGAAATTCAGCTTCAATGCGGCAGCCTTCATGGGTTCCGGCATAATGGAAAATTCCTTTTTCATAACGCTGAAAATACATATCCGTATAGTCAAATTCTTCCATGTTCATCATAAAATAATCTCCTTTGCATATGGTTAATGAAGATTTTGGATAACTGTATGGATTGTTTTTAAGCAGGGCTTCCGATATCCGGAAAATTCCGGAACAGAGCATGGTCTGAAAAACAGCAACAAAAAAAGGGATACCCTTTCGGATATCCCTTTATATAATTCCGTCAGGAATTATCAAAAAACTAGATTACAGTTACATTTGTTGCGGAAGGACCTTTGGGGCCCTGCTCTACATTGAATGTAACCCGTGCGCCTTCATTAAGGGTTTTAAAACCTGACGCGTTGATTCCTGAATGATGAACAAACACATCCGGTCCGTTTTCCTGCTCGATGAAGCCGAAGCCTTTACGTTCATTGAACCATTTTACAATACCGTTAGCCATTGTGACATACCTCCTTTCCTAAAATAATTCTCAAGGTCTTACCTACAGGTTGCCACACAAATATGGTATTGCCTTCGGTACAAACCGGTGTGAATAATTAAGTCACGCCTTTACTGATTCCATGTAATATAAACCCTCTTTGAAGATTATGCAAGCATTATTTTTAAAAAATATAAAATATTTTCAAACCGCTTTCGCATTCATGGGGAAAAATTGCAATTTTGAAAATATATACAAACAGTTAAATCATTTTTCCGCCTAATTTTTTTGAGATTCATCTCTTAAAAAATTTCAGATGCGGAACAAAAACATAGCCTGCAATGAGAAATTTGATTATAATATTGCAGAGCAGGGCATATCTGTGCCGGAGAAATTCTGTTTATTCCTTTGCC
>JBFXEJ010000015.1:0-73715 GCA_050180235.1 Desulfococcaceae bacterium
TTTCTGACACATCATATATTTTCTTTTTCGGCATTTTCATTTCTCCTTTTAAAAAAAATATCATAATGAAATTATCCATCATATTATAGCACATTTTTTATATAATTTCAATAGCGAATCGGTATAAGAGGGTGAGTTTCCCAGTGCCCTGCTATGGCAATCCGCCCCATTCTGGACTGCGCCATAATTTTTTCTGCCACATTTTTTGAACAGGATTTGCCGGATTTTCAGGATGGGCAGGATTTTCAGAAGCCCCGAAGGGGCGGATTGATATAGCCCAAGGTGTAACCCCGGGTTCGCAATGTCATCAGATTCATTAGCCCTGAAAGGGCGGATTAGAATCAGAACGAAACAATATTTGGGAAATATATTTATAATCCGCCCTTTCAGGGCTTGGGGATATTTGGGGGTTGTATTTCCCAGGGCGATGCCCTGGGCTATACCAATCCGCCCCTTTCAGGGCTTTTCCAAATCCTGCACTAAAAAACAAATTTTTTTTAAGGACTGTAAGAAAACCATGTCCGGTTTCGTATACTGTTTATAAAGGCAAAGCGATAAGGGAGAGGATTATCAGGAACATGACATCAAAAGGGATTGAAAAGAGGAGGTGATGGGTTTTAGTCTATAGTTTCTTGGGATAATTATATTTTTATGGAAATTTTTGTGTATTGTCAAATCAGAGGAGGTTTTTATGAAAAAGGCTGTTTGCATTATGTTCGTTGTATGTTTTATGCTTAACGGATTAATTTTGAATGCTTATGCGCTGACTGTTTCGGTTGATGCAAAATCCGGGCCGTGGGATCCGGTAATCAATTCCCAATATGATTACGGGGTACATGATCAAATTGCTTCGACTCTGATAGATGTAAGCTCATGGCAAAATCAGTTTATCACCATAGAATATATTGATGGACTGACGAATGCTTGGAGATACGAGCCTTTTATCGGGCCGGACGGAATGCAGGGAGCTTACAGGAATGATGTGCCTGGCAGTTCAGGAACTTATCTGCCAAGTGTACACATGGAAAAAGACTGGGATGTTCATCTGATGGCACTGGTCGGCGCATTTACAGATGAAAACGGGGTTATAGCGGGAGATGGGCGGTTTAAAATCGGTACGGGAATGATGGCATATGTTGAACCTGATTTTCACTTTCTTTCCATCGGATTTAACGATGATATATTTGGTGACAATCAGGGAAGTGCAACAATAAAGGTCTATGCTGCTCCGGTTCCTGAACCGGCAACCCTGATTTTGCTTGGCACAGGTCTGATTTCCTGCGGGATTATCAGAAGAAAAAACAAAAAGTAAAAGCAGTTAAGAAAATAAGATTCTCAAATCTTCTTTTTCTTGCTGCAAGTATTTGAGCGGAAGTTTCCATAGTATTACAAACAACCGGGGCTTTCAGAAAAACCCGGTTGTCATAAAAGTATATAAGGAGGTAGCCGGAAATATACAGCCTTGTGTTTATCTGTGGGGTAAATGAGGGGAGCATTTTTTGTGGATGAGGTATTGACGTTTGATTTTTCAATTGAAACTGAGAGGAGAGGAAAATGAAAAAGATTCTGATTTGTTCGTTTATGCTTATGGCACTGCTTTTTGGTAATATGGCAAACGCGGCAACGAAAGTGCTGCTGGAGGATGATTTTAACGATGGTGTACTGGACACTTCCAAATGGGTTCATGGCGTTTTCAATGCCAATCCGGATGCGGGAAAAGGAGACAGTGTGGTAGAAGCCAATGGTATTCTCAGGGTTTCAGCAGACACAACGGACTGGGTCGGTCTTGTTTACACCAAACCAATCCCTGTCAACCGGGAAGGTAAGATAATCATCAGAAAACGGATTAAGGCTCATTATGCCAATGAGTTTTATTCAGGAGCCAACTGGCTTGCCGATGTTGAAAATGACAACAAAAGGATTACCGAAGTGGATTACAGAAATTATGTTTATACCTATACAGCAATTGGCTTTGGTTATACTCCTTTACTGACTCCCATATGGGATGAATGGGTTGATGAACTGTGGGAATATGATCCCAAAACCGGTGTGACAACGTATACCCTGAACAATAACGAAGTGGCGACATATACAATTGACACCCTGAAGGGTTCAACTGTTTCTTATTCATTAAACTCTTATGGCTGGTGGACAGGCCATTATATTGAAACGGATTATATCATCATAGAGCAGGAGCAGTCCGGCACAGAGACAATTGAAAAGATCTTTGGCGGCAGTCTGGGAGATGCCGGATATGCCATTGATAAGACAAGTGATGGAAATTATATCATTGCGGGTTTTACAAATTTCAATGGAAATGATAGTGCAGGAGACAGAGATTTTTATTTGGTGAAAATTGACGGAGCTGGCAACATCATATGGGAGAAAGCTATTGGCGGTGCCGGAGATGATTATGCTTTTGATGTGATACAGACATCTGATGGGGGGTATGCTGTATCCGGAAGAACAAATTCTGGTAGTGGGACTGCTCATACTGATTTTTTTAATATATAAATCAATATGTTATTTATAATCAGTATAAGCAGTATCATGGATGTATCGTATAACTATTTGTATTTATTATGTATAGACAAAAATCAGTATATTTTTTAAAATATAATAATATCAAATAGTTAATTTTTTGTCAGTATGTGCAGACCCACTACCCAAATTCTTTTGGAGCTGCAAGAGGTGTTTCATACCTGATCAAAACCGATTCAAACGGAAATTTGGAATGGGAAACACATTTTGGCGGCAATGATTATGCATACAGTTTTGCCTTGGAGCAGACTGGTGATGGTGGTTTTATTGTTGCAGGTGAAAGTACAGAAACGGATGCTTGGTTAGATATTCGACTGACAAAGATAAGTCCTACTGGATCGGAAGAATGGGTGAAATATTTCGATCGTGAAGATGATATCGCAAGAGATATAAAAATAACACCGGATGGAGGGTATATTCTGGTTGGGAGTACAGGGATATGGGGGACAAATCACCAAGCATGGATTATTAAAACTGATTCTTTAGGCAATAAACAATGGGAGTTAGTATGGGGAGGAGCAGGGGCAGAGAATGCATTTGGAGTAGATCTGACAAATGACGGTGGATATATTGTTGTAGGAGACACTACATCTTATGGGTCCGGTGGAAATGACCTTTTTATCTTGAAGATTGATTCAACAGGTCAGGAAACATGGTATAAAACATACGGTGGAGAGAAATTTGAAAGGGGAAATAAAGTATATCAAAAAGAGAATGGAAATTTCATTATAGCCGGTGAAAATGCTTCTGAAACAGGATTCATGAATGCATGGTATCTTGAAACTGATGAAAAAGGTAATCTTGTAAACAGTGCTGTTTATGGAGGCGAGGAAGAAGTCAGGGGGTATGACATTACTTCTACTTCCAATTGTTATATTATGGTTGGAAATACATGCCCTTATAAGGATGTTTATCTGGTAATCAGCCGGGAAAAAACCGTCTCCCCAACGGAATGCACCGAAGACGATACGGGCGTCATTGATTTCCCGACCACATATGTCACTCCGGGCATCCCTGTCACCATACCGTTACGGATGCAGAACGCCCCCGGCAATGTGCAGGCAATGGGATTTGACATCACCATCCCGGAAGGACTCACATTTAAGAGTTTTGAAAAAGGTTCTCTGGTTCCTGCCGGTTATGTGCTGGATGTAAATCTTATCTCCGCCAATACCCTGCGCTGCGGAGCATACAAAATCAGCGGAACCGATGTGATTGCCGCAGGAGCATCCGGTGAGATTGTGAAAATCACTTTTGATGTGGCTGATACTATCACATGTCCCCAGAAAATCAGCTTAAGTGCATTGAAAGATGATATAAGCACCTGGTCATCGTCTCCCGGTTGTTTAGAGTGTGGCTGCAACGGCGACACCAACAATGACGGTCAGATCACACCGGCTGATGCGCTCAACGCATTTGAAAAATACATGCTGGTCTGTCCCACATCTGCGGGGCTGGAATGCGATTCCTTCTGCTCGGATGTGAACAAAGACGGCATGACCACACCCGGCGATGCGCTCTGCATTTTCCGCAAATACCTGAACATACCGTGCTGTCTGGATTGATGATAACTACAGGGATTTTATGTAAGAAAGGATTGCAGGCAGGGATTGTCAGATTTTGAAATCCCTGCTTAAAAAAATCCTTGCAGTTATAAGGGGATTGCAGGCAGGGATTGTCAGATTTTGAAATCCCTGCTTAAAAAAATCCTTGCAGTTATAAGGGGATTGCAGGCAGGGATTGTCAGATTTTGAAATCCCTGCTTAAAAATATAACGATTCCCCACATTGATGTGACAAAATTAAGGAATGCCGGACTGAAACTCCGGTACGCATCCGCTCTTATGCTTTCTGTTTTTTCTTTGCTTTCCGCATCTTCTTCAGGCAGGCTTCGATTTCCTCAGCAGAAAGTCCTTTGAGTCTTTCCGCAGCGGGAAGTCCTTTGAGTCTTTCCGCAGCGGGAAGTCCTCTGAGTCTTTCCTCCGGAGAAAACTTTCTGAATATCTCCTCTGCGGAAAGCCCTCTGAGCAGTTCCTCAGCGGGAAATGCCTTCAGCACATCCTCCCGTGTCATCATTTTCAATGCCCGATCCTTTAGGTCCCTTCTGTAATCCTCAAGTGTGTAAGACATGGCGATTATCCTCTCTTTCTGATATTTTGCAAGCAGATCATTTATGGTCAGGCTCATTTCATCGAGTTTTCCCCTGTAACGGGAAAAACCGTAACGCACACGTTCCTCCACAGCACTGAACATGAGCCAGACCGCATTTCTTTCCTCCTGTTCAATCTGGCTGCTGACAACAACCCGGATGTCTCGAAGTCCCCACCGGAGATCGTAAACTCCTTTTTTTATTTCTTTCATGGGAATCTCTTTTGCCAGTTTTGCCGGATACCTGGTGCAGACCGCATACAGCCGGAAATCCTCCTTCGGCAGCAGTTTTTTCAGGGACGGGCTTACCTGCTTGCGGTAATTGACAAAATACCCGATCAGTTCTTCCACAGTCCAGTCCGTGAAAGACTCCCGCATGGATTTGTACGAAAGCAGGCTGTGCCTTCCCAGATTCTCCAGCCCGTCCGGCAGTTCCTCCGGGGGCGTTCCCTCTGTTTTCTCAATGATGACAACATCCAGAAACTGCTGTTTCTTCGACAGATCCTTTTCAAGTTCCACAGCGTAGTTCGTGCCGGTGAAAAAATCCGTCAGCGTCATCCCGAACAGCCGGTGCCAGTCCGTAAGTTTGTCTGTCATTTTTGTTTTCATATTTTTTATTTTAATCAATTTGACGGGTTCTGTCAAACCGAAAAGGTTTCCGTGTACGGAAAACCCGTCATAAACAAAAAAATCTGAAAATTCCAAAAAAATTGTAAGATTCTGCTGTCCGGTTTCGTATACTGTTTTTGAACAGGATTTTGCGGGATTTTCAGGATGGCAGGATTTTCAGAACAATCCTGTCCATCTTTCAAATCCTTAAAATCCTGTTCAAAAAAATGCAAAATTTTTTATAAGGGCAGTAAGAAATCCATGCCCGGTTTCGTATACTGTTTATAAAGGCAAAACTGCAAAGGGACGGGGCAGCAGTTCAGTCTGAACCGGAAAAATGAAAATTCAAAAAAAAATTTGTAAGATTCTGATGTCCGGTTTCGTATACTGTTTATAAAGACAAAATCCCAAAGGGGCAGCGAAAAAAAAATTTAAAAGTCCTGTAAGAAAACCATGTCCGGTTTCGTATACCTTAAAATAAAGACAGCAGGGATTGTTTGGGCAGGAATATCTTTTCAGATTTTCGAAATCCCGGTCTGAAAACCTTCCCTGTACTTATGGAAACAGAATTTTTCACAAAAGCAGAACCATCAGGGTTCAGACAGAGAGGCAAGAATGAAAAGAGGCAGAAAACTTATCGGTATTGTTATGGCTGTGATAGCATGTCTGCTGTCCAATGCCCATGCGCAGATTCCCGCAGCAGAGAGAAACGCGCTGATCAGTCTGTACAACAGCACAGACGGAGCAAACTGGACAAATAAAACCAACTGGCTTGGCGCAGAGGGTACAGAATGCACATGGTACGGTATCACCTGTGATCCCACAGAAAGCCATGTACGGTATTTTGTCATGACAGGGAACCGTTTAAACGGAAGTATTCCCGCAGAAATTGGAAATCTGTCAGATATGAAGGGTCTGAATCTGGCTGAAAATCAGTTAAATGGAAGCATTCCCCCAGAACTGGGAAATCTGTCCGGCCTTTCGGAAATTTTTCTTTATTCCAATCAGTTGACAGGCAGTATTCCTCCGGAACTTGCCAGTCTGTCAAATCTGACCCGTGTGCAACTGGAGAACAATCAGTTGACCGGCAGTATTCCCTCTGCATTTGGAAATCTGTCAAATCTTACCCATCTTGTTTTGTCTTTCAACAAGTTGGACGGCAGCATTCCTTCCCAACTGGGAAATCTTTCCAATCTCACGATTCTGAATCTCGCGGAAAATCAGTTAAGCGGCTCCATTCCCCCGGAATTCGGAAATCTGTCCAATCTGGTATCGCTTTATCTGCATAACAATCAGTTAAGCGGCAATATTCCGTCTTCGCTGGGCAGTCTGTCCAATCTGGCTGTTTTCCATATAAGCGGTGAATTTACCGGCAGTATTCCCCTGGAACTGGGAAATCTGTCAAAACTGACAGAACTGTATATCTTCAGCAGTCAGTTAAGCGGCAGTATTCCCCCGGAAATCGGAAATCTTTCATCTCTTAATTCTCTTTATCTGAGAGGAAATATAAGCGGCACCATTCCTCCGGAACTGGGAAATCTGTCCAATCTGAACATGCTTCATCTGGCTGCCAATCAGTTAAGCGGGGCCATTCCGCGGGAATTGGGAAACCTGTCCAATCTGACACATCTGAGTCTGGCCGCCAATCATCTGATCGGAAAAATTCCCCCGGAAATCGGAAATCTGACAAAACTGACCTGGCTGAGCCTCAACAGCAATCAGTTGTATGGCAGCATTCCCCCGGAAATCGGAAATCTGACCAGTCTGACTGAAATTCATCTGTACAATAATCAGCTTGGCTGTGAAATTCCGGCAGAAATTGTCAATCTTACACAATTGTCTGATAACGGAAGTGAATTCAGATTCAACTGCCTTTATACTTCCAATCCGAATGTGCGGACTTTTCTCAACCGCAAACAGATTGACGGGGACTGGGAAAGTTATCAGACACCTTCCTGCACCGACTGTATTGAAAATGATGACGGATACATAGATGTTCCCACAGTGATTGTGACAGGCGGAAGTTCTGTCACCATTTCCGTAAGAATTCAGAATGCGCCGAACAATGTGGAAGCAATGGGTTTTGATATCAGTGTTCCCGCAGGTTTCACATATAAAAGTTTTGCAAAGGGTTCCCTGCTTCCTTCCAATTATCTGCTGGATGTAACTTCTCTTTCCGGCAATACTTTCCGGTGCGGAGTCTACCGGGTGGGCGGCACAGATTTGATTTCTGCCGGTTCCTCCGGAGATATTGTGCTAATCAGTTTTGATACAGTTTCCGGTATTTCCGGATCACAGGTAAGTCTGTCAGCATTGGAAGATGACATCAGCACATGGTCTGCCACTCCGGGATGTGTGATTACAGATGGCTGCAACGGAGACATCAACAAAGACGGAGACATCACGCCGCAGGACGCTCTTGCTGCTTTTCAGAAATACATGCTTATCTGCCCCACTTCCTCCGGGCTGAAATGTGAGGATTTCTGCGCAGATGTGAACAGAGACGGCAAAACCACGCCCGCAGATGCGCTCTGCATTTTCCGGAAATATCTGAAACAGCCGAGCTGTCTGGATTAAAAATCTGAAAATGCAAACAGAGGCAGCAGCACTTTTCTAACTGAAACACCACAGAAGAATTTCCCACAGAGGGAGAAAAGACCACAGAGGACACAGAGTCTTTAGAGAAAAAAAACTGTCCGTCCCGAACACGGGCAGCCCCAAAAATTCAGTATGGATGAATTTTCAGGGTAAAAATTTTTGGGATATTGGGAGTGCCAAACTGAAAGTTTGGCACTGAAAATGGATTGTTTATCATCAACTTTACGAAAAAAGGAGAGAAAAATGAGAACATCTTTTAAAGCAGCATCAGGCAAGAATCATCGGCAATTGTTTTGTTCCGCAATTATGCTGATATTTCTGTTTGTTTCCCCTTCCGCAGTGTTTGGGAAGACAGAAGTCAGCGGACGGATCAGTCAGAATACCACATGGACTTTGAGCGGAAGTCCGTATATTGTCAAAGGAGATGTACGTATCTATGGAAGTACCAATGTCAAACTGACCATTGAACCGGGTGTGGAAGTACGGTTTGAATATGGAACAGGACTTTTTGTCGGAGACAATAATTGGAGTCAGCCCGGTTCTCTTTATGCCAAAGGCACAGAACTGGCTCCTGTCAAATTTACTTCCAACGCATCATCTCCGGTTCAGGGAAGCTGGAAAGGCATTTATTTTTCTACGGGGGCCATCAGTTCTGAAAGTCTGCTTGAGCATTGTATTGTGGAATACGGGGGGGATACCTATAACACAAATATCTACTGCACAGGTTCCTATCCTGCCATAAACAACTGCACGCTCCGTTACAGCAGTGGTTATCCCATCCGGGTGGAACCCCAAAAGATGAATCTGAGCGGCAATACATATGAAGCCAACCAGTATCAGGGAACACTGATTCAGGGAGGAAAGATAACTGAGGATACTGTGTGGGGAAACAAAGGGGATGAATCCATCTATATTGTTACGGAGGATGTAAGGATATATGGCAGCACAAATGTCAAACTGACCATTGAACCGGGAGTGGAAGTACGGTTTGAATATGGAAAAGGACTTTTTGTCGGAGACAATAATTGGAGTCAGCCCGGTTCTCTTTATGCCAAAGGCACAGAACAGTCTCCTGTCAAATTTACTTCAAACGCATCCTCTCCGGTTCCGGGAAGCTGGAAAGGCATTTATTTTTCTACGGGGGCCATCAGTTCTGAAAGTCTGCTTGAGCATTGTATTGTGGAATATGGCGGGGATACCTATAACGCAAATATTTACTGCACAGGTTCCTATCCTGCCATAAACAACTGCTCTCTCCGTTACAGCAGCAGCTATCCCATTCGGGTGGAACCGAAAAAGATGAATCTGAGCGGCAACAGATATGAAAACAACAAATATCAGGGAACTCTGATTGAAGGCGGAACTATAAATGAGGATACTGTATGGGGAAACAAAGGGGATGAATCCACCTATATTATCACAGGAGATGTGAGGATATATTGGGATACAAATGTAACCTTAACCATTGAACCCGGAGTTGAAATGCGGTTTGAACCGGGAACAGGCCTTTCTGTCGGAGACAATAATTGGAGTCGGCCCGGTTCTCTTTATGCCAAAGGCACAGAACTGGCTCCTGTCAGATTTACTTCAAATATACCTTCAGCAACTTCCGGAAGCTGGAAAGGTATTTATTTTACTACCGGTGCCATAGGGTCAAAAAGTTTGCTTGAACATTGTATTGTGGAATATGCCGGTGAAAGCCATAATGCAAATATCTATGTAAACAACTCCAGCCCGGCAATTCAGTACAATACCATCAGAGAATGTTCCTATTCCGGAATTTATACAACTGGTGCAGGAAGCAGTCAGACCCTGATTAACTGCAACAGTATAAGTGACAACAAGGTAGGAATTTATACTTATAATTCAAGCCCTCAGATTACCAGCAACAACTTTGAAAATAACGAAACCGGTCTTTACAATTCTACTTCCGGTTATGTTATTGCTGTTAATAACTGGTGGAATGATGCAAACGGGCCGAATAACGGCGGAGACACGGTTTCCGGAAATGTTACATTTACCCCCTGGCTGCCAGAACCAAGTGCCTGTGTTTCTTCGGGGCCTCCTGTTAATCCTCCCGGCGGAAACTGCACAGAAGATGACAGCGGTTCCATAGATATTCCCACTGTCATTGTCAGCCACGGCAGCCCGATCATTGTTCCTGTCAGAATTCAGAAGGCTCCCAACAATGCTGAAGCCCTGGGTTTTGACATTACCGTCCCGGATGGACTGATATATGCCGGATTTGAAAAAGGTTCCCTGCTTCCGTCCAATTATATGGCAGATGTAAGCCATATTACAGCCGGCATCTTCCGCTGCGGCGCATACCGAGCCGGCGGATCAGAGTTGATTTCTGCGGGATCATCCGGTGAAATCATCAGACTTATTTTTGCTGCAGATTCTGCACAGGATTTCACGGATTCACAGATAACCATCTCCGAACTGAAAGACAGCATTGCAGGCTGGTCTGTTTCTCCGGGATGCATAAGCGTAAATACAGAATGCAGTGAAAATGACACCGGTTCCATAGACATTCCCACTGTGAATGTTACTCCGGGGCTTTCTGTGAGCATTCCGGTAAGAATTCAGAACGCGCCCGGTAAAGTTGAATCTCTGGGATTTGACATCACCATACCTTACGGACTCAGCTATGACCACTTTGAAAAAGGTTCCATGCTTCCGTCCAATTATATGATGGATGCAAATCTTATCTCTGAAAACACCCTTCGATGCGGTGCATACCGCCTTGGCGGAACAGATGTGATTTCAGCAGGAGAATCCGGAGAAATCATCAGGATTACCTTTCAGACGGACAGCAGCTTTACAGGTTCCCAGATAAATATGGGCGGGCTGAAAGATGATATCAGAACATGGACAGCTTCTCCGGGATGCGTAGTTGTGGATGACTGCAACGGAGATATTAACAAAGATGGGGATATTACCCCCGCAGATGCGCTCTGCGCTTTCCAGAAATATCTGATGATATGCCCCACATCATCGGGTCTGGAGTGTGATTCTTTCTGTGCCGATGTCAACAGAGACGGAACCGACACTCCGGCAGATGCGCTCTGCATTTTCCGCAAATACCTGAAACAGCCAAGCTGTCTGGATTGATTATAACTACAGGGATTTTATGTAAGAAAGGATTGCAGGCAGGGATTGTCAGGTTTTGAAATCCCTGCTTAAAATAATCCATGCAGTTATTGACGGATTATAAGCAGGGATTGCCAATTCTTTGAAATTCCTGCTTAAAAAATAATCCATGCGGTAACTGATGTTACGCCGGTCTTTCAGAGACGGGCAGATTGCCGGGGCAGATGTCATTCCGGCAAAAGACGGAATCCAGCAGTGTCAGCCTGTTCCGGATATCGGTTTTCGACAGTATGACAATTCGGCGTAACATCAGTTTACAAAAAGCGCAGAGACTGTTTGCTGGCAGGTATTTTTGTTGATTTTCTCATGAATTCCTGTTATCAGAAATCCCTGTGAAAAACTTAATCCAAACGAGGTGAAAAATGGAAAAAATGACAGTAAAAGCAGTAAAAGGAATCATGTTCATCGTTTTTGTTTGCCTGATAAGCACCACCGCAAATGCGGCCTCTCTTGAAGTCACATGCCCTGACTGTGCAAATGCCACAGTTGGCAGTGAGATTATCTGCACGGTATCCATCAATTCCGCTCCCAATGAGGTAACGAGTTTCGGTTTTGAGTTCTTGTATGATTCTGCTGTATTGAGTTACAAATCCTTTGCAAAGGGAAACCTGATTCAAAACAGATTCGCTTATTTCTTTAATGTAAATATGCAATCCCCCGGACAACTGAAATGCGGCGGTGCCGAAGATGACAATCCGCTTCCTTTGGGTTCAAGTGGAGAATTTCTCAAACTGACATTTGCAGTCAAGGCAAAAGGAAACTGCGGCGCAAAATTCAGCAATCTTGTGGATGATTTCAAATGCTGGTCTGCAAATCCGCCCATTGTACCGGAAGTTCCGGATGGACAGATTTTCAGCATTCGGGAGGACAGCCAGGACGGTAAGTTTGTCGATACAGTTGCCGTAAACAATTACACAGGCAGTGTCAATAAAACTCTCCTCAGTTTCAGTATTACCGGAGGAAATACAGACAATGTTTTTGCCATCAGCGATACAGGAAATATTACGGTACAGAATTCAGCCCCTCTGAATTATATGAATATTCCAGAATATTCTCTGAATATCAGTGTTTCGGCCTGCAATGAGACAACACAGTCCCTTGTCAAAGTAAAAGTGATTTCGATGAAAGGAAATGTGAACAATGATTCTGATATTGATTTGCAGGACGCAATACTTGCACTGCAAACACTGACAGGAATTCAATCTGACAGTATCAGTCTTGCGGCTGATGTAAACAATGACGGAAGAATCGGAATGGAAGAAGCCATTTTTATCATACGGAGCGCAGCAGAAATAAAATGAACACAAAACACATCAGACATATTGTTTTTTTGGGGATTGTCCTCTGGGCAATCCCTGTTGGCATTTTTTTTGTATCACAGACCCTGGCCGGACCCATTGAAATTCCATCTTCTTTCAATCCGGTGGGTTCCGGCGCAAGGGCCATTGGAGCGGGAGGCGCGTTCATAGCGGTGGCAGATGATGCCACCGCTGCTTCCTGGAATCCTGCGGGGCTGATTCAACTGCGGAAACCGGAATTTTCTGTTGTCACAGCAGGTTTTTATCGCGGGGAAGATTTGGAATTCGGAACCAATCCGGATGCTTCTGGTTCCAACTCTGTGTCAGATGCCAATATCAATTATCTGAGCGCAGCCTGGCCTTTTGAACTTTTCAATCACAATATGATTGTTTCGGTAAGTTATCAGCATCTGTTTGATTTTTCCCGTGAATGGGATTTTCTTCTCAGCGAAACCGAAGGATCGCTAAGATACCGGGATGACTGGCAGTATGAACAGAGCGGCAGTCTTTCTGCGGTCGGCGTTTCCTATGGCGTGCAGGTAATTCCGGAACATCTGTCTGCGGGTATTACTTTCAATTTTTGGGAAGACAGTATCACGGATAATGAATGGAAGCAGAAATATAAAAGACTGCGGCATGGTTTTCAGTCTTCTGGCGATGTGTCTGATACTTCACAGGGAGAAACTTTTACGGAATATTATAACAGAACTGAATCCTATGCTTTCAGCGGATTCAATATGAATATAGGATTTCTCTGGGACATCAATGACACATGGCGCATTGGAGCCGTGCTGAAAACTCCTTTTACTGCTGATATAGCCTATAAGAAAAAGACATATACAGAAAAACTTTATCCGGAAAGATCAGAACCTCCGAATATAGCTGCCGGCCTTTATAATAAAAGCGAAGAACTGACAATGCCCATGTCCTATGGCATCGGAGTTCTTTACAATTATTCTGAGAACCTGTTCTTTTCTGCGGATGTTTACAAAACCCATTGGGATGATTTTGAATACAAAGATGAAAAAGGAGAAAAAAAATCTCCGCTGACCGGAAAACCAATGGAAGAATCCCAAACTGATCCCACGTATCAGGTCAGAATGGGCGCGGAATATCTGGTGTTCAAGGATGAAAAACGGGCAATGGCTGTGCCGTTCCGATGCGGCCTGTTTTACGATCCTGCACCTGCGGAAAACAGCCCGGATGATTATTACGGATTTTCAGTCGGTTCCGGCTTCACCCTGAACAACCGCTTTTCTCTGGATATGGCCTGGCAGTTTCGTTATGGCAATGATGTGGGGGAATATATTCTCAAAGGAATGGAATTTTCCCAGGATGTTCAGGAGCATATGCTGTATCTGTCTTTGATTGTGTATCTGTTTTGAGGTGTGTTATTGTCTGAACCCCTGACAATCACGCAGAAAATTTAACGGTACAGCCACGAATTGCACGAATAACACGAATTATGGTTTGTGCAATTCGTGCAGATTCGTGTCATTCGTGGCTGATTTAAATTATATTAAGTTAAGGAAGTTCCACCGAAATGTTTAAGAGGCGGTATATAATTCATAATTTTCTAAATTATTGTTGTCCTTTCAGGACGGTGTACAGGAGGAAATATGAAAAAATTTAATTTGGGCATGACAATTTTTGCAATGGCTTTTTGTTTTTTCTGCCATAATGCGCTGGCTGCCGATTTGGAAATGCAGAGTACAGCAGCACAGGCGGAAAAAGAGATGACACTTACCTTTTCCATCAGCAATGCACCCAATGCAGTGTATTCGTTTGGATTTGATCTTTCCTATGATGCAACTCTGATGGAATACAAATCTTACAGTTTTGCCGGTTCTCTGGTTCAGCAGTTTGAATTTCTGCATGTCAATCCTTTTTCCGCAGGAAAAATCCGGGTGGGCGGCATGGATGCAGGTTCCAATATCATTGCCCAGAATGCTTCCGGAAGCCTTGTTACTCTGACATTTACTGTACTGAAACCGGGAAGTGCGCAGATCAGCATTCAGAATCAGACAGATGATATAGCAGCATGGTCTGCGGCAAATGCACAGATTCTCAGCAAAGATGCGTATGAACCGGATAATCTGCATCCCCTTGCCGGAGTGATTGACAAGGTACAGCGTCATAATTTCCATGAAGCCGGAGATGCGGACTGGGGCATGGTTTACGGAACAGCGGGAAAATCCTATACCGTGAAAACAGGCAATGCAGAGGCCAACTGTGATACGGTGATTGAACTGTATGGTATAGACGGCCAGACGCTGATTATGTCCAAAAATGATAACGGAGCAGGAACCGGTGATAGCCTTGCATGGTCATGCACACAGGATACCATTTATTTTGTGAAAATAACACACAGTAATCCCAATGTTTTTGGTGACGGAACAGCTTATGATCTTTGGGTGGAATATCCTCCGGAATTTGATGCGTATGAATCGGATGATACAGCAGATAAAGCAAAAAAAATCATTGTTGACTTCAGACCTCAACGTCACAGTTTTCTCACGCAGAATGATGAAGATTGGGTGAAATTTGAGACAGTACCAGCGCAGTTATATACAATAGAAGTAAAAAATCATGGAGATAACACGGATATTATCATAGAACTTTACGCGATGGGAAACAGTCAGACTCGAAAAAGCGGAAGAAGCGATCCAGCCGTCTCTTTGTTAAAAACAGAGAACAGCAATGGAATCGGTGAAGATGAAACTATGATATGGGAATCTCCACTGGAAGGAACCATTTACGTTAAAGTAACAAATTCCAAAGACAGTTATGGGGAAGGTACAGATTATGATCTCCGGGTGGCAAGAACCGGTGCCAAACTTCCGGGCACTGTTTTCGGTGTTGTCAAATCAGCATTGTCTGATATGCCATTGGAAGATGTTCGGGTTGAAATCAGATGCGATCCGCCAGATACTTGTGATTTCAATTATCTTTATGATAAAACAAATGCTTATGGATGCTATAATCTTAGTTTTTCAGGAGATCATATCCTGACAGCTTTAAAAGAAGGCCATCATCCATCTTTATTTATTGAAGTTATTGATAAAGACACACAAAAGACAACAAAAGCGGCAGAATTGCCCGTTTTAGTCAAATATGATAATCAATCATTTAATATTAACATCAAAATGGCCCAATGCCTCGGCGACACTAACGGCGATCAGGAAATTACCGCGGCAGATGCTTTGATTGCATTTGATTCCTACTTGCAGAGAAATCCGACAACATATGGGTTTGATCCGGATATGGTATGCTGTGATGTGAACAGAGACGGAACGTGTACTCCGGCGGATGCGCTTTGCATTTTTCAGAAATTTATGAAAAGACCATGTTGTTTGGATTGAATATAACTACAAGGATTTTATGTAAGAAGGGATTTTTTGCCACTTTGCTGGAATTTTTTCTTAAAAGGATCCCTGTAGTATGATAACTACAAGGATTTCATATAAGAAAGGGTTTTTTGCCACTTCACTGGCATTTGTTTAAATCCTTTCTTAAAAAAATCCCTTTAATTCTGTCCAAAGTAAATGCTGATAACTACAGGGAGTTATGTAAAAAAGGATTTTTTGGCACTTCACTGGCATTTGTTTAAATCCTTTCTTAAAAAAATCCCTGTAGTTTCAGATGAGGTCAGATGAGGTTTGCTTATGATTGACAAGATTAAATTCCCCCGCAGAAATTACAAAAAAAACAAAGAGAAACACCAAAAAAATCTCTGTGTTCTCTGTGAAACCTCTGTGTTCTCTGTGGGAAACAAAAAAATTGGCATATCTCTGTCACTTGCATTTCTGCTTGTTTTATTCCTGGTGCTCACATCCTGCCAGCACACTCCACGTTCTGTATGTGAAAAACAGGGCATTCGCTATTGCAGAACCCAGGGCATTTTCGGCGGAAAATGGTTTGATTATTATGAACGCGGTCTTTCCTGCATGGAAGGACAGTGTTATGATGCAGCCATGTCTGATTTCACGCAGGCCATCCGGCGCAAAGATGCAGATATGCGAATGGCACGGACTTACGGATTTCATTTTGCAGACTATTTTCCGCACCGGGAAAAAGGCATTGTCCATTATCTGCTCGGTGATTATGAACACGCGCAGAAAGAACTGGAAATCTCGCTGCAAAGTGTGCGCACTGAAAAAGCACTGATATGGCTGGATGAAGTCCGCAGAAAACTGCTGGATCAGGCAGGACAGGCTCCGGAACAATCTGTTCTTGCACTGGATTTTTCTGATATGACAAGGGATTCTGATGGTATATTCCACACAAACAAAGATCCGCTTATTCTGTCCGGATCAGCCGCAGATCAGCACTATGTTTCCGCCATTTTCATGGAAGATCAGTTTGAAGGCCGCACACAAACCCGGAAAATATTTCTGGAATCCTCGGAACAGAAAACCGCATTCCGGGAAGAATTTTCACCTGAAGATGGACTGCATCACATTCGCATTATTGCAGAAAATCTGCTGTACGGACAGACAGTACAGAAATTTCAGATTTATGCGGATCGCACAGGCCCGCTCATTGTTTTGGAAATTTTTAATCCCGGCATTCTCATCAAAGGATTTGTGCGGGATGAATCCGGTCAGATTTCTCTTGCAATGAACGGAAAACCTGTAACACTTGTCCAAAAGGAAAACCTCTGGCAGTTTGAAATACCATTGCACGCAGATACAGCTTTTCCCACACTTACAGCCATTGATATGGTGGGAAATCAGACAGTTGCTGTTTTGGGAGAAAACATGTCAGCAGGAAATTCCAATCTTTTTGCACAATCGGCAAATGCAATAACTGACACAGAACCGGGATTTCATTCCCCCAGACCGGTGATTGCACTCAAAGACTGGGCAGATCAGGAAACCGTTTATGCAGACAGGGTTTTGCTTCAGGGGCAGGTGAAAAGTGATGCGTCCATTACAGAACTGCACATAAACGGCAAATCTGCTCCAAACAGTACAGGTACGCTGATTTTTTTCACGCATTCCCTGAAACTGGAGGAAGGAGAAAACAAATTAACAATTGCGGCACGGGATGCAATTGGCAGAGAAAACATCAAAACCGTTTTCATTGAAAGAAAAATCCCCCAGGCATTTCAGTGGAAAAACAGATTCCGGCTGGCAGTGCATCCCTTTGACGGAGCGGAAATATCTGCGGAAACAAAGCAGTTTCAGTATCTTTGGCTGCAACAGCTTGCAGATCGCAGACGCTTCTGCCTGCTGATGCGCAAGGAAATACAGAAAATCCTGAGCGACTTTCCTTCACTTCCGGATCGCAGTTCGCATCAGCCGCCCCATGCCATGATTTTCGGTATGATACATCAGACAGACAGGGGAACCGAGATTGTGGCGGAACTTACAGACAAAACATCTGAATCCATTGCATTTGCAGATGTGTATGCACTTCGGGGAAAACAGGATTCTCCGCAACTGCTCGCGGACAGACTTGCTGAAAAATTCCACAGAAAATTTCCGCTGCACAATGGAACAGTTACGGAAATCACGAATGAAATCATGCAGATCAAAAATTCAAATACTATGGCCGTTCAGGAGAAAAACAGAATGCAATGGCCCATGCTGATTTTCCGTCCGGAAAAGGCAAATCCGGATTTCCGGGGCTGTGATACCCTTATTGTGGGTTTTTCCCGAATCAGCCAAATTCTGCCGGACGGATATGAAAGCCATTTTATACCCGGAACCTGCATCGGAGACAGGAGCATCACCCAGTGAAAACTTTGACCAATGAACAGCAGATGCAAATCCTTCAGGAATGTGTCAATGAAAATGAATGCAGTGCTTTGGTGCGCCAGTATCTGCATCTTGTCCGGAATACAGTCAGCAAAGTTTACAGAAGCAAAGCAATTCCTTTCACTTCTGAAGATTTGGAAGATCGGGTGCAGGATGTGTTTGAAGTTCTTTTCAAATACAACAAACAAAAACTCCGGCAGTATGATCCCAAACACGGCCTCAAGGTGGACGGATGGATTCGCCTGATTACGACACAGACTGTTCTGGATTCTTTCAAAGGCAGGCAGGATTTTATCAAAAAAAATGATGGCTTCCGCATTCCTCTTGAGGATTTGGAGATGATGACAGGTGGCAAATATGCAGGCACGGATACTGAAACCGCCTGTATCCTGTCTGATGCCACAGAAAAACTTCCCCCGAATGAAAAACTGGTTCTGAAACTTGAATACAAAAAAGGTTTGGCGCCGGAAGAGATTGGCAGATGTATGGGAAAAACAGCAAACAATATCTATCAGATCAAAAAAAGAGCCATAGAAAATCTCAAAAAAATTATGTGTTTATAATTTTTTTCATTTTTATGGAAAGGCATGTAAGAAAAGCAGGGTTTTTTTCGTATACATATTGCAGAAGCTTTTATAATCCTGAAATGCCCTGAATGAAATTAAGAACTGAAAAGTATCACTTGAAAAGTATCAAAAGCTTCCAGCTTTTGATGCGGTTTATGAACAATGAAAAGTATCAAAAGCTTCCAGCTTTTGATGTGACTTATGAACAATGAAAAGTATCAAAAGCTTCCAGCTTTTGATGCGGCTTATGAACAATGAAAAGTATCAAAAGCTTCCAGCTTTTGATGTGACTTATGAACAATGAAAAGTATCAAAAGCTTCCAGCTTTTGATATGGCTTATGAACAAGCTGGAAGCTTTTGATACTTTAAAAAAGCTGGAAGCTTTTGATACTTTAAAAAAAGCTGGAAGCTTTTGATACTTAAAAAAAGCTGGAAGCTTTTGATACTTTAAAAAAAGCTGGAAACTTGCGCTTTACAAATCCGAAAAGGAAAACATATCATGAAAACACTGCACACAGATCATTGCATTGACACCGTCATGCTGGCAAGGTATTTCGGCCAGAGCCTGTCTGATGAGGAAAAAAGGGAATTGGAAACCCATGTTTCTGAATGTGAGGAATGCCTTGACCTCTTTGCTGCGGCAGGTGAAATTCTCTCAGATGAGGAACCGGAGGCATATGAACCTGCATCCGAAGCAGAGACTTTGTCTGTGATGAAAGGGCTGGGACTGTGCAAAAAATCCCGGAAAGAAAACAGAGCGGCAGAATTTTTCAGAAAAATATATCAGTTTCTTTTGCATCTTTTGATGCCGCGGCAGACGGCCACAGTGCGATCTTCTGCGCCGTGCAGCTCCGGCTTTTCGGCTCATCCGGGAAAACAGATGGTGGAAAAAAAATTTGGCACCTTCCGCAGTGTGATTTCCTGTGAAAAAGCAGATGGGGAATCTGCGGAAATCAGGGTTTCCCTTTCCGCGTATTCCGGAAAAATCATTCGAATTTCTCTGGAAAGTGCCAATAAGGACAGGGATTCACGGCCTTTCAAAAACGGATGTGAAATTTTTGAAAATGTGCGGTTTGGAAACTACCGCATGATTATTCTGCCGGATACCATGCAGGAGCATGTCATTTCCTTCAACATCAGCAAAGAGGGCATTTATGAATCCTGACACCATTTGCATGGAAATCATACGCATAAAGGACAATGTTCTGCGAATCAGTCTGTGGAATTCACAGGACACCCTGATTGAACTTGGGGAAAAAGAATATCCTGAAGCGGATGTGGCAGAAAAATGCCGGAAAATTGCACAGGCTCTCAACCATAAAACCGGACGGGATCAGATGCTTCCGGATGCCCTGGAAAAAATCAGGGAAACCGGAACCCTGCTGTGTGATGATCTTCTGACAGCAACTGTTCTGGATTATATCAGAAAATCCCCTGCCACGCATCTGATACTCAAAATGGATGATCAACTGGTTCACATTCCCTGGGAACTGCTGTATATCGGCAATACCTTTCTCTGCCTGAAATTTGCCACAGGCCGGATTGTGGACACGCGTCAGTCTTTTTCCAAAACTCCCCGCACCTGTTCCTCCCCGCCGGGTCTGCTGATACTGGCAAATCCGGAATGAGATTTGGAAAATGCTGATGCAGAAGGCAGACAGATTGTCAGATCCATTGATCTCCGGAATCTGAAAGCAGGAAGGGATATTGTAGCAGCAACACTTCTGAGCCAGTCAAAAGTGACCGGAAAGACAGTGAAAGAGAATATCCGGAAATTTGATTTTGTCCATTTTTCCGGACATGCGGAATTTGATTCACAGAAATCTGAAAAAAAGGGATGGAAACTCTTTGACGGCTGTTTCACGCCCCATGACATTTCCGGCATGACAGGCGGGGAAATGCCTTTGTGTGTTTTTTCCAATGCCTGCCAGTCTGCCTGCACAGATGAATGGAATGATCAATCCTTCAGTCTGGTCAACGCGTTTCTCCGCTCAGGTGTGCGCCATTATCTGGGAACTTTCTGGAAGATTGCAGATGAACCCGGAAGCAGATTTGCACAGGAATTTTACCGGCATCTGTTTTCCGGCTGCAACATGGGAGAGGCTGTGCGATTCGCGCGGGAATCCCTGATAAAAAGATACGGGCCGGAATATATCGGATGGGCGGCTTATCTGCTGTACGGAAATCCGGGAATCTGCTATTTTCCGGATGAAACAGGAAAGAGAAAGATTTCGCTTCCGGATGCAGATATACCTGCAACAGTTCCTGATGATTCAAAAAAAGCACTTCATCCCAGAGGCGGTATCACAGCAGAGGCAGGGACAGCAGATTCTGCTGGACATCAGACCGTGACTGGCACAGGAACGTGGCAGACGTATCTGAAAATTGCGGCTTTTATTCTGCTGATTGTCACTGCATTTGCTTTGTATCACAGGGGAATTGTCTCATCACCTGCTCCGGAAACTATTGATCCGGAGATAATGAAAATTCTTGTGAATCAGGCTGAGGCAAAGCGGCAGAGGATTGATTTTCTTTACAAAGAACTGGAAAAAATCACGGGCGGCCCGGTGCAGAACAGTGGTTTGACGGATGTGAAAAATTCAGCACCCCTGACGTTGGCAATGGTGTTTGATGAGGAAACACTCCACCATGAAACCCGGAATCTTCTGGCCTATGCAGTTCAAAGCCAAATCAAAGAATCTTTGCCGGATGTGCGGCTGCTGCACCGGAAATCTCTGGACAAAATTCTGGAGGAACTGATCCGGGAAAAACCAAAAACCTTTACCCTGCAGTTTCCGGAGATTCTTGTATTTCTGGAAGTCAGCAAAGGACAGTCCCAAACCTGTGTGCTGATGCAGGCCGTGCGCAAGGATACATCTGAAATCACAGGGTTTTTCACCGAAACTTTGGACAATTCCGCGCTGATTCTGGAGCAGAAGGAAAAGATAAGCGGAAAACTGATTGAACATCTGAAAACATACATTCATCAGCCCTGAAAGTGCTGATATGCAGGGCATGTCAATTATTCTTTCCGCTTTTTCTTTGGCTTCAGCATTTTTTTCAGGCAGGTCTCAATTTCCTCTGCGGAAAGTCCTTTGAGTCTTTCTTCCGGAGAAAAACTTCTGAATATCTCCTCTGCGGAAAGCCCTCTGATCAGTTCCTGTACGGGAAAAAGCCTTCAGAACCTCATCCCGTGTCATCATTTTCAATGCCCACTATGCCCGCTCCTTTATTTCCCTTCTGTAATCCTCAAGTGTGTAAGGCATGGCGATTATTCTTTCGGCTTTTTCTTTGCTTTCCGCATTCTCTTCAGGTATGCCTCGATTTCATCGGCGGAAAATTTTCTGAACACATCCTCTGCGGAAAGCCCTCTGAGTCTTTCCTCGGGAGAAAACCTTTTGAATATTTCCTCGGGAGAAAATCTTTTGAATATTTCCTCTGCCGGAAAAGCCCTGATGACATCATCCGGAGTCATCATTTTCAATGCCCGTTCCTTTATTTCCCTTCTGTAATCCTCAATGGTGTAAGGCATGGCGATTATCCCCTCTGTCTGATAGTTTGTGAACAAATCCCTGATGGCTATGCTCATTTCATCCAGTTTTCCCCTGTAGCGGGAAAAACCGTAATGCACACTTTCGGCCACTGCGCTGAACATAAGCCAGACCGCATTTCTCTCCTCTTTTTCAGTCTGACTGCTGACAATGACCCGTATGTCCCGTATGCCCCAGCGGAGATCATAAACACCTGCTTTCAAGGCTTTAAGCGGAACCTCCTTTGCCAGTTTTGCAGGATATTTGGTGCAGACGGCATACAGGCGGAAATCCTCCTTCGGCAGAAGTTTCTTCAGGGACGGACTGATCTGTTTGCGGTAATTGACAAAATGTCCGATCAGTTCATCCGCAGTCCAGTCTGTGAAAGACTCACGCATGGATTTGTAGGAAAGCAGATTGTGTTTTTTCAGGGACTCAAATCCGTCCGGCAGAGACTCCGGAGGATTTCCGTCTTTTTTCTCGATAATGACCACATCCAGAAGCTGTTTCTTCAGGGACAGGTCTTTTTCAAGTTCCACAGCATACCGTGTGCCTGTGAAAAAATCCGTCAGGGTCATGCCGAACAGACGGTGCCAGTCGGTAAGTTTCAGATGACTGTCTTTTTTTGTTTTCATATTCCTTATGTTAATCAATTTGTCTGTCCCTGTCAAACCCAAAAATTTTCGGTCTTATGGAACTCCGGAACAGGAAATCTGAAAATTCAAAAAAAATTTTGTAAGATTCTGATGCCCGGTTTCGTATACTGTTTACAGAACAAAAAATATGGCAGTGTCAAACACGCAGGGATAAATCCTGCCGGAAATTTTTGCCTCTGCATATTTGGGACTGTCAAAAATTCCAAAGATATGGCATTATAACAAACAGGACATGACCGGATGCATCACTTTGTCTGAACTGTGATTTATATGATTGAAAAGATTGCCATGATGGGCGTCACAGAAATCAGAAAAATCACAGTTCAGACAACTTTATAACCCAATTATCATAACCACAAAGAAAAAGGAGAAAAAAATGCGGAAAGGATTATTTGTCGTTTTGGTATCTGTCTGTATACTCATTGGCACTGCGGCATATGGAGCCAGTCTGGAAATGGACACCCAGAAAGCAGCCAAAGGTGAAACTGTCACCTTCACGGTTTCGGTGAACAATGCCCCGAATCAGGTCGCGGCTTTTGGTTTTGACATCAGCTTTGATCCCGCTGTGCTGCAATACAAAAGCCATGAAAAAGGATCATTGATTCAGAACGGTTTCAGCCTGTTTGATGCAAATGAAATCAGTGCCGGACAGTTGCGGATTGGCGGGCTGGATTTCGGAGGCAGTCCCATACAGCAGGGAAGTTCGGGCATTCTTGCGCGCCTGACATTTCTGGTTCTCCAAAACAAAAACTGTGAGGTGCAGTTGCTTGATCTGAAAGATGATCTGAAAAACTGGACTGTGCAGAACGGGCAGTTTACTCCACCGCCTATTAATAAACCGCCTTCTGCTGAAAATCTCAATCTCTCTGTTTCTGAAGGAAAAACACTTGATATTACGCTGACTGGCACAGACCCGGACGGTGACAGCCTGACCTATCTGCTTATTTCCGATCCCTCATACGGAACCATGCAGGGTTATCCGCCGTATCTTTCCTATACAGCAGAGGAAAGTGGAACATACCGTTTTTTCTACAAGGTCAATGACGGAAAAGAGGATTCAAATATTGCCGAAGTCAGTATTGCTGTTTATGAAATTTCCCCTGAAATGTCCGTGAATGTGAGTGAAAACTTCCTGTCTCTGTCATGGACTCCCGTCTCCGGAGCAGTCGGTTATTATCTGTATTACGCGCCGTTCCCGGAAATGTCGCCTGTATCCTCCATTGACATGGGAAATCAGACAACTCTTTCCGGACAGTTATCGCCCGGTTTCTCTTATTACGCGGCAGTTCAGGCATATGATGAAAGCGGCCATTTGGGACTGTCCGAAATCAAAAATTTTATGATTCCGCCTGTTCTTCCCGCTCCGCAACTGACAGTAAGCACTGAGGAAAAAACTGTTTCCCTTTCCTGGCCCGAAGTGAAAGGCGCAGAAGGTTATATTCTGTATTACGCGCCATATCCCTCTGCTTCTTCTGTTTTTTCAGCAGATTTGGGCAATCTCACAAGCCTGTCCGGAGAAATGGCTCCGGGTTCGGCTTTTTATCTTGCGGTTCAGGCATATGACAGCGAAGGCAGAAGCGGATTTTCCAATGTGGAATATTTTGTGATTGCAGAATCACGATAATTTGGAAAGGAAGAAGATTCGATGAAATATTCGGCCTGCATTGCCGTATTCCGGGCCGGATACAGAGATGTTTCTTTGTACAGGAATGACGGGGCCTGATGTGTGGACAATTATGCCGTCCATGATTTTCAACAGGTTATTTTTTTATAAACCCTTACAGGTGAAACTCCGATTTTTTTTACTGATTGTGAATTGCCGAAAAAAACTCATCACTGAGTTCAGGAATCAGTGTCTGACTCATATTTCCTCCTTATTTTGAATAAAATTTAATATTTTAAGATATATAAAACATTCATCATTCACTATTCCTCTCCATAATCTCCCGCACCTGTGCAGTCAGGCCGGAGACAGTGAAACTCTCTCCCTCATAATCCGGATTAATCTCACCTGCAAGCTCCACACTGATGTTTATGGGAACACAGGTGCTGAAAAAAAATTTTCCGGGACGGAACAGATCACCGGAATTGCTTATACGCAGGATTTTCACCGGAGATTTGCACAGTCTGGCAATCTTGAAGGCTCCTTTGTTCAAATCTCCGATTTTCCCGTCCCTGCTACGGGTTCCTTCGGGAAAAACAAAAAGATTGCCGCCTGCGGCAAGGTACTCCCCCATTTTTTCCATCTGCGCAATCATCAGCACATCCCCGCTCATAACTGATGGCAGATAGCCCGACATTTTCAGCATCCATCCGAATATGGGAACCCTGAAAAATGTGCTTTTCACAATGGTTTTCTGCTTTTCATACAAAGAGATCAGCAGAATGGGGTCCAGATAGGAAAGATGGTTGCTGACAATCACCGAGGAACGGATGGACAGAACATCATCGGAAATATGTATGGAGATTCCGGGCGCCAGATTCCGGACAAGTTTGAAAAAACCTCTGTAAAACAGATGGTTGAGTTTTTGAAAAGACTGTTCCCTGTTTTTGGGGAAAAAATACGAAAGCAGATAAAAAGGCGAAAAAAACAGCACAAATCCCAACGTGAAATATGTCCAGAAAATAATTGTCAATACCGGGTCTGCAATGGGTTTGACAAAGCGGGCATGTTTGATGAAAAAGTTGTTATGTTTAGGCATATGCAACCCTCTGCAGTTTGTCAAATAAGTTTCCTGACATTTTAGTCATTTCGTTTTACTTCAAAACTGTTACATTGTACATAAAAAAATCTCTGTTTTCTTGGTCATGTAACAGGTCAGCAGTGAGCCGGGTACGGCAGGCAGGTGCGGGCGGTAAGTCGGGTTAGCGGAGCGTAACCCGGCAACAAGACAACAATTGTCTGAATCAGGATTTACAGGATTGCTTTCCCAGGTTATTGTGATTTCTGTGATAAACAGGATTATGCAGGATTATACAAGAATTACAGGATAGGAATACATTGAAATCCTGTATAATACCGGTTCGCCATTGAAAGTATACTTATGATTCGGTTTCCCACAGAGGACACAGAGAGAAAAAACCGCAGAGAACACAGAGGAAACAACTCACCTTATTATATAAATTCAATAGCGAATTGGTATAATCCTGTTCAGTACAGTGGGTAAATGCTCAGTCCGGCATTTTGTTGAACAGGAGATGAATCACAAAAATGGTGACTCCGACCGAGATGGCGCTGTCTGCCACATTGAAAGCGGGCCAGTGATAGGTTCCGATGTAAAAATCAAGAAAATCAACCACTTTTCCAAAACGGAACCGGTCAATGAGATTGCCGATGGCTCCTCCGAAGATCAGGCACAGTCCAAAGGAAAGCCAGCGGTGGGTTTTGGGTATCTGGTGATAAAACCAGAGAACAAAACCGGCCGCAGCCGAAGACATGAACAGAAATACGGCTTTGCGGATCAGTGGATGCTGATCTGCAAAAAAACCGAAGGCCCCTCCCGGATTGTGAATATGGGTAATACTGAACAGTCCGGGTATAACCGGAATGGAGTGATGCAGGGGCATGGTTTTCAGGATGATCAGTTTGCTGATCTGATCCATAACTATGACCAGACCGGCAATCACGGCAAGGAGTATGTATTTATTCTTTTTTGAATCTGCTGATGCGTCCATGATAATTTATATGTTAAAGACAGGTTTGGGGTTGAGGTTTTTCACCAAATATGCAGCAGGTGACGATAACGGAAAAATAAAATTTCTATCATTGTTTTTCATATTTGTCATTATCTAATTTTTGGCATATAATCTGTCCAATGTCAGAACGAATCTGGAAAAACAGCAAAACCGATAAAACTTTCATAAAATCCGCCATGCCCAAAGCCCTTTTGTTTTCTCTGTATCTGATCTTTTGGATATGCCTTTGCCTGATTCCGGCCTGTGAAAAATCCGGGGAGGTTGTTTTGCCTGAGCCTTCGCCAAAACATGCTGCTGTCCCGGAAACGCAGACTGAAACCAAAAAAAAGATCAGAATCGTGCGTCTGAAACCGCAGGATATGCCGGAACAGAAGGCGGAATGCAAAAAAAAATACCCAAAGGCGCATCCGAATCAGTACAAAATGATTCCCTGCAGGGGGCCGGGCGGCAGAAAATGGCGGATAGCCTATATTGAGGGCGGAGCCTATGCTGACTATTATCAGGTGCTGCTTCATGCTGCTGCGGGACTCAGGTCGCTGGGATGGATTGATTTTGAATATCTTCCCGCAATCACGGATGGGAAGGACACACGCACCGTATGGATAAGTTTTCTTTCCAGCGCCCGTGTCCAAAGCGGATATATTGAATTTGTCCGGGATGCCTTTTATACAGCAGACTGGGATACGCGAAAACGGAACATCATCAAAGATCAGCTTATTGATCGCCTGAACAATGTCCGTGATATTGATCTGGTGATTGCCATGGGAACCTGGGCCGGTCAGGATATGGCCAATGACAGGCATTCGGTTCCCACTGTTTCCATGTCCGTAACCGATCCTGTACGTGCAGGCATTGTTCAGGATCCGGAGGATTCCGGATATGACCATCTCCATTCCAGAACCAATCCGATGCGGTACCGCAGACAGGTGGAACTGTTTTATAATACAGTCGGTTTCCGTACTCTGGGCATTCAGTATCAGGATACACCCGCGGGACGATCCTATTCCGCAGTGGAAGATATTCTGGATCTGGCAGAAGAAAAGGGCTTTGACGTGGTGGCCTGTGAACTCCCTGTATATATGACAAACGACAATCCCTATACACGGGAACATGCGGCAGAGTGCATGGAAGCCCTGTCTTTGCATGCGGATGCGGTTTATATCAGCAACTCTGTGGGGTTTGAAATGCGGAATGCCCGGAATTATCTCCGGCCTCTGGCAGAAAAGAAAATACCGGCCTTTGCCCAGGCCGGTTATGAAATTGTAAGGCATGGAGCGCTGATTGGCACTATACAGGAGTGGGGGGAACTGGGCCGTTTCCAGGCGGAAATCATTGGTCAGATATTCAACGGTGCCAAACCCCGTGAGCTGCCCCAGATATTTGCATACAAAGACAGACTTGCCATCAACCTGAAAACTGCCGGGCAGATCGGTTTTCAGCCGGACAACGGGGTGCTGTCACAGACTGATATGGTTTTTACGGCAATAAAGGAATAAATGTATGCTGAAAATGCTCTCCCGGCGTCCTCTGGCCTGCCGTCTTCTTTTTTACATCATGATCTGCAGTTCCACCTTTGCCCTGATCGCGACTGCTTTGCAGGTGTATATTGAGTACCGGCAGGATGTATCCCTGATTTACAGCCGCATTCTGCAGATTCAGGACACCTATCTTGAAAGCCTGGCCTCCAGTCTGTGGCGTCTGAATCAGGAACAGCTGGATCTGCAGATGCAGGGAATTCTGAAAATTCCGGATACTGAATATCTGGAAATTGTGACAGAGGACGGAACCCGTTTTTCAGCCGGTGAAGAATGCAGCAGAGAGAGCGATCATATCATCCACACTTTTCCCCTGTACTATAATGCCCGGATATATTATAAGGAATGGAACACGGACAGGGTATATCTCGGAGAACTGCGTGTAACAGCCACGCTGAGCGGTGTGTGGAAACGTCTGCGTGAAAGGGTTTTGGTGATTCTGGGGACCCAGGCTTTTAAAACCTTTGTGGTTTCGCTTTTTATTCTGTTTGTTGTTGACCGGCTCATTACCAGGCATCTGATGGAAATGGCGGATTATGCCTGTTATCTGGATCTGAACCATCTGGACAGTCCCCTTATCCTGAACCGCAGGGAAAAGGGAGACGGAAAAGACGAACTGGGGCAGGTGGTTGCGGCCATCAATCAGATGCGCCTTAAACTGATGGCCGATATCACGGAGCAGGAACGCATCAAAGAACAGTTGATGAAGGCTGAAAAGCTTTCGGTTCTTGGCAGACTGACAGCCGCTGTCAGTCATGATTTGCGCAATCCCCTGGGTGTTATCCGTTCTTCCGTATATATTCTTAACAAAATGCTCAGGGGAAGCGATCCGAAAATTGACAAGCATCTTGAACGTATTGACGCGCAGATTGAGCTGTGCGATATCATTGTGGAGGATCTGCTGGAATATACACGGGGACGGCACAGCAATGCGGTTGTGGGGGATATTGGCCCTTTCCTGGAGGAAGTGCTGAAACAGATGCCTCCATCCGAAGGGATACAGACGGTTTATGAAGCGGATCCGGAGCTCCCGATGGTCTCTTTTGACAGGGAGAAGCTGCGGCGTGCCATAATCAATCTGCTGCAGAACGCTGTGCAGTCTGCGGGTGAACGGAAAAAGGAAATGGCGGAACAGGGCAAAACTTATCAGCCGGTTATAAAGGTATCTGCATCCGTGACGGAAAAAGGTCTGTGCCTCCGGGTGGAGGACAACGGTCCGGGAATGAAACAGGAAACTGCGGATCGGGCATTTGAACCGCTGTTTACGACACGGGCCAGGGGAACCGGACTGGGGCTTGCCATTGTCAAAAAAATTGTGGATGAGCACGGCGGAACCGTTTCCCTGACCAGTGAAATGCACAGGGGGACGACTGTCTCCATTGTGCTTCCCTGTACCGGAACCGAATCAATGCCCAGTGCAGAGCAGGCTAGGCGGTAATACCGGTTCGCCATTGTTTTTATACAATGCTGAATGCTAATCCGGAGGATAGCAGAAATTGGGCGGAGCGGTTTTCTGCACACGCTGAACAGTGAAAAAAAACTGACAATACTGTATAAAAGCAATGGCGATTTGGTATAATGCAGGCAGTATGTCTGTGCTGTGACGGGGGATGCGGTTTTTGCCAAACGGCCCGTTTGGCACTCCATGCCTCTGACACAATGACATCCGGGACATCCTGATAAAAAATTCTCGGATAGTGGGTCAAATCATTTGATTCTGGAATTCCCCTCCCTTGAGGGAGGGGTTAGGGGTGGGGGAAAAATGCCCTGCAGTTATACACTTTTTCCCACCCTCCCCCTGCCCCTCCCTCAAGGGAGGGGAGAGTTTTTTCCGCGTCATCAACCGGTTTGACCCACTACCAAATTCTCCCGAAAACAAAGGGGAAAAACAAACCATGAAAGAAAAGGCAGTCCTGATTGTGGATGATGAGTCCGCCCAGTGTGACAATCTGGCGGATATTCTCACAGATGAAGGGTATATCACATATTCGGCCGGAACCTGTGCCGAGGCTCTGGCTCTGGCCAGAAAAAAAAAGCCTGCTGCCGCCATTCTGGATCTGAAACTTCCGGACGGACACGGAACCCGGCTGCTGGCTGATCTGAAAACCATGCTCCCGGATATTCTCTGCATTATGGCCACGGCTTATGCAGATACAGATTCGGCAATTCATGCGGTGCGTCACGGTGCCTTTCATTATCTTAGCAAACCGCTCCGGCCGGATGAACTGCTGCAGATTCTGGAACGGGCATTTGATCTGGTGCGCCTGCGGGAGGAAAAGGAAGCATCCGAAAATGGGCGGAAACTCCTGCTCGCGGAACTGAAAATGCGGAACATGGAACTGGAATCCGCGAAAAATTATGTGAAGAATATTATAGACTCCCTTTCTTCTGTGCTGCTGAGCGTGGACAGGGAAGGCCGGATCATCGAATGGAATATCCAGGCTGAAAAAGAGGCCGGAATTACATGGGAAAATGTCCGGGGCCGCCATGCGTCTGATTTTTTCCCCTGCATATCCAAACAGTTGGACTCTTTGAACAATGTTATGGAAAAAGGGCAGCCCTTCCGGTGGGAAAAACTGGCTGTTGAGGTGAACGGAGAAAAACAGTATAAGGATGTGGGCATTTTCCCCCTGACAGGGGAGGGGCAGCAGGGTGCGGTCATACAGATTGACAACATTACCATACGGGTGCGGATTGAGGAAATGATGGTGCAGGCCGAAAAAATGATGTCAGTGGGCGGGCTGGCCGCAGGTATGGCCCATGAAATCAACAATCCCCTGGGCGGCATTTTGCAGAGTGTGCAGAATATTCTCCGCCGGACTTCTCCGGAACTGCCGAAAAATGAGGAGATTGCAGGAGAATGCGGCACAAATCTGCAGACCATACGCTGTTATCTGGAAAAGCGCAATATTCTGAATTTTCTGGAAAGCATACGCGAATCCGGCAACAGGGCCTCAGAAATCATCCATAAAGTGATCCGCTTCAGCCGTCCCGGTGAATCCCGTATGGCTCCCCTGAATCCCGCAGAACGGGCAGAACGGGCTTTGGAACTGGCTGCGCATGATTATGATCTGAGAAAAAAATATGATTTCCGGAATATTGAAATCATACGGGAGATTGATCCGGAAATGCCCAAAGTTCCCTGCATGGAGACAGAGATGGAGCAGGTGCTGCTGAGTCTGCTGCGCAACGCTGCCCAGGCCCTGGACTCCAGATTTCCGGCATCCGGGGAAAAAGAAATTTCGGACAGGAAACCCAGAATTATCCTGCGTGTGCTGAAAGAAGGGAAAATGGCACGGATCGAGGTGGAGGATAACGGGCCGGGTATGGAACCGCACATTGTCAAACGCATTTTTGAACCTTTTTTCACCACAAAGCAGGTGGGAACCGGCCCGGGCCTGGGGCTGTCGGTATCCTATTATATTATCACCAATAATCACAAGGGAACCCTGACTGTGGAGTCTGAACCCGGAAAGGGGACCAGATGCATCATCCGTCTGCCTCTTTTAAGGAGTGCGTCATGAATCATCCAAATCTCCGTATTCTTGTCGTTGACGATGAGGATACCATAAGACTGAACCTGGAGGCTTTTCTGGAAGATGAGAATTATTCGGTCATCAGCGTTGACAATGTGGCAGATGCCCTGAAAGAACTGGCTTCCCATAACTTTGATGCCGGGATTATTGACATCCGTCTGCCGGATACAGACGGAAATTCCCTGATTCTGGAAGCCCACCGTATACAGCCGGAAATGAAATTCATCATACACACCGGCTCGGCCAGTTACACTCTGCCTGAACCGCTTACAGCCATCGGCATCACTTCCGGGCAGGTTTTTATTAAACCGGTGGGGGATATGAATCTGCTGGTTCAGACCATACGCAGGCTTTTGCAGTGAACAGGGGATAGGGATTGGGGGTTGGGGATTGGGGGTTAGGAATTGGGGGATGGGGCGGGAAGAACTGAAATCTGATTTCCGGTTTCCATCCCAGACCATCTTCCCCATCCCCAATCCCCATCCCCTAATCCCCAATCCCGCCTGAAGAAAGGATATTTCATGATAACAGACGGTTCCGGAGTAAGGGTTCTGATCATTGATGATGATCGGGTGATCCGCGAAAGCATCAGTGTTTTTCTGGAAGACAGCGGTTTCATTATCACAGAAGCGGAAAACGGCCGGGTGGGTCTGGAAATCTTCCGGGGGGAAAAACGGCCGGATATTGTGCTCGTGGATCTCCGTATGCCTGAAGTAGACGGTCTGGATGTGCTGACTGCTGTAACCGTTGAAGCGCCGGAAATGCCCGTCATTGTGGTTTCCGGGACAGGGGTGATGCAGGATGCCATTGAGGCCCTGCGTCTGGGGGCCTGGGATTATGTCACCAAACCCATACAGGATATGGAGGTTTTGGAACATGCTGTGCGCAAGGCACTTGAACGCGCCAGACTGCTGGTGGAAAACAGGAAATACCGGGAACATCTGGAAAGCGAGATACAGAAGCGCACAGCGGAACTGGAAGAGCGCTCAAAGCAGCTGGAATCCGCCAATGAAAGACTAATGGAGGAAATGGAGGAGCGTCAGCGCAGCGAGGCCCGGTTCCGTCATGCCCAGAAAATGGAGGCACTTGGCACACTGGCCGGGGGGATCGCACATGATTTCAACAACATCCTTTTTCCCATTATCGGTTATACCGAACTGGCTATGGATGATATTGCTGAAAACAGTCTCATATACCGGAATCTGGAGCAGATTCTCAGGGCAGCTTTCCGGGCAAAGGATCTGGTCAGTCAGATTCTGGCCTTCAGCCGGCACAGTGATACGGAATACTGCCCCGTAAACATCAGGATGATTGTAAAGGAGGTTCTGAAGCTGGTCCGGGCCACTTTGCCTTCCACCATTGAGATTCAGCAGGATGCCGGCTCAGAGGGCAGACCTGTTCTCGGAGATCCCACACAGATTCATCAGGTGATGATGAATCTGTGCACCAACGCGTATCATGCCATGCGTGAAAAAGGGGGCGTTCTTTCCATCAGGGTCAGAGAAACGGAAATCGGTACTGACAATTCCGAATTCCAGCCTCCTGCCGCATCCGGAACCTATGTGAAAATTTCTGTCAGAGATACAGGTCATGGCATGACAGATGAGATACGGGAACACATCTTTGATCCCTATTTCACCACCAAGGAACCGGGGGAGGGAACCGGACTGGGACTTTCCGTTGTACACGGCATTGTCAGAAACCATAACGGCCATATTACCGTGCAGAGTGTGCCAGGCATGGGAACCGAGTTTAACATATGGCTGCCTGTGGCGGAAAAACTGTCGGAATACCACAGGATCGAGGAAACTGATGTCACACCCGGAGGAAATGAACGGATACTGCTGGTGGATGATGAACTCCAGATAGTACAGATGGAAAAACAGATGCTGGAACGCCTTGGTTATCATGTTACAGAGATGACTGACAGTTCAGCCGCTCTCAGGCTGTTCCGTGATGCACCGGAAAATTTTGACCTGGTCATTACGGACATGACCATGCCCCGCATCACCGGCATCGAACTTTCCAGGGACATGATACAGATACGGCCTGATATTCCCATTATTATCTGCACCGGATTCAGTGAACTGGTTACCAGGGAAAAAGCAATGGAGCGGGGAATCAGGGAATATATTATGAAACCCATTCTCAAAGGGGAAATGGCAAAGAGCATCCGGCGTGTTCTGGAAAAGCACTCAGGCAGTTCAGTGGCTGAAGAACCGGAAGCTGAAACCTGAAACCTTCTTCTGCCTTTTTACAAAAATATGCTGTTTCAGATTGTTTTTCTTGATTTTCATCTTCACTCACATTACATAGACAAAAACATGACTGAAAAAAACCGGGAACCGCGCGGGAGTCCCGGTTTTATATTTTGGCAAATCAGGCCATGCGAAAGTTTTTGAATACCCCATCAAACGCAAAGGATTTTACAAAATGCACAGAGTTTTTTTTGCATCCCTTTGCAGTTGAAGTTGTAAATTAGGCATTATCGGAAATAAAAAAAACAGCAAATCCTTCCAGTTTATGCCGGACTCATGAACAGACTGGAAGCCTGTTATGTCTTATTTCCGATAATATCTGTTATATCAAATTCCATTGCAGAGAAGGAACTATCATGCCCAAACAGAAAGATATTCATAAAATTCTCATCATCGGTTCAGGCCCCCTGATCATCGGACAGGGAGAAGAATATGACTGTTTCGGAACCCAGGCATGTCAGGCCCTGCGCGGCAGGGGTTATGAAGTGGTGACGGCAGATGCTGACCCGGCTGCTGTAATGACGGATCCTGACAGGTCGGATGTCACTTATATTGAACCTCTGAATACCAAAGTCATCACAGAAATCATTGCGGCAGAGCGGCCTGATGCCCTGCTGACCAGTCTGGGCGGGCAGTCTGCCCTGAATCTGGGCATTGAACTGGAAAAATCCGGGGTGCTCAGGGAATTCGGAGTGAAAATCATTGGCACAGGTGCGGACGCTGTCCGGCTTTGCCAGGACAGGGATGCTTTTAAAAAGACCATGTCCGATCTGGGCATTGAAACACCCCGGAGCCGTACAGTGCATTCCGCAGAGGAAGCGCAGAAAGCAGCAGAGGATCTGGGCTGCCCCCTGGTCATACATCCGGCCTTTGCCATAGGCGGAACCGGCGGAGAACTGCTTTACAATATGGAAGATATTCCTGAAGCAGCAGCACGGGGCATTTCCGCAAGTCTTGTGGGGCAGATTATGGTGGAGGAATCCCTGCTGGGATGGGATGAACTGGAAGCGGTGCTGCTCCGGGATGCAGAAAATCACATCAGCACAGTCTGCTGTGTGGAAAACATTGATCCCGCGGGCGTGCATACCGGTGATTCCATCTGTGTGATTCCCATGATGGGTGTTTCCCATGAACTTCGCACAAAGATTGAAAACCAGGCCCATGCCATTGCAGGCGCCATTGCTCCGGAAGGACTGGCCGTGATTCAGTTTGCCCATGATCCCGGAACCGGCAGGCTGGTTGTAATTGAAGTAAATCCCAGAGCATCCCGGACTGCGGCTCTGGCAGCCAAAGCCGCAGGACTTCCTCTGGGAGCCTTTTCCGCTCTGCTTTCCTGCGGTCTGCGCATGGATGAAATCCCTGATCTGAAAAAATGGAAAGACAGCGGTGACTGTGGTTTCAGGGGACAGGTCACAGTCAAATTTCCGCGCTGGGATTTTGGCAGATTTCCCAAAAGCGAAGACCGTCTGGGAATCAGGATGCAGTCTTCAGGCGAAGTAATGGGCATTGGCCGGACATTTGCAGAGGCTCTGCAAAAGGCTGTCCGCTCTCTGGATGCGGATAGGTGCGGTCTGGGATTTGCAGGAGATTATGATCAGAAAACCGCAGATGAACTTCTGAATATGCTGGGAAAACCCTCATCCCAGAACATGTTCATCCTGTACGGGGCACTGCGCAAAGGAGCTGATATTTCTGTGATTCAGGAAAAAACCCGGATCCGGCCCCTGTTTATCGCGCAGATAAAAGAGATGCTTGATCTGGAAAATGAAATTCTGCGCAGCAAAAGGAATCTGCCGGATGATGATTTGCTGATCCGTGCCAAAAAAGCCGGTTTTGCTGACAGGTATCTGTCCCGTGTGCTGGAAATTCCTGAAAGACAGATCCGGCAGAGACGTGAGGCCATGAAACTTTTCCCTGCCCGCTTTGCTGTCGGAGGGGATGAAAGCGGCCGCAGAGGATATTATTTTTCCTATGCAGAAAAAGGGAATGGGGAAAATAACCGGGGTAAAAAAAGGAGCATTCTGATTGCCGGCAGCGGACCCCACCGCATTGCCCGGAGCCGGGAATTTGATCACTGCTGCATTCAGGCGGTTTCCGCTGTCCGGGACGCCGGATATGCAGCACTGATGCACAACTGCAATCCCGCGTCTGTGACAACGGATCCGGCCATGTCGGACGCACTGTTTTTTGAACCGCTTACAGCAGAGGACATACTGAATATCGCACAGCAGGAAAAACCTGACGGAGTGATACTGCAGTTCAGCGGAAAGTGCACTATGGATATGGAAGCGGAACTGGAAAGAGCGGGTATCCGGGTTTTCGGATCAGTTGCAGATGCCATGCGCAAAACCGGGGACAGGGAAGGTTTCCGGCAGATTGTCCGCAAACTTGGCTTTCCCAGGCTTCGTTCAGGCAGGGCCGCAGCAGCAGAGGAAATTCTGAAAACCGCTGATGATATTGGATATCCGGTTTTCATCCGATCTGAGGTTGCAGCTCATCCCGCGGCAGAAGTGTTTATGGATCAGAAATCGCTTCGGGACTGGCTGGCCCTGTCTCCGGAGATACACTCACATAAGCCTGTGTTCATTGAAGAATTTCTGAAAAATGCCATAGGGGCCGAAGCCCTGGCTGTTTCAGACGGGTCAGAAGTTTTTGTGGCCGGTGTGGCAGAGCATGTGGAACGGGCCGGGGTTCATTCCGGTGATTCCACCCTCGCGGTTCCGCCCCTGATGCTTTCCCACCTGCAACTGGATATTATCCGGGACTATGCCCGCGGGATTGCCCTGGAACTGCATGTAAGCGGTCTGCTCTCTGTGCGTTATGCCATTGCCGGTGATACTGTCTATATGCTGGAGGCAGAAATCGGCGCATCCCGCACAGTTCCGCTTATATCAAAAGTCTGCCGTATCCCCCTGGCCCGGATGGCCGTGCAGATTATGCTGGGAAAAACCCTTTCAGATCTGAATCCCCGGCAGAGGAATATCCCGCATTTCAGTGTCAGAAAAGCGGTCTTTCCCTTTGATGTGTTTCCTGAAACTGATCCGCTGCCCGGCCCGGAAATGCGCTCCACCGGACAGGCACTGGGGCTGTCTGATTCTTTCGGACGCGCCTTTTTCAAAGCCTGGGAAGCCTGCGGCATTCCTCTGCCACTCGAAGGCACGGTTCTGATTACTGTGGCAGATCAGGACAAGTCCGCAGCCCTGGAACCGGCCCGGCTGTTCAGGGAAATGGGTTTCCGTATTCTCGCAACACGCGGCACCCGGCAGTTTCTGTCGGAAAACGGGATTGAATCCGATTTGATCAAAAAAATGGGTTATGGCAGGCCCAATATCACGGATGCCATCAAAAACGGAGAGATTGATCTGGTCATCAATACGCCCGGAGGCAGACAGAGCCAGGAGGATGATTCTTATATCCGCAAGGCATCTGTGCGCTACCGCGTTCCGAATATCACCACAGCAGCTTCAGCTCTGACTGCTGCCAAAGGCATTGCAGCGCGGCGCAAAGGAAAGCCGCGTGTGCGGCCTTTGCAGAAATATGATGCGGATAATGGTGAATTATGAATGTGTTCCATTTGGATTCCATTCAGGCCATATAAATTCCACTGCAGTACATGACCACGTTGAATTTTATATAATCCCATCCTGAGAGGGGCAGGGGTGTGTAAAATTCACGGCTGAAACATCCCCTCTCAGGAGGGGAATTGATACCATAAAATATAAATTGCTTATGCAGTATTCTGTTTAAATGTGGGTGAATAGAAGCAGCCCCCGCCATAACCATTAAAGGGACAATTTTTGATGAGTCGCGTATTTCTGATCGGTTTTCTGTTTATTTTCATGATACTGGCCACTATGAAGAACTGGCGTCTGGCAGTGGGTCTGTTCGCTGTATCTGCCGCCGGAGCTGTGCTCCTGTTTTACGGCAGTATGGAAAAACTGGGAGGAAACAGCACTCCGCAGCATGAACTTCTTAACATCCGGATTCTGTACGGAGAGATGCACAGGAATATTATCCATGATCCGAAATTCCGGGAACTGCTCAAACACAGATACGCAATAACTCTGACCGGAATCCAGTCGCATATGCGGGAAATGGCGGATGTGTCTGTTAAAGGGATTGACGGAATATGGCCTTCGGGTATGCAGTCGGTCTGTATTTTCCAAAAAGGGCATCAGGATCTGAAATATACCCTGCATCCTCTGTTCAGTACACCTCTGGTCATTTGTTCCTGGCCGGAAACAGTTTCCGTGCTGATAAACAAAGGTCTGGCTGAAAAGAAAGGAAATTTCTTTGTTTTTTCCGGCATGGGTTCTCTGGCGGCAATGACGGGCGATGGAAAAACATGGGCTGATCTGGGACTGCACCAGACCGAAGGGCTGATAAAGATTGCCGGACTTTCCTCTTCTGCGGAAACTGACACCGGAGTGTTCAGCACTGTTCTTATGGCGCAGGCACTCAGGCAGGGGAACCTTTCTGTTTCTGACTTTTCCGGATCATTTCCGGAAAAATTGCGGAGGACTGCCGCGCAGATGCGCACATCGGAAAAAACTTCGGAAGATCTTTTTGCCCAGTACATCAGACAGGGACAGTGGACTTTTCCCCTGATCCTTACAGAAGAATGCCATGTGCCTGCTTTTTATCAGGCTTTCCCAAAATACCGGGATACGGTTGCACAGCATGTACGGGTAATGATACCGGAACCTCTCATTGTGCAATATATTCCCTTCCTGTCCCTGGGGCCGGCCGGGGAAAAACTGGCCCTTGCACTGGCTGATCCGGAGCTCCATCAGTTTATTATGAAAAAATACGGATTCCGGTCAGAACTGAACACAGATGCCCACATGCCGGAGATTTTTTCAATCCTCGGTCTGCCGGAAAAAATCGAAAATCCGATTTCTGTCTCCCCGGAGCTGACTGATGCCGTCATGTCCGCATTTCTGTCTGAATGACAAAAAAGGCAGTGACAGATGGAATTGAAACGACTGCGTATATCCTTTATTGTGCTGCTGGGCATCCTTGCCTTTGGAACACTGGGATACCGCTATATCGAGCAGATGTCTTTTTTTGATGCCCTGTATATGACCATGATAACCATAAGCACCGTGGGTTTTTCCGAAATTCATCCGCTGTCGGCCTATGGCAGGATCATCACCATGATCATTATAACCATGAGTGTCACCATCGGAGCATATTCTATTACAGTGGTGGCCAGGGTGCTGATTGAGGGGGAACTGAGAAAGGGTTTTGAAAGGAGAAAGGTGGAAAAACAGATACAGGATTTGAAAAACCATTTCATTATCTGCGGGTTCGGACGCATTGGCCGTATTATCTGCAGGGAACTTTGCCAGGATGGTATTCAGTTTGTAATCATTGAACAGGATGCAGCGGCAATTCCATCCATAGAAAAGGAAAAATACCTTTATCTGCAAATGGATGCAGCGTCAGATGAAGCCCTGATCAAAGCCGGGATTATGAAAGCGCGGGGACTGGTCACAGCCGTGCGCGCGGATGCCAATAATGTTTTTATCACCCTTACAGCAAAAGGACTTCGGCCTGATATTTTTGTCATGTCGCGCACCTCGGATGTGAAAAACGAGGACAAACTCAAACGAGCGGGAGCCACCCGTGTGGTTTCCCCTTATTACATCGGCGGAAGGCGCATGGCCCAGATATTAAAACAGCCCACAGTGGTGGATTTCATAGACATTGCCACTATGGGCAACAAACTTGGTCTGATGATGGATGAGGCTGAAATTAAACCCGGATCCCAACTGATTGGAAAAAATCTTATTGAAAGTCATCTGCGCAAAGATTTCGGGGTCATCATTGTGGCCATCAAAAAACCGTCCGGTGAAATGATTTTCAATCCCATGCCTTCTGAAACCCTTGAAACCGGATATGTGCTTGTGGTTCTGGGCAAAAAAGAGGATGTAAAGAGGATGTACATGGTTCTTTAGAAAATTTATGAAATCCTGGCTGTGACTTTTTTGCTGTCATTGCGCAGGAATCCGGAAATTTTAAGGGAGAAATTATGAATTGGCTGCATCTCGGAGACTGTCTTGAGGTTCTGAGAAAAGAAATACCTGATGAAACGGCTGATCTGATATACATTGATCCGCCGTTCAACAGCAAACGCAATTACAATATATTCTTTGATGACAAAGATATTCAGACACAGCGCATCGCGTTTGAAGACACATGGTCACTGAAAAATATTCAGGATTCCCTGGCCGAACTCCAAAGCCTGAAAACTGAAAAAATTCAACGTCTTTTGACAACTTACGCTGAAGTTGCGCCATTTGCCTTTCCCTATCTTGTGATGATGACATTGCGGATAGCGGAACTCCGCAGAGTATTGAAACCGACCGGAAGTTTTTATCTGCACTGTGATCCCGCGATGAGTCATTATTTAAAGACGGTGTGTGATGTGATATTCGGGCAGAATAATTTCCGCAATGAGATTATCTGGAAAAGAATGACAGCCAGCGGATTCAAAGGGAAAAAAGATTTGGGGACAAGTCATGATACTGTCATAAGATATTCCAAAACGGAAAGATTCATTTATAATCCGATAATAATACCTTATACAAAAGAGTATGTGAAACGCTATTTCACAAAAATGGATGAAAAAGGCCGTATCTTCAAAGATGAAAAAATTGGCACGGCAACCGGCCCTGAAACCATAGAACGCTTAACAAAAGAAGGCAGAATTTATATCACTTCAAAAGGGAAAATGCGTATCAAACATTATCTTGATGAGGCAAAAGGATTTCCGGCAGATGATTTGTGGCTTGATTTGCCGCCAATAAATTCACAGGCAGATGAACGTCTCGGTTATCCGACCCAAAAACCCAAAGCCCTTTTGGAACGTATTATCAAAGCCAGTTCCAATGAAGGTGATGTTGTGCTTGATGCTTTCTGCGGCTGCGGAACAACTGTTGACACAGCCGAAGGGCTGAAACGTCAGTGGATTGGCATTGATATTTCACCCATAGCAGTAAATCTGATTCAGAAACGTCTGAAAAACACATACGGAAAAGCACTTTCAAAATACGAAGTCAGAGGTGTGCCGAAAGATGAACAGTCTGCCATAAAACTGTGGGAACAGAACCCCTTTGCCTTTCAGGACTGGTGGATAACTGAATTTGGAGCATTTTCAGCCACATATTCAGGAAAAGGTGCAGATAAAGGTGTTGACGGAATTGCCAAATATCTGATTGACAGCAGCAATAACACCATCAAAGCCGCTTTTCAGGTCAAAGGCGGAAAAGTCCAGTCAAAAGACATTGATGCTTTGCTGGGAGCAATGGTTAAACACAAATGTGAACTTGGTGTATTTCTTACTATAAAAGAACCGACAAAACCCATGCTTGAAACCATTGCAACATCAGGAATAATTGAAACTCCGGGATATAAATTCCCAAAACTGCAACTGCTGACGCTGTCTGAATTCTTTTCAGACAGACGCCTGAAACTGCCGCATAACAATATCACATTTGGCACTGCAAAATTCAAAGGGAAAAATACAATGGAGCAGACTGAATTTACGGAATGATAATATGAAATCTGATACAGTTTTTCAGAAAAAGCTGTCCACTGAAATTATAAACATATTGAAAATACTTGGAGTTTTTCATAATGACATTTTCTGAAAACCTGCAACAACTGAGGAAGAGATTATTTTGAAAGAATCAAAAAACCGGAACCCGAAAACCGGAAAAAATGATAACCGTATGATAAAAAAATCTGCCCCGCGAAATCATAAGCAAAAGCAGAAAATTGAATGGATTACAGCTTTGGCTGCCAATACGTCCGGTGAAATCTTTGAAGTGGAAGGATACGCGGCTATGGGCATGGCTGATGCGCTGCTTATGCCCCTTCGCACGGAAAACACGGTTCCCATGCCCTTTGGCAGTGAGCTGATGTATCTGCCGCACAGAAGTCCGGTTTTGTATAATATTGAAACCGGCATTGCGGAAGTGCTGAAAGAAAATCCATACGTGCCCGGTGAGCCGATCTTTCCGGTCGCGGCCTTTAATTCGCCCGGTTATGTAAACACCTATATCAGCGCGTACCGGGAGAATCTGCCTGAGGATTATCTGCCGCTTTTTTCTTACGGGGCCGTTGGCTGGCACAAAGACGGATTCCGTTCCGCTCTGATACAGGTGGATACAGAACCCAGACAGGATCTGCGGCATATGCAGAGAGAAAAGGTGGTGGCCGGAATCAGTCAGATGCGGCAGATTATGCCGGAAAACCGGCTGCGGGAACATCTGGAAAAATGTGCGCTTGTATACGGATGCCCGGCAGGCAAAAATTTTTTTCTGCAAAGATATGAGGCTCCTCTGCCCACCTCGCAATCCTGCAATGCGCGCTGTCTGGGCTGTATATCCCTGCAGAAAAATGAGCGTATCACTTCCAGTCAGGAAAGAATTTCCTTTACGCCATTGCCGTCAGAGATTGCAGAAGTGGCTCTGACCCATATCAGACAGGTGAAAAAGGCTGTGGTCAGTTTCGGACAGGGCTGCGAGGGGGATCCTCTTTTTGCGGCAGAGGCCATTGAAGAGGCCATCCGGATGATCCGCTCGGAAACAGCAGAAGGAACCATCAACATGAACACCAACGCGAGCAAACCCGATGTTCTCAGACGCCTTTTTGACGCGGGACTTGACAGCATCCGCGTCAGCATCAACAGTGTCCGGGAACCCTGCTATAATGCATGGTTCCGGCCCGCAGGTTACAGTTTTTCCAATGTAACTGAAAGCATTGATCTGGCTTTGGGCATGAAAAAATTTGTATCTGTCAATTATCTCAACTGCCCCGGATTTACCGACACGCCCGAAGAGGCTAAAGCTTTTATGAATTTCCGCAAAAACCATCCGCTTAATTTTATCCAGTGGCGGAATCTCAATTTTGATCCGGTCAAATACTGGGCTGTTATGAATGCGGCTGCGGAACACAGTCCTCCCCTGGGAATGAAAACTTTGCTTAACCGCATCCGGAACAGCTTTCCGGATCTGGGATTTGGCTATTTCAATCCGCCAAAAGAAAAATGGGAAAATCTGAAACATGAAACCTGCAAAGAGACATAAGCAATGAAATGGACAGAAGTTAAAGTGATTTTTGAGCATCCTGACAGGGATCTGGCAGTTGATCTGATTTCCGATATATTTTACAGTTTCGGGCTGCAGGGCGTGGCTGTGGAAAGCACTGTTCCGGATGAAGATGCAGACTGGGCAGACGGAGCGCAAAAAATCCCGGACGCGGATTCGGTTTCAGCCTATTTCCCCAAAGATGGGCGTTTTGGGGACAGTCTGCGCAAAATCAGGGCGGAACTGGATCGTCTGGCAGCAGAATCAGATATTTCCACCCGGATTGTGTTTAAGGAAATGGATGAGGAAGACTGGGCTGAATCCTGGAAAGAATATTTCTGGCCGGAAAAAGTGGGGAAAAATATCGTGGTAAAACCCACCTGGCGGGATTATGCGCCGGAGCCCGGGGAAATTGTGCTGGAGATAGATCCGGGCATGGCATTTGGCACAGGCACCCATCCCACCACATCCATGTGCATTCAGCTCATTGAAAAATATCTGCATCCCGGAGATTCCATTCTGGACATAGGAACCGGGTCAGGAATTCTGCTCACAGCCGCGGCAAAACTCGGAGCCGGAAATTTATGCGGCATTGACAATGACCCTGTGGCCGTTGATATTGCAGGGAAAAATCTGCTGCTAAATCAGACAGCACCGGAGCAGTTCACTGTTGTTACCGGTCATCTCGCGGAAAAAGTTCATCAGCACTTTGATCTGATAATCGCGAATATTCTTACCAATGTCATTCTGGAACTGCTCGACAGTGTTCCCGGTCTGCTCTGTGAACACGGAATCTTTGTATGCTCCGGCATTATCTCGGAAAACCGGGAAAAGGTGACGCAGAAAATGGAAAAGCTGGGTTTTGAAATTGCCGAAGTCATTGAAAAGGAAGGCTGGGTGGGGATTGCGGGAATTATGAAATCTGAAAAATAATATGCCATTGAATTTTAGGGAGAATCTGCGTGTTTGTGCCTTCGCTGCAGAATGAAAACTGCATAGTGCTTTGTCAACTTTGATTTTATGAGCTGAAGTGTACAAAAAAACCGGATTTTTTGGAAAAATCCGGTTTTTCGTAAAATTTATGTCTGAAAATATATGGAAACATAGGTAGTGGGTCAAATCCGCTGATGACGGTCTCCCCTCCCTTGAGGGAGGGGCAGGGGAGGGTGAAAACATCAGTTTGTTACAGGATATTATTTTTACCCCTCCCCGACCCTCCCACAGGGGGAGGGGATTTTCAACGGATTTGACCCACTACCGAAACATACTTAACCGTGTTAATTTCACAACTGTCTGCGGCATTTTCGTATAACTGAAACAATACGTTCCATATCCTCATTCGTCATGGCAGTGCCTGATGGAAGACAAAGTCCGCGTTCAAACAAATCTTCCGACACGTTTCCCCCTGTATATCCTGATTTGTAAGTTGTTGTAAACACCGGCTGCATGTGCATGGGTTTCCATACAGGTCTGGATTCAATGTTTTCAGCCTCAAGAGCGATTCTCACGGTTTCACGATCTGCTCCGAATATTTCAGTTGTTATCAAAATTACTGTCAGCCAGCGGTTTGACTTTCCGTAAGGGGCTTCGGGCATAAAATCAATGCCGGGAATATCTTTGAGGGCATTTCTGTAATACTCAAATATCCTGCGTTTTGCCTTTACTCTTTCATCCAATACCCGGAGCTGTCCCCTGCCGATGGCGGCCAGGATATTGCTCATGCGGTAATTGTATCCGATTTGCGTGTGTTCATAATGGGGCGACGGGTCCCGTGCCTGCTGGGATAAAAATCTTGCCTGATCAATGAGTGCTTTGTCATGGGAGGCCAGCATGCCGCCGCCGGATGTGGTGATGATCTTGTTTCCATTGAATGAAAAAACAGCGGCTTTTGCACCGAATCCCGCATGTTTTCCTTTGTACATGGCTCCGCAGGCTTCGGCAGCATCCACAATTACCGGAATGTCATAAGGCGCGCAGATTTCCTTAATCCGGTCATAATCCGCACATTGACCGTAAAGGTCTGTGGGAATAACGGCTTTGGGCAGTTTTCCCTTTTTATGGCATCTCTCCAGTTCTTCAGCCAGCAGATCCGGATTCATATTCCATGAGATGCGATCCGCGTCAATAAATACCGGTACTGCGCCAATAAATGTTGCAGGCGAGACACTTCCGATAAAAGTGAGTGTGGATGCAATTACTTCATCTCCGGCTTTTATGCCCAATATCCGGAGAGCAAGGTGCATGGCAGCAGTGCCGGAAGCGAGAGCAACCGCATGGGGAATTCCTGTGAGTGCAGAAAATTCCTTTTCAAAGGCATCCACCTGGGGGCCTAACGGCGCGATATAATTGCTGTCAAAGGCTTCATGCACAAATCGGATTTCTTCTCCGCCCATATGAGGCGGAGAGAGGAAAATGCGTTTATATTTGTATATCATCATGTTATCCCATATTTTTTTTATCTGTAACAAGGGCCGGACTGTATTTATAATCATACAGAACCGGAATATTGACATTGCCAAAGTTGCCGGGTGCCGGGCTTTCAGCAGATTTTCCCAGTTCATACAATCTTTCAGGGGCAGCATCCGCTCCGTTGGGCCAGCAGATCGTGTTGAGATCAATGAAAAATTTTCTGAAATATGTTTTGTCTTTCAAAAGGGAAAACACACCTTTTCTTTTTGCATAAGGTTCGAAATCAACCACCTTTGTCTGACCATCATTGAATGTTATCCGGATCAGATAATCTTTCATATATACGGCATCAGTTACATGCAATATAAAATCTTTCATATCAACTCCTAACGGCAGGTTTCCATAAATCTGTTTATCCGTTGGACTCCATCAGTTCCGCAAGAATATCATATTTATCTCCGGCATCGGCAGATTTCAGTACAGACCTTACTTCTTCAGAATCAAAGGGATAACCGCTTATTTCAGCCGATTTCAGAATCAAAGCAATATCAATCTGATCTTTGGGCCTTGCTCTTGTCAGTTTTGATATTACAAGATATTCCGGTCTGGCGATTTTCAGTTGGAGAATTCGATCTTTATATGGCAGTTCCACACAAATGGCTGTGTCAATAATATCATGGTAATATGCGGGAATTCCTTTCAGATCTTCCGGATCTGTCTGATAATTCAGATTGAACCTCTGACTGCCCTGCTGAAGAACAAAGCGTTTTGTGAAACTGTGAAATGTATAAAAGCCGGAAGCATGGGAGATAATGACATTGAATTTTTTTATAAGTTCCGCTGAATCATAACTAAAAGACAGGTCTATATCCCCGGTTCTCCGTAGAATAAAAGACAGGCCGTTGATTTCTTTTATCGATCCGAGCCGGGCATTTTGGACCGCAACGGATGAGACATATATCTGAACTGCTCCGCCTCCAACAATGGCATAAGGAATATCTGAAAAATTTTCATGAATAATTTCCAAACTGTCCATGAATATGTCGTCAGTGATAATATAAGTGTTCTGTTTTTTCATTTTTTATATTCCCCGAATAATTTTTGCCGGAACCCCGGCAGCAGTAACATTGTCAGGAATGTCCCGGTTCACAAAGCTGTGCGCACCGACAACAGCATTTTCACCTACAGTCAAACCCGGCATGATGACAGTGTGACTGCCGATTCTGCAGTTCTTTTTTAATATGACCTGCCCCTGTTTATTGTCAATGGTGGAAACAGAGTAAACAGAGCAGTGGGAACCGATCTGGACAAAATCTTCTATTATAACTACGTATTTTGCATTGATATAGGTGAATGCGCCGATGTCGGTTTTGTATCCCAAAGCAAGATTATCTTTATGCTGGACAACCCAGTTGTATTTTGTGGGTTTTCCCTCTTCGATTTCCGGAAATTTCCAGTTGTCAAAACGCGTGTTTTGTGTTATTTCCTTTTCAGCGGCTTTGCCGGTACCCCCCCCCCAAGTCTCTCCGGCAGGAACAGATTTTGTGACACAGGCTCCTGCTCCGATAACCGCATCATCTTCAATAACAAGTGGATTTTCCTCTGTTCCATTGATGATGACCGCTCCGGTTCCCACATAAACACGCTTTCCGAAATGCACCCATCCGGAAACATGAACCCCCGGAGCGAGTGTTGTGTAATCGCCCATCACCACATCGTGACCAATAGTGCAGTCCAGATTGATTTGAACATGGCATCCGATTCGGATATTGCTTGTCAGAATATTGCCTGCACAGATAACCGTTCCTTTGCCGATTTCAATCCATTCAGACATCTGCGTATCCGGATGAATAACTGTTTCAAATCCAAAACCTTGTTCTGCGGCTTTGTTCATCAGGATTTCCCGTATTTTGGGATTGCCGATTCCTCCGGAGACAGGGATTCCGGGATACTGTTTTTTTGCCTCTGCAAGGCTCAGAACAGGAATATTGTTCAGAACAGTTCCCTGTTTCTTTTCATTGTCATCAATAAAACACGCGACATGATAATTCATGCCCCTTTTGGCACAGGATTGAATCAGCCACGCCAGTTCCCTGCCAAATCCGCTTGCGCCGTATATGGCGATTGATTTTTCATTATGATTCATATCTGTTCCCTTTTTAATTCAAGGGTCATCCGTTCCCGCGGGAAGCGCCAATGCCGTCATACTGGAGACTCGTACCGAAATGGAAATTTGGGTCACTTACATGATCCATAGGACACTGCCAAATTTTCAGTTCGGCACTCCGGGAACTGCTTATTTTAATGGTATTGGCGGAAAATGCGGGAACGGAAGCAAAACAGTCCGGTAATTATCAGTGTGCTGTCTCAGCCCGTCCCTGTCTGTATGTTTCTTTCAGTTTCCGTTCCATTTCCGCCAGTTTCTGCTCCACCATTTCCTTTGAAAGAAAACCGCTGACCAGCAGTTCTTTGTATGTTTCAATTTTCCCCCGGATTTCGCCCCGGATTTCACTCCGGATTTCGCCTTCCTTACGCAGTTTTTCGGCAACAGTCATAATGTCCTCCTTTCTGACCTCATCCATAACCTGAATAAGTTTTGTCTCAGTGTCCTCCGGATCAATGTCGTCACGCACCTCATACACATATCTGAGCACAGTTTCAGCAGCTCCGGCAGGTCAGGCCGTTTCAGTGTTCCGTGACTGTTCTGCCCTGTCCCCCCAGTTCCCTCAGTTTTTGGTCAAGCTCAGCCAGTTTCTGCTCCACCATTTCCTTTGAAAGAAAACCGCTGGCCAGCAGTTCTTTGTATGTTTCAATTTTCCCCCGGATTTCGCCCCGGATTTCGCCCCGGATTTCGCCCCGGATTTCACCCCGGATTTCGCCTTCCTTCCGCAGTTTTTCGGCAACAGTCATAATGTCCTCCTTTCTGACCTCATCCATAACCTGAATAAGTTTTGTCTCCGTGTCCTCCGGATCAATATCGTCACGCACCTCATAAACATATCTGAGCACAGTTTCAAGATATTCCATGCCGGTCTGTTTTTGTGAAAGTTCCGCAAACAGGGGCAGCATCCGGTCAAAATGCTCTCCGAAATCCGGCTGAAATATTCGGCGCATGACATGCACAAAGAGCCGGACGGTGATGATTCCTTTTATGTCAGCATCAGTGAATGCTGACAGATCTTTGAGGATATATTTGAATTTGGGAACATACTCTGCAAAAAGCCTGGAACCTTCAATCATATCCTGAAACTGTGTGCCGGTGGTCCAGTTCTCCCGTCCGTGGTAAAACAGAATGGGAATCACGGCCGGCAGTTTGCACTCACCGGGATTCTGCTTTACCCACAAATCCCATACTCCGCCCATGTAATGATGAAAGCGCAGGGGCATCAGGCAGTCATGCCGGGACTGATGTTCAAACAGCAGGTAAATGAGAACAGCCATGCCCCGTACCCGGATTTCATACACAATGTCAGAAAAACATTCTTTCAGTTCCGGAGTCACAAAGGTTTCCTTCACAATCCGGAGCGTGCGCCAGTCCATCTGTGACACAATGTGCGCAGGCAGGTACTCCCGGAAAAAGGAGATGGCATTTTCCCGCCGGGTCATGGTTTCCTTGAAAAATCTGTCATGGGGATTGTTCATAATTACCTGCCTTCATATAAAAAATCCGTGAAATATCTCATCCAGCAAACTCCTCTGCGGTCGCGTGCCCGGGATGGGTGATGCCTTCCCTTCTGATGACTTTGGCAATGGTCATAAGAATGATTTTCATATCCAGAAAAAGGGACTGATGATCCACATACCAGACATCCATTTTAAATTTTTCTTCCCATGCAAGCGCATTTCTGCCGTTAATCTGCGCCCAGCCTGTCAGTCCGGATCTGACTTCATGCCGTCTTGCCTGTTCCGGACTGTACCGTTCCAGATACTGCATCAGCAAAGGACGGGGGCCTACAATGCTCATGTCTCCTTTGATAATATTATACAGTTCCGGCAGTTCGTCCAGGGATGAGGAACGGAGAAAACTGCCAAACCGGGTCAGACGCTCTTTGTCCGGCAGCGGATTTCCGTTTTTGTCATAAGCATTGAGCATAGTACGGAATTTGTAAATTGTAAAGGGTTTCCCATGCAGTCCGGGTCTGATCTGGCGGAAAAATATTGGTTTTCCCATTGTCACACGGATGACCGCTGCAATCAGAATCATCAGAGGTGAGAGAAGGAAATATGCTGGGATTGTCAGTATAAGATCAAAGAGTCGTTTCATAAGCGGTATGTTTTTGCCTCTTCCCATTCTTTTTCAAGAGAATATTCATGAATTTTTTCAGAAAGATGACCAAAATCAATCCTGTCTGAAGAAACTGACAATATTCCTGCGATATCCCGCAAATGTTTTTCTGATCCGCCTTCACTATAATATTCGAGTTTCCTCAGAATAACATATTCGGCAGGTGCCAGCCGGAATATTTCACCGTCCATACCTATGGATTTAATGTTATTCAATGCCCACTGATGCAAATTGTCATTACCTGAGAGATAAATATCTGCTTTGAAACCGGTTTCATGATGAATCAGGTTAAAATGTCCCCTGTGGCGGCGGCCGGCTTCAACTGCAATGACTTCAGAAGGCGGACAATAAAAATCTTCAATGGGAAAAGCATCGGCAAATTTTTCAGCGTCATCCTGATCCAGTTCAATCACCAAATCTATATCATGGGTCAGACGGGGTTCCCCGTAAATCATGCTTGCAACAGAGCCGGTTATCATATAGCGGACTCCAAGTCTGTTCGCCGGTTTGTAAAAATCTGAAAAAGATTATGTTCTTGCATAAAGAAAAATCTCCCGGACTTTCTGTTCGATTTGTTCTTCACTCCAATCCGGGTACTGCTCTTTTAGTGCAGCAGCCCTGAGCTTCCGGGCAGAGTGATAAAGATTCATTGCAACCCGAAGTTTCTGCTCAGGTGTCATGGATTGGAATATTTTCTTTTGTTCAGGGTGCATTTGCTATCCTTTCTGTCTGTCTTTGAGATAAGGGATGCTGGATGATGCAAATTTTTCAAAATCATCAAGATTTTTATGCAGGATACTCACCACAATATCCGGGCAGTGGGACTTTTGATACTGATAAGGCGGAAATGACATATCCTTTACCTTTTTTTCTTAGGAAAGGCCGGTCAGGTTTGTCAGTACGAAAAATCCCACTGCCTAAATTTTATAATATTTCAAGGAATTATAAAATATTCTTTCAAAATTTCTGACACCGGCATCCATTGACAGGTATTCCTGATAATATTTTTTGGCATTATCTCCCATAAGTCTTCGTTCTTCTTCATTCATTTCATAAAGTTTCAAAACGCCCTGGGCAATAGAGTCTGAATTCTCCGGTTTTACAACAATGCCGCCTTTGGATTTTCTGATTATGTCTGCTGAATCCCCATGAACACCCAAAAGAATTGGTTTACCATTTGCCATGTATGCCTGAATTTTGGATGGAACAGTGATTCTGAATAACGGTATATCTTTCAACGTAACCAATAAGACATCTGCTTTTTGAAGAATGGCATTTATTTTTTCCGGAGGCTGTCTTTCCAGAAAAACAACATTATGAAGGCTGCGATCAACCGCATTAATTTTTAACCTTTCACGCTCAATGCCTCCGCCAATAAAGATAAATTTAATGCGGGGAGCAATAGTCATCAATTTTTCAGCAGCATCCAAAACTGAATTAAGCCCCTGCATGACTCCCATGGTACCTGCAAACATAACAATAAAATTATTTTTATCCTGAAAATGAGGAATTTTTTCCTCATCATGTTTTGACAGATTTATATTAGATTCATCTGCCCAGTTATACCAGTTATAAATAACAGAAATGTTTTTTTCAGGCACACCGCGTTTCATAAGTTCTTTTTTGAAACCGGGAGACAAAGTTATGATATGAGATGCTCTGCGATAAACACTTTGACACCACCAACTGAGAAGTTTCAGTAATGCAGACGGTTTCATCATCCCTGAATCACTTACAGAATCGGGCCATATATCTTGAATATCATAAATAACCGGACAGTCATATCGCTTTTTTAACAATTGTGCAGCCAAATCCAGTGTAATCAGATTGTAAACATAAATCAAATCCGGTTTTTTCACAAGAAAATGACCGATAAAAGCAGCACTGAAGGCAAAACTCATATAATTCAGGATGCGGTGAAAACCGGATTGATCGTGGCTTGGATAAAGAGCAGTACGGTTTACAGGTATGCCATCAATGATTTCTCTCTGAAACAATCGAATTTTATACCCCGGATATAATTTTCCTCCGGGATAATTGGGAAATCCTGTTAAAATATCGACTTCATGGCCTTTGGACTGCAAGGCTTTGGCAAAAGGGATGCCTTTAAAAAAAGGTTCGGGCTGACACCATTGCGTAAGAAAAAGGATTTTCATGATTTATGCCATACAAAACGGTTGATGTAATCTGTATAACTGATAATGATTCGGATCACTTTTTCAGATACATTGGGGATATTGTAATCTGTCACGATTCGGAGCGATCTTTCTGTACCCCGCTTTTGACGCGTCAGAATCGTAAGAGATTCCAAAATTCTGTCCGATTCCATTCCGGTCATCATCACTGCCCCTTCTTCCATTCCTTCGGGTCTTTCATGTGCATTGCGGATATTCAGCGCAGGAAAATTGAGAATGGAACTTTCTTCGGTAATGGTTCCGCTGTCTGACAACACTGCCGCTGCATTCATTTGGAGTTTTACATAATCACAAAATCCCAGGGGTTTCATCAGTTCCACAAGCGGGTTGATCTGAATGTTTTCAGATTCGATCCTGTTTCGTGTTCTGGGATGGGTTGAAACAATGATTCTCCTGCCATACGTGACAGCTAATCTGTCAAGTACTTCCGAAAGTTTGGCAAACTGAGCAGGGTCATCAATATTTTCTTCCCGGTGTGCGCTGACAACAAAAAAATGTTCCGGTTCAAGACTAAGCTGTGTAAGCACATCTGATGCCTCTATTTTTGGCATATAATGGTGAAGCACTTCATACATGGGACTTCCGGTTTTGATAATTCTGTCCGGAGGAATGCCTTCACGCAGAAGATAATCACGGGCTATGGTGCTGTAAGGCATGTTGATGTCACTGATATGATCTATGATTTTCCGGTTGATTTCTTCAGGCACACGCTGGTCAAAACACCTGTTGCCTGCCTCCATATGAAACACAGGTATTTTCCGCCGTTTTGCCGGATATGCGGCAAGACAACTGTTTGTATCTCCAAGCACCAGCAGGGCATCCGGTTTTTCTTTTCCTAATACCTCATCCACACGGGCAATCACCTGACCTACTGTTTCACATGCGCTTTTGCCTGCTGCTTCCAGAAAATAATCCGGTTTGCGAAGTTCAAGTTCATCAAAAAAAATCTGGTTCAGTTCATAGTCATAATTCTGACCGGTGTGAACCAATATATGATTCATATTGACATCCAGAGCAGTCATGACACGGGACAGCCGGATGATTTCAGGTCTGGTTCCAACAACTGTAATTACTTTGAGTTTTTTCATTATATACCTATAATTAGCCACGAATTGCACGAATGTACACGAATATTGGGCATTGAGCCACGAATTGCACGAATGTACACGAATATTGGGAAATTAGAGTACCAGTCGTTCATGTTCAACTCTTTCTCTGCCAAAGTTTATCAGAAGACCAAGTTTCAAACCGGTTGCTTTAAGATAATTCAGCACCTGAGCTTTGTGAGTGTTGGTTAATCCTTCTACAGATTTTAACTCCAAAAGTATCTCATTGTTTACAATAATATCTGGGCAGTAAGTGCCGATCTCATCGTTTTTGTAATAAATCCTGATTTCTTTCTGAGCTTCAGCAGGTATGCCTCGTAAACGAAATTCTTTCAGCAAAGCCCGCTCATAAACCTTTTCAAGAAAACCATATCCAAGAACATTATGCACCTCAAATACAGCCGCCATAATCTGATAAGAAATCTCTTTATAAATAATAGACCTCTTGCAAAACTGGGAGTTGCACCTTTGATTTTATTGGATTAAAATTGACTTTTGCAAGAGGTCTAATATCAGCCATATCAAAATATCATCCTTTTTTACTCTATTCGTTTTCATTCGTGCAATTCGTGGCAAAAACTGTCCTCTTATTCGTGTCCATTCGTACAATTCGTGGCAAAAACTGTCCTCATTATTCGTTTTCATTCGTGCAATTCGTGGCAAAAACTGTCCTCCTATTTGTGTTCATTCGTGCAATTCGTGGCTTAAACCTTTTCAAAAAACGTATCCGGTTTCTCCGGATCAAACATCTCTCCTGCCCAAAACAGGGTAATCAGTTCTTTTTTTCCTGTGTTTTCTATGGAATGGGTATATCCGGGCGGAATATCCAGCACCTCAATTTTATCCCCTGAAACCGGATAATTCAATATTTCACCATTAAGAATATGCCTGAATTTTACAACAGCCTCTCCCTGTATAACACAGAATTTTTCAACTTTGCTGTTATGAAAATGATTTCCCCGGACAACTCCGGCATGGGTTTTGGAAACAAAAATCTGTCCGAAATGCCTTGATTTTATCAGTTCAGCCAGCCATCCTCTCTGGTCGGTTTTCATATCCAAAGTATAAGAAAAATCTTTTTTATCCAGATAAGAAAGATAAGTGGCATACAAACATCTGGTCAGGCTGTCGTTCATATCAGGGATGGTGAGTGATGAACGGATATTTTTTAATTCATAAACTTTTTTTGCCAGTTCTCCCAATGTGATTTTATACCTGGGGATGATCTCACCGTAAACCATAGCTTTATAAGATTCCGGCTGTGTTAATATTTTCACAAATTTACTTATTACATCATCAATATAAACCAGTTCCAGTTCTCTGTTTTCATCAGAGATAACTATATCCAGATCATGAGAAATATTATGGCAAAAAGTTGCCACCACTGAATTGTAATTCGGTCTGCACCATTTGCCAAAAACATTGGGAAGCCGGTATATGTGTATCTGTCCCCCTGTTTTTTCTGCATATTGGATTAATATATCCTCCGCGTGTTTTTTGCTTTTTCCATAAGGATTATCAAGCATTGCCTGAACAGAGGATGCCAGGACAATTACAGGTTTTTTCGCCATATTTTCAAGACTGTCTGCCATTGTCTTTGTCAGCCCCGCATTGACCAGTTCAAATTTTTCATTGTTTTCAGGTCTGTTGACTCCTGCAAAATGATAGACAATATCTGCTTTTTCCAAATGCTTTTGCAATAATGCCGGATTATCATCACGGTTAAACATCAGAACTTCAATATTATCCTGCTTTTTTAGTGCCGCAAGCATATTTTTGCCCATAAAACCGTTTGCACCTGTGATCAAGGCTGTTTTCATAAATGGCATCTCCTACTTCAAGGCTTCCTGAATATACTGTTCCTGTAATAATAATTCTTTTATCTCCTCAATGCTCAGTCGTTTGGCATTGTGGGAAGTGTAATCTGTCTGTCCGGAAAGCTGCTGTTCCCCTTCTGTGAAATATTTGCTGTAATTCAGGGATCGGGTATCTGCCACAATCCGGTAATAATCCCCGCAGTCAATTGCCTTGACAAATTCCTCACGGGTTAAAAGGGTTTCATACAGTTTTTCCCCATGCCGGGTTCCGATAATTTTGATTTCATTATCAGCATTGAACAGTTCTTTCATGGCTTTTGCCAAATCACCTATGGTTGCACCCGGTGCTTTTTTTACAAAAATATCACCCGGGCTGCCATGTTCAAACGCATACAAAACCAGTTCCACTGCACTGTCCAGAGACATCATAAACCGGGTCATATTGGGATCAGTTACAGTCAGAGGCAACCCTTCTGTAATCTGTTTTATAAACAAAGGGATAACCGATCCCCTTGATCCCATTACATTTCCGTATCGTGTGCCGCATAATACAGTTTTGTCAGGATTGACTGTCCGTGATTTGGCAACCATCAGTTTTTCCATCATGGCTTTTGACAGTCCCATGGCATTGATGGGATATACTGCCTTGTCCGTGCTTAACACAATTACAACTTTGACATTGTTGGCAATGGCTGCGTTCATCACATTTTCCGCTCCCAGAGAATTGGTTCTGATCGCCTCCATTGGGTAGAATTCACAGGAAGGAACCTGTTTTAATGCTGCGGCATGGAAAACATAGTCAACACCGTTCATGGCATCTTTCAGGCTGCTGAAATCACGCACATCACCTATATAGAATCTGAGTTTGTCATTGTTATAGGACAGCCTCATATCTTCCTGCTTTTTTTCATCTCTGCTGAAGATGCGGATTTCCCTGATTTCTGTATGCAGCAGTTTGTTGAGTACCGCATTGCCAAAAGAACCGGTCCCGCCGGTTATGAACAAAGTTTTATCTTTAAACATAATACCGCTCCTTAACATATTACCCTGATCCTGTTTCCGGAACTTCCGGACTCCGAAATGAACCAAATTTAATTTAAATCAGCCACGAATGACACGAATCTGCACGAATTGCACAAACCATAAAATAATTTGTGCAATTTTTGTCATTCGTGGCTGTACCATTAAATCTTCTGTGTAATGGTATAGTTATCTTTTCATTTAGTCATTCACCCTGCCCGCTGTTTTAGCTCTGCCTTACATTCCTGTCTCAATAAAAACAGGAACCACCTTTGTCTGTGATACCTTATCCTGATAATCTGCTTCATATTTTCTGCGGTTTTCATCGTCAATATATTCCACAAAAAAAATCAGAAAAATCTCTGCAAGTCGCAACTGCCTCCCGTACTGGGCAGCCTGTGTCAGTGCATCTCTGTAAGCTGTTTCGTCTGTATAGGTTTTCAGTTCAAGTCCGTAAGTCTTGCTGCTGTATTTGATGATAATATCTATTTTCCCGTTTCCTGTGGGAAATTCAGGATACACATTCCCGTTTTTGGGAGCAAGGAACTGAAATAAATACATATACAGGTTAAAATGAAACACAGCCTCATAAATCCGCAGATCTTTCCGTCTCGGCGCATCTTTCAGCAGCCATTCCCTGTTTTTTTTCAGATATTTTTCATACTGTCTCATGAGATTTCTGATGTTCAAATGATCCTCTGTAATCACATCAGCAAGGCTTTCAAATGGTTCCACCAGTTTTCCCATGTATCTGAACAGTTCATTGGAAAAATAATTGAAGAGCCGTTTCTGGACAAAGGGGGATGAAAATTTTACATAAAATTTTGTCTCATCAGCCTGTTCCCTGTCAATGACACCGTTCATGTACAGATAAGCAATGTCACTGTTATCATATTTGAAAGGTATTTTTTCATCTGTTTTGAACAGTTCCAGAACCATATTTCTGTACGGCTCTTTGTCAGATTTGCTTATGATATTAAGAATATTGTTGTTCGGAAGAATATCAGTGGCATAGGCATATGCAATTTCAAAATCCTTCATCGTTGCAGTTCTGTTTTTGTCCGGCACATGGTTTTCATATCCTTCTGAGAGCAGTTCTCCGAACCAGCAGGTCAGTCCGGGCTGTCCTTTTGTTTCATAATACAGTTTCTGCACAACATCCTGTTCAATCCTATGTCCGGTTTCATTTTCATAATCTGTAAACATTCCTTCAACTTCATCATAAGTAAGATTTGGAATGTGCAGACTTCTCTGAACATTGAAAGGTGATCCGGTCACATTTTCAATGCCGAGAACGCTTCTTACTCCGATAAGCGCAAGTCCGTGAAGCAGGCATCTTTTTTGGGAACTTTTTTTATTCGGTTCATTGATTTTTGTCAGATACATATTTCTGAATTCACTTGCAAATTTGTTGATAAAATTTTCCTCAATCGCATCAAATTCGTCTATTATAAGAATAAGCGGTTTTGAAAGATATTCCGGTGTGAATAACAACGGAAAATTTTTCCATGAATCAATTTGGGGAAAATCTTTTCCAAGAGTTGCGCTCAGTTCTCTGCTCAGTATTTCCAAAACAGTCGTTTCTGATTTTTCATATTTTGCAGATTCCACTGAAATAATGGCAGCGTCAAATTCCTCTGTTTTTTTAAGCCGTTTTACAACTTCGAGCATGAGCCATGATTTGCCTGTCTGCCTCGGTGCCCATACAGTGATGTAATGTCCGCCTTTTTCAGGGTCTTCTCCGATTAACTGCTTATATGCTTTGTCAATCAGGCCAGTGCGGGGTGCATAATAATGAAGTTCCGGATCAACCGGTCCGTAAGATGAAAATTTTCTCATAAAAGGCTCCTGACAGAATTGAAAGAAATATACCATTACTTGAAACATTTCAGTTATAAAATACCGCATTCGAAAGGGTTGCCTCAGCAGAGTTTTACAGTTAAAACAGCCACGAATAACACGAATATGCACGAATGCACAAACCATAATTCGTGTCATTCGTGAAATTCGTGGCTGTACCATCAAATCTTCTGAGTAATGGTATAAGAGGTTTTTTTCCGTTCCTTCCAGAATATCAACGGCAATCTGATCCAATTCATTTCTGAAGGTTACGGGATCAGCCGGGATTATCCATTTAATGGCTGAAAGTATATAGCGTTCCTATGTCATTTGTGGAATCCGTCAGAAATTATTAAAGGTTTTCAACCTTTACAGAACATTTTATTCCACAACTCACTTAGGAAAGCTATATGTTCAGAAAAAAAAAGTGTTTAATCTGTTCACAATATTCAGAACTCCATACTGAAAAGGATACAGTTTCTCCCTGTAATATTTTTCGTACAAGTTCATATTTTTTCCATACCTCTCTCTGTGCCGGTTTGTCAATCAGCATACAAATCCAGAAGGTTTGATAAAAGATTTTTCCTGCTGAACCCTTTCATGCAGCCATATTTTAATTATGGAGTTTCGGTCAACTCCTATTTTATTCCGAATGGCGTCGAGATCCTGAATGAGAGATTCCGAAATTTCCAGGGAGATGCGTATTTTTCTTCCGGGCCGGATTATTCCTGCGGTTGACATATCAATAATTTCGTGAATGTCTTCGCCCGCGTCAAATCGCTGGTCAAATTCATCACTGTTTTTGGCAAATGCTTTTTTTTTCATACAGTTTTTTCTCCTTCAACCTTGATCTTCTTACCGAAATTATTCGTATGGCTGTGTCCCGCAATGTATAAACAGCGGTCCATAACCTGTTTTCATGCTTTCCGATCAGAATCCAGCTATTTTCAATGGGATGTGGTGCATAAATCATTACTCTGTGCGCATCCTGCCAAAGATTTTTCGCTGTTTCAAAATCAATGCCATGCTTCTCATGGTTTGTGATGCTTTTGTTATGATCCCATTCAAATAACATAATTCATTAAAAAGAATAGTGCTCTGTCAAGGTTACGCTGACGGGTAAAAATGCCTTTGGTTTGGACAGTCACAGGAAAAACAACCCGTCATTTCTTCTATGTTTTATGCTCTCCAGTGCGGAAATTCTCTCCTGCAATCTCATTGCCAGTTCATATTCTCCAGATCATTCAATATATAGTTTTTGAAGAAAACAAATTTGGGGTTTCCGGCAGGTTGGGTTGAGGAACTAAACCAAACAAACTCAAAGTGTTGGGTTTCACTCTGTTCAACCCGGTCTAACCAAGACAATTATCTTAAAGGCTATATACCATTATTAAGATATTCAGAAGATTTAATAGTACAAACACGAATTACACCAATTGCACGAATTATGATTTATGCAATTCGTGTGGATTCGTGTTATTCGTGGCTGATATACTGTTTTAGCCACGAATTGCACCAATTGCACGAATTTTGTTTTGTGCAATTCGTGTGGATTCGTGTTATTCGTGGCTGATATACTGTTTTAGCCACGAATTGCACCAATTGCACGAATTATGATTTATGCAATTCGTGTGGATTCGTGTCATTCGTGGCTGATATACTGTTTTAGCCACGAATGGCACCAATTGCACGAATCTTGTTTTGTGCAATTCGTGTGGATTCGTGTCATTCGTGGCGGATATACTGTTTTAGCCACGAATGGCACCAATTGCACGAATTATGATTTATGCAATTCGTATGGATTCGTGTCATTCGTGGCTGATATACTGTTTTAACCACGAATTGCACCAATTGCACGAATTATGATTTATGCAATTCGTGTGGATTCGTGTCATTCGTGGCTGATATACTGTTTTAACCACGAATTGCACCAATTGCACGAATTATGATTTATGCAATTCGTGTGGATTCGTGTCATTCGTGGCTGATATACTGTTTTAGCCACGAATTGCACCAATTGCACGAATCTTGTTTTGTGCAATTCGTGTGGATTCGTGTCATTCGTGGCTGATATACTGTTTTAGCCACGAATTGCACCAATTGCACGAATCTTGTTTTGTGCAATTCGTGTTATTCGTGTTATTTGTGGCTGATTATCTGTCTGCAATATGATTTCTCCATGTTTTACTTCGGATATTTCTTATTTTGAACTATCTTTCTTAAAAAAGAAAAAGTCTCATCCGCACACCTTTCCCATGAATAAGCCTGAGATTTATGAAATGCAGACCACGCTGCCTGTTCTCTCAAAGTGGGATTTTCAATAAAAAAACGCAATACCTCAGTAATTTCATCAGGTTTTTCAGGATCAAAATAACTTTTGACCTTTCCCAATATTTCAGGCATCGGCCCTCTGTCAGAACAGGCTATTGGTAAACCTGATGCCATAGCTTCCAAAAGAATATTGGGCATATTTTCACAACTGGATGCAAAAATAAACGCATCTGCTTTATGATAATAATCAGACAATTGAGAATAAGGCACAGCACCTTTATATCTGATAAAGTTTTCATGAGGATCAACTTTTCTTATTGTCTGTTTTAAACGCTTTAACGCGGGCGGATATTCAGGACCGACTAAATCAAGTGCAACTGGTATTCCTTGTTTTCTAAGTTTTGCAACTGCATCAGCTACATACCATTGATGTTTATATACAGTAATAATAGATACATATAAAAATCGGAAAGGATTTGAAAATGAATATTTGTCAATGGATTTCTGAGAGCGTGGAGTCTGGCAGAACTGAAAATTTATACCATGAGGAATAACAGCCTGCAATCCTTTTATGTTTATTTTCTGTTTCACAACAGAACGTGCATATTCTGTAAGAAAAATCACTCCATCTGCTTTCCGAAAAGTCCTGCCCTGACCATAAAATAGCAATAATAAACGGAAAAATGCCATAGAAAAAAAATATCTCTGCATTTCACGATATTCAAAGGGCAATAAATTTCGCGACATTGTGACAAATGGTCTGAAATCCCCTGTATAAAGTCCTCCGGGTACAAACAGAACATCACAGTGCTGCTGAGCCAAATGTGAAAGTTTTATTTTTTGCCAATAAAAACGGGAAAAAAGTCCTTTATTCAAAAAAGGTTCGAATATAAGTTTAAGCCAAGATTTTTCTGTAGGCAGTTTTTGAAGCGTTTGCTCGCCTCCCCATACAATAATTTCTTTAAAACTATGTTTTACCGGCTCGGCTGTCTTCAAGATTTCCACAAGATGAGTTAATCCCCCGCCTGCCCTTAAATTTGAAGCATCAATTCCGATTCGCATTAATTTTCTCCTAATTTAATTTGACAAAGATACCTTGTATTCCCGCCGCCACAATTCAAACATCGTTAAGGCAAACAAACGGTTTGTATTTGCATACCCATGTTCCTGAGCAACGATTAAGGATCTAATCATATTTTTATTAAACAGAGAGGGATCAGCATGCTGCAAGACGGATTTCATATAACTTCCCCATTCTCCCTTAAACCAGTCGGCCAAAGGCATGGTAAAACCCTGTTTTCTTTTCAGATCTAAAGATTTCGGCAGGAGACGCTGTGCCAATCTGCGCGGCAATATTTTCCGATCTGTTTCTGTTGCCTTAAAAAAATCCGGTACACGTCCAAAAGCAAATTCGATAATACGATAATCCAAGAACGGAGCTCGCAGTTCAAGAGAAGCCAGCATAGCGGCTCGGTCTGTTTTTACCAGATAGCCATCCGCAAGCGTGGATTTAAAATCAGCTTCCATTGCCTGATGGAGAGGAGAATGACCATCTTCGCACAGGCGGGATTTATATGTTTCAGGCTTTAATTGGAAATTGTATTCTTTCATTATAGGTGATAACAGCCGGGAACGTGACCATTGATCAAAATATAAATTTACATGAGCAATGTTATAAGAGGTATCGCCTGCAAATCCGATGATATGGTTACGCCCCTGAATACCCGGAGGCAATATATGTGCTGCCGCAAATCCCAAACCCTGCCGAAGTAACTTTGGAATAAACCGTCTTAAACGGGACATTCTCTGTATCCATGAATAATGATTGTATCCGCCAAACAATTCATCTCCACCATCTCCGCTTAATGCTACGGTAACATGCCTGCGTATCAGTTTTGAGAGCAGATAAGTCGGCACAATGGCATGATCTGCGATGGGTTCATCATATTGTCTGGCTAATTCCGGCATCAATTCAACAGTAGTCGGTTCGGCGGCAAGTTCGGTGTGCTGTGTTCCAAAATAATCCGCCACCAGACGGGCAAAAGGACCTTCATCTGATTTTCCGTGTCCCGGAAACGAGACCGTAAAGGTTTTGACGGGATGAGATGATATATGGGCGGCCATAGAGGTAATCAGGCTGGAATCAATCCCGCCGCTTAACAGAACACCTACAGGAACATCTGCAATCATCTGCCGCTGAACTGCATCTTTCAATAAGGATTGAAAATCGTTTGTAAGTTCTTCAACAGAAATATTCTGTTGCAAAAGCGGTTCCGGCAAATTCCAGTACTGCCATGTATGCAGATGATCCGTTTCAATTTCATAGGTCAAAGCATATCCGGGAAGTATTTTGTATACGTCTTTAATCATACACATCTCTCCCGGAACATAACCATACGCAAGATAGTGATCCAGTGCATCAATGTTGAGATTTCGGGGAAATTTAGGAGCAGACATAAGGGCTTTGAGTTCTGAAGCAAACATCAGGCTTTTGTTTGTGTGCTGATAAAAAAGCGGTTTTTCTCCTGCCCGATCACGGGCGAGAAATAAACGGCGAAGTCTGCTGTCATACAGGCAAAAGGCAAACATGCCGTTTAATTTGGATAAACAGTTCACTCCCCATGCCCGGTATGCTTCCAAAATGACTTCTGTGTCACTGGCAGTGCGGAACTGATGCCCTTTTTTTTCCAAATTTTGTTTCAGTTCAAGATAATTATAGATTTCTCCGTTAAAAACAATGGTGAACTGACCGGATATATCCTGCATGGGCTGATGTCCGCCCGGAGAAAGATCAATGATTGCAAGACGGCGATGAGCCAACCCTGCCTGACCATCTTCTGACCACCATATTCCCGCGTCATCCGGTCCCCGGTGAATCATGGTATCCCGCATGGTCAGTAAAACAGAGCGTTCATGTTTTATTCGATTAGATGCTATTCCGATTATTCCGCACATATATTGTAATCCTGACAGAACATACTGAAAAGCAAAAAATTATTTGGCATTGTTTTTTTCTGTCCATTTATCATTTTTCTCATAACCAAGAAGAATCAATTCTTGTCCTGCATATTTATTAAAAATATGCTTCGCCTCAGAAGAAAAATGATTCTTCCAGTCACCGGCAATTCCCTTACGCAAAAAGAATTTTTTATTTTGAATCCCCCGTTTTCTGTTTGTCAAATTTTCAAAAGAGTAATTTTTTTCAATAGATAGCAATTTTTCCATATTAGGCTGTTCACCCGTAATTTTCCAAATAGCTGTCCCCAATGTAGATGAAACAATCCTTTTTTTTCTTTTGTAAAAAGATATTCAATAAAAGCTGGAAGATTTCTTTTTATATTTTCATAATCATTCAATTTATATGAAAGTCTTAAAAAAACAATAATCCCAATATATTGCTGAACATCAAACCATTAGGTTGTATTGGTATCGCAAAAAGATTTTCAATTTTCGTTGAACCCGTCAGGACAAGTCCGTTATATAAAAATAATTAATTATAGAAGTTATCTGATTATAAAACCGGAATCTCGATTGCTAACCAAATTATTTTTTTTTAAGTTATAGTTAGTTGTTTTGATAATAAAAATAATATAAATAAAATTTAATGCTATACCTAAATATACCCATGATTTAAGAAAATTCATAAAATCAGAACGTACTGAATTTAATATACCAAAAATAAAAGTAAGATAAAATATTCCATAAATATTGCTGCCTTTTATCCATTTCAGATAAATAAAATTTGCAATACAGCCTAATATAAAATGTATAACAAAACAGCCAACCAGCCCATTTGAATAAATTGCTTCTGCTAAAATGCCAAAATCCTGTCCTCGCCAATGTAACTCATCATGAAGTTTCAGCACTAAAGGCATTCCAAACAAATATTCCCCCCAAAAAAATTCAGGGAAAAACATATTTCCAATTGCCTGAAAATAATTATAGTAACCTTGCTCACCATACAGCGTAATATATTTAGCCATCTGAGTATTAACATGTATAGTTGTTACAGGAGCTATAATTCTTTCCACTGTATTATACAAACTATAAGAAACTTCATTTTCTAAAACAACATTCCAGCCCACTGTTCCTTTTCTTCCCCATGAAAATATTGTCATTAAAAATATGGAACAAACAATAAAAAAAACTGTTCTTTTTTTTACATTTTTAATTTCATTTTTATGTTTATTTGAAATTATAGTTATAGGCAGTTGTCGCCAATAAATATATCCAACAAATGATAGGAATATAACAAATGCTGCATAACGTCTTCCACCATCAAATCCATTCATAATTATAAGAAAAATTTCAGATACAAATCCAAAAAAATACAATTTATGTTCTTTGACATTATCCGACACAAAATATAAAAAAAATCCTAAAGCAATAAAATATCCTGATATTGGTAAGATACTAAGATACCAGAACGGCTTGCTATCCAAAAACAATCTTCTGCCACCAATTCCTACCCAATCAAATGATTCAGTCATACAATAAACAAGAAGAATATTGGCAATTATATATAATATCCAAATAATAATTTTAATATGGAATTTATTTTTTATATCAAAAACAATGGGTTTTAGATATAAATTTTGATCTGAAAATTTTATTTTTATAATATAGTATGATACCATATAGCCAGCCCCGGCTATAAACGAACAGAGCGCCGCATATTTTATATAGTATTTATCTATATTGGGAGCTATATAACCTTCCGGGTTAAATATTAAAAAAATTATTGGAATCCAGTATGAGGAAGAAAATAGATATGCCAATATGCCTTGCGGTGAAAATAAATTTTTTCCATAAAAAATATATGGAGTTAGCCATATGACCAAGTTACCCAATAAAAGAAAAAATAACACATTGTCAATAAGGTATAAATTCATAATTATTCCTGCAAAAATTCAGTGATGGAAACTGGAAAGGGATATTTCTTTTAATTTCGGAATTCCGCATACGGAGCCCCCGCAGTCTTTTCCGTGCAGGGACACCTACAGCAGAGTTCTGATCGGACTGAAAACAGCCGCATGCAAAAACCTAACCGGACATTACTGGCAAAAATTCAAACTTCATAATTTGTCTTAAAAATCATAATTTAACATTTGAATATCATCTTTATATACTTTAAAAATAATATCTTTTGTTTTCGACGAATAATAATCTGAATAATGACTATGTTCAGTTTTATTTAGTAATGGTAACACAGCATCTATTCCTATTTTCTGGCAAATCGCCCTAAAATCACTATCAATATTTTCATACTTCCCTAAAAAATCGAGCCCTATATCACCTTTCAAATTAGTTATATATTTCATTTGGGGGAAAAAAAAATAATGATTATTAACATTATCTCTATTTACCCAATTAATTACAAAATTTTCAAAATTTTCATACAAGGCAATAAAACCCAAACTGTGATATTTATCTTTTAAATACGATTTTTTAGCGTAAAGATATGATGATACTATTCGATCCCATGGATTGCGAACAAAAGAAAATTTAAAATAATAGCTGAATTTTTTTTCATCTTTTACTTCAAAAGATGAAAGGCAATAATGATAAGGATCTTCACCATATAGTGCAGTACCTATACTCGTACCTGCTACCTTGGGAATATGAATATAAATCGTTTTAGTTTTATCAAAATATGGCCTGTAAATTTTATTTGGATTATAAATAGGATTCCTTAATTGTAATATTTTGTCACGTAATTTTTCTCCAATATTATGGTAATATATTCGTTTCAAATTATCCTTAATAATCCCATATCGTTTTTTCATAACATCTTCTCCTTTCTAATTTGATAAAGCAATTGATATAATCCATGAAAAATTGTTGGATTAAGTTCTATATATTTTATAGAAAAAAATAACATAATAATATTCCAAAGACATATTGTGATCGATGATATCCAAGCTGCACCGATTACCAAATAATTTTCGATAAGTATTTTTCCTAAAATAACATTTATTAACATTGAAAAAAAAACAATTTTTACCGCATAACTATGATGATCAGTCATATTCATTAACAAACCGACAGAACCGCATAGTGCATTTATTATCTGCCCCCCGCACATAATCACCAATGGAATATAGCCGCATACAAAATCAGAACCAAATAAATTTAATATATATTTTCCAAAAACAGTCAAAATAAAAACAGCCACAATGGTACATATAAAAATTCCCCAAGCTGCGATATTCAATATTCTCTGGAGTTCCTGCTTCTGACCGGAATGATATAACTCAGCTATCATCGGAGCGGCTATTGCATTTACAGCAATCAGACCAAAAGAAACAAGAGCCATAATACGGGAAACAGCCCCGTAAACAGCGATATCTTCAGAAGAAGCATAAAATCCAAGAATAATTATTGGAGAATTGTTGATTATAACATTCATGCCCCCCATCAGCAACATAGAAAAAGAAATGCTCTTCCATTCCGGCTTGTTGGTAACAGATTGAACCGTATTGATTTTTTCATTTTTTTTGTTATTGCACCACAATGCCATCAATCCGAATGATAAAACTATTGCAATCAAATTAAACAGCCATGCCTGCCATGACAAAATTTCATCAAATACAAAAAATATAATACCGCAGCCGATACATAATCCTATGGAACGAACTATGGCATCCGGCATTTCCGCCAGTCCAACATGACGATATGCTCTTAAAATTGCCTGCTGAATGCCAACCCAGGAATACACTGGCAATGCCATTAACATCAGCCAAAAAGATTGAGACAATTTGAAATGCGATTCTTTGAATCCAAACCATACTATCAGAGCAGTTATCACGCTGATTCCGATCCCGGCAATACATACCCGGATTCTTGCATACCTGAGAAGACCTTTTAATAATCCCCATTTATTATTGATCATGTATTCCGGAATCAGCCGCACCAAAGAAGTATCCAGTCCCTGTCTTGCAAAGATAGCCAGAATCGTCATCCAAGTCATGGCATAGACAAAATAACCGTATTCCTCTGCGCCCAGAATTCTTGCCAAAAAAACCTGAGTACCAAACATAATCCCGATACCCACAGATTTGATGAGAAACACGGAACCAGCACCGGAAAAAAGGGAACGGGTATTTTTGTTCTGAAAAAATATTTTCAGTTTTTCATTATAAATCATAAATTAATTACCATTTCTTACAAACCGCTTTTATGCTATCAACGGAATATGACAGATTTGGGCTTTCCGGCTTCTGCATCCATCGCAGATTCAGTGAGACAATCTTACCATAATCAAAATAACGAAGTGCCCTTTTGATATTATATTCTGAATGTTTAAACTCCAAAAGCAATCGTTCGGCATTTGTCTTGGGAATAATAATGGTTTTCTGACCGGTAAAATTCAAATCAATATAATGATCCCGAAACTGCATGCGGTTATCTTCAAGTTGAACATTCAGAACAGGATACGGGGGCCGGACATCTTTCATAGAACCTTTTGCAGAAACAGTAACAGACAGTGCCTGATGATCCCGCAAATCCTGAAAGACAACAGGGAGTTCAGGATCAGTAAAATTCAGTGGACTCTTACAATCTGTTTCGTTTGCCGGTTTATCTCTGAAATAAACACTGCATATCAAGGCCCCTGGTTTGAAGACTTTCGTATCTGAAACAGGGAGTTCCAGCATTTTTTCTCCCTGAAAAAGCAATCGTTCTTTTTTTTTGAACAATCCCATAGTGTCCGATTCCAAACAATTTTCATCTTGACCGCTCACTCCCTTGTCTTGAACCTCTTCTGGAGATACGGATTTCAGTCCCACATTGCCTGATGAATCAAACAAAATCCAATTCCCTGTTTTGAGTTTATCCTTTTGGATTTCGGAGATAATCCGGCTCTGCTTCAGGTCTTCAATCTGTTTTAATTTTTTAAATATGGTATTGCTCAGTCCGTTATTTTCGATTTTTTTCAAATTGGTCTGAATCGAAATAGGAACGTCAAAAGCAATCATTCTCGCGCCATAATGCTCTATATCCATTACTGGGTAGTGGGTCTGCACATACTGACAAAAAATTAACTATTTGATATTATTATATTTTAAAAAATATACTGATTTTTGTCTATACATAATAAATACAAATAGTTATACGATACATCCATGATACTGCTTATACTGATTATAAATAAAATATTGATTTATATATTAAAAAAATCAGTATGAGCAGTCCCACTACCCATTACTGTTGTTGCCGGATGATCCAATCCGCCTGATAAAAGTCCGCACCATCCCAGTTCCGCAGGCATGAAATTATCTCTGTAATTTTGCATCCGTTTAAGTTTGTGATAATCCATATATGCTTTTACCTCTATGGCAGCATGGTCATCGCAGGTTCCACGGGATATAATATGCCACAGCCAGTGACTCAGACCAGATCCCTGAAAAAGAACATCCCTTTTCAGCCGCTTCCAGATAGCTGCCTGCTGCTGCCCCACATAAAACCAGCCCGGTTTATTTGCATGATTGAGTTCTCCACCGTCAAAATAAATCATGTCAAACCCGCACTGATTGAAAATTTCCGCTATTCTGTCCGCTATCTGATCTTTCAGGGAAGTTTTGAGGTCAGCCAGATAAGAACCTGCCCCCTGCGCCAGACGACTGATCGAAACTCCGGCTTTGTGTGATTTTTTCAGAGTTCCGTAAGAACCTCTTTTACATCCTGAAAATGAACCGGAATTGCTGATTACCGGATCATTGCAGCGAATAATTTCATCTTCAATCTGAATATCAATGCCCTGTCTTAAAACAGAAGGAATATGTTTCTGATTCTCTGAAAAATCATCAATTTTGTCTGTTGCCGGAATCGCTGTTTCTGCCGCATCTATATCATGAGCCAGAATTGTTTCTGCATTTTTTAAAAGACGTGAATCCGGTTTTGGCCGGACAAGGGGATCATTTTTTCCCACAAGACTTGTCATCATGTGCATACCCACTTTTAAACCCTGTGCATGAAATTTGTCAACAGTCTTTTTCAAACTTTCTTCACCCAGAGGGAAATTTTTTCTGTTGATGGGATAGCTGCCCCGTGACTCTGCCCATGATGACCAGGGAATCAGCACATATTTGAAGCCCCCCAATTTGGCATAGGCAATGACCTTATCAGCAGTTTTTTCTGTCAAATTGATAAAAAGATAATTGCTTTGAACATCAGGAGACTGCTTGGCCCACTGTCCGTTTATGGTTGGTGATGGCAAATTATACAATTTTTCAATTTCCTGCACAGCATCAGGAAAAGATGATGTCGGCACAGCAATAAGGGCCACTTTTTCACCAACCATACCGAATTGAGGATATACCGTAGAAGAAAGAGTATTATTGCCCTTAACCTGTGAATTCACCCTTTCACTGAGGGCCATCAGGCAAATCGTTATTTCATCATTCCAATGGGCAGCAATAATGGAACCTGTTCTTGGAAATGCAGCAGTCTGGATATTGCATAATTCAATGCTGTCAGGTTCCGTCCCCTTTAATGATTTCAGTTCAAGAAGAATATGGGTATCAAAAGCCATTATCCGATAATTTGCAACAATACCGGTTTCCCCAAACTTTGCAGCAAAAGAATCACCTTCACGGCTCAATTCTGTCACCGGGTATGTTTTCCCGGATTTAGTAAGATTGGCAAATGGGGACGGTTTACCTGCAATCCAGTCTTTTCCCGTATTTTTTTCCTGAAGACTTACATTAAATCCATATGAATTGATTACATGTTTTATATTTTTTGTTTCAAAGGCAAACTCTTCTGAAAGAACTTCGGATTGCAGAAAAAACAGATTCATGCCGATTGCAAAGGCACACAGCAAAAAATATGCTTTTATTTTACTCATCAATATATCCTTCAACAGCATAAATATAAACTTATTTGAGATGGAAACCTTCATATCACAAACGGATGATCAAAGCAATGGGGTAAAAACTGTATTCAGGGACATGGAAAATCCGCTATAAGTATAATACTCTGAAATCAAAAATAATATCTTTAAATACCTCTTTGACTGAATAACTTCGGCGGATGATGCCATTCCGGTTAAACCGTAATCAAAAGGATTCAGCAGCCTTGCCGGTATTGCCGTAACCCCCTAACAATGAAGCCCGTCCCTGTTTTCCAAACCGGAAAACCGATAACCATCTGATGCCGGATATTTCATCTGTAAACAAAAAAATCATCCCTTTGTTTTTTGCCTGCGAATAAATCAGTCGATCAAAAATATCCCGTTGGAGAAAACGGATCAGGAATACCAATGAAACCGCTCTGTTTTCTCACAACCCTCAATAATTCCAAAACCCTGACAAATCCGAATTTCAGATGTACATTACCACAAACCGGATGAACAAATCAATGGGTTGCCGAATGTATTCAGCGGCAGGAAAAGTCCGCATCTTCATCATCTGAATGACGTCTCTTTTTTATTAACCGCCAGTTCAGCAATCTTTCCGGCAATCTCAGTCTTTGACTGCCGCAGCAGTTTTATTTCTGATCCGGTCAGCATCCGGGGTTTTGAGCAGATTAACGTGCCTCAGACTCTGTAAGGCAGTCAAATCCGAATCTTTGATACCACCATGTTTCAGGTTCTTTTCCATGTTTTAACCTCAATGCTTCAGGTGTTTCAGGTTTCAAAGCAGGAGATGCTGAGTAAGTCCTGCCCGTCAATACTGTGGCGCCGATAGCGACAGGCGTGAAAAGCTATCTGCCTGAAACTCTCTGATTCATCAAAAGTAAGATACACCCAGCACAAGGCGGGCACCCGTTAATAATTTCTGAGCTGCCTCAGTAATTCATCTTTCGGAATCTGACACCACAGCGATATTTTTCCCAAAATATCTGAAAGAGTGCCTTTAGCAGCAGGATCATGATTGGGTATGGTAATTTTGTGTTTTCCCAAAGGAGTCTCTTTCATCAGACGCACATGGCTGCCTCTCTGCCGGACAACTTCGTATCCCAGTATCTGAAGAAAACGGATCAGATTTCTGCCTGTAACTGCCGGGAGTTTTTCAGACATGAATTTCTCCCAGATCCATCATACTGAAAACAGACGGAGCCGGATCGTAAACAGCCACAGCATCGGGATCATCCTCAAAGTGCAGCACCAGAGCCTCTTTGAGATTTCTGACAGCATCATCAATGGTTTTTCCCTGTGTGAAAACATCAAAATCCATGCACCTGGCACAATAATATTCTCCGTCATGATAAATTTCTGACGTGATAATTTTTTTCATCACTTTTTCCTCTGAGAATTATGTTTTTATATTGGTAAATTAAGAAGTTTCAGGATGCGGTGACAATATCAGAACACCCGCAGCACTGATAACAAGAAACACCGCAGCACCGGTCAGTAAATGTTTGGATACAGATTTTATCTGATATTTCATTTGCCTATACTTCCTGAAACCGCCCTGTATTCTCTTCTGTCGCGACCGTCAATAATTCCAAAACCCTGACAAATCCGAATTTCAGATACACATTAGCACAAACCGGATGAACAAATCAATGGGTTGCAAGCGTATTCAACAGCAGGAAAAGTCCGCTGTCGGCTCATTGTCTGAATCCATACAGCATCCTTAATCTTTTCTTTCAATTCCTTTTGAGCGTAATCTGAGATTTGTTTCTTTCTTTGCCTTGGCGATTCGATTTCTGATTTCGTCAGCCGATCTGAAACCGGTAAGGTAATTTGCTTCATTGGCGGTGAGAGCAGCCGGGACAGTTCCGAAGATTTCTCTGATTTCACTGCCGAACCTCTTTTCTGTTATTTTGAATAAAAATCCTCATCAGAAATTCCATGCTCAGAAGTCAGCATCAGCTTTCGCCTGACTGCCCGAATCATCCTGTCTGACGGGGTTTGCAATCCTGTCAGACAGAAGAGATAATTTTTAACCCAAGTTGCTACCTATAAAATTATAAACATCATATAAACAGGATGTTATAAAAAAACGGTAATTTTGCCTAAAATTCGCTGCCTGATATTATTGAATTTTTCCATAGGTAGCAACTTGAGTTAATTTTTAACACTCTTCCAAATACCGGAAATAATCATCCCGGCTCATTTTTGCGGAGCGGAGATTATTCTGAATGACAAACGGATCAATCAGCGTATTATGCACCGGAATAACGACAGGTCTGACGCCTTCTTTAACATAAATTCTGTGAGAACCGTTTTGACGGGCAAACTTAAAACCGGCAGACAGAAATACACATTCAAGTTTTTTCCAATGTATCGGTGCTATGCGCGACATTCTTTCAACTTTTCCCTGTACAGCATCAACGGCAGCGGTATTTCAATAAAATCACCCTCCGGCTCAGGATCATCCGGCATACTGCTTACAGACACGGGAACAAAACCGCAGTCTTTTAGCACCTGTGAAAGTGTTCCTGTTTCATAACACGCGATTATAAAACCTGTAACGGCTTCAATTAAATTTGATTTCGCTTCTTCAGGCGTATCTCCCTGAGATGATACATCAAGTGCATGACAATAGGAAACATACGCAGTTTCCCCCCTGAAAATATTTACCGGAACTTTAATATCAAAATGAATAACCGGGTTCATATATCTTCCCCTTCAGATATTCTCTGTTATTTTTTTGCCGGAGATAACAACATTCTGTATTTGACAGGTTTATCCATAAATTTCTATATTCAGCCTAAGCAGCTTTCCCATATCTGACAAAATTTCAGGCAGTCTCATATTACTGTAAAATTCTGTATTATTATGAAATTTAAACAGCATGCGCCAGAATTCAGGCGGAGCGGGCTGTATAAGATTTTCCGGGTTTCCGGTTTCCAGAGCATACTGCGTCTGAAGTTCAACAGCATCCAGCAAATTCTGAAAAGATTCCTCTCTGCTGTTTCCCTGAGCCACCAAATCAAACTCCAGACAATGCGCCACATAGTAATCTTCTTCCTGATAAATAATAACATGAACCATCAGAGATTTCATTTTTTCCGTAAGGTTATTCGTTCCGGCAGCCTTTTTCCCGGAGTCTGTATCGTTGATAAAAAAATCAATCAGATGAATCAGTTCTCCTGCTTTGTCATCAGGAAGACATTTAATTTTTTCAGCCAGAATTTCTCTGTATCCGTTCATTGCTGAATCTCCTTATTTAAAACAGCATATTTGCCTGAAAAATATTTTCACAAAATGAATCAATAACCACCGCATCAGACAGCAAATCATTAACTGCCTGAATTTTATCCATGCCAAAATCATTCATCTGCCCGGAATAAAAACTGACCGGCAGCAGATAAGGAACCGGGAACTGTTTTGCCTTAAACAGATATGGTGACAATATCAGAACACCCGCAGCTCCGATAACAAAAACACTGCTACTCCGGTCAGTAAATGTTTGGATACAGATTTTATCTGATATTTCATTTGCATACACTTCCTAAAACTGCCCTGATTTCTCTTTTGTCATAACCGTCAATAATTCCAAAACCCTGAGACTCTCTGATTCATCAAATTTAAAATACACATTACCACAACCCGGATCAGCAAATCAATAGGGTAAAAAATGTATTCAGGCGCAGGGAAAATTCGCAAATCCGACAGAAATATACTATTACTTGAAACGGTAGTGGGTCAAAAAGGTTGATTTGTCTTTTTAAATATCTTATAATTATTTTTATGAAACAGTATATTCAGATTACCTGCCGCCACTGCGGCAGTGATGACCCCGTCAGAAACGGACACAGTCCGAACGGTAAGCAGCGTTACCGCTGTAATAACTGCAAAAAAAGTTTGAGGACAGAATATTCCTATAATGCCTGCAAACCC
>JBFXEJ010000016.1:0-71262 GCA_050180235.1 Desulfococcaceae bacterium
AGTTTCCGATGGGATATGTATGGGTTTCATTACCGGGGCTGTGTCCTTTCTCCCGCAGTGTATCCGGGAAGAATATTTTATACAACAGACAAAAGCATTCTGCTGTTGCCTGTTTCATCACATAGTGCATTGTTTCATAAAAATGCCCGTTCCTTTACCTCAGATTCTCCAAATTGGAATTTTCTCTCAAACAGGCACATCATTCAAAGAAAAAATTGAATGCTTTTTCAACAGACCTTATCTTTTCCTCAAATTTTTCGCTGTCTTTTTTTATATTCACAATGGCTCTGCAATCGGGATAACCGCTGCATCCCCAAAATTCCCGCCCTTCATAATATCCTTTTTTCGATTTTCTTAAAATCATATTTTTGCCGCATTTTGGACATGCCGGAGGATTATTTTTATCAGTATTGTCATACTTCTGTTTTATCTTTTGCATGTAAGCCTGATGTTCCGCGCTGCTCAGACGGTTATCCATTATTTTTTTTACAGTCTCCCTTACTTCATTGTCAGAAAAAATAACAGTCTGATGCTTTTTTATAAAGTTTATATAGTCCTCACCTCCTCTTACAACATTGTCAGGCAGATCTGTTCTGAATATGGCCTCACCTGAAAAAACAATCAGGGATTTGAATCTGTTATCAGAAAAATTTAACAGGTTTTGCAATGCTTTTATATGCTTGTAATTCTGTCTTAACGGATTTTGAAAAGAATGCTTTTCACCGTAAAGCGTCTGTGTCCATTTCTCATCTTTGTGATTTCCCCAAATCCAGCCTTTGAATGTCTTAACTTCGACAACAAATATGCCGAATTTTGAGACAATAATCTGGTCTATCTGGGTTGTACCGTTATAATATTTCAAGACGACATCACTGATAATGTAATAATCATCGCTGAGATTTGCCTTTGCAAGGTATCCGAAAACAGATTCACCGATAAAACCGGTGGCCTGCATTTTGAATTCCTGTATTTTTTCAAAGAATTCAACGGATTTTTCTATTCTTTCTGAGAAGTTGGATAAATTAATCATTTTAACCCCCTGATAATTTTATAAACTCTCTGAAGTCTCGGTTCAGTGTCATTTTTCCAGCCATGATACTCCTGCCTGATTTCTTCCAATGCGGTCAGCCGCTCCTCATATGTTTTTGTTTGCCAGTAAGCAAAATCATTTGGCTGATTTTTTATTCCCATTTTCCTGCAAATCTTTGCAATCCTGCAAATATGCTCCATATCCGGTTTCCCCTCAAATCTGAAATTTCAGGTCAGACTGGCGTATTCCGGCTTTGCTCAATAACCGGCCGTAATCCTGCATATCTGTATTCCCTGAGATGATGGATGAAATGATACACCGGCACAGTTTTATGCACACATACAGACAAAACAGACGGAATCTGAAATCTGTCTTTATTTTTAATGTGTTTTGTTTCCCTTTGACAAAGATGCCTGATTTGAACTATAGCATATCCTGTTTTCTGTAGGCAAGCGGGAAGTAAAAGTTTTCAGAACAGGCTGTGTGAGGTTTTCCGCATTTGTTTGCACGCGCGGGAGGAGGAGTCCTGAACTGAAAATTTGGGATACTGAAATGATTCGGGAATGACTGCCAAACTTTCAGTTTGGCACTCCGGGAATTTTTTGACTTAGGCGATTTCCGGAAAAGAACATTCCTCAGATTTGATAACTTTACGAAAATTATCAAATCTTTCAGATGACTGAACCGGTATTTTCATTTTCATAAATCGCCTTATCATTCCCTGCCCTGTTTTTCGGGGCAGGGAACTCTCTGAAATCCCGTGTATTCTGATATTTGTGACTGATTTTTCATTTCGTGCCTTCCCCGGTTCCATCCGTCAATAAATACCGCTTGACAGAGCTCCCTTTTGCTTTTACTGTGAAAAAAAGAAAATATTCCTCATTCCCGAAAACCGCCCAAATCTGTCCGCGCTGTTTGCCCTGAGACTGAAAAAGTTACATAAAAACTAGGTGTTTATGAGAGAACTGAGAGCAAAGGAAAGAGAGTCTGAAAGTCCGCCTGTTTCCGGTTTTTCCCCGCGTCCAGGACGGCAGAGGAAGGAACGGAAAATCATTTATCCCGAAAGTGACGGAAAACCCATGCCGGACAATACAGAACAGTACCGGCGGATTGTAAAAATCAGGGAAAATCTGGAGAGAATGTTTGCAGACTGTCCCGATGTGTTTCTGGCCGGTGATCTGCTGTGGTATCCGGTTGAGGGAAACAGCAGAATCCTGATGGCTCCGGATGTGATGGTGGCCTTCGGCAGACCCAAAGGGGACAGGGGATCTTACAGAACATGGGATGAAAACGGCATTTCGCCGCAGGCTGTTTTTGAAATCCTGTCTTCGGGAAACAGAAAGGGTGAAATGGACAGAAAACGCAAAAACCGGATTTTTCCGAAAAATCCGGTTTTTCATAAAATTTATGTCTGAAAGTATATGGAAACGTACTTATCCCTGCAACGGCACTTATCCCCGAAGGGGCGGATTATTAAAGCCCGGGCCGGTGGCCCGGGAAGATGACAAAAAAGAGACAGGCCCTGCAAGGGCCTGTTAAAAAATATGGTTTCGGAGTGTTGTTTTATATAATGCGCCCTTACAGGGCCTATAATTTTGTGTCTGTTCTCTTCCGGGACTTCGCCCCGGGCTGTATTAATTCGCCCCTTCGGGGCTTAAAAACGCACTTTCATGATAAAGAAAATCTAAGTGCTGTTGCAGGGTTATAATGAAACCAGCACTATATATTGAGACCACCGTAATCAGCTATATTACAGCAGAACCAGGCCGGGATTTGATTACTGCAACTAATCAGCAAATTATGCAGGGCCTGAAAAACGTTTTAATCACAGGGATTTATCCCTGCATTATGCCGAAAAGCATATAGTTGGATACCTGACAGCATTGCTTGTGCAGCACTGCCGGAATAACATCAGAAAGGACAGGAAAAATTGAAAAAGATTATCCATCTGTCGGATATTCATATCGGTTATAAAGATATGGGGACAAGGTTTGACGGGATTGTGACACGGATGATATTCCACAAACAGCCGGCAAACAATTACGTGCTTGTCATTACCGGAGATATAGTTGATGATGCCACAGAAGACGGCAGTTATGAAGAAGCCTGCCACCAGCTCAGCCGTCTGAAAGAAGCGGGTTTCATGGTGCTGACCGTACCAGGAAACCATGACTATGGATCAGGAGTTCTGGGACATCCCAAATATGTTGAAAAATATAAACAATATTTCTACGGAGATATTTCTGTCACGTATCCGAAACTTGATTTTATTGAAAATATTGCATTTGCCGGTCTGGATTCCATGGCTGATGAACTTCACGGGCATGACCGTATTTTTGCTGAGGGCGAACTGGGAGCCAGACAGCTTGAACGCCTGAAAAACATGCTTGAGACCGATTCTGTCCGAAACGCTGAATATACGGTTGTGTATCTCCATCACCATCCCTTCCATCCCACACCGGCTCATCATCTCAAGGATTCCGACAAACTGGGACATGTATTGAGAAAATATAAAATTGACGCCCTGCTGTTCGGACATAACCATGAGGGAAAGGTCTGGAACGGAGGATGGGGAATCAAAAGGGCCTATGATGCAGGTTCGTCAACAGGCAAGGGAGGAAAAGTCGGACCTCACCGGGTAATTGATTTGTCCAAAGAAGCATTTTTTGATTATGATGCAGGATGACCGCATCACTTATAAACCATGCATTCCGGAGGCACGATATTCAGTCATAGGTAGTGGGTCAAATCCGTTGATAAGGTCTCCCCTCCCTTGAGGGAGGGGCAGGGGGAGGGTGAAAACATCACTGATTATCCCCCTCCCCTGACCCCTCCCACCGGGGGAGGGGAATTTTTGGATCAACAGATTTGCACCACTACCCAGTCATAATACCGGTTCGCTATTGGTTTTATACAATCCGGAATACAAATCCGGAGGAGTGCAGAAACTGGGCGGAGCGGTTTTCTGCACACGCGGAACAGCGGAAAAACTGACAGTATTGTATAAAATCAATGGCGAATTGGTATAATACCCGGAAGATCCGGGTAATCATAATCAAAGACGGATTAGCGGGAGGCGATCATCATCATTAAACCGCATTTTCCCAGACATTCGGGCAATGCCCGGAGATTGACCGGGTGACATCCGCAATCACAAGCGGCTTGGAGAACATGATTCATCTGCTGCTGATGGCAAATCTGTCCGCCCGCGGTTTTTTTCTGTCTCAGCCGGAGCGATGACAGGAAAAAAGAGATGGAACTGACTTCCCCTGTCCGGTTCACTGGATACGGTAATGCTCCCTCCGTGATTTTTCACAATTCCATACACAATGGCCAGTCCCAGTCCCGTACCCTCCCCGATTCCCCTTGTGGTGAAATAGGGTTCAAAAATTCTTTCCCGGATTTCCGGATCAATTCCATGCCCGGTATCGCACACGGACAGACGGACATAATTCCCCGGATCAGGCGGCCGCGCATCTGTATAGAGCAAAGGGGTTTCCCCGGTGCGGATATTTTCCAGATTTACTTCCAGTATGCCTCCTTTTTCCGACATAGCCTGCACAGCATTGTTGTACAGGTTAAGCATCACCTGATGCAACTGGGCCGGATCCCCCTGAACCGGATCCAGGGCTTCCGGCAGATTTGACCGGATTTCCACGGAGTTTGGAACAATGGCCCTGATCATTTCCAAAGAACTTTTGACAAGGGGCAGAATATTCAGCGGTTTGGGCAGCAGTTCGGTTTTCTGGCAGAGATACATAAGCTGCCGTATAACATTTTTGGCCCGGAAACAGGCTGTCCGGATTTCCTCCAGATTGAAACGGGCGGGATTCCAGTCCGGAATATCATCTGCGGCAATATCTGCATTTCCCAGAATAATACCCAAAATATTGTTGAATTCATGAGCGATTCCTCCGGTCATGGTTCCAATGGCCTTCATTTTGTGTGCCATACGGAGCTGGCTCTCCAGATTTATCCTTTCCGCAATCTCCTGCTCCAGCCGGATGTTCTTTTCTTTGAGTTCCTTTTGCAGCCGCTGCAGGGACAGATGGGTTTTTACCCTTGCCAGCACAGTTTCCACCCGTATGGGTTTGGTGATATAATCCACCGCTCCCATCTCCAGGCCTCTGATCTCATCCACCGCATCTGTCAGGGCAGTCATGAAAATCACCGGAATATCTTTTACCGCATCATCGGATTTCAGATGGCGGCATGTCTCAAATCCGTCCATGCCGGGCATCATAATATCCAGCAGCACAATATCCGGATGTGCCTGTTTTATGGTTTCCAAAGCTGACTCCCCGTTGGTGTTGACCAGCACCCGGAATCCGGACGTTTCCAGTGTATCAAACAAAACTCCCAGATTGGCCGGAGTATCGTCAACAATGAGAACAATATCCCGTTCCATGTTCATTTTTCCTCCCTGTTTTTTCAGTTATCAGTGAACAGTTATCAGTTATCAGTTGTCAGTTACCAGTTACCAGTTACCAGTGTTTATTCTCCTGATCTGAAGGAATTACGCAGTTGGGTAGTGGGTCTGCACGAACTGGTTAAAATTTAACTGTCTTATATTATTATGTTTTCAAAAAATACGGATTTTTGTTCATATATAATAAATACAGACAGTTATACTATACATCCATGATACTGTTCATGCTGATTTTATGTAATATATTGATTTATAAATTAAAAAAATCAGCATAAAAAGTTCCACTACCCGCAGTTGGTTTTCAGGTATTTGATTTTACATAAAGCGATTTGTGCGGTGCAACATACGCATCTGTAAAAATTAATATGTCAAAATTCAACTGCGTAACTCCTGAACTTACAACTTTTCACTGACAACTGTTCACTGATAACTGACAACTGATAACTGATAACTGATAACTGACAACTGACAACTGTTCACTGATAACTGATAACTGATAACTGACAACTCAATTTCATACTGTTTTGCCAAGTGCTGAAATTTTTCCGCAGACAAACCGGGTTCAGGGTTTATTTCCGAATTTTCACAGTCACCGTCGCGGACTGAAAAAATTTGAGCATATCATTTTTCTGTAGGAAAAGACAGGTTGTTATTGCATATCTCTGCCATTTCAGATAAGATTTGCTGAAAGTTTTCCGGTCTGCCACAGACTCTGTACAAAACCTGTTTATCAAAGATATATCATAAAAAAAATGAAAAAGCGATTTAAAGAAGCGGTGCGGATAATCCGGGAGTCCGGTTACACGGATATGGCTGTAATCATGGAAAAAGAGCTGGAATCTTCCGAGAGCGGCACATACAAAATTGCGGTCGCAGGCGAGTTCAAAACCGGGAAATCCACCCTGATCAACCGGATATTTCTGAAAGAAAATCTGCTGTTCACCGACATTATGGAAGCTACTGCCGTGCCTGTGGAAATCTGTTACGGGACAGAAAAATGCCTTGAAATATATCCATATATTTCCGGTGGTTCTGAAAAAAATGATTTTCCGGATGAATCCCCTGATCTCCCCCTTATCCGCACACAGGAAGGCAAACCTCTCCGGCTGTCTGATCCTGACCCGGACACGATCAAAGCCCATACATCTGCGGAAAGCCCGGAAGATCGCGCCCGTCTTGCAGAAAAAACAGCAAGAGTGAAACTGCACTGGCCTGCGTCCAATCTGGAAGGATTGAATATTTTTGACACGCCCGGCATCAATTCCCTGAATGCGGCTGTGATTGCCGCGACCTGCCGTATCCTTCCCGAAGCTGACCTTGTGCTTTTTATGACCGGCGCAAAGCAGTTGTCCCATACAGAAAAGGAATTTCTTTCCTCGCGCATCTTCCGTGAGGGAATTACCCGCTGCATGATGATTGTGAAATATGATTCATCCGGAGAACAGTCTGCTTCCGAACGGGATCAGTTGGCCGAAAACATCCGGAAACAGTTGGCACATATGGGACATGAAAACATTCCGGTGGAATTTTTTGACATTCGGGAAATTCCCTCTCAGCAGAGCCGCGAAAGTTTCCGGAAACAGATTGACAGAGAAATCTCTGTGCCAAACAGAAAACCCTCAGAAAATAACGCGGATGATGTCATAGCCCAACTGCTCGGTCATAAGAAAAAAACCGAACCTGCGGCAATATCAGAAATATCTGACAGCAGATCATCTGAAACATCCGCGCTGGAGCAGAAAATCATTGCCTTTATCCGGGACAATGTGCGTCCCGGACGCAGGGAAAAGACAGAGCGCGTGCTGGAAAATCAGCTTCGGCTGGCTTTGTTCCGCTGTCAGGCAGAACTGTCCGCGTTTCGCAAAAGTGAATCTGAACGCCAGCAGACAGGCATTGAAATCCGTGCGCAGGAAGCGGAAATCCGTCTGCGCCATGAAGTCCTCACCCGTGAATTCCGGCAGGAACTGGAGGCAGTGCGTTACACACTTATCCGGAATGCGCAGACCGGACTTCGGCAGATCGCAGACAAATGGATAAGCGGATTTGATGACTGCGAAGATTTGCCGGAAATCCGCACACGCCTGAAAAATGCGGCAGATTTTCTCAAACGCGATACAGAGGAAATGCTGCTGACCTGCTCCCGCAAAGCCGGAGAGGAACTTGCTGAACTGATCCGCAGATACGGAATGAAAACACAGGTGCTGTTTCAGCCCTGGCAGTCGGACATCAGCAGGAAAATGGAAATTGACGGAGGCATTCTGGCAAAAATTCCGCCTTTTGCTGTGCTGGCCTTTGATCTCATGCTCTTTGCCCGTTTCGGTCCATTCGGCCCAATTGCGGATATTCTTATCCGGCTGCTGGTGCATTATATCCCTTTGATCAACAAAGCCCTGCCGATATCCATCGCGGGCAGTGTGCTGAAGAAAAAAATCCGGAATTCCCTGCAAACCTGTTTTGAACAAATCACAGAAGATTTGCCGGAGCAGATTGGGAAAAATTTTGATCCCCTGATCCAAAATCTGATGAGCCAGTGGCAGGAATACGCGGAGATGCAGTTAAAAACTGTGCGGGACAGCGCGGGAATTATCACCAATCAGCCTTTGGACAGAAACCGGCAGATATTTTTGTATGAGATGCAGCAGAAACTGGAACTGCTCCTGGCCGGGAAATCAGAAACATGATGCCATCAGATCACCCTGACAATCTCTGGAACCAGACCGTATATGCCCGGATAGAAAAGGAAGTTGATCCCTTCCGGGACAAAAAATATTTCCGTCCCCTGCACCGGGCATATACCGGAGACACCACATTCTGGTCAGTTCCGTCTCCGGAACCTGATTTGGATGATGAATTCTGGGAAATGCTCAAAAACCATCTGGACAGTGAAATTGTAAAATCCGCAGCAGTAAAATTGGGAGAAGAGATTTTCCAATGGGAACCGGACGGAAACAAACTGATCTTTGCCGCGATTCTCCGTGCAGGCGTTCCCATTGCAGACTGGCTCTGCCAAATGATGCACGGATCAGTTGCGGTTTCCCTTTCCCTGTTTGTGGGACTTGGCATAGATCGCATCGCTTTGCAGATGATACAGAAAACATGGCCGGAGCGGAAAATTGTATTTGTTGACGGCTGGACCGGCAAAGGCGGCGTGGCCCGCGCCATAAGGGAACTCAATTGCGGCCCTTTGGCAGTTCTCAATGATCCCTGGGGATGCGCGGATTTCTCCGGCATACAGAAAGATATATTCTGCCCCACAGCCTGCTTCACGGGCGCGTCCACTTTGGGTTTTTCCCGGACATTTTTCACAGAGGAACACAGGCTTTTTTCTGCCTACCGCTTCCCCCGGAAATACTGCCGGACAGATTTGGTGGAAAAATGGCAGAAACTCTGCCCGAAATCAGCAGATTCCCTGTCCTCTGATATGAGGCAGCCCGAGCCTGAAAGAAATCAAAAATCCTCTGTGATCTCTGTGAAACCCTCTGTGTCCTCTGTGGGAAAAAAAATTTTTGCAAAGTCTGATATTGCAGATTTTAACCACAAAGAACACAAAGAAGGCACAAAGGACACAGGGCTTGCAGACAGAAATTCAAAGTTGATTCAAAACGGCAGTAAAACACAAACGCCTTTTTTTATGGAAACCAAACTTAGAATCCACGCCAATGAGGTCTGCCGTGCCCTGATCAATGCTGCCCCGGAAAACGTCATGTTTTTCCATGATGCCGCATATGTGAAAGAGCATTATCCTCTGCTCCCGGTTCTGGCAGAACGCAGAAAAGTCAATATACTCTATGAATGCAGGGAACTGGAAAATCTGAAAACCGCAGTGGCCTGTTCCCTGAAAACAGAAAACTGATTTCCGGAAGCTGAGGATTTTTTATGGACAAATACAGCGTCACACTGATTTTTAAAGTGTCAGAATTTAGGCAGTTGAAATCTTGTAATCAGAGCGGGGCGTGTAATACCGATTCTCCATTGAAAATATACTTATGAAACACACCATGCCCCTCTCAGGATGGGATTTTCTGAAAAAACCAATGAAGAATCGGCATTAGACACTGATACAGCATTCGGAGACCATTCCTGTGAAATATCCCGGAATTTATGGAAATATATTCCGCCTGACTGTAGCAGATGCCCTGTCTGCTGTAAAGATTTACGGGAAAACCGGTCATTCTTAACACCCAAAACACAGAAGGAGATGATTATGAAACTGGAAATCATACGGAAATACCCTGAACAGAAAAGCGCGTATCCTCCGCTTTTTTTCATCCACGGTGCATATGCCGGAGCCTGGTGCTGGGATATTCATTTTACAGAATACTTTGTAAAACAGGGTTTTGAGGTTCATGCAGTCAGCCTGCAGGGACATGGCGAAAGTCCGGGGAAGGATTGTCTCTGGTGTTACGGCATGGAGGACTATCTGCGTGAAGTACGGGCCATTGTCCGGGAGATGGATGAGGCTCCCGTGCTCATTGGTCATTCCATGGGCGGGTATGTGGTGCAGAAATGTATGACTGATTCCCAAACCCGTACAGCAGGCGCTGTTCTCATGGCATCAGTTCCCCCGCAGGGAATGATGGGACCGGTTATCCGCATGTGGTGGTGTTATCCGCATTTATGCAATAAACTCAATCTTATTAACATCATGCCGAAATGGACATGGGAAAAGATTGTCAGCCTGGATGAACTCCGCAAACTGATTTTTTCCGAATATACCCGGATTGATACGGTAAAAAAACTGCTGCCCTTTATACAGCATGAATCTTTGCGTGCACAGACGGATATGGCTCTCACTGTGTGTATCTGCCCTGGAAAAAACAGAAAACCCGTTCTTGTGCTTGGCGGGGAGGAAGATATTATTGTTCCGCCGGAATTCGTCCGGGAAACCGCAAAAACCTATCATGCGGAAATGAACATATTTCCAAAAACAGGTCATGCCCTTATGGTGGAAGATCGTTGGGAAGCGGTTGCGGACTTCATGTGCAAATGGCTGAAAAAAAACTATGGGGCCTGTGAAAGTGAAAACCCGGTACGCTGAGATTTCGGTCTATACCACAAAGGACGGTTCGCTGATCCGGGAACTGATGCACCCGGATGTGCACTGCTGTCATAATCAGAGTCTTGCCGAGGCCGAAATTCCGCGGGGAACAATCACACACATGCACCGGCATGTGCGCACCGAGGAAATTTACCATATTCTCAGCGGGAATGGCATTATGTCTCTGGGTACTGAATATTTTGCTGTGGAAAGCGGAGATACCGTGTGCATAAGGCCCGGCACTCCGCACCGGATCAGTAATACAGGAGAGGAACCTCTGAAAATTCTATGCTGCTGCTCGCCGCCTTATTCCCATGAGGATACGGAACTGCTGTAACAGAGAATTCCGCATTCAAAAAATGACAAATCCAAATCCGATCCGGTGTATATCAGAACTCACTGATATTACGCAATACCGGAGAAAGCCTGCATCCAGAACTAAGGGTCTGTATCAAAATAACCTGTTATAAACCCTGAGGGTTTTGAAAACCCTCAGGGTTTCCGGACAGGAAAATTGTACAGGTTATTTTTTTACAAACCCTAATTGAAATCACTGGATTCAGGCTTATGCCGGAATCAGGGTAAAAGCGGGTAAATTCCTGTTTTCTGAAAGGGATGCGTAACATCAGAGAGATCATTTAGGCTGAGAGGCAGCATCCATCTCTTTTTGCACCAGTTCCCCATAATTCAGATTCATTTGGGGCATAACAGCATTGCACTGATCCAAAAGTTTCTGCCCCTGTTTCGATGCTTTTGAAAACACAATATACATAGGAGTTGGAGGATCCGGAACAGGAAGGGCTTTGATCCGGTCATCAAGCTGTAGAGCGGCAGCGACAAAAAGAGGGGTGTAGGGCTGCCGATCAAAAAAGGCATCTATTCGATTTGCAAGCAATTTCATTATATTCTGCTTAATCCAGCTCTCTCCTCCCAAAGTCTCCAGTTTGAACATGTCACGATGTTCATCAATCAGCGGAGTATAGCGATCTGCTATGGATACAGTCAGCCCGATACGCCAGCCTCGGATATCCCCGGCAGAGCGAATCTGTGTCAGGGGATTATCCTTTCGGACGATGAGGGTGGGCTGGGCAAGATACATGGGAGAATCCGTATAATGGAAAAAAGATTCCAGTTCAGGATTTTTGTTAAATCCCAGGGTTCCGTCAACCTTGCCGCTTTTCAGATATTCAGAAAGACGGAGAAGCGGCAGAGGCCCGGCCCATTCGATTTTATAACCCATTTTTGATGCCAATGCCTCAAAATAGGTTATGGAGGCCCCTTTTGGCTTTGCAGCAGCATGAGGATCATCAGCATTATCCGTATATTGATGCGGCGGGAGCATAAAATACCCCATTTTTACGGATTCTGCCCATGCAGCCTGACTGACAGACACAAGCACGGCGGCCAGCACGAAAAAAAATTTGCAGCTTTTCATAATTTTTTTCTCCTTCCAAGATGATGACATATCATGTTTATTATCTGTCTCTTATCTGCCTGTTCCCAGACAGGGCATAATTATGCAATAAACAACAGCACAGAGCACATGCCATTTTTAGGTGATTTCCGTTAAAGATTATACCGTTTTTCGTAGGGTGGGCACGGCTTTCTGTGCCCGCCGTTTCAGCAGGACGGTGGGCACAGAAAGCCGTGCCCACCCTACTACAATATGGTACATTTTTTCATGGAAATCGCCTTATACTGATGCAAAGCAGGCAATACCTCACTGTTGTTAAGTTTTTCTGTCATAAAACATGAAAAACTGTATGACAGCCGGAATACAGAGCAAAAAACTCCGGAGTGCCGGAACCTCTGACACTCCGGATGAATTTCTGTTTTTTATGAAAGGATTGAGAAAAGGCAGGTCACGGGCAAAGAAAAAGCTGTATCCAACTTTCTTCTGATCAGTCGCCGGGCATCATAATCCGCACCTTTCCCGCGGGATTCACACGGAACACGATATGATCCCCCTCTGCGTCAGCCTGTATCATGCTGCCTTCTGATATGCTGCCTTTGAGGATTTCCATGGCCAGTGGATTTTCCAGATACTTCTGCACAGCCCGTTTCAGGGGACGCGCTCCGTAAATGCGGTCATATCCCTTTTCCGCGAGAAATGCCTTTGCACTTTGGGCAATTTCAAGATTAATATGCTTTTCTGCCAGGCGTCTGCGCAGCCGTTCCATTTGGATTTCAACAATATCACCGATCTGATTTTCCGAGAGATTGTGAAAAATGATGATTTCATCAATCCTGTTCAGAAATTCCGGTTTGAACGTGGTGCGCAGCGTGTCTGTCACCCGTTTTTCCATTTCCTTCCGATCTGATGCGCCCAGTTCCTGAATCCACTGGCTGCCCGCGTTGGAAGTCATAATGATCAGGGTGTTTTTGAAATCCACAGTCCGACCATGTCCGTCCGTCATGCGTCCGTCATCCAGAATCTGAAGCAGGATGTTGAAAACTTCGGGATGGGCCTTTTCAATCTCGTCAAACAGGATTACGGAATAAGGTCTTCTGCGCACAGCCTCAGTCAGGTATCCGCCCTCCTCGTATCCCACATAACCCGGAGGCGCACCGATAAGACGTGCCACCGCGTGTTTTTCCATGTATTCGGACATGTCAACACGGATAATGGCCTGCTCACTGTCAAACATAAATTCTGCCAAAGCTTTGGCGAGTTCGGTTTTTCCCACACCGGTCGGCCCCATGAAGATAAAGGAACCAATAGGACGGTTGGGATCCTGCAGACCGGAACGAGCGCGTCTGACTGCATTGGCAACTGCGGTAATGGCCTCTTCCTGACCGATCACCCGTTTTTTCAGACGTTCCTCGGTATGCACCAGTTTTTCCCGCTCCCCTTCCAGCATTTTGCTGACCGGAATGCCGGTCCACCGGGAAACCACTTCTGCCACATCCTCGTCATCCACCTCTTCTTTGAGCATCTTTTTTTCCGTCTGCAAATCCACCAGTTTGCGGTTGGCCTCGTCCAGACGTTTGCGGAGTTCCGCAGATTTGCCATAGCGCAGTTCCGCGACACGGGCCAGATCCCCCTGACGTTCTGCCTGCTGTTCTGCAATGCCGGTCTGCTCAATTTCCTCTTTGATGGAGCGGATGCTGCCAATCAGATCTTTTTCATTCTGCCACTGGCCTTTCATTTCCAGCATGATTTCATTCATGCCTGCAATTTCGGCCTGCAGTTTTTCCAGACGTTCCCGCGATGCTTTGTCCGATTCCTTTTTCAAAGCCTCCCGTTCAATTTCGGACTGGGTGATTTTGCGCTGAATCTCATCAATTTCCGCAGGCATGCTGTCAATCTCAATGCGGAGTTTGGACGCACATTCATCAATGAGATCAATGGCCTTGTCCGGCAGAAAACGGTCGGAAATATAGCGATCCGACAAAGTGGCTGCCGCGACAATGGCAGAATCCTTAATCCGGACACCGTGATGCACCTCGTATTTTTCCTTGAGGCCCCGGAGAATGGAAATGGTATCCTCCACATTGGGTTCCCGCACCAGCACAGGCTGGAACCTGCGTTCCAGAGCCGCATCCTTTTCAATATATTTCCGGTATTCGTTCAGAGTGGTGGCCCCGACACAGCGCAGGGTTCCGCGTGCCAGCGCAGGTTTGAGCATATTGGAGGCATCCATTGCTCCCTCTGCCGCACCCGCGCCTACCAGAGTGTGAAGTTCATCAATGAACAGAATCACTTCCCCCTCTGCCCGTTCCACTTCCTTGAGAACAGCCTTGAGCCGATCTTCAAACTCGCCCCGGTATTTGGCTCCCGCAATGAGCGCGCCCATATCCAGAGCCACCAGCCTCCGGTTTTTCAGGCTTTCGGAAACATCCCCTTCCACAATGCGCCGGGCCAGTCCCTCCACAATAGCAGTTTTGCCCACGCCCGGTTCACCGATCAGCACGGGATTGTTCTTGGTGCGCCGGGAAAGAACCTGCACAATGCGCCGGATTTCCTCATCCCGGCCAATCACCGGGTCCAGCTTGCCGGAACGTGCCAGATCCGTAAGATCCCGGCTGAATTTGTCCAAAGCCTGATATTTCTCTTCCGGATTGGGATCATTGATGCTCTGATTGCCGCGAATATCCAGCATCACCCGGAGAATGGCATCCCGTGACACACCGTATTTCCGGAGAATTCCGGCAGACTCCCCTTTTTTCTCATCCGCGATGCTCAGCAGGATATGCTCAATGCTCACATACTGATCCTTCATTTTGCCGGACTCGGCAAACGCGGCATCCAGCACTGATTTGGAACGCGGGGAGATATAGCTTTCTCCCGCGCCGCTGACTTTGGGAAATCTGTTCAAAGCCAGATGCAGTTCCTGCATCACAGACTTGGGGGAAACGCCCAGTTTCCGGAGCATGGCATTGGCAATGCCCTGGGCTTCGCCCAGCATGGCTGCCAGCAGATGCTCCGGTTCAATCTGCTGATGGCTGTGCTGTGAGGCCAGGGCCTGGGCATTCTGAATAAGCTCCTGTGATTTTATGGTAAATTTGTCAAAACGCATATATCACTCCTTTGCTGTATTACTTTTCAGATATTAAAATAAAAACTCATATTATAAAATATGCAAATACTTCATCGTTATTAACTGAAAAATAATCATCTGCGTTTTGATGTCAATTTCATTTTCCTGATTTTTCCGCCTCTTTTTTAAGCCGCTTGCTCAGCGCGGGCTGTGATATCCCCAGCATCCGTGAGGCAATTGACTGATTTCCGTTGGCCCGTTTCATGGATTCAGCAACCAGCAGACGGGTAATTTCCCGGATTGTCGGCAGTTCCCGCAGAGATTTGAAAGGGGAGCTTTCATCCGGATCCAGTTCCGTAATCATGCGCAGTCCTCTGTGATCCCGGTCAATATAGGATTTGAACACATCCAGGGAAAGCACCTTGGACTTGTGTCTGCTCACTGCTTCAAAAACCATATCCCGCAGTTCCCGTATATTGCCCGGAAAGGTATAGGTTTTCAGCAGGGTGAAAAGTTCCTTGGGCGGGGTCGGTCTTTTTTTCCGCATGGTACGCGCGGCTTCATTGAGAAAGTGGTTCACCAGCAGCGGAATGTCTTCGGGCCTTTCCCGCAGAGACGGGACATGAATATGATGGAAGCGGAGACTGAGATTGAGTTCCCTGCGGAATCTTCCTGTCCTCTGCAGTCCCCACAGGTCGGTACTGGTGGCGGCCAGGAACTGAATATCCTGTGGTTTTGGAATCTTCCGATCCGGGGGCAGAAAATCATCCTTATCCAGAAAATCCAGCAGATCCGCCTGGGAAACCGGACCGAGCAGACCTATTTCGTCCAGAAACAGTGTGCCTCCGGCCGCCTCTCCGATCATTCCCTGGCGGAAATGGTTTCCATCCGTGACTTTGCCGAAAAGAATTTCCGAAAAAACAGAATCATCAAAACTGGAACCGCTGATGGCCAGGAGTCTGCCGCTGCGTCCTCTGACCGTGTGAATGGCTCTGGCAATGAGTTCCTTGCCCACCCCGCTTTCACCCGTAATCAGCACAGGGTGAGAAGTTCCGGAAAGGGATTCGATATATTCAAAAATCGAAAGCATTTCCGGATTGCAGGTGATGATATGGACAAAAGCATCTTTATACCTGAGGGTATCTTCCATAATATTATTTTCCATTTCTTTTCTTAATTCATCAATGATTGGGAAATTACCAAAAAAACGATCCGCCCGTTTTCCGGAAAACATGCACATCTGCTCCGGATGTCCGCCAAATCCGGCCGGGCATATTATTTTTCAGGACTTCCCTGATTACATCCTTGTCCGGAAAAAAACTGAAATCACTATAACCTGATCTATAGTTCACTAAAGCGAAAAAAAAATCAAGAAAATTTCATCTCTTTCTGAAAGAAAAACAAAAGTCTGTTCCGGAAAAGGAAAAGCAAATATCTTGACACATTCCGGCGTATATGGTATTTTTTGAAAAATTTCAGAATTATATACAGAATTTACCGGGAAAAACCCTGTCATGGGCATTTTGGAAAAAATATATTATCCGTCTGATGTTACGCAGTTTCTCAAAAATCAGCAGATTACCGTATCCACCGTCATAGCGGTGAATACCTCTGTGACGGCAGTGCGCAAGATGAATTATCCAGGAAAGCGGGGCAGACATGAAGGAAAAAGAGATAAGAGGTTTTGGCAGAAAGGATTTGACGGAAACAGATCCGGTTTTTCCGGAAGAAACACTGGATCTGGGCGAAGGAATGATTATAGCCCCCCAATTCACGGGTGCTCAGAAACCATTCCGGACGGATGCTGACAAACCGGCAGGGCCGATACCCGGAAACATGCCGGACAGACTGATTTCCGGATCTGACGGGGAAGAAGCCGTGCCGGGTTTCGGTATGCCGAATTTCGTCCGGTTTACAGATTCGGACCCGGATGAAAAAACAGATACGGGAACCATGCTGATGTCTGAAACTGAGGAAAGGGATTCCGCCTCCGGGAAAACAGGCAGGGAAGACATGACCATTGATCCAAATGCCACAACCATAAACTCTCCCCCGGATGATACTGATCCGCCCCTATACAAAGAATCGGAAAAAGCTTCATGCGCAGGGGATTGGGAAAAAAACGGAAACTGTTCCTTTGATACGGGTACAGTTTTTGCCCCTGGCGGCAATCTGGACGAGATATGTCTTTCAGATACGGATGCGGCGGAAAGTGCTCTCAGCAGTTTTCCGGATATTCGGACAAATAAAAAAAAGCTTATCTCAGAACTGGCATTTGAGCAGGAGGAGACAGAAAAACTGAAAACCGCCGAAGACGGTTCTGCGTTCAATCTGGATGCGGCAGATATTTTCAGTTCCCCCGGTGAGTCTGATTTTGATTTTGTCCGCAGGGAAGATGAAGCCGAGGACGGTACGGATCTGCTGTCTGATACAGATGCTGAAACATCACCGGATTTCCGGGCAGATATGCCGGATCGGAAAACCGGACTGGCGGATAATCCGGATCAAAAGATGCAGACAGATTCTTTTGAAAAGGAAATATCCATGTCTGCTGACAGGGCAGATACAATCAGCTCTTTTCTTTCAGAAAATAATCCTGATAAACCCCAGGATGATGCTGATTTCCTTGGTGCGGCTTTTCTTACCGAAATTACGGAGGAGGAGGCTGATCCGGATGCCCTCACTATGGTTATGAGTCCATCCGAATTTGAGGAGACTGATCTGAAAATGAAAGAAAAAACAGCACCTGACAAATCCGAAGATAAGTCCGCTGAAAAGAATTTGGATGAAGCCTTTGATTTTTCGGATATTCTGCAGGAACCCGAAGATAAATTCTCTTCTGAGCCGGATATCAGAGATGAAAAAAATACTGCGGACAGTTTTCTTTCAGAACCGGAAGATGAATCTGTTTTTGATTTGGATGCCAAAACTGTCATTGTTTCGGATTCCGCTTTCGGAAATCCGGATGCCGGGGAGGAACCAATTTTTGAACTCGGCGCCGAAGCCATTATTGACGCGGAAGAGGAACTTCCCCTGGAACCCGGCGCCGAAGCCGCTGTAACTGAAAGCAGGGAAGAAGATTTTGATCTGAATGCGGAAACGGTTGTGGCCTCAGCTTCGGATATTCCGGGGCCGGTTTCAGGAAATCTGCCTGATCCCCTGACCGAAGCAGATAAAGCAGGGGATGAGGAAATGGATGAGCTGCTGATCCGGGATGCGGATGAAGGTCTTCCTGATCTGGACAGTATTCTGGATGCTGACTCTGCAAAAGAAGATGTTCTGCCGGATGATGCGGAAGATGGCATGTCCGCAATGGATATTCTCAACAGCATGGACAGCCCCGGAGCACGGGAGGAATACGGAGGTGCTGACAATACCATCGGAATGCTGGATATGCTCAATGCTGAAAATGCAAAACAGTCCGCGTCTGAAGATGCTTTTTTCCATATACCTGATAATGAGGCAAAACCGGAGCCGGTAAGGAAAATCAGCAAAACTGTCAGTGCCGGGCGCACGGAAATCAAAGCTGATAAAAAGGAACGCAGGAAAGAATATCCGGATCTGTCAACTGAAACACTGAGGGAAGAAAGTGGAACAGCAGATATGGCAGATATAAAGGATGCAAAAAATGCTGCCGTTCATACAGCCGAAAGAGAACCTTTGTATGACAGTATTGCCGGAAAGTATTATTTTTCCCTGTCCCCCGCTCAGATAGAGGGAGCCATTGAACGGATCATCAACCGGGTGTTCTCCGAGCGTATCGAAAAAGTGCTCAGAGAGGTAGTGGGCAAGGCAGTTGAAGAGGAAATGAAGAAGTTCAGGGACGGGTTTATGGAAGACATTGCCGAGGGGGACAAAATGTAACAGCACAAAGCCTGCCGATGAATAACCTGCTGATGAATCAGCAGGTTATTCATGAATTAACAGGGAATATCATATTAAATTTCCGGACTTGTACGGTTTCAATAATTCTATAATAATATCATCCCTTTCGGGATCAGGTCTTGCTTTCTGAATGCCGTTTTCTGTAACAATATCATACTGTATGGGATTTTTTAACCCCGTAAGGGGTGTCACTATTATAGAAAACCCGTTACAAACACCATTCTAAAACCCCGTCAGGGTTGATATTATAGTCCGATTTTGGTTTTTTATGGCAAAAAATTACTTTAAGCATAAACCAAAGGCATTTGGGAAGCGGATTATAAGAATTTATACAGCAGACAGGAGTTGAGAAATGATAAGCAAAGAAATAATTAAATCTGAAATCAGCAATGTGCCGGATCGATATCTCGAAGTGCTGTATCGTATAATAAAGGCTTTTGAATATACACCTGTATCAAAGCAGGAAAACAGGGAAAGCAATTCCCGTCTGCTTACTGACAGAGAATGGATTTCATTTGTTGAAAGCACATACGGATGCCTGTCAGACGATCCGGTGGAGCGGGGTGAACAGGGCGTGTTTGAGATTCGGGAGGCTGTGGATTGAAATATCTTCTTGATACAAACACCTGTATAAAATATCTTAACGGAAAATCGGAATCCATACGCAGACATGTAGAAAGAAGTCATCCTGAAGACATTGTCATATGCTCTGTTGTGAAGGCTGAACTTTTTTATGGCTCCATGAAAAGCAAATATCCTGAACAGAATTTGCAAAAACAGAAACAGTTTCTCAACCGTTTTGTTTCTTATCCGTTTGATGATGAAACAGCAGAAATATATGGCAATATAAGATCAAAACTGGAAAAAGCAGGTACTCCTGTAGGCCCAAATGATTTAATGATTGCTGCCACAGCCCTTGTAAGAAATATAATATTGGTTACTCATAATACAAGAGAATTTAACCGGATCGAAGGTTTATTACTGGAAGACTGGGAGACGGAATAATCTCAATATGCCACGGCTGGGGGCAGAATATCACCTAACTTAATGGCATTGGTGATCCTGTGATATTTTTTATCATCCGATAACTGATAATCATTAAAATTATAAAAGAGTTATAACATGAACGACTTTGATATTGATGGCGTGAAATCGCTTCTTGAAAAAGTTAAGTTAATTAATTTCAAATATGAAAAGATATTAAAAGCAAATGAATATGACTTTAATATCTTTTCTATATTGCGAAATGATACAGATGAGGTCAATCTCCATTCCAGATTCTTATATGAAATTCTGAATCCTGCCGGAGTTCATCATAAAGAAAATCTGTTCCTTACATTATTTCTGGAAACAGTCGGTATTTCAGATTTTGCAATGGAGGATATAAGTGCAAAAAGAGAATACAAAAAGATTGACCTATGTATTACAAATAGCAGGAAACAGGCAATCATCATAGAAAATAAAATATATGCGGAAGATCAGGACAAACAGATTCAAACATATTTTGGCAAGATGAAAGATGAAGGTTTTGATGATATAAAAGTTATTTATCTCACTCTTTATGGTGATATGCCAAGCAGTCAGAGTCTCGGTTCTTTGGAAGGAAATGAAAAACTGATATTGAAGACACCATCTTATAGAGATGATATTGATAACTGGCTGGAAAAATGTATCAAAGAAGCAGCAACATTTCCAATTTTACGGGAGACATTTGTTCAATACAGAACATTGATTCAAAAACTTACAGGTAAATATCATTCAAAGGAGTATATAATGGAAATTAAGATTTTATTATTATCAAAAAATGAGGAGGAAAAATATATTCGTCTTGCAACGGATATAAGTCTGGCATTAACCGAGGCACAAATAGAAATACAGTATCAATTCTGGAAGGAACTTGCATCCTGTCTGGAGAATATTGGCTATCATATTCAAAATGAAGATAAATTTTCGAGAGCTGATGTAGAATCTTACTATAACCAATCAAAAAACAATAAAGATTATGGCATAGATATAAATGTATGTGACATTGATAATGAAAAACTCCTATTGCGGATATTAATTTATAACAATATTTATTATGGACTCTTTTTTAAAAAAGGCTCAACCTATGCTTCTCATAAGGAGTCAAAATACAATGATCTTTCAAATTTGTTAAAGGAGATAGATGATAGTTTTAAAAGAGAAAACTGGTGTTTAGGTTGGAAATATCCAGTGCGTAGATTTAATTTCAAAGATAGTAAAGATGAAAATGTGTTTGCACTTGCAGATGTTGCAAAAAGAGAAAAATATGTAAAGGAGCTGGCAGATGAAATTGATGGTATAATTAAATCTTTCAAAGAATTGTACAAGACTGAAATGTCAACTTCTGTTACAGTGTGAAAAGCAGGGAAGCAATATTATTTGGAGGATGTTGAAAAATGGAACATATTGCCGGTATCGGAGAAAGGATTGAGAGAGGTTTTTCACTGCTTCCACCGGAAGAAAAAGCATCCGTGATAAGTCATGGTGCCGCAATCCGGTTTTCTGATCTGAATAAAAAACTTTTTCTGGCTCTGGGCAAAATCCGTTTTTTTGAGGAAAAGTACCGAATGAAACTGTCGGAACTGGAAGAAAAGGGATTGCCTGACAATGCGGATTACGAAATGCACGAGGATTATATCATGTGGCATCATTGGAGTGAGTTGGCAGAGTGAGTCTGCCGAAAAAATCGGGAACCGGATAACTGCATTGGAGCCGATTTTCGGCAGTGATTCTTCAACAAAACAAATTTTAAATTATCAATAACATACAGACTGCCGCATACCCGCAGTCTTTTTATCAATCTTCTGAGGAGTGTAAACAAAGATGAGTACCGATTTGCTTGACAAGGGATATGAACCGCATGAGGTGGAAGCCCGGTGGTATGAATTCTGGGAGAAAAACAGGCTGTTTGCAGCCAAAGATCAAAGCGCGCAGAAAAGTTATTCCATTGTGATTCCTCCGCCCAATGTCACGGGTGTGCTGCATATGGGACACGCGCTGAACAACACATTGCAGGATATTCTCTGCCGGTACAGAAGACTCAAAGGGGACAATGTTCTCTGGATGCCCGGAACCGACCACGCGGGAATCGCTACCCAGAATGTGGTGGAAAGACAACTGGCAAGTGAGGGTACTGACCGCCATCAACTGGGCCGGGACAGATTTATTGAAAGAGTCTGGGCATGGCGCAAAGAATCAGGCGGAAAAATTATCCATCAGCTTAAAAGCATGGGAGCATCCTGTGACTGGGAACGGGAACGCTTCACTATGGATGAGGGACTTTCCCTGGCCGTGCGCAAAGTTTTTGTGAAACTGTATGAAGACGGCCTGATTTTCCGGGGAAATTATATTATCAACTGGTGTCCCCGCTGCCATACTGCGCTGGCTGATTTGGAAGTGGAACACGAGGAAAAAGATTCCCATCTCTGGCATGTCAAATATCCTTTTCCTGACGGTTCCGGGGGCATCACGGTTGCAACCACCAGACCGGAAACCATGCTGGGCGACACTGCTGTGGCTGTAAATCCGGATGATGAACGGTATCAGAATCTTCCTGCGGAAGAAGTGATTTTGCCGCTGCTCAACAGAAAAATCCCGGTCATCCGTGACACCTACGTGGATATGAATTTTGGAACAGGCGGACTGAAAGTCACACCCGCGCATGATCCCAATGACTTTGAACTGGGAAAACGCCATAATCTGCCTGCAATCAAAGCCATTGGCGATGACGGAAAAATGACAGCAGAGGCAGGCAAATATGAAGGCATGGATCGCTTTGAATGCCGGAAGGCTGTTCTCAAAGATTTGGAAGAACTGGGACTTCTTATCAAAACCGAAGATTTGAAAAACAGTGTGGGGCACTGCTACCGCTGCCACACGGTTATTGAACCCAATCTGTCCCGGCAGTGGTTTGTGAAAGCCAAACCTTTGGCAGACAAGGCTCTTGCCGCTGTCCGTGACGGGCGCACCCGTATCATTCCGGAAATGTGGAAAAACACCTATTACGACTGGCTGGAAAATATCCGGGACTGGTGCATTTCCCGGCAAATCTGGTGGGGCCATCAGATTCCTGCCTGGACCTGTGAGGACTGCGGAGAACTGATGGTGGCAATGGATGCCCCGGTTTCCTGCGCGAAATGCGGCAGCAAAAAACTGATACAGGAAACCGATGTGCTGGATACCTGGTTCAGTTCCGCGCTCTGGCCTTTTTCCACTATGGGATGGCCCGAACAGACGCCGCTGCTGAAAACTTTTTATCCCACATCCGCGCTGGTGACAGGTTTTGACATTCTGTTTTTCTGGGTGGCCCGGATGATGATGATGGGACTGCATTTCATGAATGATGTGCCTTTCCGGGATGTGTATGTTCATGCTCTGGTGCGTGATGAGGAAGGCCAGAAAATGAGCAAATCCAAAGGCAATGTGATTGATCCGCTGGTGGTGATCGGCAATTACGGAACAGACGCATTCCGCTTCACCCTTGCCGCATTTGCCGCACAGGGACGGGATGTGAAAATGTCGGAAAAACGGGTGGAAGGGTACCGGAATTTCATCAACAAAATCTGGAATGCCGCGCGTTTCTCCCTCATGCACCTGAATCAGCCGTATCCGGAAATCAGCGGCAAACTTTCTCTGCCGGATCAATGGATTCTGTCCCGCCTGCGCCGGGTTATGCAGGATGTGCAAACCTATCTGGACGCCTATCATTTCAATGAGGCTGCGGGTGCGCTGTATCATTTTGTCTGGCATGAATTCTGCGACTGGTATCTGGAAACCGTCAAACCTGCGCTTTACGGACAGGCAGGAGAAGATGCAAAACAGACAACCCTCGGTGTCCTTTGGCGGGTGCTGCGGGAAAGCCTGATTCTGCTTCATCCCTTTGTTCCCTTTGTCACGGAAGAGATTTGGCACAAACTGCCGGGAACAGAAGGCTCCATCATGACTGCCTGCTATCCTGCGGATAATCCGGCCAATGCAGCGATTGCCCTTAATCCGGATGCCGAAGCCCGTATGGAAACCGTGATGTCCGCGATTACCGGCATACGCAATATCCGGGGAGAAATGAACATTCCGCCTTCCATGAGCCTTGAGGTGCGGGTGCAGTCTTCAGATGAAAAGATTCGCAGTCTGATGGAAGCAGAAAAGGCTTTGATCAGCGAACTGGCAAGGCTGAAATCCATGATCGTGGAAAAACCCGGAGAAAAACCCAAATCCGCAGCCACAGCCATTATTGACAAAGCAGTGATATTTGTCTCGCTTGAAGGCATTATTGATTTTGGCAAAGAGGCACAGCGGCTGGAAAAGGAACTGGCAAAACTGGAAAAGGAAATTGAGGGGGTTTCCAAAAAACTCCATAATGAGGATTTCCTGTCCAAAGCCAAACCGGATGTTGTGGAAAAAGTGAAAGAAAAACATGCAGGTCTGTCGGAAAAACACAAAAAGATTCAGGCAAATCTGAAAAAAATCAGACAGGCCGGAGAGAATCTGTGAACAGTCAACTGATTTTTTAAAATTTTCGGTCTGTTAAACAAATCCGTCCGGATACCCGGCAATGAAACTCCGGGCTGATTTTTCAACCAGCGGAAATCCCTCTGCAGAGGGGTTTTCTGTAGGGGTTTTGCAGTATGCAGCCGGAGATTCTCTTCCGGGTGTATCAGCGGATTTGCGTCATACTGTTTTTCCGCAGCATAGATTGGGAAACAGTGCATGTCATTTTTTTTTCAAAGGTGTTAGGCGATTTCCATGAAAAAATGTACCATCATTGTAGGTGGGCACGGTTTTTTGTGCCCGCCGTTTCAGCAGGACGGCGGGCACAAAAAACCGTGCCCACCCTACGAAAAACGTTATAATCATTAATGGAAATCACCTTAATTCAATACGCATGAAGATGGCAAGGCAGGGACAGAGTATGAAAAAACTATCCAGAAGATCTTTTCTGAAAGCAGGTCTGGCAGCAGCAGGGACATTGGGAACTTCGGGAATTCCCCTGCCTGCCTCAGCACGGGGAGCCGGTTCCGCAGAACTGGCAACCCTGATTGATATACGGAAATGTGTGGGGTGCGAAGCCTGTGTGGATGCATGCAAAGCAGCAAATGCCTCAAAATTTCCCGAACCGGTCAAGCCTTTTCCCAAAATGTATCCAAGCCGGGTAAAGGCAGCAGACTGGTCGGAAAAAAGGGATGTCCAGGATAGACTGACTCCTTATACATGGGTTTTTATCCAAAGTGCCACAGTCATGGTAAACGGAAGCGAGCAGACCCTGACTTTTCCCCGGCGCTGTATGCACTGCCAGAATCCGCCATGTGCGGATCTCTGTCCCTGGGGCGCGGCATGGAAACTGGAAAACGGAATTGTGCGCATTGATGCGGATATTTGTCTGGGAGGTCAGAAATGCAAAGATGTCTGCCCCTGGCATATTCCGGAGCGTCAGACCGGACTGGGGCTGTATCTGGATCTGATGCCCGCGTTTGCCGGAAACGGGGTTATGTTCAAATGTGACCGCTGTTATAACCGGCTGGAGGAGGGAAAACTGCCCGCGTGCATTGAGGAATGCCCGGAAGAGGTACAGACCATAGGCCCCAGAGAGGAAATTGTCCGCAAAGCCCATGAGATTGCCAAAGAAATCGGGGGATATATTTACGGAGAAACAGAAAACGGCGGAACGAACACCATTTATGTTTCACCGGTTCCTTTTGATCTTCTGAACAAAGCAATTGAAGCCGGTCCGGGACGTCCCCATTTCAAAGCGGTCAAAGATTCCATGTCCCATGCGGACAATCTTGCCAAAGCCATGCTCCTTGCCCCTGTTGCCGGAGTGGCTGCCGCGGCCGGACGTTTTTACAATTTTTCCAAAACAGTGACTGACAGCGGGGAGAAAGAAAAATGAATCTGAAAAAACGTTCTGCCGAACACAGGGGAATCAAAAAAGTCTATATTCTGACCCTGTTTGTGCTGGGGCTGAGCGGTTTTGCGCAGATGCCCATTTTCAAACGCTATTACATTGCAGATATTCCGGGGCTTGGCTGGCTTGCGGATTTTTATTTCACCCATTATCTTCATTATATTGCGGCAATGGTGCTTTTCTGCATTTTCGGATATTGCATCACGGCCTATTTTCTGGCAGACAGGCACGCGTTCAGGCTGACCCGTGTAGCTTATGTCCGGATGTTTTTTCTTTCCGGGCTTGTGATTACCGGTATCTTCCGGGTGCTGAAAAATCTGCCGGATGTTGTTTTTTCATATCATTTCAACATTGTTATTGATATTGCCCATATCATTTTCATGATGCTTTTTTTATCGGCAGCATTTGTTTTTCTTATGATGAAAACCGGCTGGCTGAAATCAGCAGCCTGAGAAAAAAATTGCAGATGACAACTCATGCTGAGCACTGCTGCAATGTCAGAAAAAAACGGCGTCCGGAATATGCCGGAAAACTGCCGGATTCCGGATTTTTTTCCGAAATGAGAGCATGTGCAGTTTTTGTAAGGACTGTGCAGCATGAGCGATGTAAGGCGATTTCCATGAAAAAATGTACCATCATTGCAGGGTGGGCACGGCTTTTTGTGCCCGCCGTTTCAGCAGGACGGCGGGCACAGAAAGCCGTGCCCGCCCTGCGAAAAACGGTATAATCATTAATGGAAATCACCTAACTGCTGAACACTGAAATCTGAACAAGGGGATAACCGATGCAAAGGAGACAGCAGAATGCGTGAAGAAGAAATTCAGGCCGAGATTCGCAGGCGTGTGATTCAGGAAGCGGAAAAGGCGGACAAAATGAAAGACGCGGACGCAAGCCAGGAGGCGCTTTCCGAACTTACATCTTTTTCCAGAGAGGAAGTGGATAAGATCGCCCGGCAGGTTCGCGGAGAACTGACAGAGAAAAAATCCTTTTTGAGATCAGTTGTGATCTTTTCTGTCATAGGCTTTGTTGCAGTGATGCTGATTATGACCATTATGATTGTATCCAAATACAATAAAATGGTCTCTTTGGATGAGGACGTGAAGCGAAGCTGGGGACAGGTGGAAAATGTCTATCAGCGAAGAGCGGATCTCATACCGAATCTGGTGGCAACTGTGCAGGGTTATATGCGGCATGAAAGAGAAACCCTGCAGGCCATCACAGAGGCCAGAGCCAGAACCGGCAGCATTTCCGGAAATGTTTTCAATGATCCGGAAGTATTTGCAAAATTTCAGCAGTCACAGGCTGCTCTGTCAGCCGCGCTGAGCCGGATTATGGTTGTGGCGGAACGCTATCCTGATCTGAAAGCCAATCAGAATTTTCTGGCCCTGCAGGCACAGTTGGAAGGAACGGAAAACAGAATTGCCGTGGAACGCAAACGCTTCAATGAAACCGTGCAGGTCTATAACGCATACATCAAACGCTTCCCCCAGGTCATACTGGCCGGGATGATGGGATTTGGGGAAAAGGCATATTTCAAAGCCGAAAAGGGAGCGGAAAACGCGCCGAAAGTCAGCTTTCAATAATATTAAACGTTGAAATTTATAGTTTTTTTGCCAATTTTTGTCCTATGTAAAACCGGCTGGAGGAGTGCAGAAAACTGCTTTGTTTAATTTTTGCACTCCTCCGGATCAGACCGGGGCGGGAGTGCAAATTGTATCAAATCAATTGTTAATTGGTATTATACTGATTCTCCATTGGTTTTATCCAATATTGTCCGATATTTTGTCTGTGCAAAAAATTGCTCCACTTAATTTTTGCACTCCTCCGGATCAGTTGCAGATTGTATCAAATCAATGGTGAATTGGTATTACACCCCGACAAATTCATCCCCTTGAAAGATACGTTTTTATCCAAACCGCATAAGGAGAATTTGCGATTATGAGTGAGAATGAAATATTAAAACGTATTACTGTCAATCCCCAGATTTTCGGAGGCAAACCCATTGTCAGAGGCCGCCGTATGGCAGTGGAACATATTCTGGGCATGCTGGCGGCAGGAGACAGTCAGGAAACAATTCTGGCAGGCTATAACTGGCTTGAGCCGGAAGATATTCAGGCATGTCTGATGTATGCCTGCCGGGTTGTCAGTCATGAACGCATTGAACCTGTGATTTTTTCAGGTCAAAATATATGAAAATACTGCTGGATACCTGTGTATGGGGCGGTGTATATAAGGAACTTGCAGCCAGAGGATACGATGTTGTATGGACAGGTTTATGGGAAACTGATCCCGGTGATGCAAAAATTTTGGATACAGCCTTTCAGGAGAATCGTATCCTCATTACGTTGGATAAAGATTTTGGTGAACTGGCTGTACTGCATGGTATGTCCCATTGCGGTATTTTGCGATTGGTAAATCTGGCTGCCAAAGAACAGGTTACTCTATGTCTTTATATTCTGAATAATTATCATAAGGAACTGGAGGCAGGCTGTATACTGACAGCAGAACATGGGCGTGTAAGGATTCGTCTGAATGACTGAAAGTTAAGGACAGCAGAGGAGTGCCAAACGGAAAGTTTGTCAGTATATCCTGAATCGCTGTCCCAAACTGATATTGAATAAGAACCCAGATTTAACATGAACAAAAAGGGGGGATTATGCTGTTTAAAAGACAGTCTTCTGTTGACAGACTGATGACAGAGGAAAACAGAAAAAAACTGGTTGAAGCCATAGCAAACGCAGAGAAAAATACCTCCGGAGAAATCCGGGTGCATATGGAAAGCAGACTCAAAAAAGACATGTCTCCCCTTGATCGGGCGGTGGAAGTCTTTGAAAAACTGGAAATGCACAACACAGAACTTCGCAACGGCATACTGATTTATGTAGCTTTGGATGACAAAAAATTTGCCATATTCGGCGATAAAGGCATCAATGAAAAAGTCGGGGATGATTTCTGGGAAAAAGAAAAGGATGAAATGGGAAATTATTTCGGACGCGGGGAGATTATAGCGGGAATCATTTATTTTATTGACAGAATCGGAGAAAAACTCAAGGAATTTTTTCCCTGTGAGGAAGATGATGCCAATGAACTGAGCAATGAAATCTCTGTGGGGGAATAAAAATGCTTTTTTCAGAAAACATGTAAAAAAGCATTGATATTTTTTTGAGGACAGCAGGGGAAATTCCACAGAAATCTCAAATTTTTCTCTGTGTTCTCTGTGTATTTTCTCTGTGTTCTCTGTGGGAAACTTTCTGTCCCATACAACTGTCAGACATATAAAACCAATGCACAAAAAAGGAGTTTCATCATGCGAAAAATCAGTCTTTTTCTCATTCTGACAATATTGATTTGTGCCAATGCACTGGCCTATGATTTCCCGAAACCCATTTCCTGGGTCAGCGATTATGCGGGAATTCTGACAAATGAACAGAAGCTGGAACTTGACGGCATTCTCAGAGAGATTGAAACTACTGACTCCACCCAGATTTTTGTCTGCATTATGAACAAAATTCCGGAAGGATTTGTTCTGGAAGGTTATGTCAATGATCTGTTTTCACAGTGGAAAATCGGGCAGAGCAAAAAGGACAACGGCGTGCTGCTTGCGGTTTTCATTCAGGACAGAAAAATGAGAATCGAGGTGGGATACGGTCTGGAGGACAGGCTTACAGATGCCCAAAGCATGATGATCATCAGCAATGAAATTACGCCTGCATTCAAAAGCGGGGATTATTATTCCGGCATAAAAAAGGGTGTGCAGGGCATTCTTGCTTCTGTCAGGGGGGCATATCAGGGCAGTCCGAAAAAACAGCAGAACACCGGCAGTGAAGGTCTTGGTTTTATGATGTTTTTCATATTGTTCATTATTTTTATGATCGTCACCAGCAGACTCAAAAAAGCAGGAAGAAGCATTGATCTGGGTTCAGGTATGACTCGCAGAACATCGGGTTCATACAGAAGGAGTTCAGGTTCCCGAAGCAGCAGTTCAAGTTCCTGGGGCGGAGGCTTTTCTTCCGGGGGTGGGGGTTTTTCTTCAGGAGGCGGTGGATTTTCCGGCGGAGGCGGAGGTTCCTCAGGCGGAGGCGGTGCTTCGGGAAGCTGGTAATGTTGTTGACTGTTATGCATTTAAAGACTGTTTCGGAGCAAATATTCACTTCTTTCAGGAAGTTATTTGGTTTGCAGGGGGGTAAACTTGAAAATAAAAGTGTTACCTGAAACAAAATGGCAATGGAGAAGATTTTATGTTCTTACTGCCGCTGCCGTTTTTATTTTCATAATCAGATTTGTAATTCCGTACATAACTGCTGCAATGTATGATCCGGAAGAAGGAGATATCATTTTTCAGCCATTGCCGAGAATCAGTGAGCTGACCCGGACAATAGAAGGTGTCACCCGTTCACATTATTCACACTGCGGTGTACTTGTCAGGGAAAAGGGAAGGTGGGCTGTGATAGAGGCTCTGGGCTATGTGAAGCTGACACCGTTGAACAAATGGATAAGACAGGGACGCTACGGTCAGTTTTATGTTTACAGACTAAAAAAACGATACAGGGATATCATTCCGAAATTTATATTAAAACTGAAAAATTATCTGGGAACTCCGTATGATGCCGGATTTGAAATGGACAGCAGCGCAATTTATTGTTCCGAACTTGTGTACAAAGGTTTTTACGATGCAACGGGAGAAAAACTTGGGAAGATAGTAAAATTGGGGGATCTTGACTGGATGCCGTATAAAGAGACAATAGAAAAATACGGGAACGGATCTGTCCCCCTGAATAGAGAGATGATAACTCCCATACATTTATCAGAGGCGGATCAGATTGAAAAAATATTTGAATTTGATTTTCATATCCGAACTGTTCACTGAAAAAAGATTATTGGGTAGTGGGACTTTTCATACTGATTTTTTTAATATATAAATCAATATGTTATTTATAATCAGTATAAGCAGTATCATGGATGTATCGTATAACTGTTTGTATTTATTATGTATAGACAAAAATCAGTATATTTTTGAAAATATAATAATATTAAGCAGTTATTTTTTTTGTCAGTATGTGCAGACCCACTACCGATTATTGATTCAAACCCAAATGCATAACTCAGCAATGCATCCGGACGCGAAGGAGAGATTGGCGTTATCAAACCTGCTCAAAAAATTTTGTTTAACCGCAAATCTGCACAGCGTTTGCACAGATTCACACAGAGTTTTTTCTGTGCAAAACTGAGTGGACTGTGAAAAAAATTTTTTGACAGTCTGATGAGTCCAAACGGAAAAACTTCGGCAGGCTCAGCTGGCACGTTTGGGAACCTGCGAAACTTTCCGTTTGTCTCTCCGATCTTCCAAAAATCTGCCCATCTGTCATAATGAGACTTTTTTTTTCTTTTATCGTGATTATAGTTGTCAGGTGACAAAGAAAAGGCAGCCGCCAAATCAGCGGTTCTTCATGCAAAATGCCTGCAGATTCAGACAAACCATAAATAACCTGCTGATTTGCCGGCAGGTTTTCAGTTCATATACATCAGGAGGATAGCATGTGGGAATATACAGATAAAGTCAGAGAGCATTTTCTCAATCCCCGGAATGTGGGCGTTATTGAAAATGCGGACGGTATAGGGGAGGTCGGTTCCATGTCCTGCGGGGACGCGCTGAAACTGACTTTTAAGCTGGATGAAAACGAACGGATCATTGATGTTAAATTTCAGACTTTTGGCTGCGCGAGTGCCATTGCATCCTCTTCTGCCCTGACGGAAATGCTCAAAGGCAAAACCCTTAAGGAAGCGGAAAAAATCACCAATGACGATATTGTGGCCTATCTTGGCGGTCTGCCCAAAGAGAAAATGCACTGTTCGGTCATGGGGCAGGAGGCTCTGGGCAAGGCAATTGCCTGCTACCGGGGCAGACCTGTGGAGGAAAAAGAGGGCAATATTGTATGCGAATGTTTTGGAATTACGGATGTGGAAATCCGCAAAGCACTGGCAGAGCATCAGTTGCATGCCATTGAGGATGTGACCAATTATATCAAGGCAGGCGGGGGCTGCGGCAAATGCCATGAGCGGATTCAGGAACTCATTGACGAGGCTGCGGGAAAGGAAATCCCCAAAGAGATCAAACCCGCAAAGCTGACCAATATCCAGAAAATCCGGCTTATTGAGGAAACCCTGCAAAGGGAGATTCAGCCTGCGCTGAAAAAGGATGGAGGCGATATTGAACTGGTGGATGTCAACGGTGATCATGTGCAGGTGCGTCTGCGCGGAGCCTGCTCCAGTTGCAAAGCAGCACCCATAACCCTCAAGGATTTTGTGGAAAAGAAACTACGGGAGTTTGTAACGCCGGAACTGATTGTGGTGGAGGTGTGCCAATGAAAAGCATTTATCTGGATAACAACGCGACCACCCGTGTCGCGCCGGAAGTTGCTGAGGCCATGCTGCCCTATTTTACGGAAATGTACGGAAATCCTTCCAGCATGTACCGTTTTGCCCAAAAATCTTTGGACGGCATAAAGCAGGCCCGATCCCGTGTGGCTGATTTGCTGTGTGCTTCCCCTGAGGAGATAGTCTTTACCAGTTGCGGAACCGAAAGTGACAGCACCGCGATTTATGCAGCGCTCCAGTCCAGCCCGGAAAAAAAGCATATCATAACCACAAGGGTGGAACATTCAGCCATAAAAAACCTTTGTGAATATCTGGGGCGCAACGGATACCGCTCCACCTTTGTTCCGGTAGACAAAAAGGGACTGCTGGATATGGATTTTCTCCGGGAGCATCTCACAGATGACACTGCCATTATCAGCGTCATGTGGGCCAATAATGAAACCGGTGTGATTTTTCCGGTCGAAGAAATTGCACATATGGCAAAAGAACGGGGCATTGTTTTTCATACAGATGCGGTGCAGGCTGTGGGAAAGATTCCCATCAATCTGAAACAGAGCAGCATTGACATGCTTTCCCTGTCCGGCCACAAACTCCATGCTCCCAAAGGCGTGGGCGCGCTGTATGTGCGCAAAGGAACAAAATTTTCCCCTTTTCTGATCGGCGGTCATCAGGAATCCGGCAGAAGAGGGGGAACAGAAAATGTGGCCTCCATTGTGGGACTGGGCAAAGCTGCGGAACTTGCGGCAGCGCATATCACTGAGGAAAACACAAGGATCAGGGATCTGCGGGACAGACTGGAAAATGGTCTGCTGGAGCGCATTCCCAGCTCTCTGGTCAACGGGGACAGGGAAAAACGTCTTCCCAATACCACCAATATTTCCTTTGAATTTATTGAAGGCGAATCCATTCTGCTGATGATGGATGAACTGGGGATCTGTGCATCTTCGGGTTCTGCCTGCACCTCAGGATCATTGGAGCCTTCCCATGTGCTTCGGGCTATGGGAGTTCCCTATACAGCAGCACACGGATCAGTGCGTTTCAGCCTGAGCATTTACAATACCAAAGAGGAAGTGGATTATGTGGTGGAAAAACTGCCGCCCATCATTGCCCGGCTGCGGCAGATGTCTCCGTTCTGGAAACAGTAAGCAGATTCTGAATCAAGTTATTCTATGATATTCCAATGTGTTATGGGTAATGGGCCAAATCCCGTGAAAACCATTAATGAATTGTAATTATTATATAAATCAAGGGATTTGACCCTATGCCTTTTTTAAAAACCGGTAAGCTTGGGCTTTGCTGTCATTCCTGCATGAACCTGAATCCTCTGCTTTCAGCAGTTTCTGGATACCGGTCTTCTCCGGGTATGACGATACGGTTTAAGGTGATTTCTGAAAATAAAAATACCATTTCCGTTCACAGGCACAGGGCAAAAACTGGAAGTTTTTGATACTTTGGCGGGTATATTCTTTTCCGGAAATCACCTAACATCATTATGTTATTTGGATGAAAGCATCTGCTGAAACAGAGGATAAATGGCCTGGGCAAATTGCAGGTCTTCCGGACTTGTGATTTTGATATTGAAACGGCTGCCTTCAATCATGCGCACCTTTTCGCCCATTCTTTCGGCCAGAGATGCGTCATCCGTGCCGGAATATCCAGACTGACGTGCAGATTCATGGGCTTTGCGAATCAGATCGTAACGGAAGGTCTGCGGGGTCTGGGCCAGCCATATTCTTTCCCTGTTCAGGGTTTTTTCCACATTTCCGTCCGGGGATATCTGTTTCAGGGTGTCAAACGCGGGAATTCCCAGCATGGATGCACTGTTTTCCGCAGCGCAGCGTATGGTGGACTCAATCTGTGCCGGAAGAACAAAGGGACGGACGCCGTCGTGGACAGCCACAATTCCGCCATATTCCTCTGCTGCCAGCAGTCCGTTGTATACCGAATCCTGCCTTTCTTTTCCCCCGATCACCAACCGGATTTTATCACGGAATTCAAGACCGGAAAGTATGGATTTCCGGCAGAAATCTGTATCATCTTCGGGAACTGCAAGAAATATATGCTCAATGGATCTGCAAGCGGCAAAAGCCTTCATGGTATGACAAAGCACAGGCTGCCCCGCGATTTCAAGGTACTGCTTTCGGACAGATCCCCCCATGCGGATGCCCCTGCCTCCGGCCACAATGATCGCTGAAACACTCATGTTTTTTTCCTATTCCTTGATGTATTTCAGATCCGAAGGCAGGGGAACCGGCTTTCCCATGAGATCTTCTCCATAGTTGATACCGGCAAGGATTTCAAGGTCTCTGAGAGCGCGCACATCTCCTTCAAAGGTAACCTCGGTGATATTTTCATTCTGGATTTTTCCGCCGGCCCACTGCATATCCAGTATACTGCCGGCATCAAAACATCCGTCACCAGCGCGCATTATCACCTGCCCGCCGTAATGCTCCACCACTCTTACCACCATCATACAGGGCCGGTTATGAAAACCGCGGGGCACCGGAATTCCCACCTTAATCACTCCCCGTTCAACATTTTTATTGAGCACCTCATGGGCCAGGTCTTTTCCCTTGGAGAGAAAATGACAGACATAATAAAGACCGTAGTTGACAGTGCGATCAAGAAGAGTTTCGGGATTCACCAGAAAGGAGAGCTGATTGCGGACTTTTTTGTAAATATCTTTGTATCCGGCCTCATGAAGATGGCGTTCATAAAAGTGCAGCAGACGGCCCATCATCTGAAGAATATGAAAGACCACGGAAAAATGGCTTCGCAGCTCCTTGAGCTTCCGCTCTCCGAATTCGTATCCGCCGTGGATTACATAGGTGTCAAATGCGGACTGAAGGTTGTGCACCAGCATTTCATTCTGCCGGATTTCCACTTCGTTGATAACATTCGGAACCAGTATCCGCAGTTTCAGGGAATCATAGGGTTCAAAAAATTCATACTTTTCAAAGTCTTTCGCAATATTGAGAAATTCAGTGGCTATTTTGACCACATGCTCTCTCTGACTGCTTTTCTGCTCATCATTGATATTGTATTCCAGCCGATCCCCGGTGGTAATGGCGGGAAAATCAGTGGCTTCAAAATATGTCTGGGGGATGTGGATGTTCAGACGGACCGCCTCGTCAAGAATCACCGGACCCATTTTTTTCAGGCATCGGGTAAGAAAATCAAGATTTTTCAGACCCTCAATCCGGAACTGATCCGTATCTTCCAGATTGTAGAAAGCCAGACGGTTGAGGATATGCTTCTGGGAATATGCCCCAAGACTGATATGCCGGACTGCTGCGGAAAGTTCCCGGTACAGATACCAGTCCTTGTTGTTTTTTGCGCCGTGAAAATCCAGAAAACTTTCCAGAACCTGGGAAGTGCCGATGAGTTTGGAGAACAGTTTTTTGGTAAATTCCCGGCCCCCGGCAGATGCGTCATCACTGGAAATATACAGACAGCATTTCAGATAGTCATAGGAAAACAGACAAATCTTGTCTCTGAAAGTATTCCCGTATTCACATTTTTTGGCTTCCATTGTTTCCATCATATCCTTTTGGTTTTCAGAAAAAAAAAGGCCGGAGCAGCCCATAAGCCGAATTTTGTGCCGGTTCTGCTGAACCGGTGACGGTCATTCATCTGAGGATGCCGGTTGCCCGGCATCTCATGCAACCTACCCGGAAGCTTGGGCGGGCCACCCTCATACACTTCCCTATTTGGTTTTGCACCGGGCGGGGTTTACCCAGCTTCCCCGGTCACCCGGAGAACTGGTGCGCTCTTACCGCACCGTTTCACCCTTACCCTGTTTCAGTGAACAGTTGTCAGTTATCAGTGAACAGCTCTTTTGACAACTGTTCACTGTTTACTGTTCACTGAAAAGGGCGGTCTGCTTTCTGTTGCACTTTCCTTCGCGTTGCCGCGACTCCGCGTTACGGAGCGCCCTGCCCTGTGGTGTTCGGACTTTCCTCCGGAACCTAAGTTCCCGCGACCGTCCGGACTGCTCCGGCCTTTTCTTTATTCTGCTTTTACCCAGTATATGATTCTGTTACAGAAGGGACAGCATTTCAGACTTTCAAACCGCAGGAGTTCATTGCGCATCTGCGGAGGAATGTTCATATTGCATCCCTGGCACACGATTCCCTGTATCGGAACAATGGCCGGACTGCCAAAGCGTTTTTTGATCGTCATGAACTTCCCCAGCAGATCCGGAGGCACCTCCTGTGTTACTGCTTTCCTCCGGACATCCAGTGCTGCCAGTTTTGCATTTCCCTCTTCGATTTCCTTTTGGATGCGCTCTTTCTCTTTTTCTGTTTCTTTCCGAAGTGTTTCCAGCTCTTCTTTTCTGGCGGAAAGGCTGCTTTCCGCGGCAGATATCTGATCCAGCATGGACAGCATGGCATCCTCAATACTGCTGTTTTTCTTTTTCAGATCATCTGTTCCCCGCAGCAGAGACTGATATTCCCTGTTGGTTTTGACCGTATTCAGGTGCGCCTGGTTTTTCTCAATCGCATCCTGATTTGTCCGAACTTCGGATTCATATGAACGGTACTGCTTTTTCAGGGCTTCCAGAGATTCAGATTCCTCCGCGGCGGACTTTTCCTCTGCCACCAGTTTTTCTTCACAGAGGCATATCCTGCCGGAAATATCATTCAGCCCGGTCTGCAGAAGATCTGCTTCGGTTTCAACTGCCTGAAGGCGGATCAGGACTTCAATTTTCTCTTTCATGGATTCTCACCAAAAAATAATTATGATTGCAGATATACAAACGGATCCCTTTCTGTTTTGCAGATTTCCACTGTCACCGGCATATTTCTTTCTGCCAGAATGGAACGGATACGCTCTGCCAGTATGGAAACGATCAGATGCTCCGAGGCAAAATGGCCGATGTCAATCAGTCCCTTTCCAGCAGATTCCGCATCCCGTGCATCATGATACCGCAGATCCCCGCTGACAAAAACTTGGGCTGAAGAAGCCATAAAATTGCGCATCAGACCGGAACCGCTTCCGGAACAGACAGCCACTTTCCGCACCCGCAGATCCTCCCTGCCGCTGAATTTCACCGTGTTAAGGCCGAATATTTCCCTGATTTTCAGGGCAAAATCCTTCAGACTGATCTCCTGATCCAGTGACCCGATGCGGCCCAGTCCCTGCCCGCATTCCTGTCCGGAAAGGGGGTACAGATCATAGGCCATGGTTTCATAGGGATGACGGCTGCGTATATGCTCCACCACCTTTTGGGCATCCCGGTGACGGACCACTGCCTCTATCCGGACTTCGGAAGCATGGGAAATTTCACCGATTTTTCCGGAAAAAGGCATGGCCCCGGGTTCCGGTCTGAAGGTTCCTGTTCCCGGATTACGGAAAGAGCAGCATGAGTACTGGCCGATACGGCCTGCCGGGGTTTCAGACAGAGCATTGAAAATCTGTTCCTCGTATTCAGCCGGAACATACACCACAAGTTTGCATGTTTTCTCCCTGATTTCATCTCCCAGAACCTCCCGATCCTTCAGTCCGATCCAGGCAGCCAGCATATCATTGACACCGCCTGCAGCGCTGTCAAGGTTGGTATGTGCGGAAAATATGCCCATATGATGCCGTGCAGCCATATGGATGATGGAACCGGAAGGCGTTGAAAAATCAATGGATTGCAAAGGTTTGAATATCAGAGGGTGGTGGGTGATGAGCAGATTGGTATTGTTTGCGCACGCGTCCCAGACAACTTCCGGCAGGGGGTCCAGAGCGATCCGTATCTTCTCTGCCGGCCAGTCTTTCTGCCCCACCTGCAGTCCAGGGTTATCCCAGTCTTCCGCAAGCCGTGAAGGAGCGAGTTCCTCCATAATTCCCATAATGTCTGCAATGGTTACGGTCATACATCTGTCCTCCTGTTTTGTCCGGCTTTGGAAAAAAATTTCGGATGTTTACCGGACACCGGAATCCCATGTTTTCTGCCGGAACAGTTTTTTTACTGAATGAAAAAAATGCGTTTTGCGCAAAAACGTTTCACAAAAATATCGCTGTGTTTTTTTGACGGCTGTCAGTTATCCTGTGAATATATGCCAAAAACAGAAATTATTCAAACAATAAAAACAAAATTTGAATGTATCTGCCAATTTCTCAATACGAAAAATTTACGGAGGCATGCGGCACCAGGCACTGTCCCCATGCAAAATCAGCGGAATTCCAGACGGAAAATGATTTCTCCGCCGAAAACGCCGCTGCTGTCCTGAAACGCGTTCACAATCAGGTTTTCCAGAAATTTGTATTCAGTGCCGGCCTTCTGCACAGTTTCGCCTGACCGGGTTTCCACTCCGTATTTTACACTTATGCGCCGGGAAAGTTCTTTTCCCACTGTCACCCTTATCTGACTGTCTTCTGAGGTATCCCCTTCGGTATATCCCAGTTCCAGCGTATCCAGTGCGGTAGCGTCTTTGAGTTTTTCCCCCATTTTTTCTGCCAGCACATCAGCCAGCACCTGTGTGGCAGATGTGGAACTGCCCTCTCCTTTGACCAGTTCCGCAGTTGTTTTGCCCAGTATGAGCAGGGAAAGGATGTCGCCATGCTCTTCCTGCGGGTTGGAACTTAGTTCAAATTTAAGATTGTCCGGTGTTCCGGAAACAGCCAGGGAAACTGTCCAGTCGCGGATCTCAGCCTCTCCCTTTATATCAATGGTGGGTTCAATTTTATAGGGATTGAGAAAATCTATTACTCCTTTCTGAATCTCAAACTCACGGGTCTGATAGATAATGGTTCCGGATTCCACCCCGGCCCGCCCGCCGATCAGGGGCTGGACAGCGGTTCCGGATACTTTCAGATCAGGTTTGAGGGTAAGCAGGGCAATATTGTTGTCCACCACAAAGGGATTGCGTGATTTGACTGTGATATTCATCCGCATATTTTTCAGAAAAGGGTTTGCAGCTTTTGAACCGGGTACTGATTCAGTGCGTTTTTTCTGCCCGATTTTTCCCAGATTTTCCAGCAGTCCAATTTTTACATCCTTATAATATTCACCTTCCAGAAGAACCGCCTCCCCTTCCAGCATGGATTTTTCCTGTGTTCCTTTCAGGGTCAGATGTGTGTTGAAAAGAATATCCGCGGTATCAGGAACACTTACAGGAATCCGGTTGCCGCTGAGTTCAATCTGCATACGGCCCGGACGGAATCTGTCCAAAGCAATGTTTCCTGCAAGATTAAAGCTGCCCTCATCAAGTTTTCCCGCAATATTTTTCAGGACAAGAGCATCATGGGAAATATCAATATTACCGTTCAGACCATGAAGTTTCTGCATCAGTCCCGGAACTGTCATGCCGAGGCTGTTGAGGACAATACCTGCCCTGAAATCCGGTTTTTCCGGACTTCCCTTTATATCCGCATTCAGGCTGAGACTGCCGCTGAGATCCTCCAAATCCTCATTTAACAGGGCAAGAACCTGCAGGGGAATCTCTCCGTCCGCACGGAAGTCCAGCGGACCTCTGATGTTTCCTTTTCCAGCGATGTTCAGACTGCCTTCCCGCAGAAGGGCAAGCCGGATGCCCGGAGCGGATATTTCCCCATTTTCAAACACCACTTTTGCATTTGAGGTTCGGATCAGTTCCGCTTCTTTGAGAAAGATTTCCAAAGCCCCAATGTCTGCCACTGCCCGGATGTCTTCAGGTTTTCCTCCGTTTCCTGCTGCTTCAATAATACCTGTCAGGGAACCTTTGAGATCTTCCCGTCCGGCCAGACTGAAAAAAGGAGTCAGATCCGTTCGGTCAAAGCGGAGTTTTGCGTTAAAATCCTTTGATTTCAGATGATACAGGGCATTTAGATCAAAATACGCATTCCCTATGATCCGGGCTGTCTGATCTTTAATATCCACCCGGATTTTCAGGTCATCCAGCACTTTCTTCTTCATGGTCAGGCCATTGATTTTTATATCGCCCTCTGCATTGGGATTGTCAAAACTTCCTTTGCCTGCCAGACTGAAAGAGATTTTTCCCTTTCCAAAATCCTGATCGCTCAGGGAATCAATATTTTTCAGGGATATGCCTTCGGATGTCATGCGGAGATCGTAACTGCGCCGCAAAGGGGAAATCCAGCCATCCGTGACAATGTTTTCTCCCGGAGCCACAGTCACCAAAAAGGAATCAATATTCACCCGTTCCCCGTCCAGCCTTGATTTCAGTTGCACTCCTTCGATTTTCTGCATACCCGTATCAATTTTTTTCCCTTCCACAGTGATATTGCCCTGTGGACGGTTTTTCGTACCGGAAACATGGCCGCTGAGAGCCAGTTTTCCTTTAATCCCTTTTATGAAATCCTCCAGAAACAGGGTATCTCCCGCGATTTTTATGTCAAATTCAGGTTCTGCAAGGGGCCTGTTCGTTTTCGGATTCAGAACTGTGGCACTGCCGGACATATCCAGTGCAGATTTGCCGTTGCGCACCTGCATTTTGTCTATGAGCAGTTTTCCCTCTGCAAAGCGGAGAGCTGCCTGCAGATTGCCAATCCGGCCTGAGGGAGCAGACAGATCTTCTCCCTGAATGGAAATTTCAGCACGGGGACTGCTCTTTTTCCCCTTTGCCTGCGCGGTCAGTTGCAGTTTTCCCTTCAGTCCGTCTGTGAAATCTTCAGGATACAGGGTGCATTTGCTGATTTCCAGATCAAATTCCGGGTCATCCAAAGGCTTCAGGGACTGGGGCGCTGTCACGCGGGCCGTGCCGGAAAGCCGGAGTCCGGATTTCCGGTTTTCAAGGTTCAGATGCTTTACCGTCACGATACCCTGGGCAAAGGCAAGTTCCGTGTTCAGATTGCCAATGCGGTTTTTTCCGGCTGCCAGATCTTTGCCTTCAAGTTTCAGCAGAATATCAGGAGCGTTAAGACTGCCTTTGCCCTGTGCTGTGAAATTCAGTTTGCCTTTGATCTGATCCGTGAAATCTTCGGGAAAAAACGCGGATGAGGCCAGATTCAGATCAAAAAGCGGATCAGAAAGTGGTTTCATCTGTTCATCAAGAATCTGAATATCTCCGGACAGGTTAAGATCAGATTTGCGGTTTTTCACCCGAAGATGATCCACTTTGGCCTTTCCTTTGGCAAAATGAATCCGGGTGTCAGCATCACCGATTTGATTCATACCGAATGCAAGGGATTTTCCTGTGAGTTCCAGATCAGCCACAGGTTTCATGATCGGCCCCTGAACCCGGATGGTTCCGTCCGCACTGCCTTTGACATTTTCCTGTGCAATGAAATTTCCGGCTTTTATATTACGCAGGCTCAGCATTATATCCGCAGGCAGATCCGGATGCAGATGCAGACCCTTTTCAAAAACCCGGATTTTTCCGACAGCGGACAGTCCTGAATCCCGGTTATCCAGATTCAGTTCCGGAATATGCACCATACCCTCTGCATCCAGTTCGGTCTTTGCCTGCAGATTTCCAATGCTGATATTCTTAAATCCGAGTCCTTCCCCTTTGAGTTCCACTTTTGCCAAAGGCTGAGTCAGAGTTCCGGATATATCCGCGTTTAAGCCCAGTTTGCCAATGACATCCTTTATATTCAGGGAGGCAAGCGTTGTTTTGAGATCAGCCGCGTCCAGTTTCAGCTTTGCCTGAATTTCCTTTGAGGCCGGGGTATAGTCTCCGTTTCCGCTGAGATGAAGCGTATCCGCATTCAAATCAATGGATTGAAATATAAGCTTTCCCTTTTCCATAAGAGCCTGAGCCGTGAGACGGACATCCGTGGGATTCAGCACCTTTTCCACAGAAAATTTTCCGGCTGTGATTTCCGTATCCGCACTGATTTTGAGATGTTCAGAAGAAATGCCGCTTCCCTGCACATTGATGACCCCATCAAGAATCCCCCCAAATCCTGTTTTCTGCACAGGAAGCTGATCCAGAATAATTCCGGCAGGTTTTACAGAAAAGGAATAGTTGAGGATATTCATATCCCGCTGCGGAGAGAAAAATCCATTGGGAAAGGCTTTGGCAAAATCAGCCTGCCCTTCAGCCTGAATATTTCCGGAGGCAGTGCTGATATCCAGTTTGCTGATGTGCAGAATTCTGTTTTTCAGTTCACAGACAGCCGCGAGATTTTCCACCCGGTTTCCGGCAAGACTGCCGCCCCCGTATGCCAGATCAAGTTCTGCTTCGGGATCATTGGGATTTCCGCTTACTTTAAGATGCAGACGCACCGGCCCGGTCAGATCCGCTGCCAGTGAAAAACTCTGCCGGATGTTCTCAAGTCCTGTTTCCAGATTCAGATCAATATCCGGCATGGGATGGGAAAATGTGTCAGACACACTGCCGGACATGCTGATCTTTGCCAAATCCGAATCCAGTTCCAGGTCAGTATTTCTGAAATTTCCCTTTTCCATGTCCGTTGACAGATGAACTTCACGGAAATCTGTTTTCAGTCCCGCTATATCCGCATCTCCGCTGCCAATTTTAAGTTCGGCTTTGCCTGTGCGGTCTGCAAAATCCCCATTCCGCAGTGTCAGGTCAATATCGCGCACTGTCACATGCTCTGCCGGGCTTTCAGAATTTTTGCCGGCTTTTTCATATGAAAAAAATCCGTCTTTGATTTGGATATTTTTGGCCAGAATATTGAATGGCATTCCCCGTCCCGGAGAAGATTCCTCTTTGGGTTTTTGGGGATCAGAAAAGGCTGTGACAATATTGAGATGGCCCTGGGCATCGCTCTTCATCCGCACCCGGGGTTTTTCCAGCACCAGACTTTCCGCTCTGAGATTTCCGGCAATCAGGGAAGGCAGGGACAGGTTCAGACTTATCCGCTCCGCTTCGATGATTCTGTCATCCAACGGCCCGTCAACCACAGCTTTCCGGAGATCAATGCGCCCGGTCAGCAGTGAAAAATCAAGGTCTTCCCAGGATATCCTGCCGGGAATGGCATGGTTCAGCTTAGCCAGAATCATCTGCTGCGCGCTTTGCATTCCCAGCCAGACCCGAAAACCGGCTATCGTGAGAAAAATAAGTGTAAAACTGATGCCGATTCCGATAAAAAAAATTTTTTTTCTTGTCATGATGCTTTCCAAACAGTAAAAAGTGTCAGAGCCGCTTTTTCCGATCCCGGTTCCTGCATGGAACGGGAGTGAATTTCAGAATACTTATTCGGAAAATATAGCACCATTCCGGACAGAATAAAATATTTTTTCATTTTTTTGCTTTCTCAGGGACAAAAATTCATTTTTCCTTTGAACATTTTTTCGGCAGTGTATATAACTGAGTTATCAGGACTGACTGATGAGTTGTGAGTGACGGGTTATGAGTGTTTAGGATTCAATCCTCATCACTCATAACTCAGTTCTCATCACTCACTTCAGTTTTTTTTCAAACATTCACATTACTGGCAGCACAGGTGAAACATGGCAGGTTTCAGCATACAGAAAAAGGCAATTGACGCAATTATCGTAATGAATGTGGCGGTGACCAATATCAGGCTCTATCCGCCCACCAGTGCCATCATCCGCAACAGCATAGACAGGGTTCACCATATCCTTAAAGAAATTCTTGCCCATGAGGAATCTGTGGTAATTGCTGTTTCAGAATCGGAAAACAACTATATCATCTGCGGACAGGTCTTCAGTGAAAGCGATCAGAAGAAGTATCCTCCTGTGGCCTCTTTTTTTGAAATGCTGCTGAAGATGAATGTGAAAAATATTGCCTTCGAGCAGAATCTGACCCGTGAGGAAGTCAAAATATTTCTGGAAATTGTCAGCAAAAGCCCTGAAGATATGGAAAAAGAGGGCGGCCTTGAGGTGATTACGGAAAATGCGAATATGTCCCACATTGTTATGGATCACCGGGTCTATATCGTTGTGGACAAAGAACAGAAAATCATCGCCAATATTGAAATCCGGGATCAGGACATCATCAAATATGTTTCCGGCGAAAAGGCATTTTCCGCAGATGACCTGCAGAAAATCCGGGAAATGGCCCAGGATCCGGACTGGATTCATCAGGTTTTTCATGCGGGCATGGCCTATATCATGAAGCAGAAACGGTCCAAACCCTATGAAAAACTGTCCGAAGTCATCTTTCATATGATCCGCACCCTGGACGAAATCTCGGACAATGAGCACAGAGAGATGATTTCCAAAAAACTGTCCCGATCCATAGCGGATATGGATGAGGAAATGCTGGCCATGATCCTGACACAGGATACTGATGCGGTGGATGAGAAGCTGTTCAGCCAGGTCATTGATCTGCTGGATGAGAAAAAGTTTGAGAAACTGGCCTTCACCTTCAGGCGTCTGGCCGAAAAACAGGCCGGGGAAAGAATTGAACCGGGTTTGGGACAGCCGGACAGCATCAATCTGGCCCATGATTTCATGATGAATTCGGTAAAGGGGAAACGTCTGCAGCAGCATATCGGCAAACGCATTGCTATGGAAAGGGCGCGCAAAGAACAGCAGATGCAGGTGCTGAAAGCCGGTCTCAGCAGCATTCTCAAAGGGGATGAAACACCTTTTCTGGATGAAACCGTGATGACCCCTCTGCCGGATTATACCGAACAGTTGTTTCTCGCTGGCAAGAGTCAGACCGCCGAAGCCATCATCATGCGCCTGGCAGACGGTCTTTTAAGTGACGACAAAGAAATCCGTGACCATGTCTCTGAAGCCATTTCCCATATAAGCAGGATGCTGATCCGCCAGAATCATACGGAAATCATGATCCGGATGCTGGATCACTGTCTCAACTGGATCAGAACCGAGGACACCTTCAGCCCTGCCTATGAGCGGATGTGCATACAGCTGCATGAACTGGCCATAAGCCTGATCGAATGGGGCTGGTTCGGAGAATGCGTTCCCATACTTGAAACCTTCAACAACATTCTTTACGGAAACATAACAAAAGTCCGTGAAATTCAGGAGCTGGCAGACGATATGATTAAAGATATCGCCAGGGACAGAATTACGGATCTGCTGCTGAACCGGATCAAAAGCAATGAAAAAAGCAAAAGGGAATCCGCAACCCGGTGTCTGACCCTCATGGGAGAGTCCGTCATTGAACGGCTGCTGTCCATTCTGCAGGACAGCCGGGATATGACGGAACGGGTCCGCATTCTGCAGGTGGTTGCCGAAATCGGGCAGGCCCCCAGAATTCTGAGTGAAAAAATCGCAAAAGGCGGTCCCTGGTATTATCTGCGGAATCTGATTCTGATGATGGGAAAGGTGGGAAATGAGGATCACCTGCCCATGCTTATCCCACTTCTGCAGCATGAGGATTTCCGTGTACAGCGGGAAACTCTTAACGCTGTATTCAATATCGGCGGCAAATACAGAGGGGATCTTCTTCTTTCCATCTTTGATTCCGCGGAGGAACGTCTCAAAACAGCAATAGTGGACATGCTGGGAGTCCTGAAATATGAAAAAGCGGTTCCGGTTTTGCTGGAACTGCTGGAAACCAAATCCTTTTTTTCCTTAAAGATCAGCGACAAACTCAAGGAAAAAGCCTGTACGGCTCTGGGCAGAATCCGTTCGGAGCAGGCGGTTCCAGCTTTGCAGGAAATCGTGGAGCGCAGGGGGCTGCTGAAAAAAGCATATCCGGAAAATGTGAAAAAGGCAGCGGCAGACGCACTGATACGGATACAATCTTCCGAACTGGCAGTGAAAGCGGATATGGAAAAAGAGATATCCATATCCGAAGATGATACCGAAGCTGAAACAGCCGGTGCAATGGAGAAATTTCCCGAAGCCAAAGCTCCGAAACCTCCTTCCGCAACAAAGGATGCGTCCAAACTCGCAGGACGCAATGATGACACCCTTGAATCTTCCGTTGTCACCATGATGTTTGACGCTGTTGTCAAATATGCAAAAGAAAAGAATTTTGAAAAAGCCGAGGATATGCACAGAAAACTGGTTGAGACAGACTCCATGGCCATTACGGAAATCATCCGGGCGCGCGAGATCATTGAACAGGAAAAAAAGGACGAAGCGGAAATAGAACCCGATCATTTGGGAATCTGGTCGGAACTCTATGACAGTCTGACCCCGGATGAAGCCAATGCCCTGTATTCTGCAATGGAGGAGGCGGTTTATGAAGCAGATGAGGTGATATTCCGGCAGGGAGAGCGCAACCACCGCCTCTGGTTTATCCGGGATGGCGAACTGAAACTGATTTTTAAACAGGGTGAGCTGGAAAGCCTGCTGAAAATTATTCAGGTAGGTGATATTGTGGGAGAAGACACTTTTTTCACCCTTTCCCACTGCAATATGTCCCTTGTGAGCCTTTCCCATGTGAAACTGAATTTTCTTGACAGCAGCATACTGGAAAAATGGGAAAAGGATTTTCCGGCCCTGGAATCAAAACTGCATGACTACTGTCTCCGTCTGGAACGGATTCATGATGTTATCCGGGGCAGGGGCATTGAGCGCAGATCCCAGAAAAGATTCAATATGCAGGGAACAGTGTCCGTCAATATCATCAGTTCATCAGGCACACCCACCGGCAAAATCTTCAAAGGCAGTCTTTCGGATATTTCTGAAGGGGGGATATGCTTTTCCATCCGCACATCCAGCCGGAAAAAGATCAGTCCGCTTCTGGGCAGACAACTGGAAATGACTTTTAATTTTCCCCTGTCTTTGGTGCAGGAACTGGATATGGGAATCAAATTTCCCGGAAATGAATCCGGAATCAATGTATCTGTAATCGGAACTGTGATTGGCATCTCCTATCATTATGAAAATGATTATTCCACCCATATCCGTTTTGAAACCACCCTGAGCGACATCCTGCTCAGGGGAATTGAAAAAATTCTGGCTGAGGAAGGACTGTAGGACATTACCAATATCCCGGTTCCGGTTTTTACAGCATTTAAAACCAATCAGACTTTTACAAAGGAGTACAGGAAAAAATGTTGCAGGTGTTGAAAATGGTTTCCGCTCTGATAGCCGCCTCAATTATCGGAAACTGGTTTCTGGCAGAAGTCCGCAAATCCCGCCTCCGGGGCGAACCCTGGTACAAACCCTATGGCAGCCCTCCCGGAATTCTGATTCTGGTATTGCTGCTGGCGCTTCCGGTTATTGTATGGATGCTCCATAAATGAAATTTTTCAGGAGTTTGTGCAGTTGAATTTTGACGTATTGATTTGACTGTAACTGAATTTGCAGCCATCGTAATTCCGGACTGAGTGCTCTGTCAAATAAAATTTTTTAACACAGCAGAACCGGCATCCTGACGGTTCCGGGCTGCAGGATGCCGCCCCCGCGATACAGAATATGTGAACGGACTTATACCGGTTCTCCATTGATTTGATACAATACCGTCAGTTTTTCCGCTGTTAAGCGTGTGCAAAAAACCGCTTCGCTCAATTTTTGCACTCCTCCGAATCAGACTGGCGGAGTGCAAATTGTATAAAGTCAATGGCGAATCAGTATTATTTGACAGAGCATTAAACCGGAATCCAAAATTGCCTGAAAATCAAAGGAAACCGGATACAGGTTTTCACCGGTATTAGGGCATTGGTGCATGAGAGGTCAGGTGATTTCTGAAAATAAATATCCCGGTTAAGTTCAAAGGCACAGGGCAAAAGCCGGAAGCTTTTGCTGCTTTTCCGGGATATTCTTTTCCGTAAATCCCCTTAAAGTGCTTAGGTGATTTCTGAAAATAAATATCCCGGTTAAGTTCACAGTCACAGGGCAAAAGCTGGAAGCTTTTGATACTTTGGTGGTATATTCTTTTCTGGAAAGCACCTTACGCTCAAATCAGACAGTTGAAAAACAACTGTGTTCGTCTTTTTTTTTATTGAAATAAACCAACAACAACCCATTTTGGAGGAAACAATGCGAAAAAATCTGAGAATGCACATCCGGCAGATCACGGTATCTTTTTGCCTTCTGGCCATCCTTTTTCCCTTTGCAGCTTTGGCCGCAGACGGGCATCCTGTGGTGCGGCTGGAAACAAACAAAGGCAATATCACCCTTGAACTGTATGAGGACAAAGCTCCGGTTACAGTGACGAATTTTCTTCTTTACACCGCACTTGGCTTTTATGACGGAGCGGATGGGAGCGGAGCCACAATTTTCCACAGGGTCATTAATGATTTTGTGATTCAGGGGGGCGGACATACTGAGAATTTAAGCAGAAAATCTACAATGGATCCCATACAGAATGAAGCAGACAATGGTTTGTCCAATGATGCTTATACTATTGCAATGGCACGCACCGATGCGCCGCATTCGGCCACATCCCAGTTTTTTATCAATGTGAAAGACAATGTCCACCTGAATCATATTGACAAAACAAGCGATCAGAACTGGGGATATGCTGTTTTCGGCAAAGTGATTTCCGGAACAGAGACTGTGGATGCCATAAAAACCGTTGCCACGGTTCAGGATGTGCCGGTGGAGCCGGTTATCATCACCAAAGCAGCTATTGAAACTTTGGGCAGTTTTGCCGGACTGGCTCCGAAACTCTGGTTTCCCCTGGTTCTCAGCACCGGCATATGGGAAACGGAAATCTGTATGATTAATACAGGAGCCGTTGGTATGGTGGGAATCCTGCAGGGATTCAGTTCTGAGGGGCAGCCGGTTTCTTATGGCATTGCATTTCTGCCGCCCAACGGACGCAAAGAAATCCGGGTGAGTGAAATGTTCCCGGAAACTGTTGCTTATATTGTATTTTTATCCCTGGATAATACAGTTTCCGGATATTTCAAAATCAGCGCGGGGGATGAATACCGGCTGGCTGCACCCGCAGCAAAAGACAATGCTGCGGAAAATATCCATATTCCCCTGCTTATGTCCGCTCCGGACTGGTGGACGGTTATCAGTCTTCTCAATACTTCATCTGAAACCAGGTCCGCAGAGATTGTATTCAATGATGGAACTGTGAAAACCCGGAACATTGGCCCCGGCAATCTCGACATTTTTATGGTCAGAGATTTGTTTGAAGGGGAAGCACCTGCGAATCTGTTGTCTGCCACTGTAAAAAATACGGCCGGAATCATCGGTTTTCAGGCAATGGGCAGCACAGGCACAAAATACCTCACCGGCAATCTGCTCACCGGCAATACCGGAAACAGGCAGTATTTTGCCCGCACCGTCAGCGATGCCAACTGGTTTGATTTGGCAATGACTTACAATCCTTCAGAATCAGCCTGTGAGCTGAAAATCAAACCTTATACAGCCAATGGCACTAATCTGGGAACCAGTACGGTGACTGCCGAAGGCAGAGGTTCCTATCTGGGTCTTTTCTCATCTGCGGACATACCGGAAAACGCTGCATGGGTTGAAGTGGAATCTGTCAACCCGGACACAGGGGAAATCTGCCCGGTTTCCGGAACCGGTTTTTTCGGAAGTCTGGACGGAAACCTGCTGACCGGTTATACATCCTCCGGAATGGCGGGAAAATCAGGGCTTTTCCCCAAACTGGATAAAGAGGGATATACTGCTGCCGTAATTGTAAATACAGAATTTTCACGTACCAAAGTGAATCTGACCGCGTATGATGACAGCGGAAACCTTATTGCAGAATCCGAGATCTCTCTGGATTCCCGGAGCAGTGCATTCAAACTGATGGCAGAATTTTTCGATGAGGATATTTCCGGTGCATCCTATGTTCGCTATGCGGCTGATAAAGATGTGACTGCATTTCAGGCAAATCTTTCCGGAAACAGCATGATGCTGGATGCAATGAATCTTGTGATTGAATAAACAGCAATCGCCGGAGGCGGTTTCTGCAAATGCCTCCGGCTTTTTCCCTCTGCTCCGCCATGTTTTTTTCCTGTCTGTCTCCTGCTCTCTGTGCGGAATCAATTTTCTTCTGAGAGATATGTGCATCTGCAGATTATTTCGCATGAGACTTGACGATACATCTTCTTTATCCTACTATCCCTGAAATTTGAAACATGATACACAAAAGGAGAATTTATGAGCATTAACACAGTTGAAAAAATTGATGATCTGGTAAAGGTGAAATATGTGCTGGTCAGTGTTTCAGACAAAAAAGGGCTGGATACCTTTATACCCGGACTGCTGGAAATCAATCCCGGCATCCGCATTCTGTCCACCGGCGGCACGTTTGGCAGAATAAAGGAAATCCTCGGAAAAAAGGCGGATGGCTGTCTGATGCAGGTTTCGGATTACACAGGCCAGCCCGAAACCCAGGGCGGATTGGTCAAGACGCTGGATTTCAAAATCTATCTGGGTCTGCTGACTGAAACTTACAATGATGCGCACAAAGCGGATCTGGCACGGACGCAGGCCGTTCCCATTGACATGGTTGTGGTCAATCTCTATCCCTTTGCAGAAACCATAGCCAAAGCCAATGTCACAGCCGAGGCCGCAAGGGGCAATATTGACATTGGCGGCCCCTGCATGATCCGGGCTGCTGCCAAAAACTTTATCCGCGTGGCCTCAGTCACAGATCCGGCAGATTATCCAATGATTCTTTCGGAAATGAAAAGCGGCAAAGGCATGATTTCCCTGCAGCTCCGCTGCAAACTCGCGTGCAAAGCATTTGATCATACTGCCGTGTATGACCGCACCATTGCCGATTTTCTGGGAAAACAGGCGTTTGAAACTGTCAGAAAGTGTTATAAATTTTAGGAAAGAGGACATTGCCGGTGTCAGGACAGTCGGTTTTTTTACCGAGATTAACAATCCCCTGAACACTGACACCTGAACACTGCCGGTGTCAGGGCAGGCGGTTTTTACCGAAATGGGCAATCCCCTGAACCCTGAGCCCTGATAACTGACAACTGATAACTGACCTTTGACATTCACCCTGCTCCCTGAGAGTTTTTCAGACAGATTTTTGAAAGGAGATGAAACAAGATGGCCCAGGATGTGAAAGACCTGAAAAAAATGTACAAAACCATCGTGGATGAGCATTTTCCGCCCAGGATGGAAATCACGTTTGCAGATGATGAAAAACGCCAAACCCTGTTTTATGAAAAGGTCATGTGGACTATCGGGGGCGAGCAGAAAGGACTGCGTTACGGCGAAAATCCGGGACAGGAAGCCGCTCTTTACCGGCTGGTCAACGGCAATCTGGTGCTGGGAGAAACCCAAAGCATTGTGCCGGGACAGTATCTGGCCTCAGACATTGAACTGCTGCAGTCCGGCAAGCATCCGGGAAAAACCAATCTGACTGATGCGGACAATGCCCTGAATATTCTCCGTTATTTTCATGACAAACCCACAGCGGTCATTGTCAAGCACAACAACCCCTGCGGCGTGGCACGGGATGATTCTCTGGAAACAGCGTATCTCAAAGCCCATATCGCAGACAGGGTTGCTGCATTTGGCGGGTGCATTGCCTTAAACCGTGCCATTGACAAAGCCACAGCACAGGCCGTTGCCGCCCAGTATGCGGAAGTGGTGGTGGCTCCGGATTTTGAGGAAGGCGCAATGGATATTCTGTCCAAAAAAAAGAATCTCCGTGTCATCCGCATCGGCAATATGGAAAAGCTGCAAACCTTTGTGGGACAGCGTTTTGTGGAGTTCAAAAGTCTCATTGACGGCGGTCATATTGTGCAGTGGTCTTTTGTGCCACAGGCACGCACAAAAGCGGATTTGAAGATTGCGGAATGTGAATACAAAGGCAAAACCTACCGGGTGAAACGCACGCCCACGGAAAAAGAATACAAAGATCTGCTCTTTGGCTGGCTGGTGGAAGCCGGTGTCACTTCCAATTCTGTGATTTATGTGAAAGATGAGGTTACAGTGGGCATTGGAACCGGAGAGCAGGATCGGGTGGGAGTTGCGGAAATCGCAAGAGACAAGGCATACCGCAAACTTGCAGATCGCTACTGTTTTGAGGAAACCGGCATTGCCTACAATGATCTCAAAGATCAGGAAAAGAAAGCAGAGATTGATGCACGGGTGAACAGAGAAAAAGGCGGACTCATTGGCGCGGCTATGGTCAGTGATGCGTTTTTCCCTTTCCGGGACGGCATTGATGTGGGCATCCGGGAAGGTGTAAAATCCGTGATTCACCCGGGTGGATCTGACAATGATTACCAGTCCATAGAAGCCTGCAACGAAGCTGATGTAACAATGGTTTACACAGGTCAGCGCAGTTTTAAGCACTGATAAAACTGTACAGGCAGGGAGATCGGTAAACATCCGTATTTACCGGCGCAAAGGGTGGCTGGATCGCAACTGCCGGAACCCTTTGCGTCCGGTACAGACAGGCACGCAAAGTCTGTCAGGAGTGAACGCCGGTCAATCCTCTGAAGCTGCCCTCAATTTAGGGGTTATGACAAAATGACTGTTTTGGTGCCGGCATCCTGCCGGCCTTCTGAAACCGGCAGGATGCCGGTTTTCAAAACCCTCGGAATTTCCGGACAGGAAAACTGCACTGCCTATTTTTTTACAAACCCTTGATCAGAAGATACTGCCCATGCTTTTTTTGCAGGAATCCGGCCGGAAAGACTGCCGCTTTTCTGCCGCTGAAAATTTACAGTCCAATAATGGGTCAGGGCAGACAAATTTCAAAATCCGGTATTAAAAAATCAGGCGCTTAAAAAAAATATCAGAATTCAGCTTTTTGATAAGTAGTTGTTTTTATAAAAATCAAAGATCATTCCAAAGCCAAATGCGTCTGCATCTGATAATGAGTGGCTTGACCGTGACCGGATGTTCAGGTATGAAATACCATTTACACAGAGACTGGCAGTTCCGAAACATAAAAAACAGCAGGGAAATATTCGGCATTTTCGGTGCATCAGTTTATTATTTCAATGATGTTAAGCATATATTTCAAAATCCGGCAGATTGCTTTATCCGTCATTCCGGTGAAATCCGGAATCCGGCAATTCCGCAGACTCCGGATTCCGGATTTCTCCGGTACGAAGATGTTGCGTAATATCAGTTAGTTCAAAAAATTGAGAGGGGAAAATGACAGAAAGCATCAGATTTGTCTGGGGAGACAGGACATTTGAACTGCCTGTTGTCGAAGGCACCGAAGGCGAAAAAGCCATTGACATTTCAAAACTGCGCAAAGAAACCGGGCTGATTACCCTGGATCCCGGTTTTGTGAATACCGGGTGCTGCAGGAGTGCGATCACCTTTATGGACGGAGAAAAGGGGATTCTCCGTTACCGTGGCTATCAAATTGAGCAGCTGGCTGAGCAGTCCAGTTTCAGAGAGGTGGCCTATCTGCTGATTAACGGAGAACTGCCCACACGTAAGCAGATCACCCGTTTCTCTGTAATGCTCAACGACCATTCTCTGGTGCATGAGGATATGCGCCAGTTCTTCGGAAGTTATCCCCGGCAGTCCCATCCTATGGGCATACTGTCCTCAATGGTCAACGCTCTGAAAAGTTTTTACCCCTACCTGGAGGGAACCAAAGAAGAGATCAATATGACCGTGACCCGCCTGATTTCCAAAGTGCGGACCCTTGCAGCCATGTCCTACAAGATTTCACGGGGACATACGGTCATCTATCCCCGGCCGGATCTGTCCTATTGCGAGAATTTTCTGAACATGATGTTTGATTCGCCGGTGCAGCCCTACAAAATAGATCCGGATGTGGTCAACGCACTGAGTGTGTTCCTGATTCTCCATGCAGACCACGAACAGAACTGCTCCACCTCGGCAGTCCGGGTGGTGGGAAGCGGACGGGTTAATCTCTATGCCTCCATTTCCGCGGGGATTGCGGCCCTGTGGGGGCCTCTGCATGGCGGAGCCAATCAGGCTGTAATTGAAATGCTTGAAAAAATTGACAGAAAAGAAATCACCATCAATGAGGCTGTGGAAAGATCAAAGGACAAAAAAGATCCGTTCCGGCTTATGGGTTTTGGTCACCGGGTTTACAAAACCTATGATCCCCGTGCCAAAATCATGAAAAAAATCTGTGACCGGCTCCTGACAAAACTCAATATCAATGATCCGCTGCTCGATATTGCCCAGACATTGGAGGATATCGCTCTCAATGATGAATATTTCATCTCCCACAACCTTTATCCCAATGTGGACTTTTACAGCGGCATTGTTCTGAGGGCCATCGGGATTCCCACGGAGATGTTCCCCGTGATGTTTGCCATCGGCAGGCTTCCGGGCTGGATTGCCCAGTGGAAGGAAAGCATGGAGGATCCGGAAGGCAAGCTCAACCGGCCCCGGCAGATATATATCGGGCCCCTGAAAAGGGAGTATGTGCCCATTGATGACAGATAAACTGATCCGGACAGGATCGGAAATGAAAAAGGAATCTTTGCATATGAATCAGATGCCCCGGTCCGGGCCTGACACCGTCAAAACCGATCTGCTTGTTCCGATTGCCTATGAATACAGGCGCAGACGGGATATTGATATTGAAATCTCCCAGCCTGAGTTCACATCCGTATGTCCCATGACCGGACTTCCGGATTTTGGGACAGTCACCGTGAAATACAGGCCCGGAGATAAGATCATAGAACTGAAATCACTGAAATACTATTTTCTGCAATACCGGAATGTTGGCATATTTTACGAGCACGCTGTCAACCGGATTCTGGATGATCTGGTGGCTGTTCTTTCCCCAAAACGTATGGAAGTGATCGGGAATTTTACAGCCAGAGGCGGCATAGCCACACGGGTTACCGCAATATACGAAGGGGAAAACTGATGCATCACACCCAGAAAATATCCGCACGGAAAATTTCAGTGTTTGTGTGCCTTGGCCTCGGAATTCTGATTACAGGATGTTCCGCTGTTTCCACAGTGAAAGACCGTGCTGCCAAAATGGCTGAGTCTCTGCCGTTCACAGGCGGGCATCTGAAAAAAAGAGTGGCCGTGGTAAGGTCGGAACACCGCACTTTTATTGGGAAAGAGGATATCGCGGGGGCAGCGGAAAAGCGTTTTGCCGAAGTCCTGGGAGATGAATGCCGGGATATTTTCCTTGTCACACCGGAAGATCCGGCATATCCGGATCAACTGGACCAACTGCCGCGTAATGTGACAGGCGGTATTGACAATCTGACCCTGGCACGCCTGGGCTCGGATGCGGGACTGAACGCTGTTGTGATGCTGACAATCACGGATACAGACTCGGATGAAAAGGAAAAAGGGTTTCTGATTTTCCGGGATACGCATTATTTCGGAACAGTCCGGGCCAATATTGTGGTATATGATACCGGTACGGGCGCCAAGCTGCTGGATGAGATCATTTCCGGAAAAAAGGAAGTGGACGGAGCGGAGTATGATGCCATCAAAGCCGGAAATGCCACAGGCATTTATGAAATGAAAGACCTGCTGGAAGAAATTGCCGGGGAATGCGGTGAAAAAGTCTGCGGTGCGATTCGGAAACTGCCCTGGCAGGGATATGTTTCCGCTGTTGCGGATGGGAAAATCCTGCTTTCCTGCGGCAGGGAAACAGGAATAAAATCCGGAGATGTGCTTGAGGTGTTTGACAGGGGGGAAACTGTCAGGGGAAAATACGGTCAGCAGTTTTATGTTCCCGGACGCAAAACCGGGGAAATGAGCGTCACAGCCGTTTTTGTCGGGAAAGCTGAAGGAATCCCGTCAGGCGATACCGGCGTAAAACCGGGATTTTTTGTCCGTCTGAAATAAAAACCTGTTCAATCCTCCGGCTCTGTCCCTTACCGGACTGCGGAAGCAGGTTCCAAAACTGCTTTTCCGATAAAATTTTCATATATCCGCTCACAGGCAGTATATGGGAAAATGTCATAATTCCTGATAGCTGGCGCACGAGATCGGAGAATCGGCAATTTTTCATATAAAAAAACTGATTGAACGGGTGCAAAAATACTATTATTATAACCATACAGATTTATGTTCGGCGGCAGAGAACTCCGAAGCAGCATAAGTTAATATAACAAAACAAACAAAGGTAAGCGGAGGAAAAGACATGTCCATTGATCCCCAAAATATAACGATCCTTCTGGTCGAAGATGCTGCCGTTATGCGCAATATCGAAGTAAAGACCCTGGACACCCTGGGGTTTAAAAATATTATCGAGGCCGAAAACGGAGAGGCAGCCATACAGAAGCTGCAGGAGACAGAAGGAATTGATATTATTATCAGTGACTGGAATATGCCTGAAAAAAACGGTTTCGATCTTCTGAAGTGGATACGGTCCGATGAAAAGTACAGGCAGATGCCGTTTATCATGGCCACAGGCCAGGGGGACAAAAAACAGCAGCAGAAAGCCCTGGATGCGGGAGTCAGCAGTTATATTGCCAAACCCTTTGACAGCGTTGAACTGAAAAACAAGATTGACGAGGCTTTCGGCATAAAAAAGGCTCCGGAAAAACTCAAAGATACGGAAAGAAAACCACGCAGGAGCACTTCCGGAAAAGTCAAACTGCGGATTGGACATATCCAGATCACAGACCATCTGGTGCTGGGAGTGCTCAAGCATCTCATAGAAAAGGGTGATATGTCTCCGAAGTATTTTGATCTGGAAACCCAGTGCCTGCCGGGCTGGAATCCTGTGGCTGATGCTTTGGAAAGAGGAAGACTGGATGCTGCCTGTGTACTGGCTCCGATTGCCATGGATCTCTACAGTTTTAAAGTCCCCATTAAGATGATCCTCCTGGCCCACAAGAACGGAAGTATTTTTGTACGGAACAGAAAAGGGGATTACAAAGAACCTTTCCAGAATTTTTTCAGGGGAAAATCCTTTCTGATTCCGCACAAACTTTCCGTTCATCACATGCTTTCCCATATGTTCTTTGACAGGGCCGGGCTGAAGGCGGGAATGAACGGAGACAGAGGCATGGATGTCAATTTCGAGGTGGTTGCTCCTGTGAAAATGCCTGAATTTCTGCGCAGCAATGAAGAGGCCTGCGGATTTATGGTGGCAGAACCCATCGGCACAAAGGCCATAGCGTCCGGGGTTGCAGAACTGCAGTTTCTTTCCGGTGAACTGTGGTCCCAGCATCCCTGCTGTATCGTGGCCATGCGCGACGAGTTTATCGGCCCACATACCGATGCCGTGTATGAACTGACGGAAATGCTTGTAAAAGCAGGAAATTTCATTGAGCAGAAGCCGGAACTGGCAGCCGAGGTGGCTGTCAATTTTCTGGATCCGGACAAACGGCTGGGGCTGAAGGTTCCTCTGCTGAAAAATGTGCTGACCGAAACCCAGGGCATCAAAGCCGGAGATCTCTTTCCCCTGATCGAGGATTTTGATATTATGCAGCGGTATATGGCCGAAAAAATGGGGGTTGGTGCGATTATTGATCTGGAAAAATTCATTGACATCCGCTTTGCAAGGGCAGCATACAAAGATCGGATTACCAGCCATCAGCCCTCCAATCTCCATGCAGGCGAGACCGTTGTACATGAAATCCTTTACCGCGGTGTGGATGAGGAGAATGCTGTCAACGCCAAGTCCATGCTTAACAAGGAGGGCAAATACCTCACCTTCCGGCTCGGTGATCAGGAATATGGGATAGACATTCTCAAAATCAAGGAAATCATTGGCATGATGCCCATCCGAAGCATTCCCTGTTCCGTGCCTTTTGTCAAAGGGGTCATCAATCTGAGGGACACGATTATTCCGGTCATTGATCTGCGTCTCAAGTTCGGAATGCCGGAAATTTCCTATACAGATCGTACCTGCATCATTGTTCTGGATCTGGAGAGCAACGGCAAATCTGTTCATCTGGGAATAGCGGTGGACACTGTTCTGGAGGTGCTGAACATCAGGGCCTCTGAGATCGAGGACACTCCCTATTTCGGTGTCAATATTGACACCCGGCTGATTCTGGCCATTGCCAAAATGGACAAGGGCATTAAAATTCTGCTGGATATTGACGAAATTTTTGAGTGGGAGGATGAAAAAATAAAGGACAGTCTGCTTTTATAACGCAGCCGGGGCCTGGAACTTCGGTTTTCCAGTATGCCCCGGAGCATTTTCCCATCTGATCACTGCCGGACACGGGTTGTGCCATCCGCACTTTTCAGTATTCTGACCCTGTCTCCCACAACATACTGGTCATCAGCTTCCTGAACTACGGCCATAATCTGACCGTTATCCAGTTCCACGGTAATCTCCAGCCCGTTTCTGGCTGTAACCCCTTCTTCAATGGCTCCGCCCGCCAGTGCGCCCACAACACCGCCGACCACAGTGGCAACGGCCCGGCCTGTGCCTCCGCCGATGGTATTGCCGATGGCAGCACCGGTCACGCCGCCCATGACTGCTCCGGCCGGGCTTTTTGTTCCTTCAATCATAACGGATCTCACTTCCAGAACAGTTCCGTAATACACGGAAAGAGACTGCTGAGCCTGATCCCGCGAATACACACTGCCGGAACGGCTGGCAGCACAGCCTGCCATAATCAGACTGAGCACAATGATCCACGGACTGATTTTGTGAAATTTCATGGTAAATCTCCTTTTAAGCGATTTCTATGAAAAAATGGGTAGTGGGTCAAATCCGTTGATGACGGTCTCCCCTCCCTTGAGGGAGGGGCAGGGGAGGGTGAAAACATCAGTTTGTTACAGGATATTATTTTTACCCCTCCCCTAACCCCTCCCGCAGGGGGAGGGGGATTTCCAACGGATTTGACCCACTACCAAAAAATGTACCATCATTGCAGGGTGGGCACGGCTTTTTGTGCCCGCCGTTTCAGCAGGACGGCGGGCACAAAAAGCCGTGCCCGCCCTACGAAAAACGGTATAATCATTAATGGAAATCACCTTAAGTAGCAGGTAAAATTCATGGCAGTGGCTCCATACTGTGAATTGCAAAAACAGCCTCACCAAGTCCCGCCCCTGTCAATATACCCTTCAATCAGCACATCCTCCCCGAAACGAAGGACATTCATATCCCGGATGGGAATGCTCTGTCGCATGAGTTCCGGCCCCGGACCTTTGCATATGGGGAAACCGTCATCCCCGCCCAGAATTTTCGGTGCATAGAAAAACATGATTTTGTCCACAATCCGGGACTGCAAAGCAGATGCAATGACCCGGCTGCCGCCTTCGATGAGCAGACTGGTTATGCCGATATATCCCAGACGTCCCATGAGCAGTTTCAGATTGATCCTGCCGTCTTTCAGAGGAGCGGAGATTACCCGCACCCCTTTGTCTTTGATTCTTTTTTTCTTGTCTTCTGCTATGCCATCGCCGGTTACCACAATAGTTTCTGCTTCGGACTGCAGATGCAGGACTTTGGCATTTTCCGATATGGAAAGCCTGCTGTCCAGAATGATGCGAGCAGGATCAGAGCATTTTTTGCCTTCGATCCGGGCTGTCAGACTGGGATCATCACTGACAACGGTTCCGATGCCCACCATGATGCCGTCTGCCCGGTGACGGAGTTCATGGACAAAAGCTCTTGATTTTTCTCCTGAAACCCATTTGGAATCCCCGGTGCGGGTGGCAATGCGGCCATCGAGTGTGGCCGCGCATTTCACAATCACAAAAGGTTCTTTTGTCCGGACATATTTCACAAATGCCTCGTTGAGAACAAGCGCCTCTTTTTCACACACACCTGTGATTACTTCCACACCTTTGGATCGCAGATATTCATTTCCTCCGCCTTTGACATCCGGGTTGGGATCATTCATGGCCACGATCACGCGGGAAAGTCCGCTTTCCAGAATTTTCTGTGTGCAGGGCGGAGTGCGTCCGTAATGGTTGCATGGTTCCAGTGTCACATACAGATCCGCACCTTTGGCAGACTCCCCCGCGTCATTGATGGCATTAACCTCAGCGTGGGGCCCGCCTGCAAACTCATGCCAGCCTCTGCCTGTGATTCTGCCGTCTTTTACCACAACCGCGCCGACCAGGGGATTGGGCGAGGTGTATCCCCGTCCATTTTCAGCCAGTTCCAGCGCTGTTTTCATAAAAAAAATATCACTGCCCTGCTGTCTGCTGTCTGTCATTTTCCCTGAGTTCTTTCAACAGGCCGTAAGCCTGTTCTGCTTTGGTATGCTCTGCTGTCCGTCATTTTCTCCGCATTCTTTCAACAGATCGGAAACCTGTTCTGCTTTGGTATTCTCTTTGCTGATAAACAGACCGGAAGCCTGTTCTGTTTCAGTTTTCTCTTTGCTGATAAGCTGCTGCAGTTCCAGAACAAAATCATTCACATCCCTGAATTCCCGGTACACGGATGCAAAGCGCACATAGGCCACTTCGTCAATCTGATGGAGCCGGGCCATGATTTTTTCTCCAATTACACTGGTGGGAATCTCCTTTTCCCCATTTTCCCGGAGATCCCTTTCCAGTTCATCCAGAAAATCCTCTATCAGATGAATGCTGATATCCCGTTTTTCACATGCCTTCAGAATTCCCGCGCGCACCTTGTCCCTGGAGAATATTTCCCGTCTCCCGTCTTTTTTGACAATCATGATGGGAATATCTTCCACATGCTCAAAAGTGGTGAAACGCCGCTGGCAGATCAGGCATTCCCTGCGTCTGCGGATTGCTATTTCATCACGGGTGAGCCGGGAGTCAATCACCTTATTGTCAAGAGCGCCGCAGTAGGGACATTTCATGGCTCTGATTCCTTAAACATTGGGATGAAATTCTGTCACCTGCACACCTGCTTCCCGGAACATTTCCAAAGACATGGGATCTTCATAACCGGATTTGTACCAGATGCTTTTTATGCCTGCATTGATAATCATTTTTGCGCATATGGAACATGGAAGGTTGGTGCAGAAAAGAGACGCATCTTTGATGGAAACCCCGTGGTATGCTGCCTGAATAATGGCGTTCTGTTCCGCATGAATGCCCCTGCACAGTTCATGCCGCTGTCCTGAAGGCACGTTCAGTTTTTCCCGCAGACATCCGGTTTCCGAACAGTGGGCAATGCCGCTGGGAGCTCCGTTGTATCCGGTTGACAGCAGCCGCCTGTCCTTTACGATAACAGCGCCGACTGAGCGCCGGATGCAGGTGGATCTTTTGGCAACCAGATCAGTGATGGCCATAAAATACTCTTCCCATGTGGGACGGGATCCTTTTTCAGACATAATCTGTCAGTCTCCGGAATGCCCCAGTCCCTGATAAATGGGAAAGGCTTCGCACAGTTTTCTCACATCAGCACGAACCTGACTGATGTTCCCTTTGTCGTCAGGATTGCGCAGAACCCGGACAATGAGATCAGCCACGCGGATCATTTCCCCGGTCTTCATGCCTCTGGATGTGAGGGCCGGGGTTCCGAGGCGTATGCCGCTGGTGATACGGGGACTGAGGGTTTCAAAGGGGATGGCATTTTTGTTGGCCGTAATTCCGGCTTCCTCCAGGATATGCTGGGCATCCTTTCCTGTAATGCCGAGATTTGTCAAATCCGCGAGCATCATATGATTGTCCGTTCCCCCGGATACCAGTCCAACACCGTTTTCCATCAGCCTTCCGGCCAGCGCAGCCGCGTTTTTCACCACATCCTTCTGGTATGTCCGGAATGTCTCTGCTGAGGCTTCCTTAAATGCCACTGCTTTGGCTGCGATAATGTGCATGAGGGGGCCGCCCTGAATTCCCGGAAATATCTGACTGCTGATTTTTTTCCCGTATTCCATGCGCGACAGAATCAGACCGCCTCTCGGCCCTCTCAGTGTTTTATGTGTTGTGGATGTCACCACATCCGCAAAAGGCACGGGAGAGGGATGCAGTCCCGCGGCCACCAGTCCCGCTATATGGGCCATATCCACCATCAGATATGCGTTCACGGATTTGGCAATCTGTGAAAATGCCTCAAAATCAATGATGCGGGGATACGCGCTGGCTCCGGCCACAATCATACGGGGCCGGTGGGTTTGCGCCAGCCGGGCCAGTTCTTCGTAATCAATGGTTCCGCTTTCCTTTTTCACACCGTAATGGATGAAATTGAAAAGTTTTCCGGAAAAACTCGCGGGGCTGCCGTGGGTCAGATGACCGCCGTGTGCCAGATTCATGCCCAGAACAGTGTCGCCCGGATTGAGCAGGGCAAAATAAACAGCCATATTGGCCTGGGAACCGGAATGGGGCTGCACATTGACATATTCCGCTCCAAAAAGTTCCCGCGCCCGCGAGATGGCCAGTTTTTCGGCCACATCCACAAATTCGCATCCGCCGTAATAACGTTCATCCGGATATCCTTCCGCGTATTTGTTGGTCAGCACACTGCCCTGTGCAGCCATGACAGCAGGACTGGCAATATTTTCAGACGCGATAAGTTCCAAAGTATACTGCTGCCGCGTCAGTTCATCGGCTATGGCTTTGGCAATTTCAGGATCCGTATTTTCTATGATTTGCAATCTCACTTGTCCTCTCTTTTTCCGTATATCAGACAATACATCCGAGTTTGTCAAATTTATCCAGTCTGGCCCGGTGTCTTCCGCCTTCAAACGGAGTATGCAGCCAGGTTTTTACAATTTCCGTGGCAAGCACATCCCCAATTACCCTGCCGCCCATGACCAGAATATTGGCATCATTATGTTTGCGGCTCATTATCGCGGAAAACAGATCATTGCACAGGGCCGCGCGGACAAGTGGATAACGGTTGGCAACCATTGACATGCCAATCCCTGTTCCGCAGATCAGTATGCCTCTTTCAAAGACTCCTTTGGAAACAGCCAGTGCCACTTTGCTCCCGAAATCCGGATAATCCACGGAGGTTTCGCTGAAGGCTCCCGCGTCCTCCACCCTTATCTTTTCTGTTTCACTGAGATATGTTCTGATTTTTTCTTTCAGTCCAAAGGCCGCATGGTCACAGCCGATAATTACCGGTGCATTGTTGTCATTCATTTCGCATTCCTGGCCCTGCATCCGCAGGGCAGTGTTCGGGTTGTTAAACCGGTTCACGCAAACCGGATTTCTGCTCCCTGAAAGGGCTGCATAAAAGCAGTTGTGTTATCATGTATATCAGATGATTATACATCTGAATGCTCCTATCTGCAAGAAAAATATGAAAATTGTATATGGACAGTTCTGTGTCTAATGGGCGGAACGATCCGCTTTTAAAACCCGTTCTTCCTGTTTTGAATCAGGAATCATTTCCATTTCATCAATCACAGGTTTGCTCAGCGGGTTATCAAATTTCATATGTATTGAATAGTCTGTAAACATATGATTGATTACCCCGGTAATGGTTCCGGTCTGTCTGGTTTCTACCTTGGACTGTTTCATGGGAATCCGGAACTTGACATTCATTTTGCGGCCAAGCAGCATCAGAGCATTTTTCCTGTTGGATGTTGAGATAAAAAAGGAAAGTCCGCCCACGGAAATATCTGAAAGCTCCCCCCTGAAAGCCTTGCCAATGGGTTTTCCCGCGGCATTCATCACCTGGAAAAGGATTGGCCCGCTGATTCTGAGCCGTTTATGGGATCTCCGGTTAATGCCTTTTTCCCGAAGCAGTTCCGCATCCTTTGCCTGTTTGGCGCAGTAAGTCTCCAGCCGGGATGTCAGAGATGGCTGTTCGTCCCGCATTTTGCTGAATGTCTCCCTGTCCAGATAATTGACTTCTGCACGGGACATGGCAATCAGGGAAGTGGTGCAGACGGAAATGGAAAAAAAAGTGTCGGCTCCGGCAATGGTTGCAGGCCCGATTTTGTTAATCAGTTTTTCCGCACCCTGCTGACTGTAGACCAGTTTAAGCTGCCCCCGATCAATAAACCAGAGTCTGTCATTTTTCTGTCCCTGTTCAAAAACCGCCTCATCTGTGTAAACGGTTTTCTTTTTCAGACTGAAATATAGAACATTGGTTTCCTCTGTGCTCAGTTTGTCATAGAGATCCTTCCATATCTCCATATGATTGCTGTCTACAGCCTCACTTTTTTCCTCCTCGATGATTTCCGCTGATTTGATGATCTCCGTCAGTGCCATGGAATCAATTTCAAAAAGTTTTTCCCGCAGGGACTCAGCTTTTGTGAAATCTTTTGCCTTGGCATATTTTACAATCAGGTCAAACAGGAGTTTGACAGCCTCTTCGGTTCTTTTCTGCGCAACATACTGATCAACCAGCTTTTCCTCTTTCAAAAAATCGTTCATGTTTCGGGGCTCCTTTGCTGAAGGCTGAAAAAATATTTATATTTCTGATTCCTTAGGATTTGTATCAAAATAAAATGCTGCAAACCTGAGAATTTTGGAAATCCTCGGTGGTTCCGGACATAAAATTGTACAGGTTATTTTTTTACAAACCCTTAATCAAATGCCAAATATGGCAACCTGCACATCTCCTTGACAAAGGAGATGCACCGGCATATTGGATTCCAAAGTTCCGGTATGCTCCTGCGGGCAGATTCTGTCTTTGCATTTGGACAGAGACCCAATATTCCGCCGATTATGGCACGCGTGAATATTTTCTTGACAGACTGCCATAATAACATGCTATTTCATGCAGTCAAACAGATTTATGCACAGTATAACTTTTTTTAAAAATCATACACGCAGGACGGATATATCATTTTTTGCATATTTTGTGCAAAAAAATGATATATACGCAAAAAGTCCTACATCCCGTCTTCCGGGAATGTTCCGGATTCTGTCCGGAGACCGGGATTTTTTGCGTGGCAGTCAGTCATGCCGGACAGGAAAAAAATACAGCAAAAAGAATGCCATTATTCCAGAAGCTGAAAAAAAAACGGCAGATGATCAACCTGCCTGACAGTCTGTCTTTAACCGCAGAGTCACACAGAGTTTTTTCTTTGCAAAATTCAGAGTAAAAAAACAACTGTTTTGGCCCACTGCCAAAAAATCAATCAGGTCAGACAAAGATCGGAGCGAACAGAAATGAATGGAAATCTGTCTTACAAAACTGTTTCTGCTGAAGAGGCCATATCTGAAATCAGAAGAGGCAGCCGGGTTTTTATCGGAACCGGATGCGGCGAACCTGTGCATCTGATTCGGACACTTGCGGGGAATCCGTCTTTGCAGGATATCATGATTTACCAGATGCTGTCCTTTACCCTCGCGGATTATATGGATGACGAATCCTTTCTGGAACGCTTTTCCCTTAAACTGTTCTTTGTCAGCGCGGGGATGCGCAAAGCCGCATTTGAGGGGAAAATCGATTATATTCCGGCCTATCTGTCTGAAGTGCCCGAACTTTTCAACAGCCACCAGATCGGTATAGACGCTGCCCTGATTCAGGTCAGTCCTCCGGATCGTTTTGGTTACTGCAGTCTGGGCATATCTGTGGATGTGACACGTTCGGCCTGCAAAAATGCACGCATGATCATTGCACAGGTCAATCCCCGCATGCCCCGTACCTGGGGGGAAACCTTTATTCATATCAATGAAATTGACCGTCTGGTCTTTCATGAAGAGCCCCTGATAGAATCTTTATGGGATGTGCAGAACAGGGAAATTGCGGGCAGGATTGCCTTTTATGTGTCGGATCTTATTGAAGACGGAGCCACGATTCAGGCCGGATTCGGCCAGCTTCCCACCATGGTGCTGGAATGTCTGGACAGGAAAAATGATCTGGGCATCCATACCCAGATGATTTCTGATGCCTATATTCCCCTGTTTGAAAAAGGGATTATCAGCAACCGGAGAAAAACCTTCATGCCTGACCGGACAGTAACCTCCATCTGCATGGGAACAGAAAAAATCTATGATTATGTCAACGACAACCCCCAGTTTTATTTCCGTGCCTCGGATTTTGTCAATGATCCCAAAATTGTGGCTCTCAATGACAATATGGTTTCCATCAGTTCCGCGCTGGAGGTGGATCTGACCGGTCAGGTCTGCGCTGATTCTGTGGGACATCTTTTTTACAGCGGCATAGGGGATCAGACCAATTTCATACGCGGTGCTGCCATGTCCAAAGGGGGATTTTCCATTATCGCTCTGCCATCGACCGCGAAAAACGGCACAATATCCCGCATTGTTCCGGCCCTGAGCGAAGGCGCGGGTGTGGCCACTCTGCGTGCGGATGTCAATTTTGTGGTGACAGAATACGGTATCGCACAGCTTCGGGGAAAGAGCATTTATCAGAGGGTCATGGAACTGACCCAGATTGCGCATCCGGATTTTCGGGCGGAACTGATCGAATCAGCCAAAAAATTTCATTATATCGTTCCGGATCAGATTGCCCCCCGGTCAGAAGATCTTCTTTTCATAGAAAAATACAAAAGCCGTATCACCCTGAAAAACGGGAAAAGTCTTTCTGTGCGTCCCATTCTGCCGGCTGATGAATTTGCCTACCGCAATTTTTTCTATTCTTTGCGGGAGGAAACGGTTTACTTCCGTTTTTTTCAGAAAATCAGGGTATTCAACCATGAAATGGCACAAAGACACTGGGCCGGGGTGGATTACCGGAAAAACATGTCACTGATCGGTATGGTGCGTTTCAAGGGACATAAGGAAATTGTGGCTCTGGGTTCCTACACTGAATCTGAAAATAACCGCGCGGAAGTGGCTTTTGTGGTGCGTGAGGATTTTCAGGGTCTGGGCATAGCCTCTTTTCTGCTGGAACAACTGGAAAAAATTGCAGTTGAAAACAGCTACATGGGATTTTCCGCGACTGTGCTGTCGGAAAACAGAAGCATGATAAGGGTTTTCCGGAAAAGATATCCCAATCTGAAGACCGGGATGGAAGAGGGAACCATTTCCCTCCTCATGGATTTTTCCCCATTTCCGGAAACCGCCTGATTTTTTACTCTGACAGGCATTGTGTGTGCGCTGTGCATATTTTCAAAACGAACATCCGTTCTGTTTTCTTGACTTTTTATCCCTGCCTGATATAACAAAACTGATCAGACTTTGTATCCGGTTCCCGCACTTCGCGTCAATACCGTCAGACAGGGAGCCCATTCCTTCGGAGTGCCAAACAGAAACTTTGGCACTGCGCGGATCTCCGGCAAAATGACATTGGAGAAAAAAGTTCGGAACCTGCACATTCAGCAGCATTTTTCCTGTTTTCAGAAACGGCAAGGCAGTCACATAATGAATTACGCTGAATTTCAGAATATCATAAAGGTATCCAAACTGGAATTGTACCACAGGACTTTTTCAGACAACAAAAAAAACATTCGAATCAAAAGCGAAAAAACAGCGCTGAAAAATCTGGAGAAAATTTTCTGTGCAACCCTGAAAATCAGCAACAGAAAAGGCTATCACAACATGACCATGCGGGACCTGAGCAGTGAAACCGGGCTGAGCATGGGCGCTCTGTATGCCTATTTTTCCAGCAAGGAGGAACTGCTGGGAATGCTCCAGAGGCAGGTGCGCGCCCTTGTCCGCCAGGTGCTGGAGGAACGCATCGCCAGCGTCAGAGGAGCATCTGAAATGCTGCGCATGGCTGTGCGGACCCATCTGTATCTCAGCGAGATTATGCAGCCCTGGTTCTATTTTTCCTATATGGAAACCAAAAATCTCAGCGAAGAAGAACGGAAAAATTCAATTGACAGCGAGCTGGCCACCGAAACCATGATCCGGAACATCCTGGAATTCGGAGAGGCCGAAGGTGTCTTCACTGCCCGGAATCATCATCTGAGTGCAGGCCTTATCAAGGCCATGCTCCAGGAATGGTATATCAGACGGTGGAAATACGCAAAAAAAAATGTCAGTGTGGATCAGTATGCTGATTTTGTTCTTGAATTCATTGAAATTTTTTACAGAAAACCAGACTGAGGCATGTTGCCCTGTGTTCTGTTCCTGATTATCTGAAAACTGAATTGTGCTCCTGCAGCGGTATAAAAATCGGGGTTCAGCGTTAGGCGATTTCCATGAAAAAATGTACCATCATTGCAGGGCGGGCACGGCTTTTTGTGCCCGCCGTTTCAGCAGGACGGCGGGCACAGAAAGCCGTGCCCGCCCTACGAAAAACGTTATAATCATTAATGGAAATCACCTTACTTGGATTGTCTGAAGAGCACAGAATCAGACACTTGGCGATCCCCAGCCTCCGCCGGTCCGGGATTTCCGGATAAAATAAAGCGGCTGATCATTGTCCGCAGTTCCCCTGAAAGATTTTTCAGATCTCTGCTGACACCGGATATATGGGTGATGGCCGAAGATGTCTGGCCCGCGCCTGTGGCAATATCTTTGAGGGAAACAACAATCTGATCCGTGGCAGATTTCTGCTGCTGGGTGGACAGGGATATCTGCCGGGCAGCATCCGTGGTGGACTGGGCTCCGTTCAGAATCTCATTGAGGCGTTGAACTGTATGGGTAAAAAGTTCAGCCCCTTCCAGAATTCCTTTGGTGCTGACTTCCGAGGCAATGACCATGCGGTTGACGGCCTCCCGTATTTCACTGATCCGGGCTTCAATCTCATCTGTGGATTCCGTAACCGAATCTGCCAGTCTCCGTATCTCAGCGGCCACCACACCGAAGCGTCTGCCTTTTTCACCCGCGCCGGCTGCCTCAATGCTGGCGTTGAAGGCAATCAGACGGGTCTGATCCGCAATATTGTTGATAAGTCCCATGATATTGGTGATTTCATCTGTTTTTGCGCTTAAAGCCGTAATCTCTCTGGTATTGTTCTGGTTGTCCCCGCTGATCCGATCCATTTTCCGCATCACCTCCTCAATGGAATTCACCCCCTCTTTTGTGCTTTTCAGGGTCTGATTTGCTATCTGTGTGACTGAATTCGCATTTTCCGCAATCTGGGCTGAAGTTGCGGAGAACTCCTCCATGGTGGAAGAAATTTCAGAAACCGCGGCAGACTGCTGAATACTGACAGCCGCCTGCTCACTCATGGTTTGCGATATTTTTTCTGCTGAATGATCCACTTTTCCGGCTGTTTCCGCAATGCTGCTGATAACCTCCCTGAGACTTTCTATCATCAGTTTCACGGATTCCAGCAGAAGACCGGTTTCATCTTTGCCTTCAGATTCCACTCTGACCGAAAGATCAAAACGGGCAAGGGAGCGGGCTGCCTCAGAAGCACGGGTCAGGGGATTGAGTATACGGGACGTCACAAAAAGGGTCAGGGGAATCATGAGCAGCAGGGTTCCCAGGATGGTGAAAATAATTATATTTCCAAGTGTTTTCAGGGGAGCGTAAAATTCATCCTCATAAGCGGAAGATGCCACAATCCAGTCAAATTCCGGAATATAATCAAATACGATCCATTTGACACGCGGCTTACTTTCCCCCGGATTTTTCCAGGGGTATCTGATTTTTCCGCTTTTTTTCTCACAGACTTCCCTGATGAAATATCTGCCATCCGCATCTTTGCTTTCCAGAATATTGCTTCCCGCAATTTCAGGATGAATGATCACATTTCCCCCGGTGTCCATAATATAAGGATAACCGCTGGTACCTATACGGATGGAAAGGATTTTTTCACTGAATTCTTCAGGACTTATCATTTCAACAAATTCTTCACGGTACGAGGAGGCTGAAATAATCCAGTCCCAGGGTTTGAAATATGTCATATAAAGAGCTTTGTGCCTTTCTTTGTCTTCCCCGGGATTTTTCCAGTCATATTCAATATATCCCTCTTTCATCTGTATCTGCTTCTGAACAAAGTCATACCCGGAAAGATCTGATCCCCTAAGGGCATCTTTCGGGTGAACCTCAAGCACACCTTTGCTGCTGATACAATACATATAACCGGTTTTTCCTATGGTCTGGCGCATGAGTATGTCTTCCATGAGTCTGCGCGCGGAATCCTCGGAAATAATCATCTCTTCCATAAATCTGTAATCTGATCCGGCGGCAAGACTGCGGTCAGCGATCTTCATATGCAGTGTCTCAACCATATTCCGGTTTGCTTCCGCAATTGATTTCAGATGCTTCTGTATGGAAACATTGGCTGTGGCCTCCACCATGTTCCGGATGGTCTGTGTGACATTTTCCATCTCGCCTTCCGCATTCATCTCCACAGATTTTTTCACATAATGCCAGATGGTAAGGGTTCCCAGCCCCAGGGCAAGGGTAAACAGAAGTGAATAGGCTGTCAGAAATTTGATGCGGACAGGAATATCCCGGAAACTGAGAAATGATAACATATTTCCTCTCTTTATAATTTTTAACAGATTTACGCAGTCTTTCCGAAAATCAGGATATTGCTGTTTTTGAGTGTCATACCGGCTTTCACCGGTATGACGACAGTGCGTAATATCAGTTTTTAAGAAAAAAACTGTCCCTGAAGAACCCTGACGGTTTTTGAGACAGACATTTCTGAAAATCTGTAGCTTTAAGAACCGTTCATGGCCCTATCATACAGCCCCGGACGCCGGTTTGGGAGAAAAAAACGCATTTTGTGACTGCGGACCCGATCCATGTCTTCGGCCTTCAGATCCGCTATAAGCAGATCGTCCCGGTCACTGAGTTTTTTCCCAATTACTCTGCCTGAAGGATCTATTGCCATTGCAATTCCCGGATATTTCAGTTTTTTCTGACTGTCTCCGGTCTGGTTGCAGGCCATTACAAACAGACTGTTGTCATACGCGCGGGCAGGCAGATGCCGCATCCACGAGCTGAACTTGTCTTCAGGAGTTCCCCGCGGGGAGGCATGGGGAATGAAAATCAGATCAGCGCCTTTTTCAGCCATGAGCGTGGACAGTTCGGGGAAATGGGCATCATAGCATAACTGAATACCGAAACAGATTCCCCCGGCCTCAAATACGGGAACGGCATTGCCTGGGGAAAATATTTCTTTTTCCGGCGGAGCAATATGCAGTTTCCGGTATACAGAAATCTCACCCGATGGCCGTATCACCAGATGGCTGGCATAGATGCGATCCATTTCATCCCTTTCAGCCATTCCCGCAAGAATCACAATATTCTCCCGGGCCGCCACTTCTGAGAGTCTGTCCCCTGCCGGGCCTGGAACAGTCTGGGCTGTTTCCCTGATTTCCCGCGAATTGTCATATCCGGTGATATTCATTTCGGGAAAACAGACAATTGCCGCTCCATGTTCCGCTGCCTGACGTGTCAGACGGGCTGTCTGTTCAAGATTATGCAGCACCCGGAACGCAGGGGAATTGGAAATGACAAGCGCGGCACGTATATCTCTCATCACAGTCTGAAATGGGCTTTCACCTTGAAAACCCGTGTGGCAGGAAGATTGATAATATCTCTGATTCCGGTGGCTTTGGCAATGGCATCCAGATTTGTCTCAATATCCGCCATGTCCGGGGCGATAAAGGTAAACCACACGTTAAAAGGGTTGTCACGGGTATAATTGTGTGTTACGCCCGGATAACGGTTGACGGTTTCAGCAAAAAAACTGATTTTGTCCTCAGGAACCTTTGCCGCGCAAAGGGTGCTGACAAATCCCAGTTTAAGGGGTACAAAATAGGCACCGATCCGCCGGATGATGCCATCAGTCTTAA
>JBFXEJ010000017.1:0-70447 GCA_050180235.1 Desulfococcaceae bacterium
TCCCGGAAATGAAAGATTATGTGGCAGATATTCTGAAAAAATGTTCCCAAAAAATCACAGCATCTCTTACCGGTTTTTCCTATATTTTGGATGCAGTTAATATATAATTTCAATGGAGAATTGGTATTAATCTTCTTACCTGCCACAGAATCAAAACCTGTATCACCAGAATCAGCACCAGAATCCCAAAAATCATCCAGTGCCATGCAGTGAGACTGCTGTTTCCCTTTTCCGCATTCTCAGCCGGATTTTTCATTTCCGCAACCGCCTTAACAGACTGCTGTTCGGTGTGTATGGAAGACAGACCGGAAATCTGCTTTTTTTCAGATTCCAATATCTCAACTCCTGTATTTTTTTCAGCATCCTGGGATTTCATACTGTGCCTGTCTGCTGAAAGGCGCTCTCCGCCCTGCTTTTCCCGCAATTTTTCCCGGCCCTGTCCTGTTTTCCCGGTTTCCGGTATTGCAGTCTCCCTGTTTTCCCCTGCTGTATCTGAATAAAATGCAGATCTGTCATCAGAGGAATGGGCTTTTCCCAAAGGATTCATGGCAATCTCCGCAGACAGAGCCAGATCCGCATTTGCGGCATTTTGGCCGGATTCTGACTGATTTTCTGTGTCTGCATCTGCTTTTTCCGTGTCATCCGCATTTATTTCCTCATCATTTTCTTCGGAATTTCCGGAAAAAGAACCCGTTGTCACAGACCAGTCTTTGACATCATCCAGCAGATTTTGTATCTGCACATCACAGCTTTTCTCCGCGACCACCTCAAATTCCAGACTGACCAGAACCCCGGATACGCCCTGAGAAATCTGATTCTCTCCCGCGTCAAAGCCGCCAATCCGCACTGTTCCGAAATCTGTATTGCTGGCACTGAAATTCGTAAAACCCTGTGTCAGAGAACCCGGAACAAATCCCCGGAACCGCAGGACACTTGCATCATACTTCACCTCAAAACCCAGCGCGTTCACTGCATTGGGAACATCCGCAGCAGACACTGCAAAACTGATCTTTTCCCCTGTCCCGGCGCTCTGTCTGTCTATCCGCAGCACCGCGGCGCACACTGTATCGGCCATAATATAAAGGATACAGAACATCATGCAGAGCATTTGGCAGAGCATCGGGCCGTCCAGTATTTTTCGGATTTTTTGTGCAGGTTTCATCATTATCTCCTTTTAAAACAGGTATACGAAAAAAGAATGGGAAATCTTACAGACCATTAAAAAAATTTTTGGAAATTTTTTGACTGGTATTTTTATTCTGCTGCGAAGATACAAAGTCTCACAAAGGGCTAAATTCGTTCAAAACCCTGATGTGGTGAAATGATTGTAAACGGTTTTTCCCCATCCAAAACCCCGAAGATTAAATGACAATGTCACCTTTCAGGGTTCCTAATGATGAAAATATCTTTTTTCTATAATAATTTCAGTTTCTCATGTTTTTCACCGGATTGATCCCCTGCCATTTTTTATACAGAACAAACGGCAACTGTTTCCCATTTTTATAGAATCCCTTGCTTTTTGACAGAGAATCAGGCATAAAAAGAATTTATCGGACATCATTATTAATAACCGGGTACAGAAAAGGAGACTCTTCCATGCAATTTGTCAGGCATATCAGGCAGATCGGACTGTGTTTTTTTCTCTTCTGTATATGTGGCGCAACTGTTTCTGCACAGGAAGCGGATTTTGGTCAGCGCATTGAAATTCCCGCCTCTTTCAACCCTGTCGGTTCCGGGGCCAGGGCATTGGGAATGGGAGGAGCCTTTATTTCAGTTGCGGATGATGCCACTGCCGCATCATGGAATCCGGCAGGGCTTATCCAGTTGGAAAAACCGGAAATATCCATTGTGGGCAGTTTTGTCCACCGCATAGAGGACAACAGCTTTGAAACCCATCCGGAGGCAGACGGGGCAGAGTCTGTGGATGTGAGTGATCTCAATTATTTCAGTGCCAGCTATCCCTTTGCCCTTTGGGGATACAATATGATCGTATCCCTGAACTGGCAGCATCTGTATGACATGACCCGGCAGTGGACTTTTCCTATTCGGGAAGAATTCTCCCCGGATTTATTTCAAAATCAATCTGTTGATTCCCGGCAGGAAGGAAGTCTTTCTGCACTTGGGCTGGCCTGTGCTGTTCAAATCACGCCGGATATTTCGCTGGGATTCACCCTGAATGTCTGGGATGATGACATTGCGGGAAATGAATGGACGCAGAAAACCTGGCAGTGGGGAGATGGAAATTATTATGGAGATGCGTATGTATTTGAAAGTTATATGTATGACCGCTATTCCCTCAGCGGTGTGAATATGAATTTCGGCTTATTGTGGAATGTGAATGCAAATCTCAGCCTGGGAGCAGTGCTGAAAACTCCATTTGATGCTGACATCACTCACAAACATACCGGAAACTACCTGATTCGTCAGGCAAATCCGAATATCCCGGATTATATGGGAAATACAGACTATGAAGAGGATGGCACCCTTTCCATGCCGCTTTCTTTCGGTATTGGAGCGGCATACCGTTTTTCCGACAGACTCACGGCTTCACTTGATATTTACAGAACCCAGTGGGATGATTTTGAATATGAGAACAGCAAAGGTGAAAAAAAATCTCCCATCACCGGCAAAGAGAGCGATATGGATCCAACCCATCAGGTACGCATGGGAGCGGAATACCTGTTTATCCTTCCGCAGTATGTGATTCCGGTGCGTGCGGGACTGTTTTACGACCCTGCCCCGGCAGAAGGCAGTCCCGATGATTTTTACGGTTTCAGCATCGGTTCCGGCATTGCCTGGAAACGCTTTGCTTTTGACATGGCCTGGCAGTTTAGAATGGGAAATGATGCGGGCGGAGCAGGGCTTGAAAATTGGGGATTGTCGCAGGATGTGCGGGAACATACGCTTTACACATCGATTATTGTCCATTTCTGAAAACAGAGCCTGTTCATGAGTTGTTCCAAAGGCATGGAAACTTTATTTCCGCACCACAGACCCGGAAGCCTGTACTGCCGTCCTGCATGAAACAGAAGTATAGCATCTTTATCCTAAAAAAATTCGGAGTATTGTCATGTCTGTTTTTTCCATGATCGGAAAACTGTTAGGGGTCAGCAAAAGCGGAAAAGCCGCTGATGAGCCGGAATGTATGTCTGAAATATTCGGATGGGTGGCTGAAGAAATGGATCCCAGGATACGCAGGGTAAGCGGATACAAAAGAAGACTGAAACCATCTGTGATTCATGCCTGCAATTATATTGACGGTCTGGTGGAAAAAATTCCGGGACCAGTGGATATCCGGCCGGAAAAATGGGAAGAAAATCCCATGCTGAATGCTTTTTTCGTAACTTCGGATGAAATAAGGCGGCTTGTGGCCAGCTCACCCGGCATTCAGAAGATGCTGCAGAAAAACAGCCCTTCCGGATACTGTGCATTTCTGGTCATGAGCAAAACGGAAAGCAGGAATTTCGGGACAGAAATGCAGGGAGAGATCATGAAAAGGGACGTGATTCATACATCCGTCACCTTCAGGGATCACCGGATAGATGCGGTTTTTCCTTCGGAAGAGGAACTGCGCAATGATTTGAGAAAACGGGGAATAAAGCTGCTTATGACCCTTGTTCTGGAGAATATTCTGTCCCTGGAGGAATGGATCTCTGAGCTGGAGGAGCAGAAGCATCTGCTGGAAATGCACCTGAAGATCAGGGATTCCCGGCAGAGGAGCCTTGCATCTCTCCTTGTGTCCGGAAGCGAAGAGGCCCCGGAAAACCGTGAAGCTGCAAAGATATTGCAGAAAATAGAGGAAAAACTGGTTCAGCTTCACGCACAGTTGCACACACCCGAAGATATTATGAATCAGGTCATAAAAGTTCTGATGCATCCGGAAAAATGCCTGGGAATTGAAAAAATTTCCATGAAAATAAGTCCGATGAATATTCTGCTCGCTCCGGATGCAGGGGAAAAGGGAACGGAAATCACCCTTGCACAGTTCCGCATAAAAGGAGAAGAACAGAAATGGGTTGGAATTATTGTCAGAGTGGGAGGAAAAGATTCTTAAAATGGATGAAAAGCGTATCAGTCTGCTGAAAAAGGATTTTGCACAGGGTTTTCCGGCCTGGTGCGGTTTTGAGGTGAAAGAGGCCGGAGACGGAATATTTGAAACCTGTCTGCGCATCCGGGATGAGCACAGGCAGCAGGACGGATTTGTTCATGCCGGGGTTATGGCCACAATGGCGGATCACACTGCCGGATATGCGGCCTTTACCACAGTATCTGAAGATTTCCGTATTCTGACCATTGAATTCAAGATCAATTTTTTCAAACCAGCGACCGGTGAAGTGCTGATCTGCCGGTCAAAAGTCATTAACCGCGGAAAAACGGTCATTGTGTCGGAATCTGAACTTTTTTCCGTTTCCAAAACACAGGAAAAAAAGGTTTCCAAAGCCACGGTTACGCTTATGGCAGTTCCGCTTTCCTCTCTTTAAAAGCAGATCCGGAAAGATTTTGCGGACTTTGCGTTTCTTTTTCCCATGCAGAAATCCCAGGAGGGCAATGCCTGTTATTTATTTATCTGATTTTACGCTGCCCTTTCAAAAATCAGGAGCCATTCTCTTTGACCCTCATTCCGGCATAAACCGGAATCCATTATTTTCAGACGGTTCCGGATACCGGCTTTCGCTGATATGACGAAAGAGCGTAACATCAGTTGGTTATGTTTTGTATCCTGTCTCACAGGGAAAAGTCTGCTGTTTTTTTGGATCTGAATACCGGGGACATAAAAATGAAAATATCTCTGATGCTGTGTCTGATGCTGATGATTTCTCCGGTCTGCACAGTTTTTTCTTTTGATCCGGCTTCCGTAAAAACAGCAAAAATCACAGTTCCGGATCGGGAAGGACTGATGCGGCTGATTAATATGGGCGCGGATGTTGACAGTGTCCGTGGCAATACCGTCATCGTATATGCTTCAGAGCAACTGCTGGGGGAAATTGCCGCACTTGGCTATGAAATCAGTATTATACCTGATTTTTTTCCAAATGTTCAGGACAGGGCAGGAACTTATCACTCTTATGAGGAACTGGGAGATGAACTTGATGATATTGCAGAAAATTATCCCCTTATCTGCCGTATCTTCAGCATTGGGCAGTCTTTTCAGAAACGGGAACTTTGGGTGATGAAAATCACGGATTCGCCGGATGCGGAAGAGGATGAACCGGAAATCACATTTATTTCTTCCATGCACGGAGATGAACCGGTCGGAATGGAACTGTGCATGAATCTGATTCATCTGCTTGCGGGAAATTATGGAAGCGATCCGGAACTGACTGATCTGGTAAATGAAACTGAAATATGGATTATGCCACTTATGAATCCTGACGGATATGCAATGAAAACCCGTTACAACGCCCAGGGATTTGATCTTAACCGCAGTTTTCCGGATCGGGTTAAAGATCCCTTTGTCTCTTTTGAAGCCCGTCCTGCTGAAACCCGGCACATCATGAACTGGGCAATGGCAAATTCCCCTGTGCTTTCAGCTTCTTTTCACACAGGAGCGCTGGTGGTCAATTATCCTTTTGACTCTGACCCGAATCCCGGTGCTTTATATTCCGCTTCGCCGGATGATGAACTCTTTATTGAACAGTCCCTTACGTATTCCTTTCTGAATAAACCCATGTATGACAGTACCGAGTTTGCGCGCGGAATTGTAAACGGCGTTGAATGGTATCAGGTCTACGGTGGAATGCAGGACTGGCATTATCTCCGGCTGGGATGCAATCAGCTTACCATTGAGCTTTCAGATGATAAATGGCCTCTATATTCTGAGATACCGGACCTGTGGGAAGACAACCGCTCTGCAATGCTCGCTTATATGCAGTGGAGTCTGAGGGGAATAAGGGGAATTGTAACGGACAGCATAAGCGGGGAACCGCTGAAAGCCGCAATCCGGGTTGAAGGGATTGATCATGATGTTTTTACCGATCCGGATGCCGGGGATTATCACCGGATGCTTGTGCCCGGAACATACAGTATTCAGGTATCAGCCACAGGATATATGGAACGCACGGTCTGCGGTATTGAGGTGGGTTCCGGAAAGGCAGCACGCGAAGATATTGCCCTGATCCCCAAAAATGCAGGGGATGTGAACGGATATGAAGAAACTGATCTGACTGATGCCATTCTGATTTTGCAAATGCTCACAGGCACAAATACAGAAACTGTGAAAACCGCAGTTGATCCGGACAAAGACGGGAAAACCGGTCTGCCGGAAGCCATTTTTATACTCAGACTTTGTGCCTTCTGATTCTTTATGCTTGAAAAAAAAATAATGCCGTACTATAGATTTCAGGAAAATGTTTGTCAAAAAAACATTAGGGTTTTCCCATAATCAATGCTCAGAGTCTGTAACAAATAACCTTTACAATTTTCTGTCCGAAAACCATTAGGGTTTGCAGCAGCTTATTCTGATACAGACCCTAAGGCACAAAGAGACACAAATTTTTTTTGTATTCTTGGCAGATTTAAGGTGAGTTCTGAAAATAAATATCCCATTTCAGTTCACATGCACAGGGCAAAAGCTGGAAGCTTTTGATACTTTGCTGGTATATTTTTTTCTGGAAATCACCTAACCGTCATGAAATTTTTTTGCTGAAATATTTTTCAGATTTCATATTAGACCTCTTGCAAAACTGGGAGTTGCACCTTTGATTTTATTGGATTAAAATTGACTTTTGCAAGAGGTCTATTACATTTTTTCAGATTTTAAGCAGGTCAGCATAAATTTTCGGATATAAAGTTTTCAGAAAAATCCGGTTTTCCGGAAAAACCGGATTTTCTGAATGCACGAAAAATTTCGTTTGCCTGCTTATATAAGGTTTAACTATCAGATGACAAAAGAAAATGACCGGATCAATGTCCGTGTGCTTTTTGCTCTTACCCTGGTTCACTTCACAGGCGATTTTTACAGTTCCTTCACAGCACCGCTTTTTCCCCTGTTTGTGGAAAAAATGGGACTTTCCCTGACACAGGTGGGAATCATTGCAGGATTCAGCCGTTTTCTGGCTTTTATTGTGCAGCCTCCGGTGGGCTACCTGGCTGACCGGTACCGGACAAGGGCCTTTATTCTTACCGGTATGCTTATGCCTGTGATTTTTGTGCCTCTGTCCGGCATTTCCACAGGATTTTGGACACTGCTCCTGGCCACTGCGCTGGGTTCTTTCGGCTCTTCCATGTTTCATCCCTCTGTCACAGGAATGGTTCCGGTATATTCCGGCCATCGGGCAGGATTTGCCATGTCTGTGTTCAATACGGGCGGAACATTTGCCTTTGGTGTCGGCCCGCTTTTTATAACATGGTATGCAGCCCGTTTCGGGCTGGATGCACTTCCGTTCACCATGATTTTCGGAATGATTGTGTTTGTGTGGATATTCGCGATTCTCCCGCGTCCTGCCAGCGAGGGACTGCGCAGCCTGGGATTTATCGGTTCTGTCAAAGAAAGTCTGGGCAGTGCGTGGAAAATTGTTGCACTGATATGGGTGGTGATGTTTCTGCGTGCAGTGGTTGGGCAGTCCTTTCTGACTTTCATGCCGGTGCTGTATGTGCAGAAAGGATATTCCGTTGTTTCAGCAGGTGTGATTTTTTCCCTGTTCACAGTGGCCGGAACCGTCAGCGGGATCACAGCGGGTCATGTATCTGACAGGATTGGATTTAAACCGGTTTTTATCTGCTCCCATCTTCTTATGACACCCATGCTGCTGGGGTTTCTGCATTGCACAGGAAACTGGGTTTACCTGGGATCAATACTGGCCGGCGGAGCGGTGCTGGCCTCTCTTCCCCTGGGAGTTGTCATGGCCCAGAAAATTGCACCCAAAGGCAGATCCATGGTGGCCAGTCTGATGATGGGATTTGCCTATGGACTGGGCGGAATGATTTCACCTCTGGTGGGCAAACTCTCAGATATTTATTCCATCCATACTGTGCTGAGCATTATATCCCTGATTCCACTGCTGACCCTGGTGCTGATTTGGCGTTTTCCCAACGTGAAAAATGACTGATTTCCAATATGGATTGCAAGGGGATTTGATGGAATCCTTTCAGAAACCGTTAGTCACCCTGCTGCACTGTCATACTGGCATAAGCCTGAATCCAGTGGATTCAACCTGTTCTGAATACCGGCTTTCGCCTGTATGATAACAGAGTGTAATACCAGTTCTCCATTGACCTGATCCAATATTGCCGGTTTTTCCGCTGTTTTGTATGTGCAAAAAACCGCTCTGCCCAATTTTTGCACTCCTCCGGATCAGGTGCAAGCCTCCTGTCATTCCCCGCTGAGTTCCTCTTCAATTTCCTGCAGACGCCAGGTGCGCGCGTAATAACCGTTGCCAGCCAGCAGTTGTGCATGTGTGCCGGATTCTGTGATGCGTCCGTCCGTGAGCGTGATGATCCGATCTGCAAAGCGCAGGGCAGACAGACGGTGTGAAACAATGATTACAGTCCTCAGTTGAGCGGGGTTCCGGCAGATTTCCCTTATGGTCTGAATAATTGCAGTTCCGGTTTCCGCATCCACCTGACTGATGGGATCGTCCAGAATCAGTATGGGCGCGTTTCTAAGCAGAGCTCGGGCCAGCGCGATCCTCTGTTTCTGTCCTCCGGACAGAATCACCCCTTTTTCTCCCACAATGGTTTCCAGTCCCTGGGGAAAATCAGCTATGGTATTTTCCAGAGCAGCTTTGCGCACTGCTTCCCTCAACTGCTCTTCACTGACATCAGGACTGCCGAATGTGATATTTTCCCGGATGGTTCCGGAAAAAAGAAAGGGTTCCTGGGGCACAAAGGAAATCAGTCCGCGCAGGTCAGAAAGAAATATTTTGCGAATATCCATCCCGTCCAAACTGATGCTTCCCTGCGAAACATCGTAAATCCGGGGAATCAGTTGCAGCAGAGTGCTTTTGCCGCTTCCGGGCGGCCCCACAATGCCAAGCGTGTTTCCCTTTTCCACCCGGAAACTGATATTGTCCAGCACCATCGGACTGCCGGATTTGGGATCAGCAGACTGGGGGGCATCATAGGAAAATCCAGCATTTTCCATGATGATTTCGCGTGTGAATTCCTTAAAGGAAACTGCATCCGGATGATCCTTTATGTCCGGCAGAGTCCGGATAATCAGGGCAACGCGCTCCAAAGATGCCTTTCCCCGCTGGATCAGATTGATGACCCATCCCAGAGCCATCATGGGCCAGGTCAGCATTCCCAGATAGCTGATAAAAGCCACAAAATCACCGGGTGTAATCACAGCGAAAATGGTTTCCCGTCCGCCCAGCCACAGGACAAGGGTAAGGCTGAGATTGGTGAAAAAAACCATCATGGGAAAAAACGAGCCGGTTGTGCGTGCCAGCCGCAGATTCCGTGTCATATTTTCTCTGGAGATTTTTTCCACCACAGACACAGATTCTGCCTCCCGGTTATATGCTTTGACAATACGGATTCCGGCAAAGCGTTCCCGCACAATCTCAGTCAGATCCGAAAACGCTTCCTGCACCGACATATACGCACTGTGCATCTGTTTGCTGAAAAAACGGGTGCATAATGCAATCAAAGGCATTGGAATAATGACAAAAAGGGTCAGTCGCAGATTGATATACATCATAAATCCGATGGTCATCATGCCCATTACAATGGAATCTGTGACAGCCACCAGACCCATACCTGCCGCCATACGGATCTGCTGCATATCATTGGTGGCATGGGCCATTATGTCACCGGTTTTCACACGGCTGAACCATGAATCCGGCAGAGTCTGCAGATGATCAAACAGCCGGTTGCGCAAACCTTCTTCCAGTTCACGGGACATGCCCATAAGATAATAGCGCCACATATACCGCAGCACAACCATGATGAGGGCCAGTCCCGTAATCCACAGCCCGTAGCGCAGCAGGGACGCGGAATCCGTGCGGAACGCGGTAAGATCGTCCACCGCGGCTTTGATAATGCGGGGAACAATGAGTTGCAGCAGATCAACCAGAATCAGGGCCAGCAGGCCCAGAAAAATGCCGAAACGGTTGCTGACAAAATAAGGGCGGATCAGATCAAAAGGTTTCATGGTTTATAAAAAAAATTAAATTTTTCCTGCAAATTCAGGGCAATTTGAACAAACTAGTGAATCATATGGCGGGCGGATAACGGTCTTTTCACACCCTGTCCACTAAAAAATATAACGTACGGCTCACCATCTGTAGGAAGATTCCACAAAACTGGCTAAATGCCGATGCTTTTCTAAAAATTGAAAATTTCCAAATCAGCTCGGCCCCTGCAGTCTGGTGCAGCCGATTGTTCGGCAACTATGCTATTGCAGGTTCGACAAATGCATAAGTTACTGGCTTATGTGAAGCAAGACCGTTTTCAGCCATCCATTCGTGAAACGATTCCAAATCGATACCTTCCGGTTCCGTCCAAGTGTCTTCTCGAAGGAAGTGCCAAACATACTCGCGAATGAATCCCTCATTTCGTATGCGAACGAGGGAATGAAGATAGTCGTCTGTAATGACCAAATCATCTGGATAAGTGGCCCAAAATTCTGCCAGAGCATCTCGAGCAAAGCACTCCTCATCAAATGATGATGGTTGACCGATTCTCTCAGGATGCATTTCAAAGTATTCACCGGTGCGTACCAGGACTTTCGTTCCGGCATAAGTCGTCCACGCTGCAGCAGTTTCAACACCGGTTTGAGCTCCAGGGTGCAAGTTGATTGTCCACTCTGGTTTTTTACGCTTTCTTTTAAACAGCCATCTGAACATTCGAAACCTCATTTGCTGAACAATGAGTTAAGCGGCTCAAAGGGTGGAGCGACCGCAGGGAGCGGAACCCTTTGAGTCCGCTTGAGCGCCGGGTTAGCCCTTTTTCTGTATCTTTGTGGTTGATAAGCACTGTTTTATATTATCGGATAATTGGTTATAAAATCAAACCTTTGCTTATATTTTTTGATAAATTTTATTCCTTATTATAAAAAATTGCCATTAAATTCAATATCCAATCTGTGATTTTTACTTTTGTTTCTCTTTTGCGTACATTATCTAAGAATTTACTATTGTGTCCTCGGAATTTGTTCACGGAATTCCATGTGAAAAGTTGACTCAAAGTAGGACAGGACTTTTTCCCATTGTTCGAATGGGGCGGTCAGTGTGAATATTATCTCTATCGGCCATTCGCCCGAGTCTGAGATGTAAAAAACCACTTTTCTTTCTGGCCAACCGCATTCCGAATTCTCCTTTATGATTTTATCAACACGATAGAACATCTCGGTTTTGTAAAGGTTCGGCTGAGGATCATTAAAGTGGTAGTTCAGTAATTGATCTCGAGTTCTTAGAAATCCGGTCCGTCCGTGCCAACACCGACCATAATTAAGATTCAAGAGCAAATTTCCCTTGGGGATTTCTTGCTTGGTATCGATATCAGAAGTTGCCTCAGCTTTAAATGTATAATAATCTGTATGAAGCGATTCCTCCCAACTATCGAATTCCGGCAGGTCAAATTTGATTTTAAGACTTGTTCCCGGAATCAGTATCCCCAGATTGCTGGGAGCTTCTTCTGGGATGCGGTTTGGATCCGGCTGCTCTTCACCCGTCATGAGATCAAGAAGCCACCAGCCATCATTTCGCCAAAACTTCATTAAATAGCTATGCGGCACGAGAGTGAAACTGGCAGCACTGCCTGAAGCTTCAATATTATATTGGCGGTATATTTTTTCATACGAAAATACAAAAACTGTGTATTGATAAATCGGAAAGTTATGCGGACGCCCTGGAATAATTTCCTCGCGATAAACAGAGTCAAAGTGTTGGATGGCAACCCATAAGTCTGAGTTATCAATAGGATAGGCATGACTTATTGCATCGGAAATTAAGTCCGTATTGGAACGAAGGAACTTCATCTCAATTGGCTTACCGTTTCCATTTTGTATAAAGTAACGGAATTGATATCCAATTGGATAATTGTCCCTTGGCCCTTCCGGAGTTAAAAACAAATTTGCCCTTTTGATAATTTGTTGAACGAGAAGGCGTTGTTCTTTTTTTTGATTCTCGGCATGTCGTACAGACAGCACAACGGGTTGTTCGATATCACTGCCCGTCCTGTAACCGACAGGGAAGGGCCCCATCCCTACACAACCATAAAAAGCGTACAGCGATAATCCTAACAGAATCACATCTAAATTAGCTCTGTTGAGTTTCATATTAAATAAAGATCGTAAATTTTTCATTTGGCTAACCAGTTATTATCCGGATCATGATAACATTCGATTCTGCATATTATCATGATCTGTAAAAATTCATCCTGAGATTTTTACCATATCATACAATAGAGATCAACAGAATATGAGTATTCCAGATCATCAGATTCAACTTTGATAATGCCGCAGAAGATCAAAAAATTCCATCACACTAAGGAAAGCCGGAGTTCAGAACCGTCAGAAAATGCTGAATTCCGGCTTTCGCCGGAATGACGGTCAGATCTAATAACTGCCTGATTTTTGGAAAGACTGCATAACATCACTTATAACTTATAAATGGATATTATTTCTCTGACCTGTGATTTATCTGATTCACAGAATTCTGGTTCGACAGTTCGGAAAGGAGATCTCTGATGCTCCAAATCTTTACTCCATGACGTTCCATAGCCGAACGCAGTTCATCATCTGCCTGCAAATCCTTATCCCCGGAAACGATGGCATCTGCCTGCCCGTCTGTCGCAGTTGCCAAAACCGGATGGTCTTTGGGATCACGGCATAAAGGCGGAACTGTTTGCAGATTTACCATTTTTCCGCGCTGATACAACTGTTTCAGCAGAATTTCCGCATGATCCTGATTGATATATTTCTTCAGACGCGAACGCTGCCGGACTTCATCAAATTCATCAATAAGTGGCTGACTGACAATCACTATGAACTTGTTTTCCCTCCATGCCTGCAAAACAGGCAGTGCAGAACGTCCACCAGGCAATGCACTGATCCATATATTTGTATCAACAACTGTTTTCATTGCACTGCCGGTTGTCTGTGTTTTTGGCGGACAGCCTGTATTTCCTTTGCAATATCAGCATCACTGATATTTTTTTTCCTCAACAGCAGCCAACCGGACAATCAGATCATCGAGTTCAGCATCCAAATCTGTTTCAGCCAGAACCTTTGCCACCTGAATACGTGACGGTTTGTCCAGATCGCGGATGATCGCAAGCAACTGATCAAGGTTCAGGCTGACATTGGGAATTGTAATTTCTGCTGCCTGTATATTCATTTTTCAGACTCCTTTGTATCATATTTGAGGGTGAATCAGATCAAAATGCTTCATGGTTTGTAAGAATTCTGCAATATGCTTTCCATTCGGGCAATATCTTCAGGCAGATCCACTTCAGGCGAATCATACTCGGTGACAATAACTTTGATTTTGTAACCGTATTCCAGTGCGCGGAGCTGTTCGAGTTTTTCAATGCCTTCCAGTTTTCCCTCAGGCAGTTTTCTGAATATATCCAGAAAAGACCGGGTATAGGCATATACACCAAGATGCTTGTATGTGTCAAACACGGCAGACGGTTCCCGTCCGAAGGGAATGGCCGAGCGGGAAAAATACAGGGCAAATCCCTGCGAGTCAAACACGACTTTCACATCTTTGGGATTGGTGATTTCTTCGGGACGGACAATTTTGTATGCTAAAGTGCTCATGTTCAGGCCCGGATCGGAAAAAAAAGGACTGACCACCTCATCCAGACAGCGGGAATCCAGCAGAGGCTGATCTCCCTGCACATTGATGACAATATCCTCAGGTGCAAGCCCCATCTGATGCGCGGCATCACCTGCCCGATCCGTGCCGGAGCGGTTTTCCGCAGAAGTCATCATGGCCCTGCCACCAAAGGAATGCACGGCATCCAGAATCCGGGCATCGTCTGTCGCGACCACCACATCAGTTACATTTTCCGCTTTTCGAGCGGCTTCATACACACGCTGAATCATGGCTTTGCCCGCAATCTTTGCCAGAGGCTTGCCCTTAAAACGGGTTGATCCGTAACGGGAGGGAATAATTACCGCAATTTTCATAAAAAATAAAGCCTTTCGTTTGGTTTCAGATTTTTTCTATAATAATATCAGTCCTTACGGATTTTTTCCGTCCGTGTGTCAGACCCGAATCAACGGATTTGACCCACTGCCTTTCTTTTATTTATTTAGAAATACAACGCAGCAGTACCTGAGCAGCACTGCCAAAGATTCTTTCACTGAACATTCTGATTTTTCCTGAAATTATAACACGTCTGTATTTATTTGTAAAGTTTAAATGTTATAAGCAAGTCAGCATAAATTTTCGGGTATAAAAAAGTTGTTTTTTAAGAGAAACCGGGTTTTCTGAAAATGCCGACTTTTCACCAAATGACAGGATTCATCCGGTGGTTTCAGTATTTTTTAAAAAAAGATCAACTGCGGCCGCACGGGCGCTTCGGATGGGCCGGACAGCAGTCCGGAAAAATTTTAAAAAAAAAGTGCTCCCTCCGATCTCCGGAACAGTTCCTGTTTCAGAGGAACACCCGGTTTTGGAACCGGATGAACTGCGGTCTTATACCAATTTTCTATTGAAAGTATATTTATGATTCGGTTTCCCACAGAGAACACAGAGAGAAAAAACCACAGAGAACACAGAGGAAATAACTCACTTTATTGTATAAATTCAATAGCGAATTGGTATTACTCCGGTAAAAAATCAGATCAGGTACGGATTTGGCCGGGGGCGGAACGCCGGACACGGCGTACTGCCGGGATCGCCTTCGGAAACTGTTCAGCGGAATGCAGCCTGTTTTTATATTCGTTGACTGTAAGCTCCTTATCTGATAGTGCTCCAAATCCGTTGATGAATCAGGGTTCTTCCTCTCCCGAAGTGAGGAAAATTCAGAATCATCGGATTTGCAATATCCAAAGCAGACAGCAATTCATCCAATTCCGTGAAAAGGAGAAAATCCGCATGAGTTTCAATGAAAAAGTCAAGCGCAATGTCGCGGCCAACTTTGATCAAAGTCTTCATATTTATCAGGAATTTGAGGAAAAACACAAGTTCTTTGCATCTTATGCTTTAAAGATGGCAGAGGCCATAGGGATGAAGGAGGGAACATCGGTTCTGGACGTGGGCTGCGGTTACGGATTGTCCGCAGTGGTGCTCAATGCAAAATACGGATGCCGCGTTACCGGGATTGATCTGTCTCCGGAAATGATTTCAGCGGGACAGGCTGTGGAAAAAAATGAAGAGATATGCCTGATGGTAGGGGATGGTGAAAATCTTTCACCCCTTGTCGGCGGGCGTCAGTTCGATTATGTTCTCTACAATGCCTCGATTTTTATTTTTCCTGACGCTGCCAAAGCCATTGACGAGGCATTCCAATGCCTTTGTCCCGGTGGCAAGATAGCGTTTTCTTACTATCCGCAGTTGCTCGGGGAAGAGGAGGCAGATCTGTTTGATCTCGCTTTCAGACGCATGGGCGAACCTCTGCCCAAATTTCGCGTTATTACGGATTACCCGGCTGCCTGCAATGCGCTGGAAAATCGCTGCGGCAATATCCGTCACCATCGCTGGACACAGCCTCTGCATATCGGTTTTATGCAGGATTTCTTTTCCATTCCGGCCCAGTCAGCTTCCCTGTTCCCCGGACGCGGCTATGAGGAAAGACGCGATCTGGTCAAACAGCTTTTTGAAACCCTGAGGGATTTGGAAGGCAGCGGACAGGTTGTCTGGCGTATGGCTGAAGGCAGCAAAACACCCTGACAGCATAATTGCAGTCTGCCGGTTTTTGAATCTGTTTTGTGCAGAGAAAAATCCTGTATTCTGATCTCGTCTGCGGATCTGCCCACGGCTGTGCAGATTAGCAAAGCAGACAGAACTGCGGTCGTCTCCGGCCTCGTGCGCAGCAATCCATTCAGGAATTGCCGCGGCTCTCCCGCCCGGCTGTCACAATATCACGTTCTGCTGCCCATTGCCCGATGTCCTCTTTTTTAATGGCAGCAGCCATAAGCCGGGGAAAAAGATCGGGCGTGCAGGCAAACGCGGGCGCGCCCAAAGCAGACATCTTTGCCGCCAGTTCTTTATCGTAAATGGGCGCTCCTTCGTCACTCAGCGCCAGAAGGGTAATGAACTGAACACCGGAAGCAATAAGCTCCTGGGTGCGGCTGAGCAGCTCTTGGGCAACTCCGCCTTCATACAGATCGGAAATGAGAACGAAAATGGTATTTCGCGGCTCCCGGATCAGGGTCTGGCAATAGGCCACAGCCTTGTTGATAAAAGTGCCGCCCCCAAGCTGTGTTCCGAACAGCACTTCAACCGGATCATCAAGTTTGTCTGTGAGATCCGCCACAGCCGTGTCAAAGACAATCAGCCGGGTGGAAACTGCGGGCAAAGTGGCCATTACTGCGCCGAATATGCTGGAATACACCACTGACGAGGCCATAGAGCCGCTCTGGTCAATGGCCAGAATAATGTCACGCTGGGTGCGCCGGGACTTGCGTCCGAACCCGATTAAGCGTTCCGGGATAATGGTTTTATATTCCGGCTGATAATGGTGCAAATTGGCCCGGATGGTTCGGTGCCAGTCCATTTCCGGAAGACGCGGCCTGCGGTTGCGGACTGCCCGGTTCAGAGCTCCGGTCACTGCGGTTTTCATGGGCTCTTCCAGCTTTTTCATCAATTCGTCAACCACCCTGCGGACTACGGCACGCGCGGTTTCTTTAGTGCGGCTGGGAATCACACTGCTGAGGGCAATCAGACTGGCCACAAGGTGAACATCCGGTTCCGCAGCTTCGAGCATTTCCGGTTCCAGTAACATGCGCTGCAAATCAAGACGCTTGAGCGCATCCTGCTGCATGACCCGGACTATGCTTTTGGGAAAATATTTGCGTATATCTCCCAGCCACCGGGAGACCGTGGGGCTTGAAGCTCCGGAACCGCCGCGCCCCTGACGCCCCAGACCGCGTTCCGGGCCCGCGTCGTATAATGCCTGAAGGACCAGATCCATAGCGGTATCCTCACTGCTCAGGCCGATACCGATACCGTCCGCTTCTTCACCGCCGAGAATCAGGCGCCAGCGCCGCTGGCGTTCTTCCGCTGGTTCAGAATGTAAGGAAGTGTCTGACATAATTTTTTTATCCGCTAAACGAAAATTAATACCGATTCTCCATTGAAAACATGCTGATATTGGATCAAATCAATGGCGATTCGGCATGATGCTGATCCGAACTCTGCGAAAATCTGAGCAATTTGCGGATTGCTGTCCGCAGATTTCACAGATTTTCGCAGATTGTTTCATACCGTTTCCCCGCTGAAAAATACTGATATTGGATCAAATCAATGTCGATTCGGTATAAAAACAGATTGCCCGCTCCCCCACTCCGCGTCAATGCCATTACGTTTACGTTAAGGACAAAGGAGTCCCGAACTGAAAGTTTGGGACATGAAATGATTCACAAAATCCGGCCAAAATTCCGTTTCACTTCATTTCGGCACTCCGGAAATTCCCTGATCCGGGGCCTTGACACGAATAACGGGAATGAGAAAACAATTATAATCCCAATAACTTTGCCGCTTCTGTTACCGCCCTGTCGCCCCATTCCTTATTGAAATGCCCGGTTTTTCCATGCGCATGAGCGGCGGTTCGGGTGGAGGTCTTCTGCCGCGTTTTCACCCGGGAGCCAAGCTGCTGCCGTTCTGGAGGAGAAAAGGTGCTGAAGGTTCTCCGCATTAACGGCAGCAGCTCGGTAAAGCGATCCGATGGCAGTTCGCAGACCCAGGCATCGAGCACATCCCAAAGATTGCTGTCGTGAAAAAGAATCATTCCGCTTCCTTCCAGAAAACCCTGAACCCAGGCGGCTGCCATTGCCGTTTCATTTCCCGGAGATACGGCCAGAGACATAAGCCGGGCTGTTTCCTCACGTTCAATCTCATTTTTATCAAAAAGCAGGCGGCACACCTTTCCCCGCACCAGGGCATTGATGGTATCGCTGCTGAGTATGCCGCGCAGGGCTGCTGTCCACGCACCGCGATGGGCCTCATTTTCCAGCAGAAAGACTGCGTGATTTGCCGCTGTTATTTTTCCGTTCATGGACTGGGCCGCATCTTCATCCAGAGACTGGCACGCGGGCTGCAGACCGATACAGATGCGGGCAATCAGGCCGTCAACCACTTCGCCCACCATAGCGGAATCGCTCTGGCGCACATTGCCGTAGCGCAATATCGTCACCAAAGACGGAAGTGCCTGCATAAGCCCTGTGACATCATTGGTCTGTGCAGAACGTGAGCGGAGAGCGCTGACCACCGGATCAACCGTAGCCGGGAGTTCCGAAAGCAGCACAGCGTTGATCAACCCGGCAAGCTCCGCGATGCTTTCGGTTTTTTTGGCTGTATGAACCGCTTTTGCAGTCGCGGCCAGTTCCACAGTGGTTCCCCACATGGCCGCTTCAATAACGGTTACGACAAATTCCGGCTGCCATTTGATATGCCAGTATTCATGGAAAGTGCCTTTTTTTCCGTAACCGCCCTGAACCTGCTTCCCCCAGGGAATGTTCAGAAGGTTGAGCCGGTGCAGCAGATGGCTTCGGGCCAGACCGTTGGGCGTGCGCAGATCCAGATCAATCTCTTCGGTGTCTGCCGATGGTTTGAGGCGAAGGCTTCTCTGCTGTTTTTCAAGGTCGGTCTGGAGGGGCACTTTGGGCGTATCGGCCGGAGTTGATCCCATCCGCTCGCCGATGAGCAGGCGATCCCGGATAAAAATCATGGGGGAGCGATCACCGAAGCAGAGCACGGACTGGGTCGCGTCATTGAGTTCCTCAAGTCCGGGAAAAGGGCGCTGACGCATTGCGGCCAGGGACTCGGCCAGACGAACCGCATCGATGATGTGGGCTGTGGAGGCGTCAAGATCGGCTTTTCGCAGCAGTTCAGCCACCCGGATAAACCAGCGCGTGGCCAGAAGGCTTGGCGTCTGCCCGGTATCCTCCCGGCGATGATGCCAGAGATGCTCATACCAGCCCGGCGCACTTATGCCCGCGCCGTATCCGCTCCGGCGGGCCAGCCGACCGTAAGTCCAGGGAATCCAGGTGGTTTCCACCCTGATTTTGGGGAGCCCCCGCAGCAGTTCATTGTCATCTTTGACTTTTGCATCCGCGACAAGCGCGGGCACATGCCAGGCCCCGCACACGACCGCGATATTTTCATACCCCTGTTTTTCCGCCACACGGATGGTCTTCCGCATCCAGGCTTCCCGGCGCTGTTCCCGAAGCCTTTCATCCCCGCTGTAAAGGCTGGGAAACTGCTCCCGCAGGCCTGTCATGACATCCGCAATGGCCCTGAACAGTTCTCCGCTGTCAAGGCGTTCCTCCACAGCATGTTCCCACCATGCCTCCCCGTCCTCATATCCGGCATGGCGTGCAAACCAGTCCAGAGGATCTGCGGGATCCGGCCGGTCGCCGGTGGGAGAATCGCTGGGTTCCTCCGCACGCTCCTCCTGCGTTTCGACTGTTTCCGGAACAGGAGATTCTGTCCCGGATGACGGAGCATCCGCGGTCTGTTCCTGACTGAGGGCAAGCTGATGTCTCTGGGGGAGATCCATGAACTGCACCGGAATATTACGCTTAAGAGCAAACCGCATGGCCTGCCATTCCGGGGAAAATTCGGCAAAGGGATAAAATACGGATCGAAGCGGGTTCTGCCCGTCATATATCAGCAGCGCGACCGGAGGGTTCATGTCCTCCCGGCCTGCCAGACCGATATATTCATCAGCATCCGGCGGGCCTTCGATGAGCAGATAATCCGGTTTCATCTCGTCCAGAGATCGGATCAGATTGCCCGCCGATCCCGGTCCGTGATGGCGGATGCCAAACACTGTGAATGGGGATTTTTTCATGGCCGGTTATCCGATGGCATTCCTGTCACGGCAGGCCCGGTAAAGGTCTTTCCAGTCTTTGCGCTCCTTGACAACGGTTTCAAGATATTCCTGAAAGACAATCTTGTCCTGAACCGGGTCTTTGACAACCGCGCCGATAAGTCCGGAAGCCATATCCTCAGCCGTCAGAATGCCGTCACTGAAATGTCCGCTTAAGGCCATGCCGCTGTTGATGACCGATATGGCCTCAGCCGTGCTCAGGGTGCTGCTGGGCGATTTGATTTTGGTCTTGCCGTCTATGGTTTTTCCCTCCCGAAGTTCACGGAAAATGGTCACCAGACGCCGGACTTCACTGGAGGCAGGCGGTTCCGCAGGGAGTTCCAGCGCTCGCCCGATTTCCCGCACCCGTTTTTCCACAATTGCGACCTCCTCTTCCAGACGGGCCGGCAGCGGCAGCACAACCGTATTGAACCGGCGCTTGAGAGCACTGGACATCTCATTGACCCCTTTGTCACGGTTATTGGCTGTGGCAATCACATTGAAACCCCGCATGGCCTGCTGCTCCCGGCTGAGTTCGGGAATGGGGAGCGTTTTTTCTGATAAAATGGTGATCAGGGTGTCCTGCACGTCAGACGGAATCCGGGAGAGTTCCTCAACCCGTGCAATTTTGCCGTTTTTCATGGCATTCATCATGGGACTGGGAACCAGGGCCTCCTCGCTGGGGCCGTGAGCGAGCAGATGCGCGTAGTTCCAGCCGTAACGGATCTGTTCCTCACCGGTTCCCGCAGTTCCCTGAATGAGACATGTGGAATCTCCGGAAATGGCTGCGGACAGATGCTCGGAGACCCAGGTTTTCCCGGTTCCCGGAACCCCGAAAAGCAGCAGACCCCGATCCGTGACCAAAGTCGCGACAGCAATCTCCATCAGGCGCCGATCCCCGATATATTTGGCGGAAACCTCAAAACCGTTGTCCAGTTTGCCCCCGAGCAGGTAGGTGACGACTGACCAGGGAGACATTTTCCAGTTTGCGGGTTTCTGCCGGGTATCCGCACGGATCAGTTCCGCAAGCTCCTGTGCAAAATCCTGCTCCGCGTGTTTTCGTAAAACCTCAGTCATGACAACTCCTTGTGCAACTCAATGCGCAATTTGATGATTTCAAAAAATTCATAACCGGTTTCCGCATAATAGGGCCAGTTCTCATGAGCCTCCGGCCATCCCGTCAATGCCGAAACCAAAACATCCGGGTGAATGAATAAGGCCATATCTTTGATATAGGCCCTCAGTGTCCAGTCCTGCCGGCGCCGGGAAATGGCGGACTTCACGACTGTCAGAACGGTTTTGCTGAGTTCAGGGCCCCAGATTTCCGGATCATTGGAATGGATCAGGCTCTCAATAACGCTGATGCTGTCAGGTGACAGGCTTGATGCCACCCATTTCTCCAGATCAGACCGGGGCATAGCTTTCATGAGCGCATCCCGGTCGGGCTGAAATTTGCCGGTTTTTCCGGACTCAAGCAGGGCTGTGATCCATGAGGGATCATGCTGCGTGATGGCAGCATTTGCCAGTCCCATGAAAAGCGCCTCTTTCCATTCTGACTTTCGGATGGCCTTCAAAATCTCTTTGGGAGAAAAATTCCCTCTTTCCTGCCACCAGCCCAGCGGGGTAAAGGAAACCATCCACATAAGCATGGCCGCGCGGGAACCCAGTCCGGAAACAGCTTTGTCAAGAATGCTGTCGCGTTTCATGGGCTCATTGATTTCTTCCGGAGGTTCAACTTTGCATGTGGTTCTCAGCAGTCCCTTTTCCATGGAAACACAGTCTTTCATCCGCTCCTGCATACGCAGGGCCAGAGCGGAAGAGGGGAGTTGGGACAGCAGAGAGGCAAGTGCGCGGCGAACCTCTATACTGCGGTCATCCAGCAGACTTTCGAGCACGGGTTCATCGTCCGGACTCAGGCTGTGCTGAAACAGGGCGATGAGTTTGCTTCGGTTTGAAGCTGTTTCCCCCTTCAGACCTTCCTGAATCAAGGCACGGCTTTTTGCAGGCTCCTTTTCCCGAACGCGAATCATGTATTCGCACCGTTCGCTCAGGGTTCCTTCTTCCCACAGGCGTGTTTCGGACTGTTCCATATCCTTTTCTGTAGCCGCTGCCCAGCGCCAATCGGGATTTTTCTGCGCGATCCACCGACCCCGCGGACCGATACATCCTCTGACCGCAGACCGATACACTGGTGTTTCTGTGGCAAACCGGAGCAGTGCCGGAAGCGCCCGAAACCGCGGACGGGTATTGCTGCCGGAAGCTCCGGCAATCCATTCAGATACAAGCCGGGGCCAGGGTTTTGCAAGGGCTTCCCGGAGAATGCGGCCGGCCGCGGGAGTGCAGGTTTTGCGATTATCTTCGGGCGACTGTGTCAGGGAAACAAAATCTTCGGTCTCCGGAAGAAAGGCCGCAGTTTCAAAAACCCATGCCAGCGCGCATTGATGCAGAAGCTGCTCCTCTTTGCTGACCGGCAGCGCCGCAATGTTCTGAAACATCCGGGAAACAACATCTGACACGCCTTCTGCTGTTCCTGCACTCTCCCGGCGGGTTCCCACAAAAAGCTGTTTTGCAAGTGTGTCAATCATTGGTTTAAACCGTCACTTCTCCTGAAAAACGGTGGCAGCCTTCCTCATTCCAGCATACCAGCGGCAGTAACGACCGATCTGTCCATTCACCGGCAACCGTAAGGCCGTGTCCTCCTGATAAAGCGAGGCATTCCCATACTTCGTGAAATGACGCGTGGGCCTGAATCTTGCGGCCTTCCCTGTCGGAAAAAAACAGCCTGCTGTCAACCATATGAGGGACCAGATTTTCAATCACCAGAGGATAAAGTGTCATCCAGGGATTCAGGGAAACCGCTTCCGCATATTTTTCAAGGGCCTGCGCAATGGTTTTTTCTCCGGTTATCCCTTCCATCGGCCTGGAGTCGGAAGTCCGGTTTGCCACCAAAGCCCGCAATGGCAGAGAGCCGGGATAAAAAATCAGATCCGCGTCAAGGCAGGTTCCCGGAACCAGCGACACATCAGGGGGCTGACCGCCATAGGAAAACGAAAGCACCAGTGCCGCAGTCTGCGTGCTTACCTCCCGCAGCCAGACACGCTGTTCTTTCATTTTCGCACTGTCCCGGATGCTCTCGCCCACAACGGCCCATGTGCCTGCAACTGTTTTGCCATGTGCCATGACCGCTTCCCTGTCAATGGGCCAGCCCGCGGCAGTCCTCACATCCGCCTGCCGGTCTTCCGGCAGTTCCCGGAAACGCTGAAATGCCCTGATCAGGAGATAAAGCTTTCCCATCAGAACGGTCAGGTCCGGCAGACAGGTGGCGGATCCGCTGGCCGTGATCCGTGCCATCTGCTGCACCATGCCTGCCGCACCCGGAACCTGCGCGTCAACCAGCCGGGCAGCCGCATTTTTCCACACAGCGTCCCCCTGTCCCGGCAGGGAAGCCAGCCCTCCGGCCACCAGATCGCGCAGCCACAGTTCGCAGTCCGTAAGCCCGCTGATCATGGTTTCAATCCGTTTGTCCTGTTTTTTTGCAACGGCTTCCGGTTCAGCAGGCGCGGCCGCTTTTTTCTCAGCCTTGGTGACACGGGCTTTTTCCCGATCTTTGCGTTTATCCAGCCAGTCCGAAACCCAATCCGGTGCGGGGTGCTCAGCAACAGTCCCGCTGCCGTCAGCATAAAGCAGAAACAGGGCCAGCGCATGTTTGCAGGGGAACTTCCGGCTCGGGCAGGAGCATTTGAATGCCGGGCCGTTCAGGTCAATTCTGACTTCATAGGGGTTCCTGCCGCTTCCCTGGCAATGCCCCCATACGGCCTCATCACTGTGGCCGAGGAGCGGCCATTTGGAAGGCAAGGCAAGTTTTTTTGCCGCAGCCGCGGAGGAAGCATCCGGAGCAAGTGCAATAATCTGATCTTTTGTGAAATTCATAACAGTTTCCATCACATTCGGGCAAGGCCCGGACAAAACTCTTTACTCTTTATCATTTTTTATGATTTCCTGCCTGTCCTGCTCATACTGATCATAGGTGGGCGTTTTTTCACCGGCCGGCGGTATCGGGTCTTCCCGCTGCATTGTCTGTGTGTGGTTAGCGCCTTCATACATACCGCGCAAAAAGCCGTCATAAACTTTATCTTTTTCTGCACACGAAGACAGGCAGAGGACAAAACACGCAAAAATCAGAATTTTTGAAACTGTTTTCACAATTTTTTCTCCTTTTAATCGAATTGTCACACAATTTCCTTCCATAAACAACATACGGTTTCCGAACAGCAGGTCAAACCGGCTGATTTTTTTACATCTGAATTTCGCACAGAAAAAACTCTGGGTGACTCTGTGTCACTCTGCGGTCAAAAACAGTCGATCGCGAATTTGACCCACTGCCCTTAAAGGAATGCCAAACAGAAAATCTCGTATTCCTTTCACTCTTTCCTGCCTGTTACATCATGGAGCCCCAGACTGCCGGAGGAAAACTGTTCCACAATGATTTCATAAAACCTTCTCTGCTGCGCGGGCGACAGCAGTTCTTTCTCTTCCAGAATATGTGCAATCACTTCTTTTTCCAGTTCTGCCTGGCGGGTCATAATATGTCCCGCGACAGTGTCAATCTTTGTTCTGTCTGTTGGTTCCCCAAAAAGAAGATCTGCAAGTTCCGCCCGGCTTTGGCGCAGATTTCTCCGGATGTCAGCCACTCTGGGCAGAAAGGTGCTGCGGATGCGGCTGACCTGTTCCCTCTGGATTTGGCTCAGATCAGGAATAAGATCCAGATACCCTTTGATGGATGTCAGGCTTTTCCACCGTTTCTCCATATGGAAAAAGATCAGGGACATAGCTGCCAGCATTATCAGCACTGCGGTTCCGAAACCCGCTGCAAAACAGACAAAAGGCAAGATATTTTTCTCCTTGTGTATGGAAAGAATTCAAAGAAGATTAAAATAAATACGGCCTAGGGAACAGGGCGGAAAATCTCCGAATTCATCCAGAGTTCCGTTATTTTTCTTTTTAATGGCAAAGAGGGTATCAAAGAAATACGCAAAAAAATACAGCATTCTGGAAGCCCATGTTCGTGTTTGCGGTATATCCGCTGTTTTCATCATCAGATTCCGCACAAATTCATCACCCACACTTTCCGGAGGAAGTCCGGCAAGCAGACTGTCCGCGTGTTTGAAATCATTCCACGTCTGCCTGCATTCCGCACACTGCGACAGGTGTTTTTCCATCTCCCCGGCTTTTTCCGCGTCCAATTCCCCGTCAAGATACGCGGAAATTTTTTTTCCCTTGTTCCGGCATTTCATTCGCTCACTCCTTTTGCGGAAATTTTTCTCTCAGGCTTTTCCGTGCCCTGTAAATCAGTGATTCCACACCCGGAACACTGATATGAAGCACTTCACTGATTTCTGTGTAAGACAGTCCTTCGGTGACACGGAGAAGCAATGCAGCCCGCTGTTTTTCCGGCAGTTCCCTCAAAGCGGAAAACACCGCATTCTTCAGATGGTAAATGTCTTCCGGATTTGCGGATGCACTGTCTGAAAGGCTGTGTTCCTCACAAAGTTCTTTGGTGAAATCCCTTTGTCTTCTGCGACGCCGGGCTTCATTCATGGAAAGATTATACGCGATTGTGAATATCCATGCAGATACGGAAGAATCGGAACGCACCTCAAAACGGGATGCAGCCCGGTACACTCTCAGAAAAACCTCCTGGGTCAGATCCTCGGCCTGCTGACGTTCTCCGCCCATGTATTTCCGGATGAAACTGAAAAGCGGATTTTGGTATCGTCTTACAAGGGCTTCAAATGCCTGACGGTCGCCATTCCCGATGGCCTGCATCAGTTCGGTATCCGTTTTTTCCATGGGGTTTTGGCTTTTTCCTGCTCAAATGCAGGCTGGGTTATTTAAAGCGGCTGTCAGAGCGTTTGGCAGCCACTTCCTGTTTATCCGCTGTCATCCAGCCGGAAGAACTCTTTGATACTGCGTCAAAATTTTCAATATAGGGTTTAATATCCAAAAGCGGGGTTCCATCCAGGACATCAATCCCCTTCACCGTAAGAACCGCTCCTTCCGCTTTTATCAGTTGAACGATGGAGATACCGATATGATTTGGCCTTAAAGGAGAACGAGTTGCAAAAACGCCCCGCTCCACTGTATCCAGAAAAGGAGTTACTGTCAGACAGGTTCTGTCTGCCTTATGAAAAAGATAAATAAGATAGATATGGCTGAATCCGTCCAAATCTGTAAGCCCTTCAACATAATGCTCATCAATATGCACTGTCCCTTCGATGTCTGCTGCACCTTTGGGCTGTATCGGCATATTTTCCAGGTTTTTAAAAGGCGAGTGAATGATACCTATTGGTTCCAATTTGTTTCTCCTTTTTTCTTCATTTCGGCCCGATTGAAATAACAAAAGACCTGATTCATCTAAATTTTAATCTTTGCCTTATTGATAAGGAAATCCGTTGCAATCCCGATTCCAAATGCCCATGCCATATTCGGAACTGCAAGTGATATGCCGCTGATCAGCAGAGCCACAAAATATTCCTCATTTGTTTTCAGGCTGCGGATCAGAGGACAGAGTTCAAGTCCGGCAAAAATAAGCAGAACGCCCAGAACAGAGTTTGGAATCATCGTAAGAACGGCAAAACCGAGTTCCCCGAAAAACAATGCTGTCAGAACAAAGAAAAGACCAATCATGAGCGGTGCGCCCCCGGTTCTTGCTCCAAAGCGAAAATGGGCTGCCAGTCCCCCGGTTCCGTGACACATGGGAACAGCACCGATAAATCCGACCGGCAAATTGGCAATTCCCATTGTCAGGGCAAATTTTCCTGCTTTGGTTTTCTGAAGCAGCGGATTGTCCGGAAAAATCGTAGTGCAAAGGTCAGCCGTTCCCACACAGGCATTTCCGATTGTCAATGGAATCTGTGGCAGAATCAGCATGATAAATGCAATCCAGAAGTCATTCAAAGAGGGAATAATCACACGGATATCCGTAGGCCCAAGTGAAAATTTCTGTCCCTTAAAACCCCCGAAAATAAAACCCACTGTGATTCCTACGCCTACCGCAGCAATTGCCGCGGGCAGTTTTTTGTTGTCCAGCAGCAGCAGCACCATCACAAAAACAAAGATGCCGAGAGCCAGATTAATGTTGAAACCGGCTGCATTGACCGAACTTTCGGAAATAAACAAATCTTTTTTCACAATCAGTTCGATCCCTTTGCGCAGAAATACCAGACCCAGTGCGAGTTGGATACCGCGAACAACCGGCTGCGTAAACAGTTTTGCCAGTTTATCCACCAGACCGGTAAGGGCAAAAAACAGCAGAAGAAATCCGAAAATAATTCCGGATGCTCCGATCACCGATTCTGTAATCATCGCAGGATAGGCAATGGCAATGGCCCCCACAGCTTTCAAAGGCTGAACCGGAACCGGGAGTTTGAAATAATATCCTGTGAGGATATAAAACAGTCCGAATGACAGAAACACTGAGGAAGGACTCAGTTTGTTGATAATAATCATTCCCAGGACAATCGGTAACAGGGTTCCCAGATCTCCGAAAGAACCGGCCAGCTCGACACGGTCAAATTTCAGATTTTCAAAAAGTCTGTTTTTTGGATTTCCCGCGGGGATTTCGGAAGGATTTTCTGAATCCTTGTATTTCACACCGGCACTGCTGACTTTTTCCATACATAACCTCCTCAATTCTGTTTTGGTTTTGCCCTGAACTTTTCGGGTTTCGGCAGTCTCTTTTCTGAAATGTAAAACAGCAGAGAAAGGAAAAACCCGCGAAAAAATATTTGGATTTTGCAGCGACACATGAAAAATATGCTTATCCCTCTTTATCCGGAAGCGTAAATTTGTAACCTATGCCATATACCGAGCAGATAGGCTGATATTCCGGCAGATGATCCCCGATTTTTTTCCGCAGATTTTTGATATGGGAATCAATGGTGCGTTCATAACCCTCAAAATCATATCCCTGCACTTTGGAGATCAAATCCGCGCGGGAGAAAACCCTGTCCGGATGCAGGAGCATAATTTTCAGCAGACTATACTCAATGGGCGTCAGGTTCAGGGGATTGCCGTTTACCGAAACCGTGTGTTTTTCCTCATCCAGATGAACCGGACCCATGCGGATCTGCTTTCCGGAAATTTCAGGCTTTGAACGGCGCAGCACGGCCTTTACCCTTGCCATCACTTCCCTGGGGCTGAAGGGTTTGCAGATATAATCATCCGCACCCAGTTCCAGCCCCACAATCCTATCAATCTCTTCCACCTTTGCGGTAATCATGATGATGGGAACATTGGAAAATTTCCGTATTTCCCGGCAGATTTCCGTGCCTTCCATACCCGGCAGCATGATATCCAGCAGAATCAGATCCGGAGGCTCCTTTTTCACAAAAGGAACCACCGTATCCCCGCGATCCATGCAGGAAGCCGTATATCCGGCATTTACAAGATAATCCCGCAAAAGCCGGGCAATCTTGATTTCATCTTCCGCAATAAGTATATGCTGCATCTGTTTTTCTCCTGAACACGTTCATTCATCCAGAATGCTTTTCTTCATGAGGCATAAAATCGGAAAATGCCGGAATACAGCATGTTCCGGTGTTCCGGATACCGGCGGGAATGCCGGTATCCAAAAACGGGAAATCAGCATAATATTCTGTAAATACAATTTAAATGATCAGCATTGCCTGTGCGGCACTGCCCATATGCAGCATCATTTGTATATCAGCCGGGGCGGTTCCAGCAGCACCTTTGTGTCCGGGGGGATGGATTCCGTTATCCAGACATTTCCGCCAATGACCGAACGCTCCCCGATAACCGTGTCTCCGCCCAGAATCGTGGCTCCGGAATAGATTATTACATCATCTCTGATGGTGGGATGACGTTTTTTTCCCCGCAACTGCTCCCCGGCATCTTTGGGAAGGGACAGCGCACCCAGGGTGACACCCTGATAAATGCGCACATTGTTTCCAATCACAGTGGTTTCTCCGATGACCACACCGGTTCCGTGATCAATGACAAAGCGTTCCCCGATCTCCGCTCCGGGATGAATATCAATTCCTGTGAGATTGTGTGCATATTCGCTCATTATACGGGGCAGAAAAGGCACGTTCATGTCATACAAATGATGGGCTATCCGGTGCACCCATATGGCAAAGATGCCAGGATAACTGAAAATAATTTCATCATAACTGCGTGCTGCCGGGTCTCCCTCATAGGCAGCGGCCACGTCCGAGGCCAGGGTTTTCTGAATATCCGGGAGGGACTGCAGCAGTTTCAGAGCGATTTCATTTCCCTGCCCTTCGCAGTCCCGGCATGCTTCGCCATAGCGGAAGCAGTCATGGCGGATGCTCCGGGCCACCTGTTCTGCCAGCATGTCATACACAGTGGAAAGAGTCTGGCCCAGACTGTAACGCAGATTCACAGGATCAGTTTTTTCCCGTGCAAAGTAACCGGGAAAAAGAATCTCCCGCAGCCGTTCAATGATTCCAATCACTGATTCCCTGGATGGAATGGGTTCATAGGTTACATGGCTGTGGCAGGTTTTATCGTCACAACTGTCGAGAATTTTTTCCAAAATATCAGGAAGCTGCTCCCGGTGCTGCGTGACATTTCTGGCATCTGTTTTGCATGTTTCACCGGGTATTCTGATTTTTTCATCCATAACACACCTTCCTTTCTTATTCCTTTTTTATACAGATTTTATCTCCGTATCTCAGAGTGTTGTACGGGACGGAATGCCATTCACACAGTGTTTAAGAAAAAGTCTGTCCCCGAAACCATAAGGTATTTCAAAACACCAGGGGCTGATGGTGAAAATCTTTTTCCTGAAATTTGCAGATTGTTTCATGATGTCTGTGCGTGAATTATTATATTAATAAGTCTTTTGTCCAATGTCAAAGTCAACTGATGCAGACAGGGATTTTGCCATGACCGGTTTCATAACTGCCGGACCAGAAGTTTTGGAACCGGTATTCTGCTGTTTTGCCCATTGCAGATAATTCGGAGTTATACATCTCAAAAATCTCATTATACGCACTCTGACCGGGAGCATAAAAAAATCAATCTGATTTACATATCACTGCCAATATGATAACCTGCTTAGGCATCAAAGTCATACTGGTAAAAGCCGGTATCCGAAACATATCGGAATTGGAGGATTCCGACTTTTGCCGGAATCACGGAGCAGGCTGCTGACATTTGAACAGACTGCACAATATCGGCCAATAAATTCAAAGATTAAGAAATAAACTGCTTAGCTGCCAAAAAGAAAGGAAAATGAAATGAATATCAGTGAAAACTGGCTTTGGGGAAAAATGATGTATCTGCTTCCCCTGCTCCTGTCTCTTTCCGTCCATGAATGGGCCCATGCCTGGGCTGCTTCGCGGCTGGGGGATGACACGGCCAGACAGATGGGACGCCTGACCCTTAATCCCCTGGCCCATATTGATCCCATTGGAACCGTTCTGCTGCCCCTTATGGGTGTGCCCTTTGGATGGGCCAAACCTGTGCCCATCAATCCCATGCGCTTTCATCGGGAGATCTACATGGGCAAAGGCGTCATGCTCACTGCCATTGCAGGCCCGGTTTCCAATCTGTGCCTCGCATTTGCCTGCGGACTGCTGATTTTTGTTTTTTCCGGAATACTGTCCATACGCATAGAGCAGGCAGAGGGGCTTTATATGATGCTGGAAATCATGGTGATGATGAATGTGATTCTGGCTGTGTTCAATGCCATTCCGGTTCCGCCTTTGGACGGTAGCCGGGTAATGGATTATTTTGTGCCAAATCAGTACAGGGATACCTGGGAGCAGTTCTGCCGCATAGGGCCGCTGGCTTTGATGGCGATCATTTTTCTGCCCCGGATAATGGGTTTCAGTATTATGGCCTGGCCGCTGAGAATTACGGAATATATCCTGAATATGATGTATGTGAAGGGGTAATAAGGAAAATTCCTTTTGAAGGCAGGGTGTTATACCGATTCTCTATTGATTTGATACAATATTTATTGTCAGTTTTTCCGCTGCTGCGCGTGTGCAAAAAACCGCTCCGCTTAATTTTTGCACTCCTCCGGATCAGTTTCGGCCGGAAGTGCAGATTGTATCAGGTCAATGGCGATTTGGTATAAAACTAACGATTATTTAGTGCCAAAATTTTTTTAACAATAAAAATGAGGAATATCATGGAATTGCTGAAAAAAGAAAAACAGGGTGAGGTAGTGGTACTGATATTCTGTGAAAATGAATTCAATGCGGCTGTTTCCGAAAAATTCAAGTCAGAATCCCTCAGATATATTGAAGAGGGCAGCAGTCGTATCGCACTGGATCTGTCCAATGTAAGGTTTATGGACAGCAGCGGACTCGGAGCTCTGATTTTTTTTCTGAAAAAGGCGGATCAGAAAACAGAGTTTGCCATCTTCGGTCTCAGCAAAATGGTAAAAAATCTGCTGTAGATAACAAAAACATACAAGGCATTCAGAATATTTGAAAACAGGGAGGATGCTGCAGCGTCTCTCACGGCATCCTGATGCCCGGCTCCGGCGAACGGCACGGTTTCATTGCAGAGCAGGTGCCTGCACAGTATTGTCTGAAAAAATTATATTTTGGGCAGCCCGGAATCTGTTTCCTCACTGTTTTTGCAGCAGAATCAGACGCAGTCTTTCAAATTCCATCTCCATCTGTGCCAGTTCTCCGGCAGCAGTGTTTAAATCCCCCTTTTTCGCGGTCTGTTCAATTCTGAGAGCGGTATCGCGCATGGCATATGCGCTTATATTTGCGGAAGATCCTTTGATGAGATGTGCTTTTTTTCCAGCGGACTCTGCATCTTTTTCAGCAATGGACTGTTGCAGATTCCGGATCTGTTTAACCATATCCTCCAGATAAATACCGGTCAGTTCTTTCAGAAACTGTTCATCCCCTTCCAGTCTTTCCAGCAGATCATCCCGGTCGAAAATATATTTCTGATCCGCATGGGCATTTTTTTTCTCTTCAATGAAATCCGCCTGTCCTTTTTCAGTTTTATGTTCATTTTCTTCTTTGCTGCGGCAGGATTCAGGACAGGTGGACAGCAGAAGATGTTTTTCGATAATCCTCAGAAGTTTCTGCGGCTGAACCGGTTTGGTAAGATATTCATTCATGCCTGCCTCAATGCACCGTTCCCGGTCATCTTTCATGGCATGGGCCGTCAAAGCGATTACCGGCACATCGCTTTTCAGTTCACTGCGGATGAAACGGGTGGCCTCAAGTCCGTCCATTTCAGGCATATTCACATCCATAAGCACAAGGCTGTAGGTATATTTTTTCAGTGCCTGCACAGCCTCCATCCCGTTTATCACAGCGTCTGTCTGAAATCCGTTTTTTTCCAGAATTGCCACAGCCAGCATCCGGTTCACCTCATTGTCTTCAGCAAGCAGTATCCGGTGCCTGTGTTTACGGATGTCCATGACAGACGGTTGTGCTGTGAAAGCCAAAGGACTGTCCGGTTTTACGGGAAAAGTATCTGCGGATTCATCTGCCGCACTTCCGAAAACAGCGGTAAACCGGAAAACCGTGCCTTTTCCCGGCCTGCTTTTCACATCGATACTGCCGCCCATCATTTCCACCAGTCCCTTTGAAATGACAAGACCCAGCCCGGTTCCGCCGTATTCACGGGTTGTGGACGCGTCCACCTGTGAAAAGGATTTAAACAGCCGATCCAGACGTTCCGGGGGAATTCCGATGCCCGTGTCACTGACAGAAAAATGTATAGTGTTCGTATCCCTTTCTTTTCCCATCAGACAGACTTCAATCTTTACCTGCCCCTTTTCTGTGAATTTGATGGCATTTCCGATCAGATTGATCAGTATCTGACGAAGCCGTTCCGGATCCCCGATCAGTTTCACAGGAACATCGGGTTCCACAAAGCAGGAAAAATCCAGATGTTTTTTTTCTGCCATGATTTTGAACATGGCGGACAGATTTTCCATAAGAGTCTGCAAATCGAAAACACTTTCCTCCAGTTCCAGTTTTCCTGCCTCAATTTTGGAAAAATCCAGGATGTCATTGATGATCCGCAGCAGTGAATCCGCACAGCTCTGCGTTGTCTGCACATAAGTCTGCTGCCGGGGAGTCAGTTCCGTGTCAAGCAGCAGTCCGGTCATGCCGATAATGCCGTTCATGGGTGTCCGGATTTCATGACTCATATGGGCAAGAAACTGGCTCTTGGCCTGGTTCGCTGATTCGGCAAGCCATTTGTCCCGCTGGGCTTTTTCCATTTCCTGCATAAAATAATGGGCATGTGAACCGAAAATCAGAAAAAGACATACAAGGATGACGCGGTGAAGCCAGACCTGCTGTATTTTCAGACCGGTAAAGGTATAGAAGAAATCCACCTGTGGCGGAAAAATTTCCAGAAAGGATTCTGTGAGACAGTAAAATGCGGCCATGGCAATCCCTATGAGCAGCATCTGGTATCGGACAAATATGTTTTTCTTTTCCTGCATTTCGCGTATCATCACTTTGGGTGTTGTGCATCCGGCAGGTTCGCGGGATACCTTTTTTTACGCAAAACAAAAAGGGAAAGTTCCATGCTTCGCGTCACTGCCATTGCATCAGACGGGAAAAGACCGGCCCGGAGTTTAGGACTGAGAGTCTGGGGCTGCAATGTCTGTCAAACTTTCCGTTTGGTGCCCATCATAATTGGAAAGGGGAAAAATAACTTCACCCCTTCCGCATAGGCAGGCAAACAAAAGTTTTCGTGTATCAAAAAAAATCGGGTTTCACAGCAAAGCCTGGTTTTCTGAAAATTTTATCCCCAAAAATATACAGAAGTCTGCTTATTCTGAAAAGGTGGTATTTGGTACTCATACCGATTCGCCATTGAAAACATACTTATGAAACACAGCCCTGTCCCTCTCAGGAGGGGATTTTATTAAAAAATCGGTAGTGGGACTGCTCATACTGATTTTTTTAATATATAAATCAATATGTTATTTATAATCAGTATAAGCAGTATCATGGATGTATCGTATAACTATTTGTATTTATTATGTATAGACAAAAATCAGTATATTTTTTAAAATATAATAATATCAAATAGTTAATTTTTTGTCAGTATGTGCAGACCCACTACCAAAAAATCAATGGCGAATCGGTATCATTCCCGCAATGCCAGTGCGTTTTTGTGCCGGAACGGGGAAAATGAAACCGCAGTTTTGGTATATCTGTATCACATGAAAAGAAAAATCTCAATCTTTTCATTCTGTTCTTACATACAGAGGCAGATATAACTGTCTGTGATATTTTATAAAAAATAATTTGAGACCAATATTCTGATGATGGGGTGCGGCTGCTTACTGATGACAGGAAAGAGAGGTGGGAAGTCCGGGCTCAGTGCTCTTCGTCCGGTTCCGGAGAAAACATCTGATAAATTCTGAATCTATTCTTGGACTCAGGAAAATATCCCCGCTGTAAACAGCGCGGACGGCTTTGACGATATTCAGGCTCAGGCAGGGTTTGACCAGATATGCTGATGCTCCGGTCATAAAGGCCTCATACACATATGCATCATTTTTATGGATGGAAAGAATCACAAACAGCGTTTTCATGCCGTTTTTCCGTATCTGACGGATGACGTCCAATCCGTTCATTACCGGCATGACAATATCCGTCAGCACAACATCCGGGTTGTGTTTTTGGATTTTTCCGACAGCCTCCTTTCCATCGGCAGCCTCATCCACAACTTCCATGTCTTTCTGATATTCCAAAGTCTTCCGAATCCATGTTCTTACAATTTCATGATCATCGGCAATCAGAACTCTGATTTTTTTCATTCTGTCTCCCGCAGTATTCCGGTTTATCCCTGTCAGAATCTAAAGTATGAAAGGAGATAAATCAATTGGGAGGAAAAAGTATTCAGAGGTAGTCTTTTCCTACTGTCTGACGGTTCTCCGCGGGGAAGTTACTCCTCTTCCCATAATTCGGGGCCGATGAGACCAATTTTGATGGCGTATTTCACCATGGCGACCATATTGTGGATATCCAGTTTTTTCATTGTATTGGCCCGGTGCTTTTCCACGGTTTTGGAGCTGATGCACAGAATATCCGCAATCTCGGCACTGGATTTTCCCTCCACCAGGAGACGGAAAACCTGCTGCTCCCGTTCGGACAGAAGATCATATCCGCTGACCGGGGGTTTTTCGTTCCGGCTTTTGAGAAAATTCATGATGAGTTTGGAATTGATTTTGGAACTGAGATAATATTCGCCCCGGTGAACCGAACGGATAGCCTCCAGCACATCAGATGTGGGGGATGCTTTAAGCACATACCCCATGGCACCCGCTGTCAGTGCCTGGTGGACATAGGCATCTTTTTTGTGCATGGACAGCAGCACGACCTGTGTTTCGGGAACAGCCTCCCGGATCAGGGCCACGGCTTCCAGTCCGTTGAGTTCCGGCATCTGAATGTCCAGAAGAGCCACATTCGGACGGAGGGTTTTGACTTTTTTTACGGCCTTCATCCCGTCATCTGCCGTATCCAGAACCTTCATGTCCGGCTGTTCCTCAATGAGTTTGCGAAGCCCTTCCCTTACAACCGAATGATCGTCCGCTATCACCACATTTATTGTATCCATTGTATCCTCCCTTTAATCAGTGTTCAGTTATCAGTTATCAGTTATCAGTTATCAGTTGGGCAGGATTCAGGAGGCAGAGGGTCAGAAAAATAACTACTGAACACTGATACCAATTCGCCATTGAAAATATACTTATGAAACACACCCCGGCCCATCTCAGGAGGGAATTTTCTGAAAAAAATCAATAAAGAATTGTTATGATAACTGAACACTGATAACTGACAACTGAACACTGATAACTGAATTAAGAAACCGGCAGTTCCGCACGGATGGTGGTTCCCCTGTTTTTTTCTGAGCGGATATCAAGGCTGCCTTTCACTGAAACCACCCTTTCCCGCATACCGATAAGCCCGATGCCGCCGGAACGTCCGGCAGGATTAAATCCCACACCGTCATCCCTTATCATCAGAATGACCCTGGGATAACTGTAGGTCAGCATCACATTCACCGTCTGTGCTTTGGAATGTTTGACAATATTGTTCATACTTTCCTGGAAAATCCTGTAAAGGATCAGTTCAAACTCCGGTGTCACCCGTTTTTTGAATCCTATGGCCTGAAAATTCACCTGTATCTCCTGCTGCTGTTCCATAAATTCTTTCACATACCATTCCAGAGTGGGAACAAGACCCAGATCATCGAGCAGATCCGGCCGCAGATCAGATGAAATGCTTCGGATTCTGTCACCAAGCTGCTCTATCAGATCAATAAGCCGTTCAAAACTCTCTTTCCGGACTTCAGGCCGTTCCGGCACGGAATTCCACAGGGTTTCAACTCCCATATGAAGCGCTGCCAGGGTCTGTCCGAATTCATCATGCAGATCACGGGCCAGTTTTTTCTGTGCGTCCTCTGTGCCGCTGATGAGTTTTCCGGAAAGATAGCGGATTTCCTTTTCAGCGCGTTCGCGCTCCCTTATTTCTTTTTCCAGCCGTTCATTGGCATTTGCCAGATCAACAGAATGCTTTTTTTCCAGTTCATTGATTTTCTGCAGGGCTTCAACCATTTTGTTGTAAGAATGGGCAATTTCCCCTGTGTCTTCATCATCGGGGATATCCATATCCATATGATCGGGAAAATCTTCTTCTGTCAGCCCCTCTCCGCTGCCATCCTTTCCCGGTTCCCCGGCTTTCTGAAGAAATTCGGATATTCTGCCAAAAGACCCGGAATCTCCCCTGCTGTCATTTTCCTTTTCGGGCTGCAGGGCATGCATACCGTTTTCTTCTTCAGGCAGGGGGATAACCGGATGTTCCGGAAAACCGAAGGTGCTGATAAAATATTTCAGAGAGAACAGAAGTGTAAAAACCGCCACACCCAGCAGCAGAAGCAGTATGGCCGACAATAACTGCTTCTGCCGTTTTTTTGCCAGAAAACTGATTTCCGCATCCAGTTGCTCCTCTGACACTGCCCCGGATTCAATCCCGTAAGCTTTTTCATGGACAAGTGTCCTGAATTCGCTGACCAGTGCACGGGTTTCATGCAGAAGTGCACATACAGACAGGAGCAGAAAAAGGGATAATGCCAGGAGGCAGCGGATGCCGGCTTCCGATCTGATCCATTGTTTCAAAGCAGTCATTATCCTCCTGTAAAAATCTTAGGCGATTTCTATGAAAAAATGTACCATCATTGTAGGGTGGGCACGGCTTTTTGTGCCCACCCTACAAAAAACGGTATAATCATTAATGGAAATCACCTTAAATCCGGAATCTTGCCCCCTAACCTCCGGACAGCCTGACTGAAAGTCTGGCAGGGACGCAGTTCATAACGCCAAGGGAATTGCAGTGCATTGTTTCAGCTAAAACTGCCGGTGTATTTCACGGCAGTAACTGATTCTGAAATTCCCCCCTGCCGGAAAATTTTCCGGAATTCTGTGTTCATTTAAAGAGATTTGTCTTTTGTTTCAGGCCCGGAAACAGGGCAGTCAGAAAATACGGTTTCAACTTTATTACATATTTACAGCAAAAGTCAAGATTTCCGCTGCCCCTGACCGGTTTTTTGCATGAACCGGGGAAATACCGGATAATTGCATTAATGCAGATACCAATCTGCAGAAATATGTTGACGGAAATTCTGATACCGGAAATAATAGACCCTGCCGGAAACAGAAAAGCGGCACAGGCCTCCTTCCGGAGTTGCGGATCATGAACAGACCGGATGTATATTCTGCCTTGTTTCAGTGCAGACTGCAAGAAAATATTTGCCAAAAAATCTTTGGGACTGTAAAGAACGCCAAATTCATCATGGAGACAAAAGCGGTTTTTTTGGTGAAGACACTGCTGTTTCCGTCATTTGAAGGGTTGGGGAGATGCAGAGGGGAAAATGATCACGGTTATCGGAGTGGATCCCGGACTTGCCGCAACCGGTGTGGGGCTGGTCAGGGGAAACGGATCTGAAATTGCAGATTTTTCATACGGAAGTATCAGCACATCCCCGGACTGTCCCCTGCCCGGACGGCTGGATCATATTTTTGTGAAACTGATGTCTGTGCTGAGTGATGAAAAGCCGGATCTGATGGTGGTGGAGGATGTCTTTTCCCTGGACAGATATCCGAAATCCGGGATCATTCTGGGAAAGGTTTCGGGCGTGATTCTGCTGGCCGGATGCCGTGCGGAAATACCGGTGACAGAAATACCGGTGCGGGAAGCCAAAAAGGTGCTGACCGGAAACGGAAATGCGGACAAGGTTCAACTGGAAAAATCCGTGCGCCACCGCCTTAATGCGGTCAGCATCATCAAACCTTTTCACGCTTCCGATGCGCTTGCACTTGCGATTATCGGTTTCTTCCGGTATAAAAGTCTTTGCTGCCCTTCCCGGTGAATCCGGATATGAGCGCAGAGCGGAGCAGATAAAAAAACGGGAAAAAGGGATGGTACATATTTCCGGAAACATATTTTCACCCGGCACGGATTGAAAAAAGCAGAAAATACCCTTTGAAATCTGACTCACCGGGAGCTTCAGTCTGCTGCATGGGAAAAATATATTTCCGGAAACCTGTATATTGTGTCTGCGGGTTATTCTTATAGATTTCTTAAAAAAAGGAGGAAAGATGATAAGAATCTGTGTATTAATGCTGTCTCTGTTTTTTTCCTGTCTGGCTGTGTCCGGATGCGGTATGGGCAAAACAGTGAAGAAACCGCAGGTCAATGCGGAAGCCCGCAAAATTGCAGCAGCTTACGGTATCGGAAATTTCAGCAGGATAGAGGCCATCCGCTATACCTGCAATCTCCATATCAGGAACAGGCACATACAGCGGAGCTGGATATGGGAACCTGATAAAAACTGGGTGACATACAAAGGGAACAGTCCCGGCGGGGAGCAGACAGAGTTTGCATACAGCCGCTCGGAAAAAGACAGGGCAGTTTTTGATGACAGGGTGGATAAGTGGTTTGCAAGCGATCAGAACTGGCTGCTTTTTCCCTTTCACCTGGAATGGGACGGTGCGGAAATCGTATCGGACGGATCCCACCCCCTTCCCATTCCGCCCGGAGATGCCCGGCGGCTTACGGTGAGGTATCCTCCGGAAAGCGGATATACTGCCGGAGATATATATGAACTGTATTACGGACCGGACTATGTGATCCGGCAGTGGGTTTACAGAAAACGCGGTTCGGAAAAACCCACACGGATTACCACTTGGGAGGAACATGCAAAAGCCGGGCCGATTCTGGTTTCACTCACACGCAATGATGATGAGGGCAGATTCCGGCTCTGGTTTTCGGGTGTTGCAGTCAGGCTCAGGGGGAGCACCGTATGGCTGCCTGCACTGATTTACTGATCCTTCCGGAAACATTTTTTCGGATGTATGAATGATCATGCTTATATTTTGGATTGATATATATTTATTTTTCCGCTAAATTATATTTTTGCGGATAAAGATGAAACATTTTTCCCGGATTTTTTTCAAACCGAAATCGAGATAATATGCCGAAGATCGCTATATCGGGCAGAACAGACATGGGTCTCAAACGCTCGAACAATGAAGATGCCTTTATCGTGAAACCGGAGCTCAGTTTCTGTCTTGTGGCAGATGGGATGGGCGGAGCAGCAGCCGGTGAACTGGCCAGCCGGTATTTTGCAGATACCGCATACGAAGTTTTTTCCATAGGCGGGCAGCAGATTACAGAGGCGGAAATCCCCCGGCTGGTGCGCAAAGCATTCATACTGTCCAACAAAAGGATTCTGGAGCATGTGCAGGAGGAACCCGCTCACAGTGGCATGGGATGCACCGCTGAACTGATGGCTTTCTTTGACGGGGGGTATGTGCTGGGGCATATGGGCGACAGTCGTACCTACCGTTTCAGAAACGGTGAACTCAGGCAACTGACAAAGGATCATTCCCTTGTTCAGAATCTGGTGGATCAGGGAATGATCACCGAAGAGGAGGCCAGAATCCATTCCCACCGGAACGTTATTCTCCGGGCTGTGGGAATTGACAAAAATGTGTCTCTGGATCTGATCAGGGGAAAAACGCTTCCGGGTGATATGTATCTGATGTGTTCGGACGGTCTGACAGACATGGTGGAGGATACCCTGATTAGGGAAGTGCTGCTCAATGACATTTCCCTGCCCCAGAAAGTGGAGGGTTTTATTGAGCTGGCCAAGCTCGCGGGCGGTGCGGACAATATCACAGTGGTTCTTTCGCAGGTGATGTAATTCCGCTTTTTCCTGTTCCCTGCTTTTTTTAATGCCATTTAGGCGATTTCCATGAAAAAATGTACCATCATTGCAGGGTGGGCACGGCTTTTTGTGCCCACAGTTTCAGCAGGACGGCGGGCACAGAAAGCCGTGCCCGCCCTACGAAAAACGTTATAATCATTAATGGAAATCACCTTATGGCAGGCCGGAGCGCCAAACGGAAAGTTTGGCAAACATGGCAGTCTCCGAATTTTCAGTCTGAAACACCATCTACCAGCCGTCACACCGGATTTTGCCGGAATGACGCAGACTGACTTTTGCCGTTAGACCGCTGGAATGGATGGGGAACAAATCTGACAATCCGGCAAATAAATGAGGACATATAAAATGATTCTGAAAAAACTTGGCAAAACAGATATTGGGATCAGCGCTGTTGTTATGGGAACCTGGCAGGCAGGCCGGGCCATGTGGGCTGATATTGAGGATACGGAAACCGAACGGGCCATGCAGACGGCTTTTGATGCAGGAGTCACCACTTTTGACACTGCCACGGTTTACGGAGACGGGCATTCAGAGCAGGTTCTTGGCAAAGCCCTGCGCAGTGTGAGGCCGCAGGCAGTCATTGCCACCAAAGTCTTTCCACATTCCCTGGCATATGAAAAGGTTTTCAAAGCATGTCACAAATCCCTGAAGGATCTGGGAACAGATTATATAGATCTGTACCAGATTCACTGGCCATCCGGTTCCTTTGGCAGCAAAAAGGTTCCCATAGAGGAAAGCATGTCTGCCCTGAACAGGCTGAAAGAGGAGGGCAAAATCCGGGCCATCGGGGTTTCCAATTTTTCCCGTGAGCAGATTGCCGAAGCCTCAAAGTACGGTCAGATTGACAGTCTGCAGCCTCCGTATTCCCTTTTCTGGCGTCATGCGGAAAAAGATGCCATGCCGTACTGCACAGAAAACAGCATTTCCATCCTGGCATATTCATCTATGGCACAGGGAATCCTTACCGGAAAATTCGGCCCGGATCATCAGTTTGCCAAAGGGGATCACCGTGCCAAAAACCGGCTTTTTCTTCCGGAAAATTTTGCAAGGATTCAGGAGGCTTTGGCAAAACTTCGGCCCATTGCAGCCCGGAACCGTCTCAGTCTCGGACAACTGGCCCTGGCCTGGGTCATATCACATCCAAACGCGTGCGCAATTGCCGGAGCAAGAAACGCGGAACAGGCCGTGCAGAATGCAAAGGCAGGATCAGTGTCCCTGTCTGAAGAGGATTTGGCGGAAATGGACAGCATTGGCCGCATTGTCACCGATTATCTGGATGATGATCCGGTTTTGTGGAAATGGTAATTGATAGTGGGACTTTTTATACTGACAAAGTAGGGGTATGGCCTGCCACTGCCCTGTGAATCCGGGGCAACCGCAGGGGTTGCCCCTACGGTAATCAGTATCAAAAGTACCATTACCAACTTTTGTTTTTTGGATGTGCATAAATTTTTTCTATGATGTGGAGGTTATTGACGAAAAATGTCCATATGTTATATTCTAAACCTCATAGGATTTTACCGTTTTCTCTCGTATGATAACACTAAGTTCAGGGGCGGCGATAGCCGTCCCCTGCAACGCTGGGTTATGTTTTTTTCTGATTATTAAGGTTAATCTCTTATTCCTGAAACTACCTGTAATGCCCTGATTGCCTCTTCCAATCCTATCTTATCATCACCGTTAACATCCCATCTTGCTCTTTCGGTCTTTACGGCTTCTTCGCATGGACTTGGCAAAGGCTGTCCCGTTTCGACATAGGTTTTCGTAATATTGCCTTCAGAATCAAGCAGTTCAATTTTTATAACTTTGCAAAGCCAGTATGTCTGTTCTTCATAAGGCCAAATTGTTGCATTTTGCTTTTCAACCGTGCAAAGTAAGTTTGCTTTATGGTTTCCTGGTTCTATCTGAGCGTTAATGAGTTCTCCGGCAAAACCCTTTGTTACATAAAAATTGATTTCTCCGGAATTACTATGCCCGTAATGTAATTCAATGTAATAATCGCCATTTTTACTTTTCACATAGAAGGTGTAAATAACAGGATTAAATTCATCTACTTTTCTGAAATCAGGCTGAAAAGTTGCACCATCAAAATATACTGTAGTTCCTTCATAATTTTCAGGTGAAAAATTAACCTGTTCCATTGTGGGGTTAGGATAATCCTGCCCCCAAGCCAAACCTCCAATCAACAGAATTGATACACACAATATTAGCCTTTTCACTCTCTTCTCTCCCTTTTCTAAGAAACATAACCAGTTGTTATGCGGTTTTTTTGTCTTAAAGCATGAAAAAATGCGTGTTATGCGGATAGCAACTTTCATGCCAAATAATCCGAGTCACTTACCGTTACATTAAAAAAATCAGATTTATTTTATACAGTCTCTATGAACAAGTCAAGAACAAAAGAAGATAATCCATAAGATATGCGGGTCTGATTTAAATAAAGACGGCAGTTTGTGCAGCAGAAATACAGGCAACTCATGTTATGCACCACCGTCATACCAACGAAAGCCGGTATCCAGAACTTCTTGAATTTAATGGATTCCAGCTTTCTCCGGAATGACGGCTGATACTATAATATACTGATTTTTAATATAATTACGTAACATGAAAAAATAAATCGGACAGTATGGTATATTAAAAGATTGGTAGTGGGACTTTTCATGCTGATTTTTTTAATATATAAATTAATATGTTATTTATAATCAGTATAAGCAGTATCATGGATGTATCGTATAACTGTTTGTATTTATTATGTATAAACAAAAATCAGTATATTTTTGAAAATATAATAATATTAAGCAGTTATTTTTTTGTCAGTATGTGCAGACCCACTACCCAAACCGGAATCCGGTAATGTCAGGCGTTCCGGATACCGGCTTTCGCCGGTATGACGGTGGTGGCTTAACATCAGTTATAATCAATCCTTCGGATTTAGGTGATTTATGAAAATAAATATCCCGGTTCAGTTCACAGACGCAAAGCCGGAGGTTTTTGCTGCTTTGATGGGATATTCTTTTCTTGAAATCACCTTAATTACCCGTTTGCAGTTTTCCCTGTTTTACAGGGTGCGGGGGCATGCACAGATGCCTGCCCCCCTGTACATGCTTCCCCGGTCTGAATGAAAAGCGGAAAAACAAAAATCAGAAAACTGTCTTTTCCGGGGGTCTGCGCTCCGGCACATATTCATGGGGAATCTTTTCTTCGTTCCATTCCCTGCTCACATACAGATTGCAGTAACAACTGCCGAATTCTTTCACATCCGGTTCACGGTATTCACAGGGGCAGATAATATCCTTATCCTCCTCCCGCTTTCCCGAAGCCAGCCGGCAGGGACAGGCCATATAGCCGTAACGCTCTTTGTTTTGCAGCAGTGATTGCAGAAGTTCAAGGGTTCTTTCTCTGTCTTTGTTGAAGAAATACCCTTTGGGTTCCTGCACCTTCCTAAGCTGTTCATAAAGTTTTTCCGCATCCATCACAGTCCCAGCGCCTCCCTGATTTCTTTTTCCTTGTATCCCACAATGATCTTATCTCCGATAATGATGGTGGGGAAAGAGCATTTTGGGTTAAGTTTCTTCACATCCTCAATAATGGCCCTGCGTTCATCACCTTCCAGCAGGTCCACATCCACAAAATCATACTGCACCGTGCATTCTGCCAAAAATTTTTTGACAGATTTGCAGTGACTGCATGTGCTGAGGGAATATACCTGAACATTTTTTTTACTCATGAAAATTTTCCTTTCTGCGTGGCTTGGAAATAAAGCATAAACAGGCTTTCAGCCTTTTCATGCGCAGCGGCACAGGCTGGAAGCCTGTGCCACTTTTTGTTTCAGTCAGATTTTACAGCAAATTCCTCAAAAGTCTTCAGCCATTTGGATGTCGCATGGGTTTCACTGATTTTAAAATATCCCGCAGTGATAAAAACGGGAATCCGGTAATTTTCCGGAATGGCAAATGCCTTTTTCACGCCGTCATTTTCGAATTCGTCTTGTTTGTCCTGCGTCACAGCCCCGGCTTTGATCATTTCCTGAAAATTTTTTTCCGCAAAGGTATCAAAATTCCCCATTCCGAATTTCCCATTCCCCATTCATCAGCCCCTGCACAATGCGTTCATAACCCCGGATCAGGCCGGGTCTGACCTGCACTTTTACCCGGATGTTTCTGCCTGTGGTATAAAATCCCCGCACCATATTGAACTGCTGACTTTCCGTTACATCCATGTCCAGATCCTCTGCATCCGCGCCCATGCGCACAGCTTTGATCCGCAGCAGTTCAAAGGCTTTTTCCGCAGCCATTTCCTTTGAAAAATTCCGGTTTACAGTCTGCGTGAAATTCTCTTCAGGCGCGGCAGCAATTTCCTGCTGGGTATCTGCAAACAGGGTGACTTCGCATGTGGTACGGGCCAGGGCAGCGCCAATGGCATTGGCAACCTTCCAGTGGGGAATCACACTTACTTCAAATTCGGACAGTTCCTGCAGACGTTTGGCAAAATAGGGAGCCGGGCCGCCCAGCACGAAAATTTTCTTCGGGTTGACCTGCAGACCTTCCCGGAGTTCATGAATGGTATAAACCGGCTTGCGGTTGATGGCATCAATCATGGCACGGGTATGAGAGAGAATGATATGACAGGCCCGGTCAAAAATCATCTCTGCCGCTTCCGGGATACCTGTTCCCAGAACCTCTGCCACGGAGCCGATACCTCTGGCTGCGGCCTCCTGATCCCCGTCTTCCATCAGTCCCAGAACAAAAAGCGCGTCCGTTGGTGTGGGTGTGTTTCCGCCATAGGCCATGGCAGGACCGACGCGATCCGGCCCGATAAGAAGTTCTCCTTTGCGGACGCGCACATGACTGTCTCCGCCAAGTCCGATGGATCGGGTTTCCAGGGAGCGGATCAGCGTATTGAAATTACCGAGGCTGATACCCACAGGATTGAGCAGCGGAACCCGGTCAGCCAGAATTGCTATGTCCGTTGTGGTTCCGCCGATATCGAGCACCACACTTTCTCCTGTTCCGGAAGCAAACACGGTCGCTCCCATGACACTGGCCGAAGGCCCGGAGAGAAGCGTCTGACCGGGAAAATCAATGGAAGCCGCGAAGTTCATAGTTCCTCCGTCAGCCTTCAGGAGATGGATGGGAATCTTCAGCCCCTTCCGGTCAAGGGATTTGACCACAGCACTGAAAAAATTTTTGTGCACGGGAAATACAGCCGCATTGAGATAGGCAGTGGCAATGCGGCGGGGAAAATCGAGATTGCCGGATATCTGATGCCCCATGAAAATCCTTTCGGCATTTTCACCCAGGATGTTCTGCAAAATATCCCGGATCATCAGTTCATGAGCGGGATTGCGCACGGAAAATTTTCCCACAATCCCGAATGTCCTGATCCCTTCCTGTTTCAGATGCTGCGCGACTGAGATAATTTCTTCCCGGTTTATCCCTGTGATTTCCCGGCCCCGGTGATCCACCGACCCGGAAACACAGAAATAATGTTCATTGGTACGGAACAGTTCCGGATCAATGCCGGGCCCGGCAGAAACAATCATGCCGACCGGCTGATTCTTTTCCTGAACAATGGCATTGGTGGTCAAAGTGGTGCTGAGCACTGCCCGCCTGATTTTTTCCGGATCAATTCCCCCGGTGATCTTTTCCAGACTTGTCAGAACCGTCTGAAACAGATCCTCCTGTGCTGTGCGCACCTTGAATTCCCGGATCAGTCCCCTGTCTCCCAAAAGCACGGCATCCGTATGTGTTCCGCCGACATCAAGTCCTATTATCATGGCTTTTCCTTGCATCTGTGAAAGGTTGACAATATATGCACATCAGGTGGCAGCCTGCATTTTTCCGCTGCCGGACTGCCGGTCATTTTCCGCAAATATGACCGGGCTGCGGGGGATACTCTCGGATGTTACGCAATTTTTTTAAAAATCAGCATATTGCTTTGCCATCCAGCATTCCTTCAAAAAATGTAATCCAGTAATTTCAGAACATTATGGATACCAATTTTCACCGGTATGACGGTGGTGCCTAACATGAGTACTCTTTTTCCCCAGCGAAAAGCAGGAATTATCCTATACTTTATCCGGTTGTTTTTCAATATCATATTTGATAGAAAAACCCAAGAGAAGTGTGGCATGAAATTTTTCTGAAAAGGAGATAGGGAAAATGAAAGGCATAACTTATATATTTTTGGCCTTTTTCCTGCTTTTGCCATCGGCCGGGACATGTGCTTCGTCCGTCGGAGCAGTCACCGCATTCCAGGGACAGGCAGAGATCATCAGGCCCGGACAGCCCGGTATACCCACTGCTTCCGGTATGCCTGTCCACGCGGGTGACATGGCAAAAACCGGAAAGCGTTCCAAACTTGAAATCCGCTTTGATGACGGCAGCATAATTCGTCTTGGAGAAAATTCACACGCAGAAATAGCAGAATACCTGTTTGAAGATGACAGTGTTCTGGCAAAAATATTTCTGCACGCCGGAAAAGTCCGCAGCATTGTAAAAAAAGCAAAAGGATTGTTTGGAATGGATGAAATAAACCGTTTTGAGGTGCATACGGACACGGCGGTCATAGGGGCGCGGGGAACGGATTTTGTCACATTCCGCAAGGGAAAGATCAGCCGTGCCCTGTTTATCAGAGGAGAAGGTTACTGCTATCCGGTGGGCAATCCCGAAGCTCTGAAAAAAGTTGCCGCAGGACAGTCCGTAACCGTAAACAGGGCGGATGCAGTCCCCTTTGTGCAAAAAGGGAATGAATCGGAAATCCGGGAAAATCTGAACGATACAACTATCTGGAAAGATAGCGGTTTTATATGGAATAACCCGGGGCCTGATGACACAGTAACAGCAAGTCCCTACTGATTCTGTGACGATTTTTTTGTAATTTCCCAGGCATGATCCGATTGCAAAAGTCAGTCATCGTCATTCCGGCGAAAGCCTGAATCCTGTGTTTTCAGTCTGTTCCGGACACCGGTTTTGACGGTTTTGTGGGGTTTTGCAATTGTCCCGGTTCCAAAAGGTTTTCCGGGACACAGGTGTTCCCTGTTTCGGGATTGAGAGAGCAATACTTTGAAAATACAATAAAAATGCAGTTTATCCGGAGTTGCGGATGAAATAGGCATTTACAAACAGGTGACAGATGGGTTATAAAGATAAATTATGAAAACAGCTATAAGATGGTTTGGTTTATTTACGGTACTGTTATGTATGACTTTTCCAGCGGATGCCTACAAGAGCTGTCCGCCACTGACGCGGTGCAGAGACCCCTTTCTGCAGCAGGGACTTGAGGCTGCTGTCGCTTCTCTGGATCTGGATGCCGCTGTCCAAAGCAAAAACCTTTGCGTGGCACTGGCCGATATTACGGATCCGTCCTCGCCCAGACTGGCTGCCCTCAACGGCAACCAGATGATGTACGCTGCAAGTCTTCCCAAAATTGCCATCCTGCTTGGCGCATTCGAGCGTATCCACAGGGGTGAGATGACCCTGGATCAGGAAACACATGATACGATTACGCGCATGATCCGCAATTCCTCCAATGAAGCCGCCACCGAGATGCTCAACCGCGTAGGCCCGGAATTTCTGGAAAGTGTGCTCCGTTCTCCCAAATACCGCTTCTATGATCTTTCCCAGAACGGGGGGCTGTGGGTGGGTAAGGAATACGGCAAATCCGCTGCATGGAAACGTGACCCCCTGTACAATCTTTCCCACGGTGCCACGGCTGTGCAGGTTGCCCGTTTTTACTATATGCTGGAAAACGGACTGCTCGTATCCCCGGAAATGAGCCGGAAGATGAAGGAAATTTTGGGGCATCCCGCGATTCATCACAAATTTGTAAAGGGACTTGAGGCCACGCGTCCCAATTCCGCCATCTACCGGAAATCCGGAACCTGGGGGCAGTTTCATGCAGACAGTGCCATTGTGGAGCGCAAAGGCCGCCGCTATATTGCCGTGGCCCTGGCAAACAGCCCGGAAGGCGGGCAGTGGCTCAGCGACCTTATTGTGGCTCTGGATGATCTGATTTTTCACGGCTGGCCGCAGACCCGGTATTTCCGTCCTGAGAAGGATACCCTGAATGTGGCCCGTCTGGAGACAGATGTTCCTAAAATAATCCGTCCGGAGACTAATCTTCAGAAGCCGGCCCGTCAGAAGGCAGTTCAGAAGGCAACCCGTCTGAAGGCAGTTCAGAAGACAAAACGTCTGAAGACGGTGCAGAAGGCAAAACGTCTGAAGACGGTGCAGAAGGCAACCCGTCTGAAGGCAGTTCAGAAGGCAAAACATCTGAAGACAGTGCAGAAGGAGAAGAGTCTGAAGAATGATCGGAAGAAGCATGGTAAGACTCCAAAAGCCTCTGGATCCGTGTCCCAAGTGTCTGGTGCACGACAGCAGAGTTCTTCCTGAGCACATCAGACATGATGACAACCATATAGTGCAGATGCCGTGTCTCTGCCGGGGATTCCACAACAGCCACAGAATTCATCAGATTTCTGACATTTCCTTTGTATTTGCCGCATGTGAATCCGGGTTCGGGTCTGCACTGGTACAGAGAACCGGATTTAAAGTAAACAGCCGCATCCGAAAGAGCCGGAGCCGAGGCATAGCGTATCCGTCTCTGGGTCATGTAAAGCAGGCGTTTGATTTCCCTGCTTGAAAATATGTCCACAATTTTTCCCTGCTCCATTTTCAGCAGAAACTGCATTAAAGAACGGGAATTTGCCCGGCTGCCGGTTCTTCCCGGAACGATCTGCTTGCCCCGTTTTGTAAAAAAATTCCCCTGCCGGAACTGTTCTGTGTCAAATCCGTGCTGTTCCAGCGGGGTCTGCAAACTTCTGACAAGGAGTCCGGAAAGAACCTGCCTGGGTGTTTCACGGAAAAACGTCCGGATTTCAGCTTCACTGACCGGATAACGTTTTCCGAAATGTCTGAGCAGAAGGATTTCCCGGATCACCATGCTTGCGGAAGCATTGGAACTGGCTGAAAGCATCCAGTCCAGATATGTGTAAAGAGATGCCCTGTCTCCGATCCGCAGGATGCGGTGGGAAAGCTGTTTTTTTGCAGGATTCCAGAAGGGAACCTTGTGCTCGTCAGATCGGATGAACTCATCTGCCGTGACCATTGCTGTCCGCAGAATGTTCAGGCGGGCCTGTGTGTCTTCCGGCCAAATATCAGCCAAAGCCTGAAACAGCCCTGTGGCAACAACGATTTTTCCCACACTTCCGGGATTATGATCCGCAGTTCCCCGGTGTTCCGCGTAAACAGGAGCGTCAGGATTGGAAAGATCCAGCACTGCAATTCCGTATCTGTTGACTTCCCTGCCAAGCAGTCTGACAATCTTGGATGTAAATTCCTTATCCGCAGCCGGAAGTTTCATATCCGCCCTGTTTGTCAGGCGCAGATCAGCCTTATCCAGTCCGAGCATGGCTCCGGCAGGCTGACGCGGCCCGCCCACTTTGCCTTCATTTGCCAGACGGTAGCCTTCCAGCCGGGCAATGCCGCTGAAACCATCCCCGTCCAGAGGATAGGCAAACCCGGAAACAGTCCCGAACATCACTCCCAGAAAAATACTGAATATGCTGATAAATTTCATAATATTTTCTCCCCACAAAATCAAATCTGACCGATCACCTTGCGCCGACTTTCCAAAAATCAGGAAGTTACCCTTTCACCGCCATTCCGGCATAAGCCGGAATCCGGCAGTTTCAAACAGTTGCGGATACCGGTTTTCGCGTGTATGACGACATTGCGTAAGGTGAGATTACAGAATACCGGCAGACCGGGTTAAATATATTCGGTACATACTTGACATGCAATCTTTTTTTTTCTATTTTGCATTTTCATGAACGATTATCAGACAGAGCAGATGGAAACCCTGACTATGATCCGGAGCCATTTTTCGGAAATGGGGGAAGCGGAGCGGAAAAAGCTTCGGGCATCTCTGAAAGACTATCTGGCATTCAGGGCAGATACAGCGGCATTTCTGGCAGGGCATTTCGGACATCTCTGTACCCGGAACTGCTATGAAAACCGCATGAGTGCGTGCTGCTCCAAAGACGGCATTATCACCTTTTTCGCAGATGCCGCGGTCAACGTGCTGCTGTCTTCGGATGCACAACTGGATGCACTGGCAGATGTGCTTGTAAAAACCCATACAGGTTTCAAATGTGTGTATCTTTCTGAAAAGGGATGTCTGTGGCGGATCAAACCCATTGTGTGCGAAATGTTTCTCTGTGATTCTGCCAAAGCGGAAATCTTTGGAAATAACCCTGCCCTGAAGGAGGAATGGGAGACTTTGGAAAAAAGGAGAAAAGGTTTCACCTGGCCGGATCGCCCGGTTCTGTTTGATGAGCTGGAGCAGATTTTTCTGGATGCAGGATACCGTTCTCCCCTGATGTATCTGCACATCAGTCCCGGACTGCTGCGGATCAGGCGCAATTCCGCCCGGCACCCGGACTGATATGGGAAACTGTTTTGCAGTATCCCGCCATTTTCAGTCAGCAGAGAAAAATTTTTTTTTGCAATGCAGACTTTCAGGCTTTTTACCGTAATTTTTTTTCAACTTTACTTTATACTTGAGAAAGGACATAATCTGATGAAAGATGACAGGGGACTGTATTATTATCCGTTTCCCGAAAACAAAGGTGTGCGGATGTATGTACGTGAGGTTGGGGATGAAATCTGTTTCCGTTTATGGAAATCAGATGAGCCTGAAATATGGGAGGGGCATGGATGGGTTCCCCATGCGGCCATACTGGAGGCTGCGGCCATGTACAAAAAAACATCGTCCAGAGGTTTTGATCCGGGCCGGGCGTATGATCTTGCTGTGGCCGGCTCCCTGATTCAGGAGGATAAAAAAAAATAACCGGCATAAAGGAGATGCAAAAATGAGAAAATTATTGTTTCCAAATGTTTTATTTTCTGTTTTCCTTATTCTGGCAGTCAGCGGATGCGCAACCAGGAGATATGTGAATGAACAGCTTAACGAGGCGCTTACTGCTGAAATCAGCAATGTGCGCACAGATATTTCCAATGTGCGGGAAGGTGTGCGAAGCAATCAGGAGGCCATTGATGTGCTGAAAATCAAAACCCAGGAACAGCAGGAGATGATAGAGAAAAAATTCTCTTTGGTAGATGAGGCCATCAGCCGCGCCAAAGAGGGCAGCAAGGTCAGTGCCGGAAAACTTATGTTTGAGGCCACCATTTCCGATGAAACCGTTCCCTTTACTTTTAACAAAAGTGAACTTTCCGAAGATGCCAAAGCCGAACTGGACATCCTGGCTGAGGTGCTGATTCAGGAAAACAGGAATGTGTATATTGAAATTCAGGGACATACAGACAACATCGGAACCGAGGCATACAACCTGAAACTGGGGCAGTTCCGTGCGGATGCTGTCAAAAACTATCTGCATACAAAGCATGAAATTCCGCTTAACCGCATGGACAGCTTTTCATACGGCAAATCCAGACCGGTTGCGCCCAATGACACCGCAGAAAACCGCGCACAGAACCGCCGTGTGGTGCTGATGGTGATGGAGTAGTGCTTTTTCAACTTTGATTTTATGAGTTCAAGTGTGCAAAAAACCGGATTTTTTGGAAAAATCCGGTTTTTGCAAATCACAGATGCAGCAGTCAGGGCTGTGCCAAGGTGATTTCCTGAAAAGAATATCCCGGCCAAAGTATCAAAAACTTCCAGTTTTTGCCTGTGAACTGAAACGGTATATTTATTTTCAGAAATCACCTAAATGTCAAGCAGATTTCGGGTTGGGTGAAGCAACAGCGTAACCTTCCTGTTTTTAAGCATTGTCTGAACCATGATTCACAGTATTAAGGGATTGGCAGGATAAAAACCCGGCAATGAAACATATCAGTCATGGCAAATCCCTTAATCCTGAAAATCCCGGTTCAGACAATATTTCTGAACCATAATTTACGGGATTAAAGGATTGATTCAATCCGCACTGCGGAAAAGCGAAAGGACAGTCTTTTGAAAATAAAAAAAATAACATTCTTCGCAGTGATGCCATTTCTTCTGATTCTGTGCATATCTGCCGGATACAGTGAAGAAATTCCAATGTTGTTAATTAACCTTGATCCCCTGAATATTTCAGGACAAAGCCCCAATTTTGCTGCTGCTTTCAGGGAAAAAGATGGGCCGGTAAATATCACATCCGCGGATGCCCTGATTACGGACAGCGGGGGAACCGGTCTGACTGCAATAAGCATCAGTATTGTTCCGTTCATGCCGGATGATGTGCTGGAAGCTGATACAGCCGGAACAGATATGATTGCCACATATCAGGACGGCGTGCTGCATATTACATCCAGAAATATCGGCGGATGGGACAGTGCGGAAAATTATCAGGTAATTTTGCGCACCGTGATTTTCAAAAATGATTCTCCCAATCCTGATGAAACCCCGCGTCAGATTGAAATGCTTGCGCAAAGGGAAAATCAGAGCGGAGAGCCGGTTCTGTGTACGCTGACTGTTACAGCCGTAAATGATTCTCCGGTGAATATTGTGCCAGATTCGCAGTTCACGCCCAGAGATATTCCCCTGATTTTCAGTCCCGGAAACGGGAACCGCATTTCCGTCAGTGATTTGGATGCCGGAGACGGAGAAATGGCTGCAGATATGCAGGCGGATGAGGGAAATCTGTCTGTGAACGGCACATCCGGAGCAATCACAGAAGGCAATGATTCCGGGCATCTTTCCCTCAAAGGCACAATGGAGCAGATCAACAGGGAACTCAATGGTCTGCGTTATATTCCCCCTTTGGGCAAAGATGGCAATTTCACCCTGACTCTTATTTCTGATGATCAGGGACATACCGGAGAACCCGGGCCTCTGCGCGATACAGATACCGTTTCCATTACGTCCGGCGCTCCTGTCAGTCCCCAACCGCCTGTTGCAAATGCGGGTGCGGATCAGACAGTGAACGGTTCCGTCACTGTCACTCTGGACGGTTCCGCGTCTTATGCAATGGAAGGGGCATTCATAACATATGCATGGAGCCAAATTGGCGGAAGTCCGGGAGTTGTGCTGAATAATGCAGATACTGCTTTTCCGGCTTTTACTGCACCCCAGGCCGGGGAACTGGAAAAAAATTTGACATTTCAGTTGAAAGTCACAGACAGCAATGATCTGTGGGCGTTGGACACAGTAAGGGTGACGGTGCGCAGCAATTCCTCAGAGGGTGGCGCAGGCGATTCAGGCGGCTGTTTTATGCGTTCGCTCATTCACTGATTTAAATGTTCTTTCCCGCAGAGAACACAGCGTTTTTCCACAGAGGACACAGAGATTTCACTGAAGATTCCGGTTTTTAAGATGATTTTTTAAATTAAGCACTCAACCGGAAGTTTCCGGGTATTCAAAAAAAACCGGATTTTTCCAAAAAATCAGATTTTTCTGAAAACTCTGCACCAGAAAATTTATGCTGATTTACCTATATGAATTCATTTTCCCATCTGCCACTTTTCAAAGAAGACAATCTTCTGAAAAAATTTGAGGAAATCCATGATTATATTTATGCCAATGACGGACTTTCCCCGCAGCAGGCTTTGGAGGAAATTGTCAAAATTCTGTTTGTCAAAATTGCTGATGAAAATGCAGATCAGAAGCAGTTCACAATTTCCGAAAAGGAATGGAACAGCCTGAAACATGGGCAGAAAATTCCGGATTTTGAAGATCGGATCACAAAACTGTTTGCACAGACCGTTCAGGCATATCCGGACATATTTTCAGCAGATGAGCGCATCCGTCTTTCCCATACAGTTTTGGCTTTCACTGTCAGCAGACTGCAGAATATTTCTTTTGTCACTTCTTCACAGGATGCAAAAGGACTGGCTTTTCAGAAATTTCTCTCCCATCAGGAAAAACACGGCAGAGGGCAGTTTTTCACACCTGAACCTGTCATAGATTTCTGTGTGCAGATGATACAGCCCGATCTGTCTGAAAGCATTGTAGATCCGGCCTGCGGCACCGGAGGTTTTCTGATGTCCGCTCTGAAATATCTCAAAAACAGGTTTGCAGATGCAGATGTATCTGAGATAATTTCAAAAAATCTCTGGGGATTTGATATAAACAGGAGCATTGCCAGAATTGCCAGAATGAAACTTCTTTTGGAGGCAAATGCAAAAACCAATATCTTCTGTGCCAATTCTCTGGATAATTTGGAGAATCTCTTATCAGCAAATCCTGAAGGTTTTGACATTGTGCTGAGCAATCCGCCGTTTGGAGCAGGCGGAAAAATTGCGGACAGGCAGATACTTGAAAAATTTGATTTGGGATACAAATGGTCAGAAACAGAAAATCAGTACATCAGAACAAAGAAAATCAGCACAGGTCAGGCTGCGGAAATTCTCTTTGTTGAACGCTGTCTGCAGGTGCTGAAACCGGGCGGAAGAATGGGCATTGTCCTGCCCAACGGACATTTTGAAAATCCTTCTTTGGCATATATGAGATTTTATATTAAGCAAAAAGCAAAAATACTGGCAATTGTAAATTTGCCGCAGGAAACATTTATTCCTTTTGGAACCGGTGTAAAAACATCTTTGCTTTTTTTGCAGAAACAGGGTATATATCCCAAAAAATCTTATCCTGTTTTTTTTGGAAAAATAAAAAAACCGGGGTATCAGGGCAATAAAAATGCAAGTCCTGTTTACCGGAAAGACAGAAACGGACAAATCATAAAAGATGAAAAGGGACAGTCTGTTTTGGATGAGGATTTCAGTCTGCTTGTCAGGGAGTACAAAAATTTTCTGGAAGGAAACAGAAAGGAAACCCAAAATTCCTTTTCCCTTGATTCTGATGAACTGAAGGGCCGTTTTGACTATGATTTTTATGCACCGGAAAATAGAAGATTAATAGCTGATTCCAGTGCAGATAAAACCGTCCGGCTGGGTGATGTTTGTGAGATTGTAAAAACAAAAAGTGAAAAACTGAAAAAATCTGATCTGGCCGTTGAATATATAGAACTTTCTGATATTAATACAAACGCTTTTGAAATTATCAATACAGCAGATTATTATGTGCATGAACTGCCCAGCCGTGCCAGTTACGAAATCCGAGCGGGGGATATTCTCACCGCGATTGCAGGCAATTCTGTGGGAACAAAAAAACATGCCACAGCATTGGTCACAGAGGAATTTGAAGGCTGTATCTGTTCCAATGGGTTCAGAGTCTTGCGAAATTTCAGAATTGACATATATTTTATGATGTATTTTCTGAAATCAGATTTGTTTCTGCGTCAGATGCTTATGTACCGCACTGGTGCGGCCATTCCCAATGTGTCAGACAAAGATTTGGCAAACATTCTGATTCATCTGCCGGATGACAATATCATAAAGCAGATAAGCGAGAAAATGAAAAGTTCTTTTGAACTCCGGCACGCAGCAAAAAGAGAAATGGAAAGTATTCCGGCAAATATTCTGCAATGGCCGAACTGATTGATATTTCCGAATTTTCCCAAAAAAATTTGGTAGTGGGACTTTTCATGCTGATTTTTTTAATTTATAAATCAGTATATTATATAAAATCAGCACGAACAGTATCATGGATGTATCGTATAACTATTTGTATTTATTATGTATAGACAAAAACCGGCATTTTCTGAAAACATAATAATATAAGACAGTTAAATTTTAACCAGTTTGTGCAGACCCACTACCAAAAATTTATCTGTATTAAGAGTAAGAGATTTTACATATGGAAAAAATTTCTCAATCCCGCGGAACCCGCTGGCACCGTCTTCTGGGAACCCTGTTTGAGGAACTCCTGTCCCCGACCGGAGTTTCCGTGTTCACGGATTTTCCTGTGATGGCAGAATCTCCGGAAGCCGACATTCTTCTGCTCCGGAAAGAGCCGGGAAAATGGACTGCTGAACAGGCAGCCTTTCTGCCTGACGGCATACGGGACAGCAGCGCGGCGCATATTCTCATTGAATTCAAATATACAGAATCCGTGACAGAGGACACGTTCCGGCAGACAACCGGATATGAGTTTTTTTACCGGCATGCCCATAAACTGAGAGAGTGTGACATACAGTTTTTTGTTATGAGTGCAAAGACACCGCAGGAAACACTGCTGAAGAGATTCGGATATTCATCTGGAGAAAAACAGGGAATTTATCTGAGTGACAACCCTATCCTGCGGATATTCCCGCTGCTGTGCCTCAATGAACTTAGCAAAGAGATGCATAACGCATTTGTAAAATGCTTTGCCAGCCGGAGGCAGGAGAAGACAGTCGCGTTCAATGCCATTATGCAGGAATGGATAAAAAAACTGAATCCGGAATTGCAGAGGTTCATTGACGGTCTTCTGTGCTACTGGTTTTCAGAGAAAGGAGAGCATATGGAAACACTGGAACTGACCCCTGAAAAAGTCAAAGAGATGGGAAAAGTGTGGGCAGATATGGTTCTTTCCGGCATGTCTGTCGATGATGTGCTGGCCAGATTCAGCCCGGATGATGTTCTGTCCCGGTACAAACCGGAAGAACGTCTGAAAGGAATCGGAACTGAGGAACGCCTGAAAGGACTTTCAGAGGCGGAAATAGAAGCCTATCTTTCTGAAATCAGAAAGAACAGGAACTGAGCGGTTTTCAGGGAAAGGAGATCCATTCTGTGGAAACACTGGAACTGCCCCCTGAAAAAGTCAGGGAAATGGGAAAGATTTGGGGGGATTTGATCCTTTCCGGAATGTCTGTTGATGAAGCTCTGGCCCGATTCAGCTTGGATGAGATTCTGTCCTGTTACAAACCCGAAGAGGTTCTGTCCATCTATAAACCCGAAGAACGTCTGAAAGGACTTTCAGAGGAAGAAATCGAGGCTTATCTTTCTGAAATCAGAAAGAACAGGAACTGACCGGTTTTTCAGAGATGTTCCGGGAGTGCAAAAATTGTATTTTTGCACAGATATGCGGATCATTTCCGGGCAGCAAAAATACAATTTTTGCACTCCGCCGGAAAGTTTTTGATCTGCTGTTTGTTCATAATGCTTACACTTTTTCAGAAAAAGGAGAAAAAAATGGATCCCGTTACCGCAGGCATTCTTGCTGCCATAGCCGCAGGCGCGACACAGGTGGGTAAATCAGCAATTGTTGACAGTTACACCGCACTGAAAAAAGTGATTGGGGACAAATACAGAAAATCCCAGCTTCCGGCAGTGGTGAACAGTCTGGAAGCCATGCCGGATTCCAAAAACCGGCAGGGAACTGTACAGGAGGAGATTCAAATCACCAAAGCAGACAAAGACCCGGAGATTCTCAAGGCTTTGGAGAATCTTGCGGAAGCACTGAAAGCCTCACCCGAAGGACAGAAAGTGATCAGCAAATACAATCTCAATATTACGGGCAGCAAAATTGGTGTGGTGGGTGACAATGTGAAAATTGAAGGCGGAATGCACTTTTAAGGAAAATGTATGACCCAAATATCTGATGCGAAAATCGGGGTGGTGGGAACTGCGCATATTGAAGGCGGAATGCACATTTATGGCAATAAACCCCAGAATCCGCCACTGCACCTTCCCCCGCGTTCCAAACATTTTACAGACCGCAAAGCAGAACTGGAAAAACTGCTTGCAGAACTGCAGCCGGGTCATACGGTCACGCTTTGCGGCCCCGGGGGTATCGGCAAAAGCGCACTCGCGGCTGAGGCCCTGTGGCATCTGACATCAGGTACTTCGCCCCCTGCGTGTTTCCCGGACGGTGTAATCTGGCATGATTTTTACCGGGAACCCAAATCAGAAACCGCACTGGAACACATTGCCCGGTGTTTTGGGGAAGAACCGGTTCCCACTGCCCTTACTGCTGCCGGGAGAGCTTTGTCCGGCAAAAAAGCGGTGCTGCTGCTTGATGGCACGGAAGACACAGACAATCTTCCCGCAGTTCTGTCCGTCAGCGGCAACTGCGGTGTCATTGTCACCAGCCGCAGACGCAGGGATGCAGAAGAGAAAAGAGAGGACATCCGGCCGCTGGAAGCAGATGAGGCTGTGAAACTGCTCCGGGCATGGTGCGGAGATCAGGCAAAAGAGGAAAATCCGGCCCGGCAGATTTGCGAACGGCTGGGCGGACTGCCCCTTGCTGTGCGTCTGGCAGGCCGTTATTTAAGTCAGACCGGTGACAGCGCGGCTGAGTATCTGGAATGGTTAATCTCCTCACCGTTTGAAGCCCTTGATCCGGATAAGGAACATCACCGGCTGGAAAGCGTACCCTGGCTGATAGAACACAGCCTGAAGCAGGTGGATGAAACAGCCCGGCAGATTCTGGCGGTATGCGGCATACTGGCTTTCGCTCCTTTTTCCAGACAGGTGATGGAATTCGCGCTGGAAGACAAATCCGCTGTCCGTGTAGGACTCAATACCCTTGTCAACTATGGTCTGTTAATCCGCATAGCAGATCGTTGGCAGGTGTCCCATGCCCTGATTCATACTTATGCAAGAACCCGTCTTCATGTTCTGGAAGAGACGGAAAAAAATCTGATTTTGTATTACCTTGCCTTTGCTGCCGTGCAAAATGAGGTTATGGCAGAAGGCTTTGCCAGGCTCAACCCGGAACGGCCCCATATCCTGTCCCTGCTCCACAGCACTTCTGATGACGCAAACGCCCTGAACCTGCTTTGGGCAATGGAAGAATACTGCACCTGGCAGGGCCATTACGCGGAATTCCGCTCGGCTGTGCTTCACTGCATCCGTGCCGCGCAAAAACTGGAAGATCATCATCAGGAGGCCAACTGCATAAAGGCTCTGGGTGATGTCCACATCATGCTTGCCGAATATGAACAGGCCCGGAAATGTTATGAAGAGGCACAGCCCGTTTACGCACAGATCGGAGCCTTCTTGGGGGAGGCCAACTGCATAAAGTCTTTGGGCGATGTACACAGTTATCTTGCTGAATATAAACAGGCCCGGAAATGTTACGAAGAGGCGCGGCCCGTTTACGCAAAGATCGGAGCCCTCCTGGGGGAGGCCAACTGCATTTATTCTCTGGGCGATATCCACAGTTATCTTGTAGAATGTGAACAGGCTCGGAAATGTTACGAAGAGGCGCGGCCCGTTTACGCAAAGATCAGGGATCGTCTGGGGGAGGTCAACTGCATAAAGGCTCTGGGCGATGTCCACATCAGGTTTGCCGAATATGAACAGGCCCGGAAACGCTACGAAGAGGCACGGCCCGTTTACGCAAAGATCGGAGCCCGCTTGGGGGAGACCAACTGCATAAGGGCTCTGGGCGATGTCCACATCATGCTTGCCGAATATGAACAGGCCCGGAAATGTTATGAAGAGGCAAAGCCCGTTTACGCACAGATCGGAGCCCGCTACAGTGTCGCGTTTATACTGGCGTATCTGGGACTGACATATAAAGGATTGGGAGAACTGCAAACCGCGCGGGAGCATCTGGAGCAGGCCATTGACCTCTTTGAAAAGATAAAATCCCCGTATGCGGCTATGATCAAAAAATGGCTGGAGGATTTGTAACGCTGTTTTTTCCCCCCTTTTCTGCAGGATGTCCAAAGTTTCCCACAGAGGACACGGAGAAAAAGCGCAGAGAATTCAAAAACGATAAAGGGCTGAGACAAAATAATCTGTGTTTTATACCCGAAAATTTTCGCTGATCGGCTTACAGACAACAAAATTTTTCCGCAGAGAACAGAATGGTTCAGGCAAAACAGAAAAATCTCTGTGTCCTCTGTGGAAGAATCTCTGTGATCTCTGTGGGAAACAGATTTTGATGATGCAATGGAATACAGGGAGTAAAAAAAATGAAATACCGTGTGCTGCTTGAACAGGATGAAGACGGAATATTTGTTGTTCAGGTTCCCTCTTTGCCGGGCTGCATTTCCCAGGGAAACACCCGCAAAGAGGCATTGAACAATATCCGTGAAGCCATTTCTGTTTATCTGGAAAGCCTGAAAGCATATGATGAATGAATTTTGGATTTGGTGGCAGCATCTGCCTGAAAAAATAAGCCCGGTCATCTTTCAGATCGGCAGCTTCAAACTGCAGTATTACGGACTGATGTATCTTATTGCATTCGGCATCAGTTATGCACTGGTCCTTTACCGCATACGGAAAGAGGAAAGCTTTCATATCACGGCGCAGCAGGCCGAATCCCTGACCACTGCCATGATTCTGGGCGTGATTCTGGGCGGGCGGCTGGGATACGTCATTTTTTACAATTTTTCCTATTATCTGCATCATCCATTGGAAATCTTTCTGCCCTTTGATTTTTCCAATGGCATGACCTTCACCGGCATTTCCGGCATGTCCTATCACGGCGGTCTGCTGGGCGTTGTCATTGCCTCGTGGATATACACCCGGAAAAGCGGCATAAGTTTCCGGGAAATGAGTGATCTGTATGCGCCTGTGGTTCCTTTGGGTTACACCTTCGGGCGCATGGGCAATTTCATCAACGGAGAACTCTACGGAAGAATAACAGATGCAAATATAGGCATGTATTTTCCCCATGCACCGGGCCCGGAACTGCGCCATCCTTCGCAGTTGTATGAAGCCTTTTTTGAGGGCATTTTTCTCTTTGTTCTGCTGTGGAGCATTCGCAAAAAAACAAACACCAAAGGCGCTATGCTGGCCTTTTATCTGATGGGATACGGAACAGTACGCTTTTTCATTGAATACTTCCGTGAACCGGATGCGCATCTGGGATTTGTTTTTCTCTCTTTTTCCAGAGGACAGCAACTGTGTTTTCTGATGATACTGGCCGGAATACTGATTTACGGCGGACTGCGTTTCAAAAACAATGGCAAAACCGCAGTTGCCGCAGGAAAGAGATGAGGATTGCAAATTCAGCCACGAATGACACGAATAACACGAATTTTTATTCACTATTCGTGCAATTCGTGTCATTCGTGGTTAAAACAATCCGCAGGGAAGAGATGAGGATTGCAAATTCAGCCGCGAATAACACGAATAACACGAATTTTTATTCACTATTCGTACAATTCGTCATTCGTGCTTAAAACAATCCGCTTGAAAGGAATTAGATATGATATCCGTGAATGTGGAAAAAGCGGCCCGGACATTGCCCGGACTGATTCATCATACTCTGATGAATTGTGAGGAAACGGTTATTGTTTCCGAAAACGGGGCAGTTGTGATGATTGATCAGGCTGAGTGGGAAAATATGAAAGAAACCCTGAATCTGCTGCGGGACAGAAAATCCCTCAAAGCCCTGCTGGACGGACACAGAGAAAGAGATTTGGGACACATACCGGACAGCGTAAGTGCTGAAAAGGCTTTTTATGACTTATAAAATCAACATTCTCAAAAATGCGGATGAAGATTTGGACTGGCTGAGAAAAAATGACAGAAAAAGCTACTGCAAATGTTTTGATCTTGTGAGGGAACTCATGGAAAATCCCAGAGAAGGAACCGGCAAACCGGAACGGCTTAAATATTTTGCAAAAGAGGTTTACAGCAGAAGGATTAATCAGGAGGACAGGCTGGTTTATACCATTTATGAAAATACAGGGGAAATTGATATTTCCTCATTTCGGGGACATTACAAAAAATAAAAACACCAACATACAGATTACAGGCATATGAAACTCTTTTTATACAACACACTGACAAGAAGCAGGGAGGAATTCGTTCCCATTGATCCGCAGGAAGTGGGAATGTATACCTGCGGGCCTACGGTTTACAATTATGCCCATATCGGCAACCTGCGCACCTATATTTTTGAGGATATTCTCAAGCGGGTTCTCCTGTACAACGGTTACAGAGTCAAACATGTGATGAATATCACAGATGTGGGGCATCTGACCGGTGACCGGGATATGGGCGAGGACAAACTGGAAAAAGGAGCCGCACGCGAGGGAAAATCCGCGTGGGAGATCGCGGCTTTTTACACGCAGGAATTCAAAAAGGACATGAATGCTTTGAACCTGCTGGAGCCAAATATCTGGTGCCGTGCCACCGATACGATTCCCGAACAGATTGATCTGATTCGTATTCTGGAGGAAAAAGGCTACACCTACCCCACCCGTGACGGCATCTATTTTGACACATCAAAATTCAAAGATTATACCAAACTTTCCCATCAGAATCTGGATGCCCTGCAGGAAGGCGCACGGGTGGAAAAAAACCCGGAAAAACGCAATCCCACGGATTTTGCGCTCTGGAAATTCTCTCCGGCTGATGTGCAGAGACAAATGGAATGGGATTCTCCCTGGGGAAAGGGATTTCCGGGCTGGCATATTGAATGCTCTACCATGAGCATGAAATTTCTGGGAGAGCGGCTTGATATTCACTGCGGCGGAACAGATCATATCAACGTGCATCATACCAATGAAATTGCCCAGTCCGAAGCCGCGACCGGGAAAAAGTTCTTCAATTTCTGGATGCACGGAGCATTTCTCAACATTGAAGGCGGCAAGAAAATGGCAAAAAGCGCGGGCAATTTCCTGACGTTGGAAAACACACTGATCCGGCAGGGAATTGATCCTCTGGCCTACCGTTTTGCCGCGTTTCAGACCCATTACCGCAATCCTATGGAATATACCGCAGAATCCATGCACGCGGCTGCCAACGGACTGGCACATCTGAGAAGCCGTGCCAAAAGCCTCCGGGAGTCCGGAGACTTTTCATCAGGTCAGATCAGCCCTGAATTCAAAGAAAAATTCCTCACGGAAATCAATGATGATCTGAACATGCCCCGCGCAATGGCTGTGGTGCAGGAAATGCTCAAATCTGATCTCAGTCCCGGAGACAAACATGCCACACTTGCAGATTTTGACCGGGTGCTGGGCTTTGATCTCGGCAAAGAGGAAAAAGAGGAAGGACTGCCGGAGGAAGTCCTGAAACTGGGCGAAGCCCGGCAGAAAGCCAGATCAGAAAAAAACTGGGCAGAATCGGATCGGCTGCGGGATGCCATCCGTGATTTGGGATATATGGTGCGGGATACAAAAGAGGGAATGAAGATTGACAAAATCTGAAATATCGGAGGAGAAGACATGAATACAGGAAAGAAAATCATATGCGGATGTCTGCTGTCTCTTTGCTGTCTGATTATGGCAGGATGCGGATTTTTTATTGCAGGGTCGGTTGCGGGAGTGGGCGTGTATTCCTATGTCAACGGCGAGCTGATCCGTTCATACCAGACCGGCTATGATCAAACCCTTGAGGTCTGCACTGATGTTCTGGAAAAACAGGATCTCAGAATAACAGGAACTGAGCAGAAATCCCTCAGCACCACCATCAGCAGTGAGTATTACAACGGCAAACCCGTAACAGTAAAAGTGACACGCAGGAATACCGACATGACCGAGGTTGCCATCCGCTCCGGTATCATGGGCGTATGGGACAGAGAATTTTCCGAACGGATTCATGCGGCCATTGCAAAGCAGCTTGAGCAGTAATATAACCGGCATTGTCGGCAGAACCATCCGGAAATACCGGATGCTGGAAACCGGGGATACTGTTCTCATGGGCGTATCCGGGGGAGCTGATTCCGTGGCTCTCGTGCATATTTTTGCAGAACTGACTCCCTGCTTTTCTCTGCGCCTGGGCATAGCCCATCTCAACCACTGCCTGCGCGGTGAAGAATCAGACAGGGATGAGAAATTTGTCATTGAACTGGCAGAAAAACTTTCCATTCCCTGTTTTACCGGAAAAAAAGACGCGGAAGAATACAGACGTTTGCACAGGCTTTCCCCTGAAGAATCGGCCAGAGAGATCCGTTATGCTTTTTTGGAACAAACCGCGCGGGAAAAGGGATTCACGCGAATTGCTTTGGGACACCACGCTGATGACAATGCGGAACTGATTCTGATGTTTCTGCTGCGCGGGAGCGGCCCGTCCGGACTGTCCGGCATTCCCCCATGCAGAGAGGGAAAATACATACGTCCCATGATGGAACTGAGCCGCTCAGATATTATGGAATATCTGCACATAAAAAACGCGGAATATGTGACAGACAGTTCCAACAGCGATCTGAAGTATCTGCGCAACCGCTTGCGGCATCAGCTTATTCCCCATCTGAAAACGCATTACAATCCCGGCATTGTCCGCACTCTTAACCGGGTTTCGGAGATTCTGAGGGATGAGGAACAGTGGCTTTCCGGAATTGCTGCCGATCTTTTTCATACAGTTCTGATTTCCGAAAAAAAGGGTGGTGCGGAACTTTCGGTCTCCGGGCTTGGAGCGATGCCGCATGCCGCGCAGAGACGCGTCATCCGTCATGCCCTTGCCTGTGTTAAGGGAAATCTGCGGAGGATCACATTTACGCACACAGAGAATATTTTCCGTATCCTGCAAAAGGATCAAGACCTCAGATGTCTTGATCTGCCGGATCGCATCCGTGTCACCCGGAAAGGAGACAGTCTTCATATTTCCAAAGAGTCGGAAACGCTCCGAAATCTGGGGAAAAAAAAGCCGGATCTGGCTCCCTGTTTTTATACGGTGACAGCTCCGGGCAGAATCCGGATCAGGGAAACCGGAGCGGTTCTGATTTTTTCCCTGCCGGAGAAAATGCCTGATATTCAGGATTTCGGAGCCTCTGTGGCATTTTTTGATATGGAAAAAGCATCATTTCCCATAGTGATCCGGAATTTTCAGCCCGGAGACCGTTTCCGGCCTTTGGGAATGCAGGGAACACAGAAGCTGAAAAAATACTTTGCGGATCACAAAATTCCACAGGATGAAAGGGCCAAATGTCCCATTCTGCTGAGTGAGGATCGGATTATCTGGGTGGCAGGACACAGGATCGGCGATTGTGCAAAGGTGACAGGCAAAACAGAAAAGGTGCTGAAAGCAGAACTTTTGCTTGCCTAATTTATAAATATGATTAATATTAATTCCGTATTGTTCAGACATGCGCAAAATGAAATTCATACAGAACCGGAAAAAAAACAGAATTATTTCCGGAACTCTGCAATCTTTTTCAGGAGGTAATATTCGTTGAACCCTTTTTACAAAAATCTGGCTTTATGGCTGGTCATCACCCTTATGATGATTATGCTCTTCAATCTTTTCAACCAGCAGACAGTTGCGGAACCCGGCATCAGTTATACGGAATTCATAAACATGGTGAATGCCGGTGGTGTAGCCGAAGTGGTGATACAGGGACAGGAACTCCTTGTCACCGACACCAGCCGGAAACGGTTTAAGGTATTTGCACCGGAAGATGATAACCTGATCCAGAAGCTGGAGCAGAAAGGTGTTGTCATCAAGGCAAAACCCCCCAATGACTCACCCTGGTATATGACTCTGCTGGTGTCCTGGTTTCCCATGATGGTGCTCATCGGTGTATGGGTATTTTTCATGCGTCAGATGCAGTCCGGCGGAGGCAAGGCCATGTCCTTTGGCAAAAGCCGGGCCCGTCTTCTGTCCGAGCAGTCTGAAAAAATCACATTTGAGGATGTGGCAGGCATTGATGAGGCAAAAGAGGAACTGTGGGAAATTGTTGAATTTCTCAAAGACCCCAAAAAATTCACAAGGCTGGGCGGACGCATTCCCAAAGGCGTGCTGCTCATGGGGCCTCCGGGTACGGGAAAAACCCTTCTGGGACGTGCCATAGCCGGAGAGGCGGGTGTTCCCTTTTTCAGCATCAGCGGATCTGATTTTGTGGAAATGTTTGTGGGCGTGGGCGCATCCCGCGTGCGCGATCTTTTTATGCAGGGCAAGAAAAATGCACCCTGCATCATTTTTATTGATGAAATTGACGCAGTGGGCAGACACCGCGGTGCAGGTCTGGGCGGCGGACATGATGAAAGGGAGCAGACCCTGAACCAGCTTCTTGTGGAAATGGACGGTTTTGAGTCCAATGAGGGCGTAATTCTGGTCGCAGCCACAAACCGGCCTGATGTGCTTGATCCTGCACTCATGCGTCCCGGCAGATTTGATCGTCAGGTGGTGGTGGGAATGCCTGATTTGAAGGGCCGGGAAAAGATTCTCAAGGTGCATATGCGGAAAAGCCCCATTGCAGATGATGTGGATATTCTGAATCTGGCCAAAGGCACACCCGGATTTTCCGGCGCGGATTTGGAAAATCTGGTCAATGAAGCCGCTCTTTTTGCAGCCAAGAAAAACAAAGACAAGGTTGGCATGGCTGATTTTGAGGAGGCCAAAGACAAAGTTTATATGGGGCTGGAACGCAAATCTCTGGTGCTCACAGACGAAGACAAAAAAGTCACGGCCTATCATGAGGGGGGACACGCACTCGTGGCCCGTTTCCTGCCCGGCACAGATCCGGTCAACAAAATCACCATCATACCCCGCGGCCGTGCTCTGGGCATTACCTGGTACCTGCCGGATGAAAGATACACCATCTATCAGGAGCAGTATGAAAGCCGGATTTCCTGTATGATGGGCGGACGGGTTGCTGAGGAGATTATTTTTGGCAAAATCACTGCGGGTGCTTCCGGTGACATCAAACAGGCCACGGATCTGGCAGATAAAATGGTACGTGCCTGGGGCATGAGCGAACTGGGACCCATTTCCTATGCCAAAGGGGATGATCAGGTTTTTCTGGGAAGGGAAATCACCCAGCGCAGGGATTATTCTGATGAGGTGGCCCGGAAGATTGATGCGGAAGTCAGCCGTCTGATTGCCACAGCCTATGAAAAGGCCAGAAAGGTGCTGAAGGAGAATACAGACATTCTCCACAAACTCACAGAACTTCTGCTGGAAAAGGAAACCGTGATGGGAGCGGAACTTGATGATCTCATCCTTGCCATGCGCCCCGGTATCCGTCTGCCTTCCCATCATCCCGAAACTCTGCCGGAACCAGCCACGGTTTCTTTGGAAAAACATCCGGCTGTTTCCCCGGCTATCCCCACTGATGATGCGGATAAGGACAATGATCAGGAATTAAAACAGAAATGAAACAGTATACAATTTCCTGGACACATCAGGGGCGGGAATGGAATCTCAGACTTGGTGAACGCACCTGCGTGATGGGAATTCTGAATGTTACGCCTGACTCTTTTTCAGATGGAGGCATTTTCTTTGACTTTGAAAAAGCCCTTGCCCAGGCAGAAAAAATGGTCGGAGACGGAACTGATATTCTTGATATCGGGGGCGAATCCACCCGTCCTTTTTCCGAAGAGGTTTCTGTGACTGAGGAAATCCGGCGGGTGGTTCCGGTTATTGAAAAACTGGTTTCCGGCAAAATTCCGGTTCCCATATCCATAGATACGGCAAAAGCAGAAGTCGCTAAACAGGCTTTGGACGCTGGTGCGTCCATTATCAATGATATTTCCGCGCTGCAAAATGATCCGGAAATGGCGTCTCTGGCTGCTGAATACAGAGTGCCGGTCATCATGATGCATATGAAGGGAACTCCCAAAACCATGCAGGTTGATCCGCATTATGATGATCTGCTTGGGGAACTGCACCTGTTTTTTGAACAGGCTATTTGCAGGGCAGTGAAAAGCGGCATAGAACGCTCGAAGATTATCATTGATCCGGGGATTGGTTTCGGAAAAACAAAGGAGCATAATCTTTGTCTTATCAGACGGCTGGACGCGTTTGCAGATTTGGATGTGCCGATTCTGGTGGGTTCATCCCGAAAGGCATTTATTCGCAATCTCCTGAAAAAAGAAGGGGAAAAGGATATAAATCCCCTGTCGCCCATTGTGGAAACCGGAACCCAGGCCAGTGTGGCAGCCTCTGTTCTGTCAGGTGCGCATATTGTCCGGGTTCACAATGTGGCCAATACCCGTGCAACGGTGAGGATTGCTGATGCCATCCGGAATGTGTAAGGAAAGCGAAACAGATAACTTTCCCGTGATTCACAGGTCTGTCAGATATTTCTTTCACATTCAGAAAGAACAGGAGTTCGGACTGAAAGTCTGGCATAGTCCCAAACTTTCCGTTTGGGACTCCTTAAAATGGGAAGAAATTTTTCTGGCAAAGCATTCACGCGGAATCTGGAATATGTTCTGTTATGGGATTCGGCTTTCTCCGGATAGAGGATTTTTTTTGAGTTGTTATACCGATTCGACTGATCCGGAGGAGTGCAAAAATTAAGCGGAGCGGTTTTTTGCACAGACAAAACTGCGTAAAAACCGGCAATATTGGATCAGATCAATGGCGGATTGCTATTACGGGATCATCAGATTTTTCCCTGATAAGCGGCTTTTTGGAATATTATCAGGGAAAACTGACCTGATAACTGCTGTTTTTGACTGTTATCAGGGAAAGTTCCCTGATATTGTGTTATCACGGGAATCTTCCCTGATAATGGCGGTTTTGGGCTGTTATCAGGGAAAAGTTCCTGATAATCAATGGTTAGAAGGCATAGATAAATGGTGATAAGACATTACATAAAATGTGATACATGCAATACACCACATACATTGCGTATTGGGCTAGGGCATAACGATTGGCAAGAGCATACTTTTCCATGTGTGGAATGCGGTGAGGACATTTCTGTAGGCGTAAAATTAGATTTTGAAAATATTAGTACAGATTTAAAATGCATTAGCAACTGTAAAATTGGAAGTGAAGAAGGATCAATTGTAAACTTACATCCTGAATTAGCAATAAACAAAGATTCTTTACATAAAGATTATGCTTTTCCTTTCTTAGAAAATATGGCAAATAAAATTTTTGATCATCCTGAAGGAACGCCTAATGTACCTCATGACAAGTTTGAAGAAATATTGGAAGAGTCTAAAAGAAGAACGTATTTCAAAGAAGAATGGGATACGCTTAAAAAAGCTTGGTCTTTACAACTTAAAGGCCGAGCTGATATAGCTAATACGATTAAAGAAGAAACCATAAGTCAATTTGGTTATAATGACGAAGTCACAAATATAAATGATTGGGTTTTTCGTTTTTCATACAGGATTTTATCTCCATCACAATTATCACTTTTTCATAATATTGCTGGTGTAACAAAAAAATCAAATGAATTACATAGTGATGAATTTTTAAAGTTTAAAAAATATTATATTGATAATTTCTTCATAGAACAATATCAACGCTATTTTGATATTTATTCTGAATATTTCTTAAATTATTCTGAATACGGGCAAACTTTATTTTATCAAAAATTCAAGAAAGAGTTGCCTGATAAATTTGAAGTCTCATCCCTGTCCTTTAAAAAAACAAAAATGTTTTACGGCAATGCCTTTGAATCTTTATCGACTAATATAGTTGTTTTAGCTTGTATCAATAATATTAATTGCGGTCGTTCTTTTGATCAATTTCAAACTATGGACTTGAAAAAATATATGACGATAAATAAAGCAAACAGAGCAACCCCTTTCAAGGATGTTGAGGAATTTGTAGCATTAACAGATTGTTTAGACAGCACTCTGCGAAATGCATCTCACCACGGTGGAATGAAATTTGACAGTAAAAACAAGAAAATAATTTACAGAAGTGGTGGAACAGGTTCAGAAAGGGAGATGAGTTATAAGGAATACCTTTTTAAATGTAATGACATATTATTTGCTTCATCAGCTTTATTAATGCTTGAATTGATGATTGCCTTCTAACCCGGCAGTCCAGCGGACAATTGGGGGCTTCCGCTTCGCTCCAGCCCCCAATTTCCGCTGACTTTTGTGTTATACCTTTGTAAACATTGAAAATATGAAAACCAAATATTATAATTTTGATGAATATAAATCTGATATTAAAGAATTGCTGTCTTTAATTGATGATCTTAAAAATCAGATTGATAAGAAAACATCTTTACAAAAAGATCATTGGTCAGCAGTTCAGGAAAAACTTCGTATTGACTGGACATATGATTCCAACGCTATTGAAGGCAGTTCTCTTACAAGAGGAGAAACATTGTTTTTTTTAAGAGAGGGACTGACAGTAGAAGGAAAACCTTTCAAAGATTTTCTTGATGCCAGAAATCATGCTGAGGCAATTGACTGGCTCTATGAGGTGATAAAAGATAATCGTCCTGTTTCTCAGGGATTGATAAAAGAAATGAATGCCCTGCTTTTGTCAGGAGTTAAATATACACCGGCAATAAATCAGAGCGGTCAGAAAGTCCGAAAACCTGCCAACCCCGGAAAATACAAAGTTCTGCCGAATCATGTTTTACAAACAGACGGAACCATTCATTTTTATACCGACCCGATTCATGTGGCAGATGAAATGGAAGTCCTGTGCGGATGGATTAATGAAAATATTGTAAACAGACATCCTCTTGTTGTTGCTTCGATAGCTCATTACAATATGGTAAGAATTCATCCTTTTGATGACGGTAACGGTCGCGGTGCAAGAATTCTTATGAATCTGATCTTAATAAAAAGAAGTTATCCGGCTGCAATTATAAAAAA
>JBFXEJ010000018.1:0-70425 GCA_050180235.1 Desulfococcaceae bacterium
TGTCTTTTCTCCAACTTCGCAATGTGCGGGTATGATTCCGCTTTCAGAAAGAAATGCGCTAAGTATATGAATTGCTTTCTTATCATGGAAGTTGCCGAAACTTCCGCGAAGCGTTTTACCGTCGCAGGCTGTGAAAATCATATCTCTCATTTCTTCCGGCAATCCGGACAATTTCAGACTGTATTTTCTGAAGCATTCTTCCAAATCTGCTGCTGACAATCCCCTGATAATATACCATTACTCAGAAGATTTGATGGTACAGCCGCGAATTGCACGAATGACACGAATTACGGTTTGTGCATTCGTGCAGATTCGTGTTATTCGTGGCTGTTTAACCTATACCGATACTTATATTTATTTACATTTTTATAAACTCTGCTGATGCAGGTTTTTCGAATGCAGTATTTTACAACCGAAATGTTTCAAGTAATGGTATATTTCTGACAGTCGTGTATGCAGGTATTTTTTTCCATTTCAGTCCGAATTCCTCACGCAGAGTTTCATAACTGCCTTTGATAAAGGTATGAACCTTTCTGTACGAATCAGCACCGCCCGCGATTGCAAAAATCGTAAATAACAGAATGTATCCCAACTCATAACGTCGCCCTTCTTTTCTCCGACTGTCTTTTATTTCGAACAGAAAGCTCTTCAGCATCGTTGTAACTCCTTTCCGAATTTTAATATTTATTCATAATAGGAGCTATCTTAAAAAAGTCAACAACAGAATTGAACAGCCCTGATCCAAGACAGCAGAAGTGGAGTGAACATTTCAGATGGAGCGATGATTTTTCTTTGATAATAGGAATGACTCCGACAGGCCGTGTAACAGTGGAAACTTTAAAACTGAACAGAAAAGGGGTCGTGAATTCAGTGGTACAAAACAAGTCCGCAGTTCCGGCACTTCTTCTGCGGGGGGAAACTGATGCTGCTGTAAGGTGTATAATTGTCTTTGCTGACTGTCTGAACAAAAAAGAAATCATTGCATCGGGGACATTTCTGCTTATGCAGTCTGTGCTGTATAAACATTCCAAAAAAAAACAGAAACGCTGGAATAACTATGGGAAACCAGTTATCGGACTTCTGTATATATGCCATTGTCAGTGCCAAAATCGGAAAAAGTGAAAAGAGAATAAACAGAAATATCCTTCTCAGATTTCTGATATGAGCCAACCCTCTGTTTATTTCATGTATTGATGCTTTCACTCCAAATCCTTTCTCTAACCGCGGGCCAGGGTCAGCACATCTACAGACTGGGCACCTTTTTCCAGCAGAACCAGTGCACATTCGCTCACAGTAGCGCCTGTGGTGAAAACATCATCTACCAGAACTACCCGTTTTCCATGCACATTTTCCCCTTTTGCAACACAGAAAGCGCCCCGGATATTTTCTTCTCTTTCCTTTTTTCCCAGCCCTGCCTGTGGACGGGTTTTTCTTATCCTTAGCAGCACATTCCGTCTGACCTCTGTTTGTGAAAAATCTGTCTGAAATTTCTTTGCCAGACGCGGCCAGTCCCGAATCATCAGCCATGCCTGATTGAATCCCCGTTCCCGGAATCTTGCATTGTGGAGCGGCACAGGTATGACAATATCTGTATCAGCAGTTTTCCAAAAGCGGTTCCATGCTGAAAACAGCAGTATGCCAAAGGGATAGGCCAGTTGCCTTGCCCCTTTGTATTTGTAAGTGCGGATGGCGGTTGCAAAACCCTTTTCCGCTTCATACTCTCCTGCTGAAGCCGCTTTTCTGAAATGCCGGGGAGGAGAAAAATCCTTGCCCCGGATCGGTTTTTCAGTCTGCCGGAAACCGGGCAGGCATTCGGGACACAGATATTTCCCCATGATCGATTCAAAGGAAAGACAGCGGATGTCCCGTTCCTCTGAATCTGAACACGGGGGATGGAAAAAACTGCCGCATGACTGGCACCGGGGCGGAAAAACCGCATGGACAAATGCTGTCCATATGCCGGAAAAATCCTGCTTCCGCATAATCAGCAGTCTGTGTCCTTTCTCCAGGTGCCCGGAGGCACAACCCCTTCCATCGTGTCAATTATCAGTTGAAGTGCCTCTTTTTTAATCTGTGAGGCATCAATTTTTTCCGCAAGTTCATATTCATCATAACGGCCTTCAAAAGCCTCAAAGGATGCCCGGCGGATTGCCATAGGCCATGATTCCTGTATGACTTCCATCAGTTCGGATTTATCCAGATAATACCCTCCGCTGCCTCTGCGTCTGTTGATACGCAGAATCATATCTATAGAATTGCGTGCACCTGCCTCACCGGAACGGGTCAGCCGTCTTTCCGCATATTTCACGATCAGATAATGAAGAAGGATGTCTGTATAACTCAGTATGCCGCAGATTTTGCTGTCCCTGCCCCCGGCCGCCATCTCTCCGATCAGTATCAGGGCTTCGCTGTTCCGGCTCTGCCTGATAAGAGAACGCAGTTGAAAAAGTTCTTCCATTTCAGCCTCTTTGTAAGAAGATATCCCGGATATGGGCCGGGATACCGGATTGTTTACATATTTTTCATCTTTTCCACAATCAGGCCGGCAAATTCCGAACATTTCACTTCTTTTGCCCCCTGAATCTGACGGGCCAGATCATAGGTGACTGTTCCGGATGCAATGGCTGCTGCAATACCGGCCCGGATCATATCCGCGGCTGCGTTCCATCCCATATAGTCAAACATCATGGCTCCGGAAAGAATCAGGGAACCCGGATTGACCTTGTCCAGTCCCGCATATTTCGGGGCAGTGCCGTGGGTGGCCTCAAAAACAGCGCATTTATCCCCGATATTTGCACCCGGAGCCATGCCCAGTCCCCCGACCTGCGCGGCCAGCGCATCCGAGAGATAATCACCGTTGAGATTGGGTGTGGCAATGACATGATATTCTTCCGGACGCAGCAGCACCTGCTGAAACAGCATGTCTGCAATCCGGTCTTTGATCAGAATTTTCCCCTCCGGCATTTTTCCTTTGTATTTGTCATGCAGTTCAGCCTCGGTAACGGTTTTGTCACCGAATTTTTCTTTTGCCACCTCATATCCCCATTTGCTGAATGCTCCCTCGGTGAATTTCATGATATTGCCTTTGTGCATGAGAGTGACCGAAGGATAGCCCTGGGCAATGGCATAGGAAATCGCGGACGCGACAAGGCGTTTGCTGTTATGCGGACTCATGGGTTTGATGCCTATGCCGGATTCCGGAATAATCTCTGTTTTCATGTTCTCCCGCAGAAAACGGATGATTTTTTTCGCGTCCTCTGTGCCGGATTCCCATTCAATGCCCGCGTAGAGATCTTCGGTATTTTCCCGGAAAATGACCATGTTGACCTTTTCCGGATGTTTCATGGGGCTGGGAACCCCGGCAATATAACCGACCGGACGGACACAGGCATATAAATCCAGTTTCTGCCTTATGGCCACGTTAAGACTGCGCATACCTTTTCCCACAGGTGTGGTCATGGGTCCTTTGATACCCACCGCATATTCGCGGAGAGTGTCCAAAGTTATGTCCGGCAGCCACTGGCCTGTGCGTTCAAAACTTTTCTCGCCCGCGTCTGTTTCCAGCCAGTTAATTTTCCTTTTGCCGTGAAAAGCGGTTTCCACAGCTTTGTCCATTACCTTCTGCGAAGCCCGCCAGATGTCAGGGCCTGTGCCGTCACCTTCAATAAAGGGAATGACCGGATGATCCGGCACATTCAAAGAACCGTCACTGTTTCTGGTAATTTTCTCAAGCATTTTTCTTTCCTTTCCCGGGAATTCCCGTTTTTGCTTTGTTTTTCATATGACAATTATCCTGAAATATATGCCCGGTATACTTTGGAATGTTTTGCCATAATCCGGATCTCTATTTAAAAAAACGCGTATGTCAAGGATTTTTCCAAAGATATTCATTGACGGATACAGAAAGTCCGGTTAAGTTATAAGAAATCTGTCAGGTATCAGATTTCAACTATTTTAAATTATGCTTTTTCTGATTATTTCTTCCCTGTCATGAAACTGGCACCGCACTATGGGAAAAAATTGCTGATACTTATTGTGGATGACAGGCGCAGCAGTATCACCCTTCCGGCCGATATAAGCAGGCAAACGGAATTTTTTGTGTATTCAAAAAATCCGGTTTTTCCGGAAAACCGGATTTTTCTGAAAACTTTATATCCGAAAATTTAAGCTGATTTATTTACTGCGCAGGGCAGAATACGGCATTGCTTTTGCCGAAAACGTAAATCAGGCTTTGCATATGATGGATAAAACCGTGCCGGATTTGCTGCGGCCGGACATTCAGATGCCGGGCATGGACGGTTTTGAAGTATGCACGCGGATCAAAGGCAATTCCTCACCGCATCATGTTCCGATCATTTTCATAACAGCCATTAAAACAGGATCTGAAGATGCTGTCAAAGGTTTTGACGCAGACGGAGCAGAATTATATAACCAAACCCTTTCAGTCCGCTGTAATGCCGGCAGAAGTCTGTACCCATTTTTTTCTGAAAAAAGCCCGTTAGGATTTGAAGTCAAAAATGCTTTCCCTCCAGAAAAGTGAAATGAGATACCCGGCTGCTGTTGAGGATCAGACCGAACTGATCCGGCGTTAATGGCGCTGCACAAGTAATGCTGTTACTACTGTATTTGATTTCAAACTGTTAATGCTTTTCATATACATTCATCATCTCATTGAAATTGTAAGAAATATGATTCGTTGGAGTATAGAGCAATGCCAAAAAAAACAGACTGCGAAAAATCGGAAGAGAAAACCGTGGATTCGGAATATACTGATATTGATTTCCAAAAAATGGAAGAGCTGCTAAGGGATGAAATCGCGTGGCGGCGTCTTCTGGTAGAGCAGTCAAGAGACGGAATTGTTGTTCTCGACCAAAATGGAAAAGTACATGAGGCGAATAAGCGATATGCTGATATGCTCGGTTACTCCATGGAAGAAATCTGCCAGCTTCATGTATGGGATTGGGACTTTCAATTTACCAGGGAGCAACTGACAGAAATGATCCGGAATATTAATGATTCAGGTGATCACTTCGAGACACGGCATCGTCGAAAAGATGGCACAGTCATTGATGTGGAACTCAGCAATAACGGAGCTGTTTACAGGAGACAAAAGCTAATATTCTGTGTATGCAGGGACATCACCGAACGCAAACAAAATGAAAAAAAACGGGAAAATCTTATCAATGAACTCCGGAAAGCATTGGCAGAGATTAAAACTTTGCAGGGAATTATACCGATATGCTCCAGTTGCAAAAAAATCAGAGATGACAAAGGATACTGGGAACAGGTTGAGGCTTATGTTTCCAAACACACAGCAGCGAAGTTCTCCCACAGTATCTGCCCGGAATGTATAAAAAAATTGTATCCGGATTTTTGCACGGATGAAGATGTCTGCACAAAAAAATAGGAATGTCCTGACAATTGGGTCAACCATACGCCGAGAAACGTGGGGATTTAAGGCGATTTCTAAAAAAACATACCAATTCAGCCTGCCATCTGTGGACCAATCAAAATATCCCATTTGGGTAAAAATGGGTAGCGGATCAATACTTACTGATAATTTTTAATTTATAAATCAATATATTATTTAAAAAACCCGAACATTTCAGAGTGCATCTTTCAGCTTTCCTGATTACTGCTGACAAAAATGCAGCAATTTTAAACCTGTCAGGTCTGCCTATTCATTCAGACAGTGCCGAACATCCTGAGACTTGCGTTAAGAAATCCCGGAGTCTCAAACTTTCAGTTTGGGAGCATTTCACAGTCACAGCCAAACGGCTCTATAGAGATTACCGAAATCTTTCAGTTTGGCACTCCTTTGGGCTGCACTTTTCTGCTTTCCATACTGGTTATGGGCATGACGGATGTACCTGACATGCAGATATTCCAGTTTGAAGGTTTCCTCGGTGCGGAGAATGCCCTCTGTCACCAGCACTTCCAGATCCTCATCCACCACATGCTTTTTCCTGTCGGCCAGATTTTTGAATTTTTCAAATTTATCTGTATGATCTTATTGTTAAGAATAATTTCCAAAGATGTTTTTCTTGGTCAGCAGGTAATTCGTTCACTAATCGGAATATAATCGGACGTGCATAGCAGGCAAATTCAGGCCAAATATGCACTATCCTGAACATCTGCTTTGAAAAATTCATACATGATAATTCCGGATTTCCTTCGATAATGGACGCAGAAAACACACTTTCCAATATTATCGCTTTGATATCCGGAGTTAAATTTCCTTTGTGAGAAAGCCTATTCTGCTGTCTGGATTCAGGTTTATTATCAGCATAATATTTTACTAAATCAACTATCTGGTCATGAATTCTCTTTCGGGAATCATCATTGTATGAGTTTAACCGATTTATAACAGTAAAAAGAACAAACATTGTGAGGTAAATATCCTTATCTTTCAGAAAGGATAAATCTATCTGCTCTATCAAAGAATTTAATTTTGTTGATAATTGTTCATTTACTGGTAAATCAGAAATAACGCCATATAAAAGAGACCAATTTTGGTAATTATCAATTTTTTTTTCAAGTTCCAGAATAATATCAAGAACCAGTTTATTCAATTTTTCTGCTGAAAATTGTGTTGCTAATTCTTGTCCAACAAGCCATTCTAATTGAGATATATCTGTTCCGAGATAAGCATTCATGGAATTGGAAGCCGATGAAATATTTAAAAATAATTCAGGAGCAGGGTATTTGTTTTCATTTGATGAAAAATATACAATTTTATTTATAAATTCAAATATATTAAATTTTTTAGAAATTTTTTCATCTGTATTTTTAAAGGCGTATGCCAATCCCTTAAAATAAAAGGTGTTTTGTCTTATCCGCCGAGGATGACATATATCATTCCAGAGTGACAGATTCCGATCAAATAACTCCAATGGAACAATGTAGCTATTTCCAAATTCATCTGTAAAAAAATCAGGAGGTACCTGGGCTTTTCTAAACAAATTATATATGTTGTTGCTATGAAACCAAGTCAGGGGCAATATAAAATGCAGGGGCAGGTTTTCCAGTTTTGCGAAAAAACAGAATTGATCATATACCCACTGGAGTAAGGTATGAAATGATTTGAATTCTTTATATGTATTTTCACAATCAGATAAATCATTACAGATATCGTTGGAAAGTTTGAAAAACTCGTCATTACCGTCAGTAGCAGATAATGTCAGATGAAGCAGGTGAATTTTGGAAACAGGGGAATACCATCTTGTTTTCAGTGTATTAAACAGTTCAAATTTTTCATTACGTTCAAGTTTGGAAATTTCATCAAAAATTTGTGAAGGCAGACTCGCCGGAAAACCGGACAGGCGATGAAGGGCCTCCAACAGCCCTTCATCCTGTATCAATTTTTTAGCAGATTCCTGTATCAGTTGATTAAATGGAAGTTTTTTCCCTGTAGGCTTTGGAAAACGTAAATGTCTGAGCAGACATTCTAAATTTGGGGGAAGCAATTCATCCCGTTTACAATTTGTATATTTATAAATTTTTATCTCAATATTCTTGTAATATACTGAAGCAGAATTGTTATACCATTCATGAGTACGTTGGACACGCAGTGCAGCATTTTCGGTTGATACAATTTGGGCAACGGCTTCTTCGAATTGCTGTTTATCACAATCAAACCAGTCACGATGATCTCGAAGAAGCCTTTCTCTTTTTTGAATATCCGGGCTGAGCAATTGGAAAAAAGGATATGTCATTCTTGATTCATCGGTACTGCCGTCCATTTTAATACAGAAAGAAATTATATCATTATTTTCATCTGCTATCGGTTTAACAATAAACTGTTTTCCTGTTGTAAAATCAGATATCGTTGCCTCATTACCTTTGGCAACCTCTGCTAAAGCGGTGTGGAACAGGTGTGTTTCAAAATCATACGATACCAGACGGACAGTATGACCGTATCTGATATCTAAAAAATTGATTAGTTCATTGTCTTCAGACAGTTTTTCTTTGATAGTTTTTGGGATTGACAGGAAAAAATCTCTTAACACGATTAAAGAAGCCAGACTTGATATTTCTGAAGATTCATGAATGGCCATATCTGTAAAAGAGCTTTTAAGCAGCTCAACTGCTATTCCGGTTATATTCGGATCAGAACGGAATCTTTTTAGGAGAATACGATACTCCAGCCATTCAAAATACCAGTTCAGTCTTTTCTCTTCTTCAGTCTTTTTATATTCTTCAATATCGAACAGACTGATTCCCTGAGAGATAAGTCCTGCAATGTCCAACCCATTAAATTTCAGCATATTATCCTGTGATTTATTGAAAGAGGAGAGAAAATGAACACCAAAGATGCCGAAATACATATTTTCGAAAAGCCAGTCTGACCGTGCAGCAGCAATTTCCTTATTTTCACTTTCTTTCCATATCCATACGAGTGTATTATTTATTGCACGGTTTGTATTCAATACGAATGCCGCCTCTCCATGAGGATTGGGTAAATCCGGAATCGGGGGAAGTTGTAAACGATCCGAATCTGTCAAACAGGCGGATAAATATTGGCTTAAGATACGCATGGCACTAGTTTCCACTACAATACCATCTTTCAACGCCGCCTGTTTTAAATGAAATATGATTTCATCAGAATGAATAGGAATATATCTGAAATTTGCTGCACGAAGTGATAAAATCCTGCTGTAATATTCTTCTTCAGACAGTAAGTTTTTGGATTTGAGTAATATAAGAATTTCATTAATACCAATAATTGGGACAAGTCCATCCCGTGTCAAAAAACTGTTCATATGCCGATCATCTATCCAGATCAGATCGTTTTTCTGTGGAGTAAATTTTAAAAGGTGAGATAATGAAAGAAAATCCGGTGAATCTTTTTCAGAAATAGTGTTATTTTCATGAAGCTTAGAAATTTGAATAAATTCATAAACTCCTCTGTTAACACCAGTATTTAATCTGTCAGACAAAATCCCAATACGTGCTATCATTTCCTTGTTGTCTCTATCCGCTGAAATTTCATCCTTTGCTCTGCTTATATCTGCCTGTAAAATATTTACTTTAAAGTATTGACATATCATTTCCAATAAATCTGCATTTGCCAACAGACGGGTAATTCCACTTGTTAAATATACTGAATCACAGATTTGAGGCAGATCAGATAATCGGGAAGGATGACCTTCGGTGCCGAGATTATCTATTGATTTGTAATATTCCTGCTCTGTCAATCTGCCGTGTTGGAACAATGTGAAAACCAATACACCTGCATTAATAATCTTACTATTATCTTCATCAGATAAGGCTACAGGTAATTGGTTTACATCATAACTTGTTAACGGCAAAAAAGTAACCATATATCCATTATTCTTTTTTGCCTGACAAAGAAGATATGCCCGTTCAGGGTCTAATTTACCCATCTGGTCTTCTATATCATTAATAAAAACATCCGGAATTTTAACTATTGATAATTTTTTGGAATCAAAAAGATCAATAATTTTCTGGCCTGATTTGAGTCGGGATGGTTGATGATTTGCCAAAAGGTATTTTTGATTTGTCAGGGCAATTGGCAGCGCAGGTGATATATAAATTTTTTTAAAATATTTCTCAATATATTCCAAAATATCTAAATAGGCAGCCATCAAAAAGGCTGTGATATCCATAAAAATTCGATGGAATGTATCAAGAAGATAATTTTTTTCATTCAGTGTTCGTCCACCATAACGTACAAATGTAATTGGCTGCTGTAGAGGGTTAAATGAATTGATACTGTTGTCTGCTTTTTTGAGATACAAAGAAGCTAATGCCCATCTGAAATGTTTTGCAATAAGATGAATCGGTGCTTTGCCTGTTTCGTAGATACGCCAGACTTTATTTGATTCCTCTATCCAACTTTTCTGTAACCCAATAAGCTCCTGTAATCCGACAGATTGTACATTTCCTTTCCCCTGACGGATAAGCATCCCTACTTTTTTCATCAGGGGCCTGACTTCCTCCTCCAGACCAAGTGAAAAACCAAGAGTACAGACTTCGGATATATGATTATCATCAATTCCAATGCTTAACGCTTTCCTCCATAATTGCTGCGCTACTCCCAGTTCCTCCAATTGTATCCGTTTTGCTGTCCGAATCAGGGAAAATGAATCAGTTTTTTCACAATGCAATAGTTTTTGGGCGGAAGAAATCATATCCCATCGGTTTCCATGAAAATATTGCGCTTCTAATAAAGCCAGTAAATTCTCAAAAGAAGGATCGGCATCGGCTACATTCTTCGCTTCTATCAGTGCCTCGGATAAAATACCGCATTCTATCTGACATTGAACACGAATACGGCGCAAATCTGTGGTGAGAGAATTTGATGGAAAGCAGTTGCTGTACTGATTCAGCAGTTGAAGACATTTTTCAAATTCACCGGTATTAAATAATGCAATAGCAGAAAGTCTTACAGCTTCGCTTGTCTTTACTTTTTCAACCAGATCAAAAGCATGTAATGCCACATATTGCCATGACTTTTGATCTCCGCACCCGGCCTTTGCTGAACAAATCCGGAACAGCATTTCACCGTCAGCAGACTCTTTTGCATATGATTCAAGGTATGACAGGATATATTGCCATTCCTCAGATTCAGGTTCAGCATATTTCAATGCCAAGGCAAAAACTGTCTGTTGAAATCTGTGATCGCCTGAAGATTCGGCAAGTGTCAGTGCAGTCCTGATATTACCTGATTTCAGCAAAGTCTGTACTTTCCAAAAAAGCCAGAGCAAAGGATCAGGTGAATAGGAAAAAATATCTTTGGTCCGATCAAGTAAAGAAAGAGCTTTTCCGGTATCCTCTGAATGAAGGTAAATCAGAAGCAAAGCGATAATTTTGTCTATTTCGATATCATCAAACTCCAACAGATTTTCATATTCACGTTTGTATTCAGAAAAATCGTAATCAATGTTCTGAACAACCGCCCAAATAATAACACCTGTATGGGCTTTACCATCTTTTAACAAATCATGGCAAAATTCATGCGCTTCTGTCTGGCGATCCGGATGATTAAAAAGACAGGCAAGCCGCCATATTTGAAATGTTTTTCTGGACTCTGTTTCGTCTTTCATCTCTTTGGCAATTTGACGAAACAGTTCTTCTGCATGACGAAGTCGGCTGAGACTTTCGTCATCCCGATTAATGAGATTCAGACCAATCGGATCCGGAAATGTAGGAAGGCCATGAGGTAATGCTGCCGGAGACAATGCAGAAAAATAATTGATCATTGCACTGGCAATCCTGATACCTAACCAGTCCGGCTTCTCTTCTATTGCTTTTTGGATTTCGTACCGTGCATGAGATAACTTACCGGAGGCCAAATATGCCAGGGAAAGAACTCGCAGGGTTTCAGCATTTTGAGAAATCTTTTTCGGAGTATTCTTAATTAATGATATTGCTTCGGAAATTCTGCCGATTTCCAGAAAAATTCCCGCTTTTAAATTGATTTTTTCTATATTATCCGGATACTGAATTTCATTCAAAGCGGCTTCGGCATCTTTTTCATAATAAGATAACAAAGCCTGAATTATGGTCATATCTTTTGGCGGATAATATCCCTTTGCCTGTAAAACAAGTTGTCTGGCAGCATTAATATCCTTTTCAATCTGCAAAACAAGACTTGCTTCAAATACAAGAATATCAGCCTGAATTTTTTTATTCAAAACAGGCCATTCCTGAGAGTTACCTATCTCTTTAACCTGCCTGAAAGCCTCTTTGTTTTTTCCTTTACGAACCAGTTCCCGACATTCTTCAATAATTTTTTTGTTATGAGATGACAGTGTATTTTGTAATGATTCTATGAATTGATTGTTTATTGCAAAGTGTTCCTCTTTTGCTTGGAAAACATTAGGGAAATTGGGAACTGATACTCTGTGTCCACATATTTGTTTAATCCAATATTCAGAATTTTCAAAATATGTTTCAACTATACCGGGATAAGCTCGAAGTTCATGGCGTAAGGTTATCGGAGACCATACCTCGTAATCTATCCCATTTTTTCTAAAACGGGCTTTCTCTTTTCGAATCTGATCCTGATGTTTGGGTTCAGATAAATCACAAGCAGCAAAAAGGATGAACCGACGAATCTTCCAATTCGCCCAATGTGACAGATACTTAAGAAATGAATTTGAAATATGTTTGATGTCAGATGGTGTACAATTTTCATAAAATAAACACTTACCCACTTCACACATTTCTGAATCGGATCGGTAAGCAAGAAAATCAACACCATATTGATTTTGTTCTTTTGTCCCATAAGTTTCACAAGTACTTATACCCGGTTGTTCTGTAAATAAGTCACGGCAAAGATTTTTAAATGTATCATTTGGTAATGTATGAAAAGGATGTGCTTCCTGATTTGACAGAGATAAGGTTTCACTAATTATGGATGATAGTTCAGCTATTTTATAAATGGGTATCCCGTAAAGATTTGATTCATCATCTTCTCTATGTTCAGATACTACACCTATAGAATATTTATTATTTATTAATATGGGAGCACCAGAAATGCCTTCAAGATTTTTCCAAGCTGACATATTAGCAAATTGAATTACTTCAACTGAAGAGCCCGTCCGAAAAAAGAAAAGGTGTTCAGGATTTATTACTTCAACCTTCAGTGAAAAACCGTCCAGATTACGTTCAGAATCAATAGCCGGATGCCCATGAATATAGCATTTATCTTGACACTGACATTTCCGATTCAAAATTGGAATAACAAGTTCTCTAAGATTGTTACATTCTTTTTGAACAGTAAGTATTACGATATCCCAATCCAGAAGCAAATCTGTATCAACGTTATTAATTGTTACCGGAATTTTTTCATTTAATCCGTAAAATTCAAGTATTAAATTCGGATATATAATTCCATCAGCCATTCTGACACAATGAGCAGCGGTCAGGGCATGTTTAGTACTGAAAAGCCACGCCGTACCTCTCATTTTATTATCAGAAAAAAGTCTGGCAACTTTTCCTTTTATATTCATATGTTCTCCACTGCTGAAAAAGGTAAAGACCGTGTTTTTTTCTTATTCACAAACGAATAAAGTTGTGCAGAAATCACATTATCCCTATTATCCAGTATTACATGGGCATACGTCAGATATCGGGTTATATATTCTTGTAGCTGATTTTTTTGCATGGAGACTACAAATTTTTCCAGAATATTTTTTGCATTGTTGTTACCGGTAATAATTTCTTCAGGTATTCTGATGATATCCGCCCAGGTTCCGGTATTGATATATATAGCTTGAAACTTTTGATTTACATTAAAATCAATGTATTTTGGCAGGTGCGTATGACCGAATATAATAGTGGTAAATCTGCCATTTTTAGACAATGCTTTTGCAGCATCGAAGTATTCCGGTGTTTCACAAGATAGCTGAAATGAACAGTCATTCTGCAAATCTCTGAGTGCCGCAAGCAATTGTTTACGTTTCTTTTCATCTGTTTTCCATTTGAAAAACAGGTTATCATTATCCATAAGATATAATGATATATTACTCGACAAATATTTAATATTTTTCAGTAAATCTTTCGGTCCGAGTTGTCCGGAACCACTGTAATGACTTAAAGAAAACAAATCAGCGGCAGTTCCAATCTCCTGCTGTAGTAAAAGATGAAGTGATAGTGGGCTTTCTATGTTGTCAGCGGTTAACTGACCATCCCGTAGAGGTTCGGCAGGATTGATCATATTGTAAGATATTATTTTGGAAGACACCTTCGAATATTCAAGCAAGGCATGGATAACATGCTCTAATTTTGGATGAAGAGCAAGTAAAAGAGGTACGACTGCGCCGGTTTCGGGTTTCAGTAAATCCAGAAAACGATATTCTTTTTTGAGTAGATTAAAGACTTCCGTCACCAAAAAAGAACCCGCAGGAGGTTTGAAACGACCTGATGATCTGTTGCTTTGAGAAAGTGGCAGGCCCCGTGACATAGCAGAACGCTCCTGACGCAACGTGCTATAATCTATGATATTATAACGGTCATAGCGATTTCCGTGCTCAATCAATAAATTTCCACGGGTGTATGCTTCGCCATCATAAATGAAATTGAGATTTCCGTTTTTATCCTTCAGAAATCCGGTAAGATACTTACGAACTTTGGGTAAAGAAAGCTCTACATCATGATTTCCAAGCATCAAGGTCAGGGTATGATCTTTTTTTAAAAAATCTCTCATCGCATCAAAAGGCCCCCGCCCCCTGCCTTCTCTTGTCCGCTCAATTATTTTTTTGAGCTTAACAATAACCGTATCTTCATTATTCGTCCACGGAAGAGATAAAATACCAGCCCCATAATCGTCATCCATTAAAAAATCAACAATATCGCCATTTACCACAAGCTCCACAGAGCCTTCACACGCGTCACCAGAGGCTAACCAGTCAATGAAATCTGCAAGATGACCATAACTTGAGTTAATTTGAGAGCCTGGAACCCCGTTATTTTCTTCTGAACTGTGGGGTCGTCCTCCAAGATGTAAATCTGAAATAACAAAAATATTCATAAGCAATTAATTCCTCTGATTGGATATAGGTTTGCTTTAAGGATACATATGCATAGGATCAATATATTGCTTATCTGAGAAATGAAAATATTTTTTATTTATCTTAAAGTTGGTTTAATTTCAATAAAAAACTAAGAATGCCTCTCTGCGTCACATTCACCTAACTTGGAAAAAATAGAAAAAGGAACGGCATTCACCGTTCCCTTTCTGTTTTCCCTATGTCAAAAAATTCCCCTACAGCGTCTGCCGATCCGTGACCGGATGCGCCTTCAGATATTCCAGTCTGTTCAGACCGTTGAGATAGGCTTTTGCGCTCGCGGTGATGATGTCCGGATCAGTGCCGCGTCCCAGAGCCACCAGTCCATTTTCCCGCAGCCGCACAGTCACTTCACCCTGTGCATCCGTGCCGCCTGTGATGGCCGATACCGTGAAGCGCAGCAGTTCGGATGTGGTTCCCGTGAGTTTGGCAATGGTATTGAAGGCCGAGTCAATGGGGCCGTTGCCCCAGTCCGCAGCACGCACTTTTCTGCCCCCGATGCTCAGTTCCACACTGGCCATTGGCATAACAGAGGTTCCTGCCGTAACATGCAGGTATTCCAGTTTGAAGGCTTCCTCTGTGCGGAGAATGCCCTCTGTCACCAGCACTTCCAGGTCCTCGTCCACCACATGCTTTTTCCTGTCCGCCAGATCCTTGAATTTCACAAAAATCAGATCCAGTTCCTCATCTGCCAGATCATATCCCATTTCTTTGAGCCGGGAGCGCAGCGCGTGTCGTCCGGAATGCTTGCCCAGCACCAGTTTGCCTGCACTCAGACCAATGGTTTCCGGTTTCATGATCTCATAGGTCATGGGATTTTTCAGCATTCCGTCCTGATGAATGCCCGCTTCATGCGCGAACGCGTTCGCTCCCACAATGGCTTTGTTTGGCTGAACAATGATACCCGTAATCATGCTCACCAGACGGCTGACCGGATATATATTTTCTGTTATGATTCCGGTCTGCATTGGCATATAATTCTGCCGGGTGCGCAGGGCCATAACCACTTCTTCCAATGAGGTGTTTCCTGCACGTTCCCCAATGCCATTGACCGTTACCTCGGCCTGACGTGCGCCCGCGCTGATGGCAGCAAGTGTGTTGGCTGTTGCCAGTCCCAAATCATTGTGGCAGTGAACACTCAGAATTGCTTTGTGCATATTGGGTGTATGTGTGATCACATATTTTGCCAGATCAGCAAATTCGCTGGGAATGGCATAACCTACGGTATCCGGCAGATTGACCACAGTGGCTCCGGCTTCAATGGCCGCGCCGAACACTTTGCACAGATAATCCCGGTCACTGCGGGAGCCGTCTTCTGCGGAAAATTCCACCCGGTCGGTCAGGGAACTCGCGTATTTCACTGCATCAATGGCAGCGCGCAGCACTTCTTCACGGCTCATTTTCAGCTTGTATTCCAGATGAATGTCAGACGTGGCAATAAAAGTGTGGATTTTGGGTTTTCTCGCGTGTTTCACCGCATGCCATGCCTTGTCAATGTCATCTTTATTGGCACGGCAAAGACCGGCCACTTCGGTGCGTTCCAGTTTTGCCGCGATTTTGGAAACCGCATCAAAATCGCCTTCGGAAGCAGCGGGAAAACCGGCTTCCAGCACATCCACGCCCAGTTTTTCCAACTGGGTAGCCAAGCGCAGTTTTTCATTGGTGTTCATGCTTGCACCCGGAGACTGCTCGCCGTCTCTCAGGGTGGTGTCAAAAATATATACACGGTCGCTCATGGTATTCTCCTTGTTATGTAATTGTGATATTTGTGAAATAATTTCCGGATTATTTGTTTCCCACAGAGAACACAGAGAAATGCACAGAGAACACAGAGGGGAAAAATGTATTTTCTGCGAAAAAATTCCGGAAGATGTCAAAAAGCAGGGTGGGTGAAGCGAAAGCGTAATCCACCCTACGTATATTTAAGAAATTTTATGTTTCAGTCAATGCTTCCCTGCATTTTGAATAAGGAGCATGGGCCGCAGGACGTTGATCTGCACGGGTCCCGCGGCCTTGTTCCCTCCGGCGCATGATATGATTGTCTGCATAATTCATCCTATTATTCCAATGGTAAATAAATGATTGTATCGCTGTATTCATCTGCATCCGAAGCTCCGTATATGAGCAACAGCTCTTCGATGGTTTCCCGGATTCCCATATTCGGATTCAGTTCAATAATTCCGGGAATATGCAAACTTTTTTCCAAATGATTCCTCAAATGTACGGGCATGGATTTCCGATTGTATGTTACGAGTATAAAATCGTTTTTTTCACACCATTCCAGAATTTCCGGGTCTGATGTGCCTTCGGTCGGCACTCCCGGATCACCGATTCTCCAGACAATCAGTTCGGGTTCCTGCTGCAATAGCTCGGAACGGAAGAGCGGAGGAACATTTTCGTCGATTAAATAGCGAATTTTCCTCATTCATGCGGCTTTCAGTTGTTTCTGTTTCATATTCCGCAAACGGAGAACAACCGGCGGAGGCTGCCTGTCCTGCGCCTCCCGCATCTGTCTTCCGTATTCCAGCCATTCTTTCAGATACTGTCCAATTTTTTCTTTGTTTTGGAAATAATACAGAATGGTGGCATAAATCTGTTCCAGTGTGAGAGATGGAAACCGTCTGACAATGGATTCAGGCTGCTGTTCACGGTATATGTATTCATACAGAACAGATTCAATTCCGATTCTTGTTCCTTTGATGCGAATATCATCTGGTGAAAGATGATTGAAATATGATTTCATATCCATATGACTGCTCCTTATTTATAAAAAATATTAAATACTGAATGTTAAATTCAATTCAATCATCTCTGTCAGTATGAATTTGAACATACGATCTTCCCCAACTATTTTTTTCGTATATGTTTCCCACAGAGAACACAGAGTGTTTTTTCTCTGTGTTCTCTGTATATCTCTGTGATCTCTGTGGGAAAATTTTTTCGCCGGGAACAAGTTTGAAGCTTGTTCTACAAAAATTATCCGCATACCGGATTTTTCTGCTTTGCCAGTTTGTACTGAAAACTGTCGGCCAGAGCCTGCCAACTGGCTTCAATAATATCTTCGGAGACGCCGACCGTGCTCCAGATATTGTCCGCATCACGCGAATCAATCAGCACGCGCACTTTTGCAGCAGTGCCGTCGCGTCCGTCAATCACCCTTACTTTGAAATCCACCAGGTGCATTTCATCAATTTCCGGGAAGAACTGGTGCAATGCTCTTCTCAGTGCATTGTCCAGCGCGCTGACCGGGCCGTCTCCTTCGGCTGCCATAATTTCATCTTTGCAGCCAACAGAAATCTTGACAGTGGCATGGGCAGAACAGGGTTTCTGTTTGTCTTTTTCAATGGTGACACGGAAGGATTGCAGATCAAAGACCGGCTGAAACTGACCTGTGAATTTTTCCAGAAAAATCTTCAATGAACCGTCAGCCGCGTCAAACTGGTATCCGTCCTCTTCCATGATTTTCACGGCCTCAACAATTTTGCGCGTGTCGCATCCGTTGTTTGTCAGATTTACACCCAGTTCCTTTGCCTTGTATTCAATATTGCTTTTTCCTGCCATATCTGAAACCAGCACATGCCGGGCATTGCCCACAAGTTCGGGCTGCATGTGTTCGTATGCTCTGGGATTTTTCATCACAGCGCTGACATGGATTCCGCCTTTGTGTGCAAACGCGCTTCTGCCCACAAAAGGCCGGTTGTTTAAGGGAATCATGTTCGCGGTTTCACTGACAAAACGCGACAGGCTCCGCAGTTTTTTCAGGTTTTCCGCAGACATGCAGGGACAGTTCATTTTCAGTGCAAGTATGGGAATGATGGACATCATATCTGCATTGCCGCACCTTTCCCCGTAACCGTTCACGGTTCCCTGCACCATCATCGCGCCCGCGTTCACAGCCTCAATACTGCTGGCAACTGCCATGCCGCAGTCATTATGGGTGTGAATCCCCAGTTTTATTCCGCTTCCATTGATACTGTTATGCACCTGTCTGAAAATCGGAACCAGTTCAAAAGGCAGGGTTCCGCCGTTGGTATCGCAAAGCACAATCACATCTGCTCCGCCCCTGTGCGCGGCTTTGAGGGTGAGCAGAGCATAGTCCGGATTGTCTTTGTATCCGTCAAAAAAATGCTCCGCGTCATAAATCACTTCCCTGCCGTGCTTTTTCAGAAAGGCAACGGAATCTTCAATCATGCAAAGGTTTTCTTCCAAAGTGTTGCTCATGAGCTTCACATGCAGATCCCAGGTTTTGCCGAAAATTGTTACAACAGGCGTTTCACTTTCCAGCAAAGCCCGCAGATTGGGATCATCTCCCGGAAGAATGCCAGGTTTGCGTGTGGAGCCAAAAGCCGCAAGCCGGGCATTTTTGAATTCAACTTCCTTTGCCAGTTCAAAAAAATGCCTGTCGCGGGGATTGGAACCGGGCCATCCGCCTTCAATATAATGAATCCCAATATCATCCAGCCGTATGGCAATTCTGATTTTTTCCTCGGCAGTGAAATTGATATTTTCTCCCTGGGTTCCATCTCTCAAAGTGGTGTCATACAAGTATACCGGTTCCATTTTGCTTTCTCCTTTTGGTGTTGCAGACAAATACTGTCAAATCTGAAAAAAAAATTCAGCATTAATTCCTTAAAACCCTAATGATTTAGGAAAGTTCAGGTTTTTTGTTGCATTACAGATGAAAATCCCCGGCTGCTTCCGGCTGATAAAGAATATCTTCAATGCAGATGCGCCTTATGCCGGACGGAACCGGCCATTCCACAACATCGCCTTTGGCATACCCCAAAATGGCAGTGCCAATGGGCGCGAGTATGGAAACCGCTCCGATGTCAATGTTTGCTTTTCCGGGAAATACCAAAACACAGGTCATTTTCTCAGAAGTGTTCAAATCACGAAGCACAACCTTTGAATTCATGGTGACAACATCCCGCGGAATATTTTTGGAGTCCACAATTTCAGCCCGCTCCAATTCTTCTGCCAGGTCTTCCAAATCCTTCCTGTTCTGCATATTGAAATCCCGGGTCACTCCAATGAGATCCTCAAGCCGGGTTTTGTCAAATTCTGTAATGTATATCTTTCTTTCTGCCATGATCTCCTCTGCAATTCATTTTCAGCAGACCAAATCAACTGATTTCTGTGGATATTTTTCTGAAATTGTTAAAATCAGAGATTTTCCCCCTTTTTTAAAGGGGGAAATCTTCTTTTATGCTATTTCCGGTTTTCGGGACGGAGCGCACGCACTGCCGCGCCTGCCTTCCACATCTCGGAATTTTTGATGACATTGAGTTCCGCGTTCAGCTTTTCCCGGTAATCAGGTCTGCTGTTGACATCCAGCACCCGCTTTGTTTCTTTGCCGCTTTTGACACTGTCATACAAATCATCAAAAACCGGGATAACTGCATCACGGAATTTGGGAGCCCAGTCCAGCGCGCCGCGCTGTGCAGTGGTGCTGCAATTCCCAAACATCCAGTCCATGCCGTTTTCCGCAACCAGACGGATCAGGCTTTGTGTCAGTTCCTCAACGGTTTCATTGAATGCCTCACTGGGGCTGTGTCCGTGTTTGCGCAGCAGATTGTACTGGGCTTCCATTACACCGGCCAGACATCCCATGAGAACCCCGCGCTCGCCCGTGAGATCGCTGAGAACCTCTTTTTCAAACGTGGTTTCAAACAGATAACCCGAACCAATGGCAATGCCCATTGCCAGCGTTCTTTCTTTGGCGCGTCCTGTTGCATCCTGAAACACCGCGAAACTGGAATTGATGCCGCTGCCATCCAGAAAATTGGTGCGCACAGTACGGCCTGAACCTTTGGGAGCGACCAGCACCACATCCACATCTTTCGGGGGGATAATGCCGGTCTGCTCTTTGTAAACTATGCCGAAACCGTGAGAAAAATACAGGGCATCGCCTTTGTTCAGGCATTCTTTGATTTTCGGCCACATAGAAACCTGTCCAGCGTCTGAAAGCAGGTATTGAATAACCGTTGCTTTTTTCGCTGCTTCTTCTATGGGAAACAGGGTTTTGCCCGGCACAAAACCGTCTGCAACTGCTTTATCCCAAGATGCTCCGCCTTTGCGCTGTCCCACAATAACATTGATGTCATTGTCTCTCATGTTCAGAGCCTGTCCCGGCCCCTGCACACCATAACCGATCACAGCGATAATCTCGTTTTTCAGCACGTCACGGGCTTTTTCCAGAGTAAACTCCTCGGATGTTACCACTTCTTCCAGAACCCCGCCAAAATCAATCTTTGCCATTGGTGTTTTTCTCCTTTTATGATTGTGTGTTGTTATCTTTCAAATAAAATTTGGATTTGACTGAAATCCGCTCATCAAACACCTTCGGCAAGTCTCTGATAAGCAGATTTTCTTCGTCTGAAGATGTCCTGAACCGCATTTTCAATTTTTTTCTTACGTTCATTTTCACTCAGCCGTGAGATAATCAGTATACGGTTTTCAACAGTTATACCAAATCGCCATTGGTTTTATACAAATCCGGAGGAGTGCAAAAATTGAGCGGAGCGGTTTTTTGCACTCGCTTACCAGCGGAAAAACTTACAGTATTGTATCAAATCAATGGAGAATTGGTATTATATCAACTTCATCATCTGCACGGAGATCCATTGACTGCAATATTTCATCGTTTAATAATATAGCCAATGAATTGCCTATTTTCTTGATTTGTGTTTTCGGCATAACAGTAATCCTTTCATGACAAAATATCCGCCATGATTTCATCCGCAGTGGATGCAGCACATTTCCCATTGCGATATTCTTCTCCGGCTTCCTGAACCGATTTTATAATAGACCTCTTTCCAAAGTCAATTTTTATCCAATAAAATCAAGGGAGCAATTCCCACTTTTGCAAGAGGTCTAATATCTTCCCTACGGTTGGCTGCAATCCGAGGATGAAGAATATCCACCTGAGACATTTGTTGATTCGGTGATAAATGACATCCGGCACTTTTCCAAAAGTCAGTCAATAAACACCTCTGCGAATTTCCCCACTTCCTGAAGAATGCTTTTTTGCTTGGCCTGAATTGCCTTTTGCAGTTGTGCTGATTCCGTATTGATTGGATCAACAGGCTTCCATGTTTCAATTCCTCTTGTACGGCCCTTTTCAATCAGAAGCATATCCCCGTTGAAGGCATTGGCATACCGTCCGATATTCCACAAAAATTGAGCGATGATGATATACCGTCCGCTGGTTCCTGAGCGGAAAACATCCATAACCCGGCAATAATCGCCGCTGCCTGTGGTGTCATAAATCTTTCCGGACTGTATCCGGCTGATGAGGTTCTCAATATCATCCATTGTCTGTTCAAGCCTTTTTCCGGAAAAACAATAAACTGATGTATTTTTAACAGACTTTTGTAATTGTCTGCATAAATACGTTTCAGCATTCACCCTCCCCTGCCCCTCCCTCAAGGGAGGGTAGAAAATTTGAATCTCTGCTTATTTTGATTCCCGGAACAGGGCAATGGTTCCGGTTCGGGCAATCTCTTTGATTCCCATTGGTTTGAGCAGGGACAGAAAAGCCTGCATCTTGCCTTCATCGCCTGTTACCTCAATGGTATAATGCTCCGGCCCGACATCCACAATCTTGCCACGGAAAATATCCACAATGCGCAGAATTTCAGCACGGTTTTCAGATTTGGCAGCGACTTTGACCAAAGCCATTTCCCGGTGTACATAATTTGATCCCGTGAGTTCATGCACCTTGATGATATTGATCAGTTTGTTCAACTGTTTTTTGATCTGCTCCACCAAAGGCTGGTTGGCTTTTGTGACAACCGTGAGCCGGGAAATATTGGGATCAGTTGTCTCTGCAACACACAGACTTTCAATATTATAGCCGCGACCGCTGAACAGACCTGCAATCCGGGACAGGACACCGGGCTGGTTGTCCACCAGAAGGGACAGAACATGTTTTTCATCAGTCATATGGAATCCCCCTTATTTCAGTGTTCAGTGAACAGTTATCAGTTATCAGAATTGAATATCTGTTTTGCTGTAATAATTATACCATCACTTATAACATTTGACTTGCTCTGATGAGAAGATTTTCTGCATGAAATACACCCGGAAAATCCGGCAGTCTGCTCTTAACCGTAGAGTGACACAGAGTTTTTTCTGTCCGAAATTCAGACTGGAAAATCAAAACCTCTGTAAAACGTTTCAAATAATGGTATATCACTGATAACTGATAACTGATAACTGTTCACTGGTAACTGGTAACTGAATTAAACCAGCAGCATTTCCGTAATGGGTGCGCCTGCCGGAACCATTGGATAAACGCATTCTTCTTTTGCCACAACAAAATCCATGATCACCGGCCCTTTAATCGCAAGCCCTTCGCGCAGAACTTTTTCCACTTCATGCGGTTTTGTGGCACGCAACCCCACAGCACCATAGGCTTCTGCCAGTTTTACAAAATCCGGCGCGTGTTCCATGCAGGTGCAGGCATAGCGTTTTTCATAAAAAAGCTCCTGCCACTGCCGCACCATGCCCAAATAGCCGTTGTTGAGAATGACGATTTTCACAGGCAGACAATACTGCACAGCGGTTGCCATTTCCTGAATATTCATCTGAATGCTGCCGTCTCCGGCCACGTCTACCACAAGTTTGTCAGGACAGGCCATCTGCGCTCCAATCGCGGCAGGCAGTCCAAATCCCATTACGCCCAGCCCGCCGGATGTGATGAAATGTCCGGGTTCATCCACGTGACAGAACTGTGCAGCCCACATCTGGTTCTGCCCCACTTCTGTTGTGATAATGGCTTTTCCCTGTGTGATTTCATTGAGTTTTTCCACCACATACTGGGGTTTGATGGTTTCCTCATCCTGTGTATAGGAAAGCATAGCGGCTTTTTTCCATCCGTCTATCTGATGCAGCCATCCGCTGCGTTTTGCCTTCAAATCGCCCATATCCGCTTCTTTCAGCAGCTCATTGAGCTGTGTAATGGTGACTTTGCAGTCCCCCACCACCGGCACGCTGACCGGGATGTTTTTGCGGATGGAAGTGGGATCAATGTCAATATGCACAATCTGGGCCTGTGCTGCAAAAGTGTCTGTTCTGCCTGTAACCCTGTCATCAAAGCGCACACCAATGGCAATCATCAGATCACACGCGGCTGTTGCCATATTGGATCTATAGGTTCCGTGCATTCCAATCATGCCCAGCCACAGGGGATCAGTGGCAGGAAATGCACCCAATCCCATCAGAGAAGTTGTCACCGGAATCTGTACTTTGTACGCGAGTTCCCGCAGTTCCATATGGGATTTGGACAGAATCACGCCGCCGCCTGCAAAAATCATGGGACGCCGTGCCACTTTGATGAGATCCACCACCTTGTTCAACTGCCGGACATTAGGGCTGTAAGTGGGATTGTAGGATTTCAGTTTAATTTCTTTGGGAACCTTGTAAACTGCCTGCGCCTTGCCTATATCTTTGGGAATATCCACAAGCACGGGGCCGGGTCTGCCGGATCTGGCAATGTAAAATGCCTCTTTGATGATTCTGCCCAAATCCTCCACATTCTGTACCAGATAATTGTGTTTGGTGCAGGGACGGGTAATGCCCACAATATCCACTTCCTGAAATGCGTCATTGCCGATGAGATGGGAAGGAACCTGTCCGGTGATGATTACAACAGGAATAGAATCCATGTATGCAGACGCAATGCCCGTGACGGTATTGGTCGCGCCCGGCCCGGATGTGACCAGACACACGCCCACTTTTCCGCTGGCTCTGGCATAACCGTCTGCTGCGTGAACCGCGCCCTGCTCATGCCGCACCAGAATGTGCCGGATGTCGGTCTGCACCAGTTCATCATAGATGTCAATCACGGCTCCGCCCGGATAACCGAAAATGACATCCACCCCCTCCTCCTGCAAAGCCTTCATGAGAATCTGTGTACCTCTGAGCTTCATACCCTCTCCTTTTCAGTTATCAGTTTTTGCCGAAATAATTAGCAGAATCAAAATATTATACAAGAGATCTGATTGTCATATGCCGGCTTTCTCTGCTGAACCAGCAAAAATAATTTTCAAGTTCTGTGTCAATTTTTTTTATAAATTCATCAAGTAAATCATGAATCTTATGATCGTTGGGAATGTCATATACAAGTGTTGCTTCTATATGCGTTTTTCGGTAATGGCTTTCTCTGTTTCCGTCACGCGATAAATATTTCCAATACGCTGAAAGATTATTTTCTGAAAACTGATATACAGTTTCATTAACCTGTTTTTCATGATCTTCCGGTATATTATCTCCAGTATATGAGTCTGATTTCATCATGCTGACCGAATGTGTCAGCAATCTTTTTTCAAGACTTCTGCATTGAAATATAACTATTTGGAGCTGATCAATTTTCAATGGACTGTTTTCAGCAGGTTTAAACTGATTACAAATATCACGCAATATTTTGGCATCATCAAAAAACAGTTTTTTGTCATCTCTTAACGATCCAAGTGTCGTTTTGGGCCATACACTGCCCGGATTTTCAGGTTTAAGTTCAGGAATTCTCTCTTTAACATCCTTTTTTAATGCTAACAATGTGGAAGTGAATCCGCTATAAACAAGGGTCGGAACACCGGAACATGCTATAAAAAATTCTTTTGGATTAACAATAGTTTGATTTTTTAAGCAAATAATTTCACTCAATATATTTTTCATCATTTTTTCCTGAACTGATTGGAACTGATGATTTCCCGTTCCCACACAAAGTGTGGGAACGGGAATCAGGATGACAACTGTTCACTGCGTTATCTGACAACCGCTCCCTGACTTGCAGATGAAACCGTTTTGGCATACCGTGCCATGTATCCGCTTGTAATTTTGGGTTCAGGCCGTTTCCATGCTGCCAGACGTTTTTGGATTTCATGCTCCGGTACTTTGAGATTGATGCTCTTGGCAGGAATGTCAATAGCTATCAAATCCCCTTCTTTTACAATGGCAATGGGGCCGCCCTGCATGGCTTCGGGTGAAACATGACCAATGGATGCCCCGCGGGTTCCGCCGGAAAAACGCCCGTCTGTAAGCAAAGCCACATGCGCATCCAGTTTCATGCCTGCAATTACCGAAGTCGGTGTCAGCATTTCCCGCATTCCCGGCCCGCCCATTGGTCCTTCGTAACGGATAACAATGACATCCCCTTTCTGAATTTTGCCGTCCATAATGGCCTGACTTGCAGCCTCTTCAGAATCAAATACACGAGCCGGGCCTTCATGCTTCATCATTTCCGCACACACGGCAGACTGTTTTACCACACAGCCTTCGGGCGCAAGATTGCCGAAAAGAACAGCCAGCCCGCCCTGTTTATGATAGGGATTGCGCAGCGGACGGATCACATCCGGATCCAGCACCCGGACATTTCGGATATTTTCCCCCACCGTCTCTCCGGTCACAGTTATGCAGTCTTCATGAATGCGTCCGGCTTCAGACAGTACTTTTATCACTGCACCGATTCCGCCTGCCCGGTTCAAATCTTCTATATGATCTTTCCCCCCCGGACTCAGGGAGCAGAGATGCGGTGTTTTCGCGCTGACCTCGTTGATAAGATTCAGATCAATTTCCACTCCGGTTTCTTTGGCAATCGCGGTCAGATGCAGGACAGTATTTGTCGAACATCCCAGTGCCATATCCACAGCCAGCGCGTTCTGAAAGGCTTTTTCCGTCATAATGTCTTTGGGGCAGATATTTTTTTCCCACAGATTCATAATCTGCATTCCTGCGGTTTTTGCCAGCCGGATGCGCGCTGCCATGACTGCGGGAATGGTTCCGTTTCCGGGCAGTCCCATGCCAATGGCCTCAGTCAGGCAGTTCATGGAATTCGCGGTGAACATGCCGGAGCAGGAGCCGCAGGTGGGACAGGCAGCGTCTTCCACTTCATAGAGTTCCTCTTCGCTCATTTTGCCGGATTTGACTGCGCCCACATATTCAAAAACCGTAATCAGATCCACTTTCTGATCCTTGCGTGGATGCCGTCCCGCCAGCATGGGGCCGCCGCTGACAAAAATGGTGGGGAGATTCATCCGTGCTGCTGCCATAAGCATTCCCGGCACAATCTTATCGCAGTTGGGAACCATGACCAGCGCATCCAGCGCATGGGCAGTTGCCATGATTTCAATGGAATCTGCAATAATCTCACGGCTGCCCAGGGAATATTTCATGCCTGTATGATTCATGGCGATACCGTCACACACACCGATCACCCCGAATTCCACAGGTGTGCCTCCGGACATGGAAATGCCGGTTTTGACGGCCTCCGTGATGGTGTGCAGATGCACATGACCCGGAACCAGGGTATTGGCAGAGTTGGCAATGCCGATAAGGGGACGCCGGATTTCCTCATCCGTATATCCCATAGCCTTGAACAGGGCGCGGTGCGGTGCTCTTTCGATTCCTTTTTTCGCAATGTCGCTTTTCATGCGTGAATCCCTCCCAAAAAAAAATCCGTCACCAGCCTTTTCGGGCTGATAACGGATTTTTACAGATTTATAAAAATACCGGCAAATTTAGGCCATTATCAACCCATTTCCTTTCTGAGGGGAAGGACGCCCAGCAGAAGGACCAGAATAATAAGGTTAATAATGATAAATATACCGTTCATTTTCTTTCCATATTAAAAGTTTATTACTTCATAACAGGGTTTGGGAATGTTGTCAACTTTTTTTGTGAAGAGAATTGTTTTGGAACCTTAATGCCGGGTACGGGGCAAAAATAAACGCAGCATGGGAAATTTATCCGCCTCATTATCACAGTTCTGATGCCGGAATATCAGATGTGAGAAAAAATAAAAAACTGCTTCACCATTAATCTTTTTCCCCTGATGCAAAAAGCATTGATTCCGGATGATGATTGTGGTTTAATGTTTATAAACTGAAAGCGGAGCATTGTCATGAACCTTTCCAAAGCACTCCCTGAATTCCGGCTGATTCCTTTTCAGACTTTTCAGATTCCCGAAGGGAAAACTTTGAAAATTGCGGAAACAAAGGAAAAAGCCAAAGCAGATGAAGAAAATGAAAAAGCCATCCGGTGTGCAAACTGTGGTTTCGGGATTACCACAGCCAAAGAGAGGATGGATATGGACGGGAGACATACCCATGTGTTCAACAATCCGGCCGGCTATATTTTTGAAATCGGCTGTTTTGCCTCTGCTCCGGGATGTGTGAACAAAGGTGAGCCGACTATGGAATTCACCTGGTTTGCAGGCTTTGCCTGGCGCTTTGCCCTGTGCGGAAACTGTTTAGCACATCTGGGATGGCTGTATCAGTCCGGAGGGGGACGCAGTTTTTACGGACTGATCCTGGCCCATATTGTGGAGGACATGATATGAAACTCTTCTCCGTCATTTTTCCGTTTCTGTAGTCTGCCTCTGGAAAATGGAGAAAAAATATACTGATATTATTGCCCTTTGTCTTTTTTGGGATTGTAACGTCAGCAAATGCGGGAGAAATATCATTTCCTTCTGAAGTCAGAGATTTTATCCTGGAGCGTGAACTCTGCGATCACTTTCGCGGGGAACCGCACGAAGGCAATCATCCGGAACAGATCAAAAGAAGGGAATTCATTTATGAGAGTCTTGAAAAATACTGTAATGGTACGGACAGTCGACTTGCCGCGTTAAAGAAAAAATACAAAAACAGCAGAGGGATTATGCAGCATCTCGGCAAATATGAGGAAAATGTCGAACATTCCTCTCATGGCGGTTTATATGAAAACAAGGAAAAATAAAAGTCTGTTATGATATTTATAGGCGGTATTTCTCCAAAAATCAGGGTGATTGATGAAAAACCCGTGATCTGTCCGGTCTGCGGTCTGGCGCAGGCATATTACAAAAGGGTGGATTATTATCTGAACCTTTTTTTCATTCCCCTGTTCTGCGTGAAAAAGGGCGAACCCTTTCTTATGTGCGAACGCTGTGAACGGAATGTCCATGAAATGGGCCCGGAATATGAGGACTTTCTGAATAAACAGGATGTGGTTTGCAGACACTGCGGACGGGCTTTGCATCCGGAATTCCGGTATTGTCCCTTCTGCGGGAAAAAGGTATGAATGAGGAAAAAATTGAGCGGCATGTGGTGCTGGTCTGTCCGGAAGTACACTGGAACACCGGCAATGCAGGCCGCACCTGTCTGGGAACAGGGTCATTTCTTCATCTTATCCGCCCTTTGGGTTTTTCCCTTTCGGATAAGCATGTCAGAAGGGCCGGTCTGGATTACTGGTCAAAGGTAAAATTTTCAGTATGGGATAATTTTGATGTATTCCGGGCAGAAATGAAATGCAGGAAGGAAGAGGTGTTTCTGTTTTCCAAAAAGGGGGCAAAATCTTTCTGGTCAGCATCCTGGTCACAGCGTTCCTTTCTGGTGTTTGGATCTGAAACCAAAGGGCTGCCTGAGGAGTTACTGTCCATGTATAAAGATAATGTCTGGCATATTCCTGTTTTACAGGAAATTCGTTCTCTTAATCTTTCCACATCCGTAGGAATTGCACTGTATGAAAGTCTCCGTTTTTCTGCATTTCCGCACGGATGGGAATAAAAAATCCGATATTTTTTACGTTAATTTGACATATCGTGCATTACTTTCCGAATTTTTTCTTAACTTCTGCAACACCAATCAGTCCGAAACCCAGAATCAGCATGGATGCGGATTCTGTAACTGTAAATGTTTCTGAAGCATTCGGAAGTGCTCCGGCAATTCCGGACAGCAGAATAACTATGATGACCGTATAGACGGCTGATAATATTTTTTTCATTGTTCTCTTCCTTTCTGTTTGATGTTTTTCATATCCTGAAGCAGTTTTTCCTGAAAAAATGACAAATATAACCGAACATCGTTTGGAAGTTTCATATGCACAATGCGTACCAAAACACTGTTCAGTCATAAAAATATTTGGGAGGAAAACAGTCATAAAAATATAATTATTTAATTTTTCAATAATAAATTCAAAATATTTTTATGCGGTTTTCCGCACAATCTGTGACCAGTGGATATATGTCTGATTTGGAAAATGGCATAACTGTCTGATTTTCTTGTTTGTCATCTTAGCAGACAGTCAGCAGACGGCAAAATTGATTAAACTGTCAGATACTGCGTATATATTTAGAATGATGCAGGTATGAAAACCAGCATCAAAAAATACAAGTTAATCTCCAAAAATTGGAGATTAACATATATATGTCTGATAATATTTTTTTATTTATCAGAAAAAGATTCCATATGATAAAAAAAAGAGTTTTAGGAATTTGGTGAAAAAATAAAAGGCCAAAGCGACTTATAAACATTAATTATCTGATTATATTATTTATTTGCTAAACAGACACCGGAAATTTTTTGGACATGCTTTTCATATTTTTGTTAATATATTGATATATATAAATATTTATTATTTACTGCAAATTTTGCAGTAAATAATACAAAAAATGTAGTATCTGCAAAAAATGTAATAAACTGATATTATAGAATAAATATTTTTTTGAGAATTTGTCTTAAATATGGTGCGGAAAATGCAAAAGCAGCTTTTCTGCTTTTTTTCACATTTTCTGTGATCATTTTTATGAAGCAAAGAGGGTATAATTGACATTATTGCCAATAAGGAATATAATACAAATTTTATTGAAAAATAAAACAGTGTTTCATGGATTTCCTTTGAATTTTCAGGGAACACATACCGGAGCTGAAATATGAAAAAGAAGATTTTTTTTACCATTATCGGATTAATCCTGTTTACCGGTCTGATTGGCGGAATCAAGGCCCTGCAGATTGGCAAAATGATTGCCCAGGGCAAAAGTTTTTCCCCGCCGCCTGAGACCGTGACCACTGCTGCGGTCAGTAAACAGTCATGGGAAACCCTGCGGACTTCCGTAGGTTCTCTGACTGCGGTTCAGGGAGTGACACTGACTGCGGAACTGACCGGAAAAATAACAGAAATAGCTTTTGAATCCGGTGCAAAGGTCCAAGCCGGTGATCTTCTGATCAGGCAGGACATATCCTCGGAGGAAGCCCAGCTTCGCTCTGCCGAGGCATCGGTGATCCTTGCAAAAGCCAATTTTGACCGTGCCAAAAAGGTTCTGGCACAGAAAGCCATTTCAGAAACCGAATTTGACAGCGCAAAAGCCCGGTACATATCTGCCCAGGCCGATGCAGACGGCATTCGTGCGGTTATTGCCAAGAAGACCATCATTGCTCCCTTTGCCGGACGCCTCGGGATCCGCATGGTCAATCTGGGACAGATCATTAATCAGGGCGAGCCAATTGTTTCCCTGCAGGCCATTGATCCGATTTTTGTCAATTTTCTCCTTCCCCAGCATCAGCTTGCGGATATTCATGCAGGTCTGAGCGTCCGGATCAAAGCGGATGCGCTTTCCGATCAGGTGGTGGAAGGCACAATCACGGCCATCAATCCTGAAGTGGATACGGCCACGCGCAATATCCGTATACAGGCCACAATACAAAACGCACAGGAATTATTGCGTCCCGGCATGTTTGTCAATGTGTCTGTGGTGCTGCCGGAACAGGAGCCGGTGCTGAGCATTCCGGCCACGGCTGTGCTGTATGCGCCATACAGTGATTCGGTTTTTGTGGTGGAGAACACAAAGGAAGAGAAAAAAGAATCTCCCGGTCAGGTCATCCGGCAGCAGTTTGTGCGGATTGGAAAGAAACGGGGAGATTTTCTTGCGGTTGTTTCCGGTCTCAAAGAAGGGGATACGATTGTCAGCACCGGTGTTTTCAAACTGCGCAATGGTCAGGCTGTTGTTGTTGACAATACCCTAAGCCCGGAATTCCGGCTTGCACCTGAACCCGAAGACAGTTAAGTAACTTATATTATAGCGATTCGCCATTGGTTTAATTCAATATTGTCAGTTTTTCCGCAGTTTTGTCTGTGCAAAAAACCGCTCCGCTTAATTTTTGCAATCCTCCGGATCAGTTCGGATGGGAGTGCAGATTGTATCAGGTCTATGGTGAATCGGTATTACACAACCGGGTAGTGGGACTTTTCATGCTGATTTTTTTAATATATAAATCAATATGTTATTTATAATCAGTATAATCAGTATCATGGATGTATCGTATAACTATTTGTATTTATTGTGTATATACAAAAATCAGTATATTTTTGAAAATATAATAATATTAAGCAGTTATTTTTTTGTCAGTATGTGCAGACCCACTACCCACAACCGTTCCAAAAATCAGGAAATCATCTTCTTAATCTGTCATTTCGGAGAAAGTTTGAATCCTGTATTTTCAAACAGTTATGAGTACCTATTTTTATCGCTATGATAATAATGCGTAAGGTCAATTTAATAACTGATGTTACGCCAAATCGTCATACCGGAGAAAGTCGGCAGCCGGAACGCTTGACAGTACTGGATTCCGGTTTTTGCCGTAATGAAGGGAAATACAGTATTCTGCCGGGTTCTGAAGGATCGGCGTAACATCAGTTAATAAAAAGCATGGGCAAGTGACAGCAGGAGAAAGCAAATGACAGATTATGATTATGACATTGGCATTATCGGCGGAGGAGCGGCTGGTTTGACTGTCGCGTCCGGTTCAGCGCAACTGGGCGCAAAAACCCTTTTGATTGAAAAAGAAAAGGAACTCGGCGGAGACTGCCTGCATTTTGGCTGCGTGCCGAGCAAAACTTTGATCAAAACCGCGCATGTTTATCATACAATGAAACATGCAAAAGAATTCGGGCTGCCGGAAACAGACATTCAACCGGTTGATTTCAAACAAATATCAGCACGAATCCGCTCGGTCATTTCTGTGATTCAAAAGCATGATTCGGAAGAAAGGTTTTGCAGTCTGGGCGCAAAAGTGATATTTGGCGAACCTGAATTTGCAGATGAACACAGCATCCGTATGAACGGAAAAACCTTTTCCGCAAAAAACTGGGTCATCGCAACCGGTTCTTCTGCTGCGGTTCCGCCCATTCCCGGGCTGGATAAAACCCCGTTTATCACCAACCGTGAAATTTTTTATATGGACAAACTTCCTGAATCCATGATCATTCTAGGTGGCGGCCCCATCGGATGCGAAATGGCGCAGGCATTCAGCCGATTGGGAACAAAAATTACAGTTATTGACGGCGGAGGACAGATTCTGGGCAAAGAGGATCCGGACATGGCTCAGTCGGTTATGAACATGATGCTGTCCGAAGGTGTGGTTTTTTATTTAAACAGTTCTATAGAATCCGCCAAAGACCTAGGTTCCCGAAAAGAAATCGTGATTAAAAACAAAGGCGGAAATCCGGTCAGTCTGAAAGCAGAAACCATACTTGTGGCACTTGGCAGAAAACCGAATATCATAAATCTGGGACTGGAAAACATCGGCGTAAAAACAGACCGCCGTGGAGTGATTGTTGACAAACGGCTGAGAACCAGTCAGAAACATATTTATGCGGCAGGAGATGTATCCGGAGGATTTCAGTTTACTCATGCTGCGGGTTATCAGGGCGGTATTGTTGTCAGCAATGCGGTTTTTCATATTCCCCGAAGTGTGGATTACAAATGGCTTCCCTGGTGTACATTTACAGATCCGCCGCTGGGAAGTATCGGCATGAATGAAACAATGGCAAAAGCAGCGGGAATCGAATATACGGTCTGGACAGAGGAATTTAAAAACAATGACCGGAGTCTTGCAGAAGGTCAGCGAACCGGAAAAATCAAAATGCTGCTGGACAGCAAAGAAAAACCCCTAGGTGTTCAGATTTTCGGCCCCAATGCAGGGGATTTGCTCGGCGAATGGGCAGCGGTGCTCAACGGCAAAGTGAAACTCTCCACCCTTGCAGCCGCAATTCACCCCTATCCCACCATCGCAGAAATCAACAGGAAAGTGGCAGGATCGCTCTTTTCCCCCAAAATATTCTCCGATAAAATCAAAAAAGGGCTCAAATTTTTCTTCAACCTGAAAGGACGCGCATGCGGCCCGGATGCCTGTGAGGAGTAAATGAAAGCGGAACTGAGTGCCAAAGCAGGAAAGATCAAAGTGGATTATCTGGAATATGACTGGTCATTAAACGGAAAATAACATTGAACATTATGTTCGATGCAGGGAAAAAGGAAAAAGGGTAACACCTTATGAACATTCACGAAATACTGAAAAAATCACAAAGCCGCGATGTGCTGTCCCGTGAAGATATGATATACCTGCTTGGTCTGTCTCCGGATTCTTCAGAAACGTATATGGTTATGGCCGTGGCAAACTGGATATCAAGGGAACTTTCAGGCGGAAAGGCTGAAGTCCATGCACAGTTTGCCGTCAATCTTGGGCCATGCAACTGCGAATGTCTTTTCTGTTCTTTTGCCAAAGTCAATGGCATTTTCAAAACTGCAACAGAACTGACACCCGATCAGGCAGTGGCATATGCGCGCCGGTTTGAAACAGACGGTGCAAATGCTGTGTTCCTGATGTCAACAGCCCATTATCCCTTTGAACGGTTTTTGGAAACAGCAGAAGAAGTCAGGAAGAATCTGAAGTCTGAAACAACACTGATTGCAAATGTCGGAGATCAGTCGCTTAAAAATGCAGTAAAACTGAAGGAAGCAGGCTTTGCCGGTGTTTATCATGCCCTTCGTCTGCGCGAAGGAACAGACACCGGTCTTGTGCCTGAAAAGAGAAAGCAAAGCATCTTCAATTTTAAAGAAGCCGGGCTTGAAGTCGGAACCTGTGTTGAGCCTGTCGGGCCGGAACATACAAATGAGGAACTGGCAGAAATGATTGCATTCACGGCTTCTTTCCATCCGTCTTTCAGTGGAGCCGCGCGAAGAATTCCCATACCCGGCACAAAAATAGCCGGACGCGGGATGATCAGTGAGCTGCGGATGGCTCAAATAGTGGCTGTCACCAGGCTGGGGATGCCGCGGACAGTTATCGGCAACTGCACGCATGAACCCTGCACATTGGGAGCAATCGCGGGAGCCAATCTTTTCTGGGCAGAAGTCGGTGCAAATCCCCGTGATGTTGAGGCAAAAACAGAGGAAGGCAGAGGTGAAACCGTTATGGACTGCCGCACGATTTTCCAGGAAAGCAATTGGGAAGTGTGGAACGGCCCTTCACGCTATTACAATCGCGGTTTGTAAGCATTTTGGAAGATGCCGTCAGCGCGTATTATCTGAAGAATCCGGGACAGACATATGAATGGGAAAAGTTCAAAAATCATAATCCTGCTGATTATAGCGGCAGTTTTCGCTGTTTTTTTCATTTTTGATCTTCAGCAGTATCTGAGCTTCGCATACCTGAAATCCAGTCAGGAGATGTTTCAGTCTTATTACGCGGATCACAGACTGATTACAATAGCAGGTTATCTGGCGGTATATATTCTCGTCACCGCCCTGTCTCTGCCCGGAGCTGCGATGATGACACTGGCAGGAGGTGCACTTTTCGGTCTTTGGGTGGGACTGGTGCTGGTTTCATTTGCCAGTACCATCGGCGCGACCCTTGCCTTTCTGGCTGCACGTTTTTTGCTGAAAGATTACGTTCAAAACAGGTTCGGAGAGAAATTAAAGGCTGTGAATGATGGAATTGAAAAAGACGGTTCCTTTTATTTGTTCACCCTGCGTCTTGTTCCCCTTTTTCCCTTCTTTGTCATCAACCTGGTGATGGGACTTACCCCGATACGAACTGCGGTTTTTTATCTTGTCAGTCAGATCGGCATGCTTCCGGGAACTTTTGTGTATGTCAACGCAGGCACGCACCTTGCCAAAATTGAATCTGCCAAAGGAATTTGGTAGTGGGACTGCTCATACTGATTTTTTTAATATATAAATCAATATGTTATTTATAATCAGTATAAGCAGTATCATGGATGTATCGTATAACTATTTGTATTTATTATGTATAGACAAAAATCAGTATATTTTTTAAAATATAATAATATCAAATAGTTAATTTTTTGTCAGTATGTGCAGACCCACTACCAGGAATTTTATCACCCGGACTTGTTTTTTCCTTTGCATTGCTGGGCATTTTTCCGCTGATTGCCAAAAAAACCGTTTCGATTGTCAGGTCGCGAAAAAAACAGCAGATCCCCTCATAAAACAAGGCACTGATTTTGCAACATGTTATGGTGATTTAGAAAAGAATGCCTATATGAAATCTGAAAAAGATTTCAGCATTAACCCTGAGGGTTTTGAAAACCATCAGGGTTTCAGAAATAAGAGGATTATATGGACTGGCTGTCAGATTCCAATGTGCTGTCTTACATAAAAATCGGTTCTATGACTGTTTTCATGCTGATTTTGTATTTCCTTGAAACCGTTTCTCCTTTTTATCCATCAGCAGAAGACAGAACCATGCACGGCCTGTCAAATCTCCTGACTGCGCTGATCAACGCATTGCTGATACGTTTTCTGTTTACAGGGCTGATTTTGTTCTCTTTAACCCGCGTAAGCAGATATTTTTCAGGTTTTCTTGGATATGCGGAATTTCCTTTTGCACTGCGAATAATAATCTCATTTATCTTTTTGGATATACTGACATATTTCTGGCATCGTATCAACCATCGGATTCGCTTTCTCTGGATGTTTCACAGGGCGCACCATACCGATACTAACATGGATGCCACAACGGCTTTGCGTTTTCATCCGGGTGAAATTGTTTTTTCTGTTTTTTTCCGGCTGCCTTTTCTGATTCTGATGGGAATACCTCTGGCAGATCTTTTGCTGTATGAAATTATTCTGAATATTTCGGTAATTTTTCATCACAGCAACTGGTCTTTTCCGGAACACACGGATCGCGTGCTGAGAAAAATTATTGTAACCCCGTACATGCACCGTTATCATCACTCGGCAAACATGAAAGAATGCAGTTCCAATTATTCCTCTGTTTTTTCATTATGGGACAGAATATTTGGAACTTACACCCGCCCTGTATCTCCGGAAACGGTCAAAATCGGTCTGAATATTTTGAGAGACAGGAAATGGCAGAGGCTGGGGGGAATTTTACGGACTCCTTTTTTGTAACCTGCTTACAGGACAATACAGATTGCAGCCTTTATTTTCCGTTGTTATTCCCGTGCTGTATGAAGGTGCTGCTGTCAATCAGCAGATTGACAGACTTTACAGGCAGTTTCCGGCGGATTGTTTTGAAATAATTGTGGTGGACGGAGATCCGGAGAAAAGCACTGTGAAGCACATTCTCTGTCCCAAAGTCAAAACATTGACTGCCCCGCGCGGGCGCGGAATCCAGATGAATGCAGGCGCGCAGATTGCAGATGGTGATATTCTGATTTTTTTGCATGCCGATACAGAATTGCCACGGGACGCTTTGAGGCATATCTGTGAAATCATGAAAACCGGTCAATACTCTGCCGGTGCATTCAGACTGCGCTTTGACAGCCCGCGCCGGATTTACAGGTTCATCGAGTCCGGGGCATCATGGCGATACAGACTGACAAGAATTCCCTACGGGGATCAGGCCATTTTTATCTCACGATCATATTTTAAAAAAATCGGGGGATTTGCAGAAATTCCGATTATGGAAGATCTTGATCTCATGCGCCGGATTAAACAGAGTAATGATCAGATTTTCATCAGTCCAAAATGTGTCAGAACATCAGCCCGGAGATGGGAACGGGAAGGAATCGTTTACAGTGTGCTGCGTTCATGGATTCTGGCCTCACTGTTCTGTCTGGGTGTATCGCCCCATCGTCTGATCGGATATTACAAAATTTTTCGAAATGAGAAAGAACTGACAGCGAATCATGCAACTAACTGATGCTGAACAATATTGTCATACCTACGAAAGTTGGTATCCGGAAAAGTCTGAAACCACTGGATTTCGGCTTTTGCAGGAATGACGGAAAAAACCAAATTGAATCAGTATATCTCATTATTTTTTAGTGCAATTCGTGTGATTCGTGGTTAAAAAAATTGGTAGTGGGTCAAACCGGTTGATGACGCGGAAAAAACTCTCCCCTCCCTTGAGGGAGGGGCAGGGGGAGGGTGGGAAAAAGTGTATAACTGCAGGGCATTTTTCCCCCTCCCCTAACCCCTCCCTCAAGGGAGGGGAATTCCAGAATCAAATGATTTGACCCACTATCAAAAAATTCTATAATTTCCTGCACAATACAGACAGCAGCCGACTCTGACAGCAGAATGGAAAAGATGAAGTGGGAAAAGAATGTGTGCTTTTTTTTGTAAAATGGCCTGAAAAGGGAAAAGTCAAAACCCGTCTGGCCCGTGAAATCGGCAGTGATCGCGCCGTGAACCTGTACAGATGTTTCATTCTGGATTTGGCGGACAAATTGAAAAAACTGTCTCAGGATGTCATTCTCTGTTATTCGCCCAAAAATGCTGAATCCCTGTTTCGTTCATGGCTGGGGGAGCAGTTTGCTTATTTTCCCCAGTCTGACGGTGATTTGGGAATGAGAATGAAAAAATCATTTGATCAGGCATTTGAAAACGGTTATAAACAGGCAGTGCTGATTGGCAGCGACTGCCCGGATTTGCCGGAAGAGTTTCTGAAACAGGCATTTACGGAACTGAAACACGCGGATGCGGTGATCGGCCCCGCAGTTGACGGCGGCTACTGGCTTATCGGTTTTCAAGTCCGCAGCTTTTATCCCCCCGTATTTGAAGGAGTTTCCTGGAGTACTGAAACCGTTTTTGCCGAAACCATGAAAAAATTCAGTCAGAAAAAAATAAATGCCGCTGTATTGCCAAAGTGGATGGATATTGATACAATAACATCATTGTTCGAATGGTATGAAAGATATGAACCTTCTTCCCTGCGCGCTTCCCATACATGGACATATATGAAAAGCATAATTGGACTGCCCATCTTTTGTGACAGAGGAAACAAAAAGTGAGAAAAAAGATCCGCCCGGCAAAGTCATCCGGCAGCAGTTTGTGCGGATTGTAGAGAAACGGGGAGATTTTCTTGCGGTTGTTTCCGGTCTCAAAGAAGGAGATACGATTGTCAGCACCGGTGTTTTCAAACTGCGCAACGGTCAGGCTGTTGTTGTGGACAATACGCTGAACCCGGAATTCCGGCTTGCGCCTGAACCCGAAGACAGTTAGGTGATTTACAGAAAAGAATATACCGCCAAAGTATCAAAAACTTCCAGTTTTTGGCCTGTGCCTGTGAACGGAAATGGTATTTTTATTTTCAGAAATCACCTTACTTTTCCGGTATATTTTTTCCGGAAATCATCTTAGGTGATTTCCATTAATGATTATACCGTTTTTCGTAAGGTGGGCACGGCTTTTTGTGCCCGCCGTCCTGCTGAAACGGTGGGCACAAAAAGCCGTGCCCACCCTACAATGATGGTATATTTTTTCCGGAAATCATCTTAAACCGGAAATGGATAGAAATCTGTACGGTTTTTTCAAAGAATCTGACAAGATTTTCAATTTTTTATGTATTTCACAGCGGAGGAAAGCAGGGCAGATTACATTAAACCGCACTATATCTTTGAAAGTGAAAGAAATGTTCAAAACCGATCCCTATCATAATAATGATAATGCAAAACAATATGATAAATGGTTTGAAGAGAACCGGTGGGTTTATGATGCTGAAGTAAGGGCTGTCGGATCATTGTTTGTACCGGCACAGCGGAGCATAGAAGTAGGCGCGGGAACAGGAAGATTTGCCGCTCCTTTGGGAATCAAAACAGGCATTGAACCTTCCGGAAGTATGAGAAATATTGCTCAAAAAAGAGGCGTTGCCGTTCTGGGAGGCGTGGCTGAAGAGCTTCCATTCAGAGATGCAGCAGTTGAACTTGTTCTGATGGTTACTGTTATCTGTTTTGTCAATGATATTTATAAGACATTCAAAGAATCCTTCAGAGTTTTATCAAAGGGCGGCAGTGTTATTGTCGGCATGATAGATCGTAACACTCCGCTCGGACAGATGTATCTGGAAAATAAACATGACAGTCTGTTTTATAAACAGGCAACTTTCCGCTCAGTTGATGAAATTCTTGAAATAATGGAACAGACAGGCTTTGATGATTTCAGCTTTCGGCAAACCATTTTTCAGGATCTGTCAGAGATCAGCGAAAATGAAATGGTAAGAACAGGTTACGGAGACGGACTGTTTGCAGTTATACGGGGCAGGAAAAAATGACTAAATATCAGGATATTATTCAAGCAAAAGACTTGCTGAACCTGCCTGATCGGGCATCTATGGAAGAGATTAAATCAAATTACAGAGAACTCATCAGGCAGTGGCACCCGGACAAATGCAATGGGAATGATGAAAAATGCAATGAAATGACGAGAAAAATAATTGCTGCATATGAAACCATTGTCAGTTACTGCAGTCAGTATAAGTATTCCTTTGCAAAAGAAGAAGTCAGCAGATATTTGTCAAATGAGGACTGGTGGTTTGAAAGATTTGGCAATGATCCTATATGGGGAAATATCAAAAAGCCGCAATAATATCCGGTAAACCTTACAACAATTTGCTATAATTGAAAAAAACTGCCACAACCCTGTCATTCCGGAGTCAGGCAGTTCACAGCCGGAAAATCCGGCTGCTTAATCTTATTAGAGGGTGTTTGAAAAGTCCCACTGCCTGTCAATGTTTAACTTCTTCATGGGGGGAATCATGAAATTCACAGAAAGTCTGCAAACAAAAATTATCTTTCTGGCCGGTGTCTGCCTGCTGATTCTCGCGGCGGTCATTATCTCTTATTCTGCCCGTGCCATGAAAACCGGGGCTGAAACCGCAAGAACAGCGGCTATCCGGGACGCACAGCAGTATGCTGGAGCGGTTGCGGAAAAACAGGTCAATTATATCCGGGGCAAACTGGAAGGCGCACTCAACACGGCCCGGACTCTGGCAGAGGCTTTTTCAGGTCTCAAAGCAGAAAACCGGCAGATGAGCCGGGAACAGGCCAACAGCATTCTGAAAACCGTGCTGGCCGGAAATCCTGAATTTGTCGGCATCTGCACAGCCTGGGAACCAAACGCATTTGACGGTTTGGATGCCCAGTATGCCAATAAGGAAGGGCATGACCAGACCGGCAGATTTATTCCCTACTGGAACCGGGGCGAGGATGGCGCAGTTGTCCTGAGTCCGCTGGAGGAGTATGAAACATCGGACTGGTATGTACTTCCCAGACAGAGCAGACGCGAACATATCATGGATCCACTCATTTATCCGGTGCAGGGAAAGATGACTTTGATGACTTCCCTGATTGTTCCCATTATGGTGGACAAAACCTTTTACGGAATCATCACTGCGGATCTGCGTCTGGATACCCTGCAGAAGATGGTGGATGACACCCAAAATCTGTATGAGGGAGCGGGACGGATTTTTATGATCAGTCACAACGGCACCATTGCGGCTGTCACAGGAAAACCGGAACTGGCCGGAAAATCTCTCTACGAATCCGGGCTGAAAAAGGAACTGGGAAATATAAACAGTTCTGAGGCAAAGGTGGAAATCAGCGGAAACAGTCTGCAGACCATGATTCCTCTGCCGGTTGGCAGTACCGGTACGCCCTGGCTGGTGAAAATCATCATTCCTTTGGAAAAAATAACAGCCGCAGCAGATGCGCAGATGTTTCGGACAAATGCTGACATATGGAAAATGATCATCATGGGAATTTTCTGCACGTTTGCTGCGCTGTTCCTTCTGGGACTGGCAACCCTGCGGATTACCCGGCCCATACGGCAGATTGTGGAAACAGCGGACGCGATTGCACGGGGAGATTTCAGCAGGGAAATCAATATTTTCCGAAATGATGAAGTCGGGCTTCTGGCAAATTCCTTCCGGAACATGCAGGAAAGCATCGGGCAGGTTCTGAAAGAGACGGACAGGCTCACAGAGGCTGTCCGGGAAGGAAGTCTGGAAACCCGCGGAGATGCACAAAAGCATTCCGGAGACTGGAGTAAACTCATTGAAGGCATCAACCGGGTCATTGAGGCATTTGTAAGGCCCATTGTGATGACAGCCAAAGCAGTGGATCAGATTGCACGGGGGGATATTCCGGAAAAAATCACAGAGGAATATCAGGGTGATTTCAACCATATCCGAAACAATCTCAACGGTCTTATCGATGCCATGAATGAAACCGCGCGGATAGCGGAAGACATTGCAGCAGGAAATATGCTGACACAAGTGAAGGAAAGATCCGAAGATGACCGGCTGATGAAAGCCATGAATATCATGATCATAAGACTGAAAACTGTTCTGGGGGAAATAGAGGAACTGATCCGCACTGTTCAGGATGGCAGACTGGACGCGCGGGGCAATGCAGATGCGTATGAGGGAGTATGGCATGAACTTATCACCGGCATCAATTCCCTGATTGATGCGTTTGTTTCACCGATCAATGTCACTGCCGCATATATTGACCGCATTGGCAAAGGCGATATTCCGGAAAAAATCAGCGAAAATTACAAAGGGGATTTCAACCGGATCATCGGCAATCTCAACCGGTGCATTGATTCTGTCAGGGGGCTGGTGACAGAGACGATGATGCTGACAGAATCTGCTGCGGAAGGCAGACTGGAAAGCAGGGGAAATGCGGAAAAATTCGGCGGGGATTATGCCCGTATTGTGCAGGGAATCAACAACACTCTGGATGCGGTCATCGGCCCCCTGAATATGGCTTCCGAATACATGTCCCGCATTTCAGAAGGGGATTTTTCCCAACCCATTGCAGATGAATACAAAGGCGATTTCAATCAACTGCGCAACAGTATCAATCAGCTTGTCACCAATCTGCATGGCACTGTCCATGTTGCTGAAAAAGTGGCAGCAGGCGATCTGGATGTGCAGGTCAGCATTCTTTCGGAAAAAGACAGTCTGGGCAAATCCCTGGCCCTGATGGTCAGTACGGTCAAATCCATTGTCAGCAATATCAATGAATTGACAGATGCAACCATGGCCGGACAGCTCCGTGTCCGGGGTGATGCAAACCGTTTCGGAGGCGAATACGGACGAATTATCCGGGGTGTCAATGCAACGCTGGATGCCGTGACCGGGCCGCTGAACATCACAGCCGATTATGTGGATCGGATTTCCAAAGGCCGTCTGCCGGAAATCATACGGGATGAATATAAAGGGGATTTCAATGATATACGCAAAAATATCAATATGATGATTGAAAATCTCACCCGTTTTGCCATTCACACACAGAAAGCAGCGGAAAGGGTGGCCGCAGGAAGTGAGCAACTGAGCGCAGGCGCGGGGCAGGTTTCGGAAAGCACGGCTGTTCAGGCGGCCAGCATTGAACAGATTTCCAGTTCAATGGAAGAAATGAGCGCGATGGTGAACCAGAATGCGGACAATGCCCGTCAGACAGCATCAATTGCAGGAGAGACTGCTCTGCATACACAGGAAGGCCGGAAAGCATTGGAGGAAACCGTAAAGGCCATGAAAAGCATTTCCGAAAAAATCATGGTGGTGGAGGAAATTGCGCGTCAGACCAATATGCTGGCACTGAATGCGGCCATTGAGGCAGCGCGTGCCGGAGATCACGGAAAAGGTTTTGCAGTGGTAGCGGCAGAAGTGCGCAAACTCGCTGAAAAAAGCCAGAAATCCGCCAAATCCATCAACAGTCTCTCCACAGCGAATCTGGAAATATCGGAAAAAGCAGGAAAGATACTGGAGCAGATGTTTGGCGGAATTCAGAAAACCGCTGAACTGGTGCAGGAAATCAGTGCGTCCAGCGCGGAACAGGCCGGAGGCATTGTGCAGGTGAACAAGGCCATTCAGCAGCTCGATCAGATCATCCAGCAGAATGCGGCATCAGCCGAGGAAATGGCCTCCGCAAGCCGTGACTTTTCCTCACAGGCCGAGCATCTGCTCCGCACCGCCTCATTTTTTGACATATCAGAAAAACAGCAGGGGGAAACAGCGGATGAGCGTAAGGCGTATTCACGGAAAGAAAAAAATGGGGGAAAACCGGAAATTCACGGCAGTGAACACATGGCAAAATCCGGGCAGGAAGTTTCTGAGGAATACGGGGCACATGGGAAAAAGGCCGTGGAGCACCTGCATGTAAAAAATCAGAAAAACAGGACAGGCCCTGCAGACATTCATCTGGATGCGCATGAAGCGGAAAAGGAAGATGAGTTTGAACGGTATTAAAGTCTTATCTTATAACAGACTGCCCAAAAATGAGAAATATTTTTGGGCAGAAAGAGGGGCCATCCTATAAAAAATTGGCAGAGGATCAAACCGGCTGACAGTCTGTTTTTAACAGCAGAGTCATACAGAGTTTTTTCCTTTGCAAAATTCATATTGGAAAAAAGATCAGGCGGTTTGACAACTGTCAAAAAATTGTCTGACCCATATTTATCTGCATCTGCCGGTTTTTCTCAGAAGGGGAAAAAAAGCGGTGTCAGTCCAATGGTGATAATGGCTGTTATCAGTGTCATGACCGCTCCGATTTTGGCAAAATCGGAAAACGCATAGCCGCCCGGACCCCATACCATCATATTGGTCTGATAACCTGTGGGCGTGACAAACGCGCAGGATGCGGAAATCATCAGCACAATGGCAAAGGGCATGAAATTCACATTCAACTGCTGCGCTGTGGAAAGCGCTATGGGGAACATAAAGGCAGCGGCCGCGTTGTTGGTGATGATATTGGTCATAAAACTGCAGCCTGCAAATATGACGGCAAGGGCCAGCCAGGGACTGCTGCCTCCCAGAGATGCAAGCAGAGACGCTATATTCCCGGCAAGCCCGCTTTGGGTGACAGCAGATTCCAGACCAATCGCGCAGGCAATAACCGTCAGGGTTCCCCATTCCATGCTCCGGGCTGCAATGCGGAAACTGAGACATTTGGTCACGAGCATAGCGCCTGTGGCAAGAAGAGCGGCATTGAGCATATCCATCCATCCGGATGCGGCGGCAATAATCATTGCCAGTGTGATAAGACCGGCTTCCAGAGCCCGATCCGTGCGCTGCAGATGATAACCGCTCAGAGCCTTTGTAAGAATGAAATCCTTTTCCAACTGGCTTTGATAAAAAAAAGAGTCATCCACTTCCAGAACTGCGCTGTCTCCGGGTTCAATCTGCACATCTGCCAATGGTTTATGAAGACATTCACCATCACGTGAAACTGCCACAATCCTGAAACGGTAAATACTTTGATTCATGGGCAGGCTTCCGATTTTTCTGCCTATGGCGGGACTGTTCTGGGATACCACCACTCTGACCAGACTGTGAGCGCTGCGGTCTTTTTTTTCCGGAAACAGGGACAGATGGGGATGGAGAACATTGGATCTCCAGAGTTCGACAAGAGCGTCCACCTGTGCTGAAAAACACAGCAAATCACCCTCTTCCAGTACAAGAGATGGATGATTTCCCATTTCATTTCCCTTACGGTTCACAGAAAGCAGTTTAAGGCCCGGACTCTCTCCCAAACCTGATTCCGCAAGCGTTTTTCCAAGTGCACGGGAATTTTCGCTGACAACAAATTCCGCAGAATAGCAGCGTCGGCTGATTTTTTCTGCACCTGTCTTTTTTTCATCAGGCAGCAGCCATCGGCTGAAAAAAATCATAAAGGCAATACCTGCCACGGCAAGGGGCAGTCCCACCCATGCAGGATCAAACATCTGCACAGGCCGTAGTCCGGGAACTGCCATGCCGCTGTCAACTGCGGACAGCACCAGACCTGCAATCACCAGATTGGTGGAGGTTCCGATAGCCGTGCAGACGCCACCCAGAATTGAGGCAAAACTCAGAGGGATATAAAGATGTTTTGCAGACAGTTTTCCGTCTTTGCACAAATCCCGGATCACCGGAATCATCATGGCCACCAGGGGCGTATTGTTGAGAAAAGCGCTTCCGACCGCAATGGGCGGCAGAATCCGCATACGGGCAGCCACATTGCTTTGGGGAACCCCCACCAGTTTTTCCATGAGAATGGTGATGGCTCCGGTGGAATACATGCCTGCCGCGACCATGAAAAGAACGCCGACCGTAAGCATTCCCGGATTGCTGAAGCCTTTGAGAAGTTCCGGAACAGGGGCCAGCCGGAACGTGAGAGCCGCAGTCAGCGCGCCCAGAAAAATCGCGGGAGCCGGAAGTTTTGTTTTCGCAAGAAGCAGAAAGGTAATAACCAGAATTGCCAAAGTGATATACGCATCATAAGACATGTTTTCACCCATAATCTGTGTCAGAACTGCAACTTCATATTTTGACAATATACTGCAAAGCCTTCTGTTCCGCAACAGATAAAGCAGCACAGACTTCCAGCCTGTGCCCCAAAGTAGCACAACCTTCCAGGTTTTGCCATACCGCATGAACAAGCCGGAAGCCTGTTCTGCTTTTTTCTCCTGTCTGAGAAATACATTGATGTTTTCCTTTCCTTCCTGTATAATCCTGAACATAATTTCAGTATTTTCCGGAAATCATACCGGAAAATGAGAGACAGACAGGTTTTATGTCAGGAAATATCTCTTATACTGCACAAATCTGACGCGCACCGCTTCATATCCCATCCTGACAGCAATTTTTACCGCAAAAAAGGAGTAAAAATCATGAGTACTGAAAAAACAACACAGAATCCGGGCGATTATTTCAAACTGGCACAGGATGCTTTTGACTACTGGACAGACGCAGTACAGCGTTCTGTTCTTTTTATGGATATTCTCCGGAAACGGGGCAATGATTATCTGAATATTGTGAAAAAGGGGCAGCCGCCTGTGCTGACCTTTGAATATGAAATCATCATGGACGGACGTTCTCTGGAGCGTCCTGTGAATCACGATCTGGCCAGAATCATTCCGGAAAAGGGCATTACAGTTGATCCGGGAAACCGGCCTGTGGTGATTATTGATCCCAGGGCCGGACATGGCCCCGGCATTGGCGGTTCCAAACGGGATTCAGAGATCGGCATGGCCATGCAGGAGGGGCATCCTGTGTATTTCATTCTCTTTTACCCGAATCCGGAACCGGGACAGAACTATGAGGATGTCAAGAACGCGCAGATCCGTTTTATTGAGGAAGTGAAAAAACGCCATCCCAAAGCCCCGGAGCCTGCGGTAATCGGCAACTGTCAGGCAGGATGGGCAGTGGCTCTGCTCTCGGCAGACCGGCCTGATGTTACCGGCCCACTGGTTCTCAACGGTTCGCCCCTTTCCTACTGGGCAGGCGTGGAAGGCAAAAATCCCATGCGTTACCGGGGCGGATTATACGGCGGCATCTGGCTGACCTCTCTGTTCTGTGATCTGGGCAATGGCAAATTTGACGGCGCGAATCTGGTCATGAACTTTGAGGATCTGAATCCCGCAAACACCTACTGGACAAAACAGTACAATGTCTGGGCCAATGCAGATAAGGAAGAGCACAGATACCTGACCTTTGAGAAATGGTGGAACAGTTATTTCATGATGAACGCGGAGGAAATCCACTTTATCGTGAAAAACCTTTTTGTGGGCAACCGTCTGGAAAACGGCCGCATTGAACTGGACAAAGGCAAAACCATTGATCTGAAAAATCTGCAGGATCCTGTGGTGGTTTTTGCCTCCAGCGGGGACAATATCACTCCGCCCCAGCAGGCGCTGAACTGGATTGCCAAAGTCTACGGTTCTGTGGATGAAATCCGGCGTCACAACCAGGTGATTGTTTACCGCGTGCATGAGAATATCGGGCATCTGGGCATTTTTGTATCCGGCAGCGTTGCAAAAAAAGAGCATAAGGAGATCATTGAAAACATTGACCGTCTGGATTTTCTGCCTCCGGGTCTGTATGAAATGGTTATTGAGGAAAAACCGCTTGTGATTGATGAAGGAGATCACAAACTTCAGGTGCCTGATTATTATGTGCATTATGAGGCAAGGGATATTTCCGACATTCTGGCAATGGATGACGGTCTGGAAGATGAGGAGGAGTTCAAACCTGTGGCTGTGGTTTCTGAACTGAACAATAAGATTTACCTTCACGCGCTTGCGCCCTGGGTTCGTTTCTTCACAACGGAACAGTCCGCGGAAATGCTGAAACAGCTTCATCCCATGCGCCTGTCCCGCTATATTTTCTCTGATCAGAATCCCTTTATGCAGCCCTTCAAAACAATGGCTGAATGGGTAAAACAAAACCGCAAACCGGTTTCCAAAGACAATCCCTTTGTAACAGTGCAGGAATGCCTGTCCAATTCCGTGATTGCATTTCTTAACGGATACAGGGATATGCGGGACGCGAGGCAGGAATTTATGTTCAAAAGCGTTTACGGCAATCCTGTGATCAAAGCACTTTTTTCTGCCAAAGAAATTGAGGAAAGCATTACCGGTGAGGAAAGGACAGATCGTGAAGCTGAAATCCGGGCTGATACCATCCGCTGGATGGGACTTATGGAAAAAGGCGGAGTTGAAGAAGGCATTGTCCGTGCTGTGCAGGCCATGATAGCCGCTGATAAGGTATGGGATGAAAGGGAATTTGATCTGAGTAAGGAACTGGTGAAAAAGGATCCGCGTTTTCAGGGAATGTCTGCTGAAACCCTCAAACGGATAGCCAAAGAACAGTCCCGGATTCTGCAGACCAATGAGGAACTTGCCCTTCGCGCTCTGCCCGGACTGCTTACCAAACCCGAAGATCGTCTGGAGGCATATCAACTGGCCGGGGCATTTGCCCATTCTGACAATGATTTTGCTCCCGATGAAAAGGCATTGCTGGAAAAGCTGAAAATTATACTGGATTTGTAGAAAAAAAGCCGCAGGGGCGGAAAGGTTTTCCGCTCCTGCGGTTTCATTTTTTTCATCGCGTGTAATGATTTCAGCAAAAAAATCTTTATTTCCCGGCTATTTTCAGACTGGCGCAAAGACACAAAAACGCAAAATCTCTCAAAGGTTAATGCGCAATTATTTCTCAGATTTTATATTTTTTTTATAAGGAGAAATAAAATCTCTGCTGTTTTTTTGCTTGCTTTTTGCCATTTTTTCAGATTATAAAACAAAAATTCAGAATAATTTTGAGAAAAAAACGGCCATTGTTCTCCTGCGGGAAAACAACATGACCTCAACGCCCAATCAAGAGGTTTGCAAAATGGATTGCACAGAGATAAGACAAGAGTTTGTAAGATATTATAAAAACAAAGGCTTTCGGCTCATTCCCCCGCTTCCCCTGGTGCAGAAAAATCTGCCCATGTCCTATGTCTTCAGTTGCACACCCCCGGAACCGGAGCCTGATACAGACAAATTTGTGCGCACCCAGACCTGCTTCCGGCATTTTGATGTGGATGCTGCCGGGAAAGACAGGCTTCATTTAAGCCTGTTTGAAATGTCCGGGGCTTTCCGGTTTGGATCAGAAAACCGGGAGAAAACCATTGCCCGCATATGGCAATGGGCTACGCAGGTAATGGGGATCAATCCGGAGCGCATCTGGGTGTCATATTTCCGGGGAGGCAGAGTTGGCTTTGGTGCAGATTCCCCAACGGAAAACGCAGACGGATTTCTGGAACTGCCGGAAGACAGAGAAATCTTTCAGGCATGGCAGCAGGCCGGGGTTCCGGAAAGCAGAATCGCAGGTTTGGATGCAGGGCATAATTACTGGGTGGAAAAAACCCAACATAAAGATATTCCTGTCAAATGCGGGCCGATCAGTGAAATGTTCTATGATTTGGGCAAAGAAAAAGCCTGCGGAAAAAACTGCCTGCCCGGATGCCAATGCGGAAGATTCATTGAATTTTGCAACAACCGTTTCATTTCAGATACTTTCAATCCTAAAAAAGGCAGAATGGAAAAAACAGAAACTGCCCTTGCCGAAAGTGTTCTGGGTGTGGAACGGACAGCCATGATAGTGCAGAAGGTTCCGTGTGTGTCTGAAATAAAATCCCGTCAAACTCTTCACAAAAAAATTCATGCCTTTGCCACCTGCAAAAACATGGATGATGCCTTTGTCAAAGAATGTGAACATGTGATAGCTGACCATCTGAAAGCATTGTGCATACTGCTTGCAGAGGGCGCGCCGGAACCGGGCAGAAGCGGACGGGCCAGAATTATGCGAACCCTGATTCGGAAAATGCTGACCCGGAAAATGCTGCTGGGAATTGACGCGGATGATTTTTTCCCTGTCATGCTTGCCGAACTGATTCCAAATGACAAACAGGAAAAATCTCTGAAGGGAAAAATGCTGCTTTGTCTGGAAAAAGAGACAGAAAAATTTGACAGGACACTGAAAAAAGGATAGTACATAAGCAACCTGGTTTTTACAAAACAGATTCGTATTTAAAAAAACTGAATTTTTGAAAAAAAAATTCAGTTTTTCATATGCTGAATCAGCCAATCTCTCTCACTGTCCAAAAAAATATACCGAATATGAGGTAACTCATGCTGCAGGAAATACATATTGAAGATACTGAATGCAGATTCAGAGAACTTGTGGAGAAATCCGTTCAGGGGGATGAATTTGTTATTCTCAAAAACAACAGAGCAGTGGCAAAGATTATTCCTTTCCAGAGGAAAAAGCATAAAAGAACTCTGGGAACAGCAAAAGGGCAGGTGATTGTCAAAGGCAATTTCAAGGAAATCCCGGAAGGATTTGAGGATTAAGGCAACCATAAACAGTTCATAAAATCATCGCTTTGACAATAATGGATTTTGAAAAGCGTTTTTTACATAAATTCATTCAGATACACCATTACTCAGAAAATTTGATTTTACAGCCACGAATTGCACGAATTGCACAAATTACACGAATTATAGTTTATGCAATTCGTGGAGATTCGTGTCATTCGTGGCAGATTTAAATTGGATTAAATTGATGACAGAGAACTTTGGAGAAACAGCAAATTCCGTAATGAAAGATTCTTTGCAAATGCGTTTGGAAGAACTCGCAGAATTGCAGAAACACCGCAGTCTTACGGAAAAGGAACAGTCTGAACTGGACAGTCTTATGGAGCAGGCATACCAGATCATGCTGTGCAAAGCAGAAGCACGGCGTATTCTGGCGCAGCGCGGCACTCTGTCAAGTTTGATTTTGTGATTTCATTTTCACAGAAAAACCGAATTTTTGGGAAAAATCCGGTTTTTTGCAAGGCACAGATTCAAAATTGACAAAACACTGGTCACAGAAAACACAAAACCATTTGACAAAGGGATAACAGAAAAATGAACATTTCTCAGAAAAGCGATATGAAATCCTTTTTTGATCCGACCGTTAAGGCCATCAGCACAGCACTGGAACTGCCCGCAGCCATATGGCTTTTTGATGAAGAAAAAAAAGAATTCCGAATTGTCTGCGCTTATGATTTGTCAGATGAGTTTATCCAGGATGCGGTTGTGAGTGAAGAACGGGCAGTTTCTGTAATAAAGGAGAAATTTGAAAAGCAGAAAAGCCTCATTGTTCCGGATATTCAGAATGCCCCGTTTTGGAGACGCAAGGCAGAGGCAGAGAAGATGAATCTGAAATCTGCTGTTGCATCCACTCTGCGGATTAAAACGCAGGTTGTGGGCGGGCTGGTTGTTTACATCCCCAAAGATCAGACGGCTGATTTTAAGAAATTAGAAATAAAAATTGAATCATTCGCTGAACAAACGGTAACTGCACTTTATTTTTATCAGAGACGAAAAGCATTGCTTGAAATAGGAAATAGATTAGCTTCAGCAATTACCCAGAAAGAATATGATATTTTTGAATTGATTAATGACCTGTCCAAACAATATCTGTATGTAAGAGATATATCCATCGCTTTATATTATGAAACAAGAAGGGAAGCTGAATTTGTCTTTGCATATAAAGAAGGACGTTGTGAAGATGTAAAAAATAACAAGGCTTGGGGGATACGTAAAATAGAAGATGAAGAAAGTAAAACCATAAAAGTCATTCGTTCCAAACATTATTGGCATATTCCAACCCGAAATGAGAAGAAGGATGAGACATTAATAAGAACCGGTTCATGGCTTGGTGTCCCAATGATTGCTGGTAATAATGTATTGGGTGTCATAGCAACTTACAATTATGAACAAGATAATTTTTTCAATGATGATGACATAACTGTATTTCAAACGCTGGCTGATCAGGCTGCAATTGCCATTCATAATATGAGATGCTATAAAACAGAACAAAATCAGAGACAATATTCTGATATATTAAGAAAAACGTTTGAAAAAATTGAGATCACAAAAGATCGGCACATTTTATGCGCTCAAATAGTTGAGCAGTTATCTGAAATTGTTAAATTTGATTTTGCATCTATTGAACTCATCAGAGACGATAAAATCTTACTATATGCCCATAGAGGTAATTCATATTTCTATTCAGAAAATACTGGAAAAACTTTTGAACGATTTAACATCAATAAGGATGAAAAAATAATCATTTCTAACAAAAATGATTATTTTCGCAAAATCATTCTTGCTTTACGTAATTCTGGAAAAAATCTGATTGGTATGTTAAATATCATCTGTTCTGTAGAAGAAACAGAAAAAAATCTTGATCTGCTAAAACAATTTGCAAACCAAGTCTCAGCAAAGCTATTGGAAAATGATATTTTTTTGAAAGAAAAAATTAAAGCATTACTCGATATTGGAATGAAATTGAATGTTGGATTTCAGCTTAGTGAGGAAGAAATATATTCCCTGATACTAGAACATGTTACAGAAAAATTGGGATTAAAAAATTTTTTCATTGCCTTATATGATATAGAGCATAATGCAATTGAATTTAAAATTGCATCTTCAAGTGGTCGGAAAGTATCAGTTAATTCCAATCATGGATTTAAAAACAGGAAGTTTGGAGATGAGAAAATTGAGAATGTTATTATGACAAATGAGTATTTATTGCTTAACTCCCTTGAAGAATTAGAAAATTTTGGTGTTAATATTGGTAATAAAACTGCGAAATCATGGCTTGGTGTGCCAATGCGATTTGGTGGAAAAGTGATAGGTGTTATGGGAAGTTATCATGATAAAGAGAATTATTTTGAAAATGAAGATGTCGGTATGCTTCAAGGGATAGCGAATTATTTTGTTATTGCTATTGAGAACATACGCTTAAAAGATAATAGAATTAAATCACTTAAAAGTATTACCAAGCTTATCACTGTTTCCTCTGACATAGATAAAATTAGCAATCATATTTTGTTAATACTGAACAATATGATGAAAAAAGGCTGTTTAAGTGATATTCTATTGTTGGATAATAATTCGAATACACTTAAAATAAAATGGCTTAAGGGTACTTTTGCCGCAAAAGATATTAATGTGCAAATCAAAATAGGTGAAGGCATTACTGGTTGGGTTGCTGAACATAAAGAACCTTTGTATATCCCAAATGTAAGGAAAGATAAAAGATATATTGAAGTACATAGAAATATAAATTCAGAAATAGCTGTCCCTTTGATTGAAGGAGATAATTTGATAGGTGTTTTAAATGTTGAACATGATGAAATAGAAGCATTTACTGAAGATGATTTTGAATTATCAAAAGTGATAGGCAATATAGCAGCGATAGCTATCAATAATGCAAAATTATATGACCGTATTACCAAAGACCAGAATCTGTTGCGCACATTGATAGACAATATCCCTGATCATGTCTATATTAAAAATACTGACAGCAGATTTCTGAATGCAAACAAAAAAATGCTGAAATCATTTGTCTTGAAAACAGTGAATGAGATAATTGGAAAAAATGATTTCGATTTTTTCCCAAAAAAAGATGCGGAAGAATATTTTAAGGAAGAGCAAACTGTTATTAATTCGGATCAGCCGATATGCCAGAAAGAGTATCAAAAAGAGGATAAATGGTTTTTGGTAACCAAAGTTCCTTTTAAAGATGAAAAAGGTAAAATTTTAGGGATTGTTGGTATTAACAGAGATATTACAAAAAGGAAAAAAAATCGGGAAAAAATAGACAACCTGGTTCTTCAGCAAAAAGTGCTGATCGATCTGGCGCAGAATTTGACATCTTCCATTCAATTGACAGAAGACGATATTTTTAACATTATTCGGGAAAAAAGTCTTGGTTTGTTAATGGAAATGAATAACATGTTCATCGGCCTGTATGATGAACAAACTGATCTGATTCATTTCCCTCTGGCTTTTAAAGATGGAAAACCAACCAAGATTATGGAAGGTGAAGAACGAAAGAAAAGTGGAAAAAAAGGGAGAACAGAATATATTATTGAAACAAAAAAATCTATGTTCTGTGAGACAAAAGAGCAGGCAAAAGAATGGTATAAGCAAGCCGGCCATGGGGAATTCATGGGAGATGAACTGGCTTCTTTTATCGGTGTACCCATGATGACAGGCGACAAAGTGCTGGGCGTGGTTGCCACCTATCACCCCACCAAAGACTATGTTTACAGCAAAGATGATCTTGAAATTCTTCAGACAATGGCAAACATAGCAGCTATTGCTTTGCAGAATGCAAGACTTGTCACTGATTTAAGAGATGCTCAGGCTCATATTGCAGACCGGGAAAGTGAACTTGTCAAGAGCGGTCTTGCTATGGACTTTATCCATAAAATGAATAATATTGCCGGAACAATTTCTCCGTGGATTTCATTGATTAAACGGAGACTTGATAAAACAACAGACCCTAAAATTTTTGAATATCTGGAGAAGGTAAAACGGGATACAACCCTCATGCTTAAAGAAGCAAATGATCTGAAAAACCTCCGGCCTCTTCCGGGATCTCCATATATAAAAGAGGCTATTAATATGGAAGAGCTTACCGGATCTATTATCGGTCAGCTTGAAATGCTCTATCCACCTGAAATTAAATTTAATTTTAAATATGAAAAAAATATGTTGCAAGTTCGTGGCATCAAAGACCATCTCTCTACAGCTATATACAGTATAATGCAAAACGGCATCAACGCTATTTCAGGTAAAGGGACAATGGTAATTCATATGAAAAATTTGGTTCAGAACAAAGAACATTATGTTGAAATGCATATTTCTGATACAGGCTGCGGTATTCCGAAGGATAAAATCAATAGTGTTTTTGAATATGGCATAAGCTTATGGCAGGATAAAAAAGGGACTGGTTACGGACTGTGGCGGGCGAGAAGTATTATTCAAAGTATGAAAGGAAGCATTCAGATTATCCGCACTGAACCTGGAAAAGGCACAGAATTTATGATTCGGTTGCCTGCTGTGGAAAATAGTAAATGAATATGGAATATTAGATAAGACAAACCATAATATATATGTTCAGATTGTATGTAATTTTTTGTCGAATTTACAATTTTATTTAGGAGGTTAAGGATGCAAAACGGAACAGGTGTACGAAAAGGGAAAATCCTTGTTGTAGATGATCAGCAGGGCTGGCAGGAATTACTGGAAGATATTCTGACGCAAAAGGGGTATAAAGTGAAAAAAGCGGATAATCTGAAAAATGCCAGAGATTTATTAAAAACTGAAAAATTTGATATTGCTGTTTTAGACATGCGTTTAGTTGATGCTTCATCCTATAATATCGATGGTATGCGGGTATTAAAAGAAGCGAAAAAACTGCAACCTACTATTAAAGCTATCATCTTAACTGGTTATTCTGATAAAGAGCAAAAAGACAGGGCTAGAGATTTCTACGGTGCGGATGGTTATTATGAAAAAGCACCGGATGGCAATCCTTTCGATATCGATAAATTCATTCAGATTATATCTGATTTGCCGAAGTCGTGATAGCTATCTTTTGATTTATCATCAATAATACATGAGAGGAAGTTATGTTTGCTAATACTGATTGTGTTCATTATCAAGTGCAATTGCATCAACTATTTTATAATATTATTGATTTGTTGTTTATAAATCTTGATGAACTGATGTCTATTATCCTTCAGACTAGTCAGGATATTCCTTCTTCTGGAAAAATTATTGAAAAATATGAAATACAACCAACTAATCTTTTGTCAAATAGCAAAAAACAGAAATATGATTTGCTTTTGATTGATTATAATCCAAGTTGGAGAGAAATTTTTATAGAAGCATTGGAAGATGATGGGGTCACTTATGAAACAGCTTCTGATTATGAAGAAATTATAGATAAAATCGAAACAAAACAGTATAGTGCAATTTGTCTGAGTATTTCAGATAACTGGTTTAATATCTTATCAATGATAAACAATAACTATCCTCAAATACCGATTATATTGATAAGCAATAATCTGTCTGAAACAAATATTCATAATATTCGAAAGAGATATAATATTAAAGGAATAATTTTTAAGACCGGAGAAAACAGTTATTATGATTTTGTTTCTGATATTAAAAAAATTTTAATAAAAATAATTGGTTAAATTTTAAGGAATAAGAATATGAAAAATAATATAGATGAATTACTCAAATGTGTTTATGAAGATGAAGATAGAAATATTAACAAAATTATTGACCGCTGCTGTGAAAAAGTTGCCAATATTCCGGCATACATCCAATTAATGAAAGGATATGTAAATTCGGAATGCAAGGGGAAAGATAAAATTATTAGTTATTTGGATTCAATAGATATTAATATTAAAAAAGTTCTCAAATTAAGAATGCCAGAATTTGTTGATATTGAGTGTCAAATCAGCTCTATTTTGGGACAATTTAGGGAGGTTGACCTTAGTTTATTTAATTTTATATCAGAATTATCATCATCATATGATTGTAACGTAAAAACTCTTTTTTTTGATGCTGTTTATGAAATTATTAAAAATGCTGTGAATTCAATTTCAGGTAAAGGGAAAATAGATGTTCAATTAAATACAATATGTAAAAATAATACAAAATATATCAAAATAAGTATCTCTGATACAGGATGTGGTATTCCTAAAGATAAACATAACTCTATATTTGATCCTGGCACAACTTATTGGGCTAACAGCAAATGTGCTGGAAGTAAAGGAATTGGTCTTTGGAAAGCATGCCATATTATTCAGAAACTTGATGGATATATTGGAGTGCAAAGTAAAATAGGAAAAGGTTCTACTTTTATAATTGAAGTTCCGTTAAGACAAGATAATTTTATCTGTAAAAATATCAAAACCCAAAAAGGGAAAAGACAAAAAAAGAAAAAAGAAATTCATGTAATGCAGAATGAAACAATTCAAATAAAAGTTTTCATCAGCTATGCCAATGAAGATTATCAGATTGCCAAAAGACTTTATGATCATTTTAAAAAATGTACAGGTATAGTACCGTGGTTAGATCGGGAAGACCTTCTTCCCGGTCAGAATTGGAGAGAAACCATACCCCGCATTATCAGAGAATCATCCTATTTTTTATTATTAATTTCAAAGAATTCTGTTTCAAAAAAGGGGTTTGTTCAAAAAGAACAGAAAATTGCTTTGGAATTGCTTGATGAATTCCCTTCAGATGAATTTTTTATTATTCCGGCAAGACTTGATAACACCGAACCCATTGATGAAAAACTCAGAAATCTTCACTGGGCTGATCTTTCTGATTATGAAAAAGGATTTCAGCAAATTTTGAAGAGTTTGCAAAAATGAAAATTTATCTTGATAACTGCTGCTTTAATCGTCTATTTGACAATCAGTCATCAATGACAGTAAAACTGGAATCTGATGCAAAGATTTTCATCCAAAATCTGGTAAAACAGGGTCAGGTACAGTTGATATGGTCTTTTATTCTGGATTTTGAAAACAGCGCAAATCCATATAAAGACAGAAAAGAATGGATTCTTGCATGGGAATTTTATGCAGAAGAAAATATTGCACTGAATAAAAGTATTACAGCCCGTGCTGAACATTTTCTGACACTCTCTTTTAAAAAGAAAGATGCAATTCATATTTCCTGTGCCATTGCAGGAAATTGTGAATATTTTATTACCACAGACAAAGGCATATTAGACCTCTTGCAAAAGTCAATTTTAATCCAATAAAATCAAAGGTGCAACTCCCAGTTTTGCAAGAGGTCTATTGAACAAAAAACATAAAATCAAAGATATTATCATTTTGGATCCGATTGAATTTGTCAGAATATGGGAGAAAAAGAATGCGGACAGACACTGAAATCATTTATGATGCGTATAACATACTGACTTCATCAATGGATATTCTTGAAATTGAAAGATTCATTATGCTGGTTAAAAGAGATAACTTTGACTACAGTGAATGGCGCAAAGATTTATGGGAAGATTTGTCCATAGAGGAAATCACCCAAAGAGCAATGGATTTTTCCAGAAACAAACGAAAATAAGGTCTTATATGAAACATGCCATTTCCAAATCAGAATTTAAAGTTCATGTGTTCCGATACTTCCGGGATGTGGAAGAAACAGGAAAAGAAATCATCATCACAGATCGCGGCAAACCTGTTTTAAAACTCATACCTTATATTGAAAATACCGAAGACATACTGAAATCGCTCCGTAATTCTGTAATAAAATATGACAACCCGACTGATCCGGTGGGAGTGGAGGATTGGGAGACATTAAAATCAATAAAACAACAGATTTTTGACAAAAACAGAAAGGAAATTCTTTATGCTCCCCCAGCCCGTACCCTATCTTTCTGAAGAAGAATATCTTGAATTTGAAAGAAATTCAGAAATAAAACACGAATATTTTGACGGTGAAACCTTTGCCGTGTCCGGCGCGTCCGAAGCGCACAATCTGATTGTTGCCAATGTAATCGGGGAACTGGGATCACAGTTGAAAAAAAAGCCCTGCCGGGTTTATCCAAGCCACATGCGAGTGAAAATCGAAAAAACAAAACTTTACACCTATCCTGATGTGATGATTGTGTGCGGAAAAGAGATATTTGCTGATGACAAAGAAGACATGCTGCTCAATCCTGATGTGATTGTTGAAGTGCTGTCAGACTCCACAGAATCTTATGATCGGGGCAAAAAATTCAGTCATTACCGGCAGCTTGCCTCTCTGAAAGAATATGTGCTGATTTCCCAGAACAGCCGGAAGATAGAAAGATTTTCAAAAACAGAGACCCGCCAGTGGATATGGGATGATACAGATGACGAGCATCCTGAAATCATTCTGGAATCAGTGGGATGTTCTCTGCATCTTGACGAGGTTTATGACAAAGTTTTCTGAGTCCCCTGTCTGAACAGCACACAGATTTTGTCTTTGTCACGAGGATCGCCCAATGCCATTAAATGGAAGAACGAAATATGAAACATGTCATATCCAAATCAGGATGCAGGGTTCATGTGTTCCGGTACTTTCGAAATTTGGAAGAAACAGGAAAACAGATTATATATAATTCAAACAATTTGGGTGGAACTGGCGGATGCTTCATGTTCATCAGTACATGACACCGGATGCAAAACATCCGAATGACAATTCCACCATCCAAAGCATTTAACTCAGAAAAAGGAAGATTTGATGGATCAGAAAGAAAAAAGAAGATTTGAACGTATGCAGTTTTCCGGCAGCAACGGTATAGCCGGCATTTTTGTTTCAGAAACACATCCGGATCAATCTCTGACAGCAAGTATCATGGATCTGAGCCTGGGCGGCATGGGAATTGTCTTTAAAAAAGATATATCAGGGCTGCTGCATCAGGGGGATGTTCTTATACTGTCCGAAATCCGGAACATGACATCTCTGGCTTTTATGAAAAACATAAAAATGAAAATCAGATGGACTGTCCGTCAGCCTCCGGAACAGTTTGCCGCGGGATGTGAATTTGTTGAAATTTCAAAAGATTTTGCAGAAACACTGCAAAAAGTCATGGATTCATGGAAAATCCGGATCATATAGGAATTTTCCCTCATTCCCATCTCCGGTGCTGAACACACTTCCTGCGGATTCTGTAAAGACAGACAGGATATCCGGTCTGCAATGCCCGTAAGAACGTTTCCATATATTTTCAGACATAAATTTTACGGAAAACCGGATTTTTCGGAAAAAATCCGGTTTTTTTAATACACGAAAATTTTCGGTTGAGTATAGTATTTTCATTAACTTTTGTCCTTTATGAACAGCAGATGCAGGTGCAAAAAACCGCTCCGCTTAATTTTTGCACTCCTCCAGCCGGTTTTGCAGAGGACAGAAGTTGGTAAAAGAACTATACTTATACCGGCAGGAGACCGGTTTTGCAGGTTTCCTGATTTTTGTAACAGAGCAGACACAGCCAATGAATTATTTCAGACTTTCAACATACCTGATATTCCTTGCGGTCTTTCTTCTCTGCCTCGGTCTGTTTATGGCTGTTTTCATATACAGAACAATGGAAAATCTGAAAAATGACGCTGAATTCATCAATCACGCGGGAATCATCCGGGGCATGATTCAGCGTATCACAAAGCTTCATGTATCGGATCCCTCACAGTCATATGAACTGTTCATACAGGAAACAGATCGGATGACAGAGAGTTGGTAGTGGGTCTGCACATACTGACAAAAAAATAACTGCTTAATATTATTATATTTTCAAAAATATACTGATTTTTGTCTATACATAATAAATACAAACATTTATACGATACATCCATGATACTGCTTATACTGATTATAAATAACATATTGATTTATATATTAAAAAAATCAGCATGAAAAGTCCCGCTACCAGAGAGTTTTCTCTGCGCAGAAAGCATCCGGACGCGGAAAGCGGAATTCACAGAAAATATAAGTAATCTGAAAAAAAAATGGGACAGTCTCAAAAAAAATATGGCTCAGTATCGTCTGCACCCTTCCGAACATCTCAGAAAACAGATTATGGCAGAAAGCGAAAACTGCTGGAAAATCGCTGATTCCGCAGTTCTCACAGCCCAGCTTGCAACCGAAGGCAAAATAAGACAGATCCGCCTGTTTTATCTTGTTCTTTCTTTGTATGCAGTCAATACACTGCTCATCATATGGTTTGTCTATACATTTGTAAGAAAAAATCTTGAATACTATGCACTTCATGACGCGATGACCGGACTTTTGAACCGGCGTTCTTATGAAGAGCATATGGAAAAAGAACTGGCCCGGTGCAGAAGATACAGCCGCACAATGTCTTTGATTATTTTTGATATAGATTATTTTAAAACAGTAAATGATACATACGGCCATAAAACAGGCGATGCTGTTCTCATACGGCTGGCCCGTTCTGTCAGAGACTCTGTGCGAAAGACAGATTCGGTCTTCAGGGTTGGCGGAGAGGAATTTGTGATAATTATGCCGGAAGCAGGAGTGGAAGAGGCAGCGGTGCTGGCTGAAAAAATACGGAACTGTGTGGAGAATCAGTCTTTCAGTCCTGTAAGGAAACTCACTGTCAGTATGGGAATTGCGGAATCAGACGGTACTGTAAACCATTCTGATTTATACCGTCAGGCAGATACAGCCTTGTACCGGGCAAAGGAAAATGGCAGGAACAAAGTTGAAATATATGCAGTGACAATGGGGTAGTGCTTAACAGGCAATGCCATTTTTTTGCTTATATTTAAAAAAGTTTGTTCTTGTTTATACCGCTTCCCCGCAAAAATTCTCCAGGGGGCTGAAATAATTTTTGTATCTTGACATGGCACTTCCGGACAGAATGATATGCGGTGATGAAAGCGGATCGGTTTCTCCGCAAAGCCATTTTCCTCCGCTCACGCGGCAGTCATCACTCACACGGTTTTCCATTCTTTCTGCCTGTACCCTGAAATCCCCTTCGCGATAAGCTTCCCACAGCAGCAGAGTTTCCGCACCTGCCTCATCTTTTTCCGGAATGGCCGAAAGAATAAGTCTCCGGGAAGTTCCCATCATCCAGAGTTCCCTGTTTTTCAGCATGGGTTGTATCTCTCGTGGGCCTGAAAATATGATACGGATGTTTTTATAAAGAAAACAGGGAATTTCTTCGGCATCCAGACAGGAAAGCAGTCCCAGAGCCATGCGTGGGGACGGTTTTTTTTCCGGGGATTCGGGCATCAGCTTTTCAGCCAGAAAATCAGCACTCATTTTATCCATTTCTTTTTTCATGGATTTCAGATCCGGAAGACGGAAATAGTGACCTGCCTCTTCAATCATGTTTTCACCCCGTACCGCATATGGAAAAACCCTGACGCCGATTTCCCGGAGATCCCGGAAATAATCGCTGAGAAGGCCATCTGATGGTTCAATGTCCGGATAATCAAAAATCATGGGCGGTTCCTGACTGAGTTCCACAACGGTGTTTCTTCTGTTTTCCTCATCAAGCAGGGTAATCATCCGGGTTTGGGACAGGATCACGGGCAGTTCATCCGGATGCGGCGCTTTGACTTCCATGATAAATCCGGCCAGGGATCTGAGGGCATCTCCTGCTTTTTCTGCTGATGGTCTGTCGGCTGATTTTTTTGATTCCAGCAGCATACGGCATCCCAGACGTTCTTCAGCTTTCTTTTTCCATTTTTCCAGTTCATCGGCCTTCGCGCGCACAAATTTTTCGGAAAAACGCTCCAGTCTCCGTGCAATAATCTGACAGTCTCCGGCACTGAGAAAATTCCGGGCCGGAAAGCTGTCAGGAGATGCACTTTTGCGGGCCGCAAGACAGCGGTAAAAAAAGATGCGGTCATATTCATTTCGCAGACGGAGCTGGCCGATTTCATTGAGTCCTGTTCCCAAAGCTTCAGCAGACAGGGGAAAGCCCCGGATCAGTTCGGTCAGTTCCGCTCCGTAAATCCAGTTTACCTCCCTGTGCCGGAAATTTCCCCCGAATATCGCGGCAGCCTCATTGCCGATGATAAATACCACTTCATACAGCAGTTTCAGAGCATAGCGGTTGGCCAGCCAGGAAGAGATTTTTTTGCTACCCCCTTTTGCCAGTTCACCCAAAGCCCAGGTTACGCCCAGAGTCACGGGATTGCTGCCCAGCGCAAAACGCCCCAGGTAGTAAACCGGCCGGAAATAGGTCCAGTAGGGATCAATGCTTTTATACACCCCGTAGGCTTTGACACCGGCCTGCACGGTTTCGTATATCTTTTTCAGATTATAGGTTTTGATATCCAGGGGAAGCTGCTCCAGAAGCACCAGAACCTGCAGGGCAATGCGGTTGGCGGAACGCAGCAGTTGCTCCACACTGGTTTCCAGCAGGGGATTTTGGGATTCAGGATGATAAATGCGGGCCACTGAGATTATCAGATCAGAAACATCATTCATCAGAAGTTCTCTCTTAAAGTTGCCGGCATCCTGATATTTGTTATTTTTTATTTTTTCAAAAAGACGGTCGGTTCTTTCTTTCAGAAGTTCCAGGACTGCCTGATCCTGTTTTGTGAAATCCCCTTTATGAATTTCACTGTCTTCAGACCTGTCTTCAATGCCGGACGGAAATTCCATCCATTCATGAAAAATCATGAGTTTCTGCGATATGGCGGCTTCTTTTTTCTGTATCAGCAAAAGGCGTTTTTCACCTTCCTGCTCAAAGACCTTCCGGATTTTTTCAAAATTCTCTTTCTCCTGCCCAAAAGCCTGTTTTTCCTGCTCCAGCTCCTCTTTCTGCTGTTCCAGTTCATGCTCAGCAGCACCAATTTTTCTGCGGAAAAGGAAAAGAGCGGAAAGGGACAGAATTCCGGACAGATACAGCAGCCATTGGAGTCCCCCCAAATCTGAGGATGCGGCAAAAGCCGCTGCCCAGACAAGCAGAGAACTGAGGATTACGCAGATCAGGGGAATAATATGCCAGCGTATATTTGTCATAATGTATAAAACAATGACAATAAAAAATTAATCAGCGTCAATATGGTTCACGGAATACTGTCGTATTTTTTGAAAATTTCATCTGTAAAAAGAAAAAACAGTTTTTCAGATTTTGCCTGAGAATAAATGAGACGGTCAAAAGGATCCCGATGGATCAGAGGAATTTCAGGATTTATTCCATATATTCCTTCATATCTTCAAGCGGTTCATTGAAATCTTCTGACATTTTTATCATTCCTTTCAGAAGTCCGGCTTTTCTTTTCTGCTTTGGAATTCCTTTAGGAATAATAATAAGTTGTATCTCTTTTCCGGAAACAGGATATTCTTCGGAAAGCAGTATTGTTTTGCTGTCAATAAATGTTGCATCACATATATAAACATTTTCCATTTTTTTCTCCGATACAGATTATTGACTCTACTTACGCACCGCGGTCATACCGACTAAAATCAGTATTCCGGCTTTCGCCGGAATGACAGTGAAAGCGGGTAATTTCCTGATTTCGGGAAAGGCTGTGCAAGGTGAGTTACTGATTTTATGTTTTCCACCAACACCCTGAAAAAGAGGAAAAAAACCGGCAGCACAGCAAAAGCGGACCGCCGGAACATCCCGGTTCCGGCGGTTTTTCCGCATTCAGCCTATTACTCTGCCAGCCTTGAATCTGTGCGTTGAAAAAACCGGATTTTTCCAAAAAATCCGGTTTTTCTGTAAACTTCAGCTCATAAAATCAAAGTTGACAAAGCACTAGAATTCTTTCAGTGTATCCGGGTCCAGTATCCAGTATTTTCCGGAAAGGGCTGGCTGGAAACGCAGCGTAAAAAACAGGCGGATTTCATCTTTGTAATTTACATACATATCCAAATCCATGCTTGCTCCGACCGGAATAAAATTCTCTGTAACATGGTTCACCTGATTATATGTTGCCTCATCCATTTTCCAGTACAGTCCCGCGGGATCATCCGGATTTTGATAAAAATCAAGCTTAAAGGCATAACGGTTTCCGTTTTGCTCCACCACAGGTCTCAGTGAGAGATCATCCGTGACCGGAATATAATAGCGGATTTCACTGAATGTATCCACATCCATTTTCCAGTACAGCCCTGCGGGATCATCCGGATTCGGCTCATATGTCATTGTGAAAGAATAGTATTTGTCAAGATATTCCACACTGAGTGCCAGGTTCAGTTCCGCATCCGTATCAATGCAGTTGCCCGGATTATCTTCGGAAATTTCAAGGCTGTCCATGTCCATTTTCCAGTAAATGCCCTCAGGCAGAGCATTCCCGGGATTTGCCTCAAACACAAGATCAAATTTGTAACTGGTGTCCTCGTAACGGACACAGAGATCTTCCATCTTCAGATTTTCATCCACAGCAATGTAAGTTGCAGGTGTGCCCGTGTAAATTTCCTGCACTTCACTCTGGGAAAGTGCACGGCTGAAGATGCGCACATCATCAATCACACCGTCAAAGAATTCATTCCATGTGCTTACGGGATTGTCACCAATCATAAGTTTGCTGACACTTGTGCCGGTTCCCGGAGCAGAACCAAAAGAATATCTCTGCCCGTTTTTGTAAAAACGCACATTGTTCTGCTCAAAAACCACAGCCACATGCTGCCATGTGTTCAGCTCCGCAGTTGCCCCGGTATTCCAGTTGGTTCCGCCGGTAAACACATGCCATTTGCTGTCTTCCATCAGCAGGGAACGGTCAAATCCGCCGTCATCATGGGAGAAAACCTGGCGTCTGTCTTCATTCACATCACCGCCTGCCTGACGGGGCCATACCCATGCGGACATGGTCAGTGTCGGCATTTCAGACGGATTGATATTCAGAGGTGTGGCGATATAACTGGATGTTCCATTGAAATCATAGGCTTTGTCAGCATTTGCGTATTTGTCATTGGTCAGCTTTGCTCCGTTTACCACACCGTGATTTTCGCCGCCGCCGGTATCCCTGGCGTTTCCGTCAAAGGGATAAAGAACTTCTTCCGGTGTGGTGTATCCGTAATACACCGCTGATGATGTGTCAAACCCAAGATCATTCCATTCCTCAAAGTTATGGGCTGCCCCTTTCAGACGTGACTGGGCAGAGTTGTCATTGAAAAGCAGCCACGCTGCCGCAGTTTCGAGCTCCACAGCGGAATTGCAGTAAATATTGTCCCCAAATGCCATAAGATCCTCAGTCATGGCCGTATCATAGAGTGTATCCGAACACAGGCTGCATATCTGAATGATGCCGCTAAGATCTCCGTATGCGTTTTCAGTGTCCACCACAATATTTTTCCTGAAGGTCATGGAACCCAAAGGGCCGTATTTGACAGAGGGATTGTAAATCAGACCGTGACCGCCGGCAATGGTGTTGTTTTCAATGACATTGCCCGAATGATACACAAGTCCGTCCAGACTGCCGATGGTGGGGGGTGCGCTGTCCAGTATCAGATTGTGGTGAATTTCGCTGTTGAAGGTCGCGGAAAATACGGAAGCAGAGGAACAGTTCCATATCAGGTTGTGATCTGCCTCGAATTTGGCATCAGGGAAAGAGTATATATCTGATGAACGGCTGAAAAGGATACCGAATCCCGATGTATTTTCCTCTTCCGGCCCGGTCAGGGATGTGTAAAAAAGAATATTATGGTGAACAAGCACATCCCCGCCTCTGCCAATGCCCTTTGCAATCAGGATATTGCTGCTGTTTCCGCCGGTTTCATCACCCTCACGGCCATAATTGTCATGGATCAGGTTATGGTGAATAGTGATACTGCTTCCGCCGGAAACCAGAATGCCTGAATGATCCGCATCCAGCGTTCCGCTGACATCATGAATCCGGCAGTTCCGGACTTCCACACTGCTGCTGTCTGTCAGACTGAGACCGTGACCAAAGGTGGCTTTGATCTCCAGTCCGTCAATCAGGATATTGCTGGAGTTGGAAAACTGCATACCGGACATCTGCTGACTGTCAGGCAGTTTTGCTGAAAAAACAGGATTTTGCCCCGGATAAGCTGCAAAGGTGACAGGAGCTTCCGAGCTTCCGTGTATACCCAGCATGTAAAAACCCTGCTTCAGATCCGTCCCGTCTTCAACTCCCATGACATAGGTGTCTGAATATTCGCCGGACATGAAATAGACCACATCTCCGGGCTGCAGTCCGCCCTGTTTTGAGATTACATGGTTTTCCGGCAGACGCTCGTAGTAATAATAAACGATATTAAGATATGTTTTCCAGGGCTTGGCATAGGTTCCGGGATTGTCGTCATCTCCGTTTTCCGCGGAAATGTAAAAGCACTGCCCATCCCCCTCAGCTTCGCATACAGGGTTATTATTCCCGGTAACGGCTTCCGGGAGATCGGGCAGACTTTCCGGCACATCCGGATCCGTTACACTTCCGATATATTCCTCCCAACTGTCCCCCTGCCGGGCAGTCCAGTGATCTCCGGCTTTGAGCATCCATTCTGTATTGAACTGTGCCTGGAAATCTTTGCTGAACATTTTTACTGCGGGATTTCCGTTTACCGCTGTGGTCACGCTGAATGTTTTGGCCGCATATGCGGGTCCGGCCGCCATGAACAGAACCATAAACATGATTCCGAAAACCGCCGGTACTGATTTCTCATACTTCATTTTCATCCCTCCGTTATTGTTTGTCCATTTGTCAATGAAAACGCAGCCTGTTCCCTGTCTGCCGGTAATGTACAATATTTTTATCCTTCCGTCCACAAAAAACAGAGAAATAGGGAGCGGACGGATTTCCGGATGCGGATATTCGGGGATAAGAGATTGATTGCGGGTTTCTGTTATAAATGATATAGACTTCCAAAGATTTGTTTTTGTGAAATATATACCGCAAAAAGGCGCAAAAACCCTCATGAGACGCCATTTTTTTTATTAAGGGCCTGTATTGCAGGGCCGGCATCCTGCCGGTCTTCTGAAACCGTCAGGATGCCGGTTTTCACCGGTATGCAGAGAAATATTTCTGACGATACAGTTATTGTTCAGTTTATTTCGTTACAGACCCTAATCCGAACTGATAAGGAATGCAGATATGTCTGAAAAAAATGAAGCGGAATGCCGGAACATCAGAAAAATCATACGGGAAATGGCAGAGGGAAAACTCCCTGATGATATTCCCGTAAGTGCCTATTGCTTCGCCGAACTGAGGGAACTTACAGAATATCTGCGGGAAATCCGGAATTTTGCCATTCAGGTCTCCCGTGGCGGGCTTTCCGCTTCACTCAGTCGTAAGGGTGAAGTGGCCGGTTCCCTGAAAACCCTGCAGGCAAACCTTCGTCATCTGGTATGGCAGACAAAGCAGGTTGCAGAGGGAGATTTCAACCACCGGATAGATTATATGGGGGAACTTTCCGAGTCCTATAACATAATGGTGAAACAGCTTCATGACGCGCACACCCGGCTCAGTCAGCAGAAAGAAGAACTGGAAAAAATCAATGCGGAACTTACACGGGCAAAGGATCTGGCTGAAGCCGCGAATCAGGCCAAAAGCATTTTTCTTTCCAATATGAGTCATGAACTCAGGACACCTCTGAATATTATTCTGGGCAACTGCCAGATACTGGAGCATCACAGGGAAAGCACGCCTGAAGTCCGGGCCATTGCAGATATTGTTTATCAGAGCGGAAACCATCTGCTGACCCTGATAAGTGACATGCTGGAGCTTTCCAGAGGCGGTACCTCACTGGCTCCCCATGAAATGCACCTTTTGCAGTTTCTCAAAAAAACAGTGGCGATCATCAGTATTCAGGCACGGGAAAAAAATATCGTATTCAGATATGAACCGGCTCCGGATCTGCCTGTTATTATCGAGGCCGATGAAAAAAGGCTAAGGCAGGTTCTGCTGAGTCTGCTGGGAAATGCGGTAAAATTTACAGACAAAGGATCTGTCACCCTGCGGGTATCGCTGCTGCCTGATTCTCCTAAGCACAGTCCGGGGAGCAGATATATGATAAAAATCATACGCTTTGAAATCAGGGATACAGGACAGGGAATAGCAGAAACTCATTTGCAAAAAATATTTCTGCCTTTTGAGCAGATCCGGAAAGAAGGAAAATGGCAGGAAGGCACAGGCACAGGACTTGCCATCAGCAGCCGGCTGGCAGAGCTGATGGGAGGTAAACTCAGTGTCAGCAGTAAGTTGGGCAAAGGCAGTCTGTTCAGTTTTGAAATTCCGGTTCCGGCAGTTGTGTCTGCTATGGAGAATGCAGCAGAGATCGCTGCGGAAAATCTGTCTTCTGAGAGTGATACAGCAGAGGCGATAACGGCCCCGCCTCAGGATAAACTGGAATCCCTGTATGAAATGGCAGTACTCGGTTTTATGGATCAGATTGCAAAATCCGCTGAGATTCTGGAAAAATCAAACCCCGAATATGCGGACTTTGCCGCCAGAATCAAAGACTATGCCAGAAAACCAGAGGAGGAGAAACTGATGCTGTTTATCGAAAAATTCATGTATCTGCCATAGAGTTCAGGGGTTAGGGTTCAGGGTTCAGGGGTCAGTGGTTTGCCTGAGAAACGGAACCCGACAAACTCAGACTGCCGGCTTTCACTGCGTTCAATCCGGCATAACCCAAAATAATTATCTTAAGGTGATTTCCAGAAAAAAATATACCACCAAAGTATCAAAAGCTTCCAGCTTTTAAACAGTGCCTGTGAACTGAGATGGTATATTTATTTTCATAAATCACCTAAAAAGCTATTAAGGAAGCCGCAAACGGTTTTCGGGAGACAGGATATAAAAAAATGAAATTACTGCCGCTGCTGGCCCTTCTGGCCGCTTTTCCGCCTTTGTCCACAGACATGTATCTGCCTGCCATTCCCTCTCTGCAGGCCAGATGGAATGCCTCACTGGTCATGGTAAACTATACACTTGTGGGCTTTTTTCTCAGTTTCAGCCTTGCACTGCTGATTTACGGCCCTCTGTCCGACCGTTTCGGACGCAGGCCCCCGCTGCTTGGGGGGATTGCTCTGTATATAATCTCCAGTCTGCTCTGTGCAGCCGCAGATCAGGTGAACACCCTGATTCTGTTCCGGGTGCTGCAGGGCATGGGTGCAGCGTCCGCGTCCGCGCTGTCAATGGCCATTTCCAAAGACTGCTTTGAAGGCAGGGAAAGGGATAAAATGCTGGCCTATATGGGTGTGATCGTGGCTCTTGCGCCCATGATGGCTCCGGTTCTGGGCGGTCTGATGCTGAGATGGCTCACATGGCCCTGGATTTTCATTTCTCAGGGAATTCTCGGACTGATCGCTTTTCTGGGTGTCTGGCGCATGTCCGAGCCCTCACAGACATTCAAACGCATACCTGTATCAAAGATGATTGGCAGGTATATGCTTTTGTTCCAAAACCGGAGGTATATCATTCTGACATTTATGATGGCGCTGGGTATATGGCCCATGTTCGGATTCATTGCAAGTTCTGCGGATATATATGTACGGCGTTTCGGACTCAGCGAACAGGTTTTCAGTTATTTTTTTGCATGTAACGCGATTGCCTTTATGAGCGGTTCCTACACATGTGCCCGGCTGATTCACAGAGTGCCGGGAATACGGCTGATGACAGCCGGATTTGCAGGAATTTTTCTGGGCGGATGGTGTATGCTGATTACCGGCGGAAAAGGCCCGTTTGGTTTTGCCCTTCCTATGGCTTTTATAACCTTTTGCCTTGGATTGTCGCGGCCTCTGGGCAACAGTCTGATTCTGGAGCAGGTGGACAGTGATGCAGGTTCCGCGTCCTCTCTGCTCATGTTTGTCTATTTTGTGATGGGCGCAGCCGGTATGTGGATGATTTCCCATCCCTGGGCGGACAAGTCATATGTTCTGGGACTGATGGCAGTGTCCACAAGCGCTGCTGTCCTGATTTCATTCCATTTTCTCTATGCAGGAAAAGCAAAGTCATGAATCAGCATTTACAAAAATCAGTATGTTAAATACCCAATTATATAGTTTTCGGCATAAGGCATGTCAAGCTCCTGTGCTTACCTCATTTTTCAGGGCAGCCACAGTGGGTTGCCCACTGCAAAATACCGAAAAATTTGTGAGTGGATATTTGACCTCTGTGAAAAACTCTGTGTCTTCTGTGGGAAACCCTCCAGCGACCGCTTTTCCGGAAATCCGGGATGTGTATTCAGTATGGGAAAATTTCCCACAGAGACCACAGAGAGGAAAAAACTGTCTGCCCGGATTGTTAAAAAAGACCAGTGCTGCTCTGTCAGTCTTGAATCTGAGCGTTGCAAAAACCGGATTTTTCCAAAAAATCCGGTTTTTTTGTACACTTCAACTCATAAAATCAAAATTGACAAAGTACTACTGTCTTGTCAAAATTAAACTGACGCATTATAATTTCTCAATCTGAAAAAAAAATTGAGGGAGAAAACAATGCGGAAAAAATATCTTGTGAGTCTTACAGACAGTGAACGTCAGGAACTTGA
>JBFXEJ010000019.1:0-66315 GCA_050180235.1 Desulfococcaceae bacterium
GTTAGGGTAGGGTTTTCAATGAGACGACCAGGTGCTCTGCACGTTCTCTTTTTGGTAACCAGCGTGGGAACGGTCTGTCTCAAAGAAAACTTTACCATACTTGTCATTCAATATACAAGCGTGGGAATGAGATAAATAATATTAATAAGTGAGGGTCCGATAGATAAATGGGAAAGAGAAAATGGTCTTTACGTTTAAATTATTTCGGCTGCTATTCTCAGTTAAATACACTGTTACCGGATTCAAGAATAATAATTCTTTGCGTTATGGTTTTTATGGTTGCCGCAGCATGTATAAATGATAGATGGAAATATGTTTGCCAATACCCATATTTGCATGAAGCAAATGATATTTGGTTTACTGGAAATACAGGATTATTTGCTGGTTGGTATATGAATCTTGATAATATGAATGTTAAGGACATTATTGATAATAGATGGACGTTGCGTGAAGCCGTTATCCTTAAGACAAAATTGAATGCGCATGATAATTGGATTAAGACTTATTCCGGAAATGGAGAAATATTGCAACTGCTTCCAGTTGACAATGTTACGTTTTTATCACTTGGCAGGAAATATGATGCAAACGGAAAAGCGAAAGCTTTTTTACTTATATCCAATGATACAGGTCAAACTTGGAAAATGCTTCCGGAACCACCAGATTTATTTGATGGTATAGCATGTTATAAGGATAATACTGTGTATGGATGGGCTGGGGAGTCTGTTTTTGTCAGTAAGGATATCGGAGTAAATTGGATATGCATAAATGGGAATCTGTCAATTAATAACAGTGAGGCAAAGCCTATTGTAGACGATAAAGGGATTCTATGGCTCGTAAGCAAAGGCAGGATTGTTGGTCTGTCTGCTGACGGGACTAAACAGGATGAAGAAGTCAAAGAAAAAATAAAGATAGATTGTTTCGCTAATTCGCAGGAGGGGACACTTTGGGTAATCGGAAGGGGTGGTAAGAATTTCGCTGAAAATGTTCTCCTGATTAAAAAGGAGGCAGCCCATGTATATAAAGTCGTTTCAAAATTGCCATATTTTCTTCCAAGAGATTTGTGGGTTGGGCATGGTGTAATAAATGTGTGGGGGTCTGACATGAACGAAAGCCCCCCTACAAGATTGTTGATGATCAGTTCTGACAGAGGTCTGTCATGGTCACAAGAAAAACCAAAGGATATTTATGCTCATGGTCCTGTCTTTTTTGAAAATGATCAAATAATATGGAATGTTGCGACAAAAGACAGAATTCAACGCCGTGGCGTAAGGTGAAAAAATAAAATAGCGTAATACCAAATCGCCATTGACCTGATACAATCTGCACTTCCGGCCGAAACTGATCCGGAGGAGTGCAAAAATTAAGCGGAGCGGTTTTTTGCACACGCGCAGCAGCGGAAAAAATGACAATAAATATTGTATCAAATCAATAGAGAATTGGTATAACATATTATAAAATCGAATTATTATAACTGATGTTACGCCAGATCGTCATACTGACGAAAGTCAGTATCCGGAACCTGTTGATATTACCGGATTCCGGCTTACTCCGGAATGACGGTCAGAAAGAATAACTCCATGATTTTTGAAAGAGTGGCGTAACATCAGTTACAAAAAATGAAATGCTTCGCTATATGCTAAGCGTCTGCACAGGTAACTACCTGAATTTCAAATATGTTCTGACTGACAGTTGGTTTTCTTCCAAAGAAACCATGAATTTCATCAACTCATTGATTTCAAAGGATTTCATTATGGCGATCAAATACAGCCGCACTGTTGCATTGCATCCGGAAGACAGACAGAACGGTCATTTTGTTCAAGTGGGAATGCTGGAACTGAAATCGGACACCGTTCAGTGTGTTTACATGAAAGGCATTGATTTTCCATGTCTTTTATGCAAACGGGTCTTTAAAAACAGGGACGGATCTTAAGGTGAGCTTTATTTGGTTTCCAGCGATAGCAGTCTGACTTATGACCAAATAACGGCTATCTGTCAGAAACGATGGAATGTCGAAATCTTTCACAAATCTTTGAAATCAAATGCATCACTGTCAAAATCGCCAACAAGAACTGTGAGAACACAAAGCAATCATTTTTTGCTTCCATCTATTCATTTTTCAAACTGGAAAAACTCAAAATTAAACATAATTTGAATCACTTCGCTTTGAGAACAAAACTTTATATCAATGCGCTGAAAGCCAGTTTTCAAAAATTACAGGAATTGAAGGCGTAACATCAGTTTCATAAGTATATTTTCAATGGCGATTTGGTATGATTCTCTTTCAATTCCTGCTTTTCGTGTTTTTTTGTGTTTTTCGTGGTTGAAGAAATAAGCGGCATTTCTCAATTTTTGATGGCGATTTGCTATAAGTCAATGGAGTGAAAATTGGGAACGAAAAAAAACTCTGTGCAACTCTGCGGTTAAGCTCCACTGTTTTTCAGTGGATTTAATCAGATATTTAAAAATTTGATTCATTCCGAAAATGGAGGAACGGTGTATGACAATGCAAAAAAAACTGCTGGTGCTGGTTGACGGATCCCAGAGATCCGTACAGACCGCTGAATATCTGAAAAATTTTATGCCTGCGGACGGAAACACGCAGATCGTGCTTTTTCATGTTTTCAGCGGACTGCCGGAGGAATACCGGGAACTGGAAAAAGATGACACTTGCACTGTCACGGCTGATCAGTTGAAAGATATGGAAAGCGATCAGAAAACAAAACTCCGTGCACATATGGAAAAAGTGAAAGAAATTCTGATTGCAGGCGGATTTTCAGACCAGTCTGTTGAAATCAGATTTCATCTTCTGGAAAAAGGAGTTGCCCGTGATATTATAGAAGAAGCGAAAAAAGGTTACAGCGCTGTTGTCATGAGAAGGCGGGGAATGGGCGCGCTCAAAAGCATTATTCTGGGCAGTGTTGCTGTCAAATTATTGCAGTCTTTGACCTTTATCCCCATTATCATTGTGGGGCAGGCCCCTCCGGTGAAAAAAATTCTGCTGGCTGCGGATGCCTCTCCCTTTTCCATGAAAGCGGCTGAATTTGTCGCGTCAATGCTGGGCGGATATCCTTATGAAGTCTGTATTTTTCATGCCATTATCGGCCTGAGTTCTGTAAAATTTGATCTTGCCGAAACAGATAATATGGAACTTCCGGAAAGTGAAATGCCAGACAACTGCATTGAAGCCTTTAAAATAAAAGTGGCAGAAATGTTTCAGGAAATAAAAAACATTCTGCTGGCATCCGGGTTTGCCCCTGAAAACCTGTCTGAAAAAATAACCACAGGTGTCTACAGCAGATCCGAGGCCATCATCCAAAAAGCGCAGGAAGAAGGCTGCGGCACAGTTGTTGTGGGCAGAAGAGGACTTTCAAAGGTTGAGGCATTTTTTATGGGCAGGGTGGGCCATGAGGTTGTTTATGCAGGAAAAGAGTTTACAGTCTGGGTTGTCTGATGACAGGCTGCGGTTCAGTGGTATTTCCAGATTGCGGCATACAATGTCTGTCAGTTCTCAGGGCAGCAGTCTTTGAAAACAAACACATCGCAACTCTTCTTTATTAAAAGGGAATGGACAGCTACCACTGCAGAACAGTGGTTTCTGCGGTTTATGATGCAGGAAAAAAAATGGCTGTTTTAAATATTATTTTGTCAACTTATCCGAATCAGCCTGGACAGTACACATGTCCCGCCTCTTTGAAAAGCAGGGGCAGAAAGACAGATCCGGACAGGCTGACAAAGTAAAACTATCCAGAATCGGTTAATTTTCTGGAAATATAAATGGAAAGGAGGAGAATAATATGCCTAAAGGATCTGGTGGCGGTAAAGGCGGCGGCGGTAAAGGCGGCTGTGATAAAGGTGGCGGCGGTAAAGGCGGCTGTGGTAAAGGCGGCGGCAAGGGCGGCTGTTCAGGTGGTGGCACCGGCACTGGCAGCAAATAATTTTCAATGAAGGGGTCAGGCGGGGATAATCTGTATGCAACTGCCTGGCCTCTTTGCCCTTTTTATATTTTTGCATAAGTTGGCATATGTTGTTAATCTGAAAATACAACAGGAGTTATGAAATTGGAAGCGAACAAGTCGATCATATTTGGACCTGTACCATCCCGAAGACTGGGACGCAGTGTGGGAATCAACAATATTCCACCCAAAATTTGCAGCTATTCCTGTGCCTATTGTCAGTTGGGACGCACCGTGAAAATGCAAGTGGAACGGCAGGTATTCTATAAACCTGAAGACATCCTTCATGCTGTGCAGAATAAGCTGGAAGAGACTGAAAAAGCAGGAGAAAAAATTGATTACCTGACATTTGTGCCGGATGGGGAGCCCACTCTGGACATCAGTTTGGAGCATGAAATCAGCCTTCTGAAGCCATTGGGCATTCCGGTTGCTGTAATCACCAATAGTTCCCTCATATGGCAAAAGGATGTAAGGAATGCGCTGATGAAGGCTGACTGGGTTTCACTGAAGATTGATACTGTCGAAGAAAAAATCTGGCGCAAAGTGGATCGTCCTCACCGCATGCTGAAACTGTCTCAGATTCTTGAAGGTGCACTGGAATTCGCAAAAATATTTAAAGGAAAGTTAATGACGGAAACCATGCTGCTGGCAAATGTGAACGACTCGGAGTCCACCATCAGAGAGACAGCCGAATTTTTGGGTTTGCTCCGGCCTGCAACTGCCTGGCTGTCCATTCCCATTCGGCCGCCAGCGGAAAAATGGGTACAGGCTCCGGATGAACATGTAATTAACAGGGCCTGGCAGATAATTGAAGAAAAGGTGAAATCCGTTGAATATCTGACCGGATATGAGGGGAATGCTTTTGCTTTTACCGGAAATGCCGAAGAGGATATTCTGAGCATAACCGCGGTTCACCCCATGCGGAATGATGCGGTGGAGGAATTTCTGAAACGGGCCGGGGCAGATTGGGAAACAGTTCATCAAATGGTGAAAAACGGTCTGCTGATTGAGACAGAATACGGAAAAAACAGGTTTTACCTAAGAAAATTCCGTAAACATTCCTGAGACAATAATTACCCATTCATAAGTAAGGTGATTTCTGAAAATAAATATCCCGTTTCAGTTCACAGGCACAGGGCAAAAGCCGGAAGCTTAAGCTGCTTTGCCGGGATATTCTTTTCTGGAAATCTCCATCCGCAGTTCCGCGTGTGCAGAAAACCGCTCCGCTCAATTTTTGCACTCCTCCGGATTTGGGTTCCGGATTGTATAAAGCCAATGGCGATTTGGTATAATCCCATCCTGAGAGGGGCTGGGGTGTGTCCGGAACTGCACAGTCCAATAACACACCCCTGCCCACTCTCAGGATGGGATTATATAAAATTCAAAGTTGTTATGTACTACTTAGGTGTCAGGAAAATAAACACTGAACTTATGACACTGATAACTGAAAGGAGATCAGAAAATGGGATTTGTTGACATGAACGCTCTGAAAGTCCGGGAAATGCTTCCCGGTCTCCGGGCACGTTTTGTGCATACGGGAAATATGACCTTTTCCTACTGGAATATTGATGCAGGTGCGGTGCTGCCGGAACATTCGCATCCCCATGAGCAGGTTGCCAATATGCTGGAAGGCGAATTTGAACTCACGGTGAACGGTGAATCAAAGAGAATGCTGCCCGGTGATGTGTGTGTCATTCCGCCCAATGCCCGGCATTCAGGCCGGGCATTCACCGATTGCAGGGTTCTGGATGTTTTTCATCCGGTACGGGAAGATTACCGCTAAGGAATGAAAATTAGATAACTTCCATTTCTTCGTCATACCGGAGTAAGCCGGTATCCAGTAAATCCGGGGTTCTGGATTCCGGCTTACGCTGGAATAACGGGTGAGTTATTGAATTTCCATTCCTAAGCAACTGGCTGCACAATATCATCATCCAGTCAAAGCCGGTATCCGGAAACACCGGATTCCGGTTTACACCGGAATGACGCTGACTGACTTTTTCAACTGCTTCAGAAAATATTTGTTTATCCTCCCATTTTTTCCTGTCTGTGTTCTGATTTCCTGTCTGCATTATAAATCCCTTGCTTTTGATCAATGATGTGGTATACAATTCTGTAAATGATAATTCAGTATATAGTGCATTGTTTCAGCTAAAAATGCCGGTGTATTTCACGGCAGTACCGGAATGCCGGATTACGCTGACACTAATCCGGCCTGCAATTTCAGATGAAATGAAGCAATAGCTATTTTACCAACTTTTGTCCTCTGTAAAACCGGATGGAAATATGCAAAAAACCGCTTTGCTCAATTTTTGCACTCCCGCACTCAGACTGATCCGGATTAAATATGCAAAAAACCGCTTTGCTCAATTTTTGCACTCCCGCACTCAGTTCAAAAATTGAGCAAAGCGGTTTTTGCACTTATTGTTCATAAAGAAGAAAAATAATTCCTGGGCATCGTCTTTTGTGAAAACAACTCATATCTCTGAAAAAAAATGAAATTTAATCCACTGACCATAAAAAAAATAAGACGTTTTCAGTCCATCCGGAGGGGATACTGGTCTCTTATCATTTTTGTGATGATGCTCCTTTTCTCTCTTTCCGCGGAACTGTTCATCAGTAACCGTGCACTGATTGTCCATTACAATGGCGATTATTATTTTCCGACCTACGGACAGATGCTCCCGGGGAAAAAATTCGGACTGGATTATGATTATGAATGCAATTACAGAAAGTTAAAGGAATATTTCGCACAGGAGCAAAAAGGGAACTGGCTGGTGCTGCCCCCTGTTCCATTTAACGCATATGAAAATGATCTCAAAGATGACTCGTTTCCGCCGTTTCCGCCTTCTCTGAAAACCCGGCATTTTCTGGGAACTGACGCTGTGGGCCGGGATGTGCTGGCACGGCTGATATACGGTTTCCGCATAGCCATATTTTTTTCCCTGGGTCTGCTTGCAGCAGATTATCTGATTGGTATCAGCATCGGCTGCGCAATGGGATACTTCGGGGGCAGATTTGATCTTTTTTTTCAGCGCGTCATTGAAATCTGGTCAAATGTTCCTTTTCTTTATGTGATCATCATTATATCATCCATTGTCGCTCCCAGTTTTCCCATGCTTATTCTGATTATGGCTTTTTTCGGATGGATTGGCATGACCTGGACCATGCGCACTGTCACCTATAAGGAAAAGGCCAGGGAATATGTACTGGCGGCAAAAGCTCTGGGAGCATCGGACTTCCGGATTATTTTCAGGCATATCATCCCCAATACCATTGCCATTATTGTCACTTATGCTCCTTTTTCTGTGTCCGGCGGCATTGTGGCGCTGACCTCTCTGGATTATCTGGGATTCGGGCTGCCCCCGCCCACCCCAAGCTGGGGGGAACTGCTGCAGCAGGGATGGGCCAATATGAATGCCTGGTGGATTGCCGGTTCTGTGATTGCAGCCATGATTGTCACCCTGATTACCGTGACATTCATCGGCGAGGCTGTGCGGGAAGCCTTTGATCCGAAACTGCATACCGTGTATGAATAATTCATGAGGATAGAATAAAGACATGAAAGAGAATCTCACTGAAATCTGTCAGGATATTGTGGAAAACCTTACAGACGGGATCCGTGTTCTGGATAAGGACGGGAATATCGTTTATGCCAATGAGATATACTGCCATATGCTGGGATACAGCAGAGAGGAACTGGTGGGAAAATCCCTGTTTGACATTTTCCCCAAAGATCGGCATTCTGCCATTGCCAAACGTCTGGCCGATCATCAGAAAGGCAGACGATCCTGCCATGAAATTGAATACCGTCACCCTGCCGGAAATCTTATCTATCTGAAAATTCTGTCCAAACCTTTTTTTGACAGTGAAGGGAAATATGAGGGCAGTTATGCGGTGATGTTTGACATTACGGATCGGAAGATTCTGGAGAAGCAGCTCAAAGAGGAAAAGGATTTTCTTGCCAATATGATCGCCATGTGCCCGGACAGCATTATGGGCGTCAACCGTCAGGGAACCGTGATTATTTTTAACAGCGCTGCTGAGAAACTGCTGGGATACAAAGCCCATGAGGTTATCGGGAAAATGGGCATTGCCGAGGTGTACGGCAGCCGGGAGATTGCACGGGAGATCAAGAAAAAAATATACAGTCCGGAATATGGGGGCCAGGGGCGTATAGAAGGTCTGGAACTGGATGCTGTCAACAGAATGGGCCATCACATTCCCCTTCGCCTGTCTGCCATAATAATGGAGAAAGACGGGCAGGAAACAGGCAGTGTGGGATTTTTCCACGATCTGACCCTGCACAGGCAGATGGAGAACAGGCTTAGGGAACTTTCGGTTACAGACAGTCTCAGCGGTCTGTTCAACCAGCGGCATTTTTATGCCATGCTCTCAAAGGAAATTGAACGGTCGCGGCGTTATGCCAGGGATCTGAGTCTGATTTGCTTTGATCTGGATCACTTCAAACAGTGCAATGATCATCTGGGCCATCTGGAAGGCGACAATATCATCCGTATGATTGGGGAAATACTTAAGGAAAGTCTGCGCAAAACCGATTCAGCGTTCCGTTACGGCGGGGATGAGTTCATGGTGCTGATGCCGGAAACAGATATGGGGAATGCCCGTTACACTGCCGACCGTATCCGGGAAAATTTCAATTCCCGCTGGTCTTTCAGCCATCTTTGCAAAGACAGCCTGATTCCTGTCACCCTGAGCATGGGTATTGCAAGGCTTTCTCCGGATGAATCCGCAGAAAATTTTGTCAAACGCGCGGATATGGCCATGTATGAAGCCAAACGGGCCGGAGGAAACCGGGCAGTGGAAGCGGCCATGCAGATCGGCAGGCAGGATGTCTGCCTGTAGTGCGAATAATTAAGAGACATTTTTCCGCCGGATATTCGGAAATACGATTTGTCTTATTTCCATTTTGCGTCCAAATTCAATTAACCGGCTTGAAAATAGGATGAGCGTTGATTCCGGCAGACGGGCAGGAAAAAAATTATAGACGGTTTTGTATCTGTCTGTTATAGTTTCCAAGACAATGGCAGTGTTAAGGTTTTCTGATTACCAGTCAAAAGGAGGAAAATATGAAAAAAGGAATTTTTCTGTCTGTATTCATGTTTGCAGGTTTGGCTTTGTGCATTTCCGGTCATGCGGAAAATGCTGAAAAGAGTGATGCGGCAAAATACACAGAGGTGATGCAGATGACCAGAGATGCTGCTGCGTTTCTTTCGGAAAAAGGCCGGGATGGGCTGGCGGAAATCAATGATCCCAAAGGAAAATGGGTCAGGGGGGATTTGTATGTCTTTGCTTACGGTCTCAAAGACACTGAACGCGGAATGATTATCGCCCATCCCCGTCAGGGACTGGTGGGCAAAAACTTTCTCCGGGTCCGGGATAAAAACGGAAAAATATTTGCAGCGGAATTTCTCCGCATCGCGGAAAGTGAAAGCGGCCAGGGCTGGTCAGAATACTGGTGGCCCAGACTTGACGGAGCCGAACCTGAACCCAAGCTGTCCTATATTGTGAATGTTCCCGGAAAAGATATGCTGGTGGGCGTGGGAATCCACGGCGGCCACACTTTGGAAGAAGCCATGAAAATTCTCGCTCAGTGAAAGGACGGCAATACTGATGAAAACCCTGCGGTTCAAAATATGGGCATTGCTTTTTATATCTGTTTCCATAACAGCATCACTGGCCGGAGTCAATTTTTATTCCCTTTATCTGGCCTCGGATCTGATTGAACAAAACGATCAGGTTCACAGTCTCATTAAGGGAATTGCAGACACGGAAGCGGAAAAAAACCGTTTTGTCATAGAAATGACCAGGGAGACAGCAGATGCAGTGACAGAGGAAATCCGGAAAATCCGTGCTGCCGCCCCGGATTCTCTTGCAGGATTGGATGAATATGCGGAAATCTTTGATGATCTGGCCCGGAAAACCATTCTCCTGAAAGAAAGGTTTGCCGAACAGAATCAGAAACTGACGGATTTGTCTGTCCAGATACAGAAACTGCTCTTTCTGGTTTCCGAAAAAGAGACACAGGCATCATTTTCCGGAGATTTTATTGATCAGAATGAACTCAATCTCAAAGAGGCCGCATTTTATCTGCTGGAGATACTGGAAAAATGGCAACTGGCCTTAACAGGACTGGTTCTTTTCTCTGACAATGCCGCATATGAAAAGCAGGCAGTTTTAATTGAGAAAAACATGGTAACGATTGTGGAAAACTACCTCAATTCCCTTGCACTGGTCAGGGATGATTCCCTTACTGCCATAGGCAGGGAAACAGAAACCGCAATTGAAGCGCAGAAAACCTTTACAGAGGACGTGATCCGCGTATGGCGGGAAAGACAGGATGCAGACAGAAAACTGCGGGATCTGTCCCATGATTTAACCCTCAGTGCGGATCTTATGCTTAAAAAAAACCGGCAGACCACGGCTTCCTCTCTGTACAGGCTCCGTGTGTCTGTCATTCTTGCGGCCATTGTCCTGACTGCCGTACTGATTGGCGGATTCGGTGTTTTCATTCTCAACATCATACCCCATACCCGGCAGATACTTGAAAGCGTCAATGCCATCAGAGACGGAGATTTCAGCAGAAGAATCCCGGTGCAGCGCAGTGATGAAATCGGTGATCTGATCCGGGCCTTTCATGACATGGCCGACCGCATCAGGCATGTGTCAGATGAAATGAAACGTGTCACGGATGAAATCCGTGAAGGCCGGCTGGATACACGGGGCAGTGCATCAGGATATTCCGGCGGATGGCACGAACTGATCTCAGGTGTCAACAACCTGATTGAAGCCTTTGCCGAACCCATCCATATAACTTCATCCTGTCTGGATCAGCTTGCCCTGGGATCGGTTCCTGAACCTGTCAACGAGGCATTCAAAGGTGATTTCAGCAAAATTATGAACAATCTGAATCTGCTCATTGAGGCCACTGCCAAAACCGCAGACATTGCCGAACACATTGCCGCAGGGGATCTGGGTGTGACAGTCCGCGTGCGCTCGGAAAATGACCGGCTGATGACCGCCCTGCATCTGATGATACAGACTCTGAAAACCATTATAGGAAAACTCAACGGACTCATAACCGGCATTCAGAACGGAAATCTGAAAACCCGCGGCAATCCGGATGATTTTGCAGGAGGATGGAATGATCTGGTTGCAAATGTCAACTCCCTGATTGCAGCCTTTGTCAAACCCATTGTCCTGACTGCGGAAAATATCAACCGGATTTCCAAAGGGGATGTTCCGGATGAAATTTCAGAAGAATTCAATGGTGATTTCAATGAGATAAAGGACAGTATCAATGCCCTGATCCAAAACCGGAAAGATACGGTGCAGGCTGCGGAAAAAATTGCCGGCGGCGATTTGTCTGCCACAATTCAGATTTTGTCTGAAAAGGATGTTCTGGGCAGATCCCTTACCCGTATGGTGGAAACCATAAGGGAAATCGTGAGGGATATTAACAGTCTGACAGATGCGGCTCTGGAAGGGAATCTGAATCTGAGAGGCAGTGAGGAGAAATTCGGGGGCGAATATGCACGCATCATCAAAGGGGTGAACCGCACTTTGGATGCGGTTGTCACTCCGCTGCAGATGACAGCCTCTCAGATTGACAGAATCTCAAAAGGGGATATTCCCGAACCCACAAAGGAGGTTTACAAAGGGGATTTTGACAAAATCAGGCAGAATATCAATATCATGATCTGTAATCTGCGTCAGTTTGCAGCAGATGTGCAAAAGGCATCGGAGCAGATAGCCGGGGTCAGCGGAAAACTCAATGACAGTGCGCGGCAGGTTTCTGAAATGACAAACCAGCAGGCGGCCGGCATGGAGGAAATATCAAGTTCCATTGAAGAAATGAGTGCCACGGTGAGCCGTAATTCGGAAAATGCCCATCAGACTGCCGAGATTGCCCGGACAAGCGCTCAGGATGCGGAGATTGGCGGTGAATCTGTAAGAGAAACAGTTGCTGCAATGAAAAGTATCAGTGAAAAGATACGGATTATAGAAGATATTGCAGGACAGACCAATATGCTGGCCCTGAATGCCGCCATAGAGGCTGCAAGAGCCGGAGAACACGGCAAAGGATTTGCGGTTGTGGCCGCGGAAATCCGCAAACTGGCTGAGCGCAGTCAGAAATCAGCCAAAAGCATCAATGAACTGTCTGCCAGAAATCTTGTCATTGCAGAGAAGACCAGGGCAGTGCTGGAAAATATGGTCATGGGAATTCAGAAAACCGCAAATCTGGTGCAGGAAATCAGCACATCCAGTGCGGAACAGTCCCTGGGCATTTCGCAGGTCAGCAAAGCTATGCAGGAACTGGAGCAGAGCATACAGATCAATGCCGGAGCCACGGAGCAGATGGCAGACTGGAGCGGGAATTTCTTTTCCCAGTCCGGCCGTCTGCTTGAGATAGCCTCTTTTTTCAGCATCCGTAAAAAGCAAAGGGAGCAGACTGCGATCAGAAATCCGGCAGGATTTCCTGAAAACAGCAAAGACAGGAACATTGCACTGGAAGCCCAAAACCCTGTGCACGGTTTCACAGATACCGGAGAGGAATAAGAGCAGCCCACTGTTGAAATTATACAGTGGCACATTAATTCCGGTTTACTCATAATGCCTGAAAGATGAGACAATGACAGGGCGAAAAAAAACGCAAAGGAAATAGTAGAATGTGTAAGAATATCAGACTTTCTGTAAAAATTGCCGGGGGGTTTCTGTGTGTTCTCATACTGAGTTCCCTGGTGGCATGGTTCGGATACAGGGGACTGAGCAATGTGACTGAACGCATGGCCATAGGGGATGATGTGAATGAAATTGTGAAGATTATGCTTGAAATCCGGAGGCATGAAAAAAATTTCATCATACGCGGAAAGCAGGAGTACGCGGATCAGGTCATGAATCTTCTGGGAGAAATGAAAAATCAGATCAGAGCCTCAAAAGAAAAATTCCGTGTTTCTTCGGAAAAAAAACGCATTGATGAAATTATGGAACAAAGCGGTCTGTATGAGGCAGCGTTCAGGGAATATGCGGATATAAAAAACAGGAATCCTGACCTGGAACAGCTTGAAAAACTTGACGCAAACATGGTGGCCTCTGCCAGATCAGTGCTTGATATCTGCTATAAAACCCGCGATGATCAGAAATCCCTTATGCGCAGTCAGATTTCAGATTCCAAAAAATTCATGGGCATAGGATCTTTATGTGTTTTTGCCGCAGGAATTCTGTTCGCATTTTTTCTGACCCGGGAAATCACCCGGCCCATTATACGTGTAGTTCAGGGACTGACCGGGTCCTCGGATGAGGTGTCCGCTGCATCAGGCCAGGTATCGTCCGCAGGCATCATGCTTGCGGAAGGGGCTTCCGAACAGGCAGCCGCTGCAGAGGAGACCGCAGCATCCCTGGCAGAGATATCCGCCATGATCTGCCAGAACTCTGAAAATGCAGTCAGAGCCGATAATGTTATGAAAGAAGTAATTGATATTATAAAAAAAGCAGACCGATCACTGTCGGAACTGAAATCTTCCATGGGAGAAACCATCAGCGCCAGTGATCAGACCTTTCACATTGTAAAAACCATAGATGAAATAGCATTCCAGACCAATCTGCTGGCCCTGAACGCTGCTGTGGAGGCAGCACGGGCAGGGGAATCCGGGGCAGGTTTTGCAGTGGTGGCCGGGGAAGTGAGAAATCTGGCTCTGCGCGCTTCAGAGGCAGCGCGGACCACATCCGAGCTGATTGAAAAAACCGTACAGCAAATCAAAACCGGATTCCATCTGCTTTCCGGAGCAGTGGATGCCTTTTCATCAGTGGCTGAACACAGTGCCCATGCCGGGAAAATTGTGGGAGAAATCGCGGAGGCTTCCAGGGAACAGTCCCGGGGCATTGAGCAGTTGCAGAAGGCTGTAAGCGATATGGAAAAAGTCATTCATCAGAATGCATCCACAGCAGAGGAATCTGCTGCGGCTTCTGAAGAACTCAATGCCCAGGCCCAAGAAATGAAAGGCTTCACCCATGCGCTTTCCGCTATGATCCGCGGTGCTTCAAATTAAGGAAACAGGGGCATGTCAAATCTGATAAACCCGTAAAAAATCCGAAATTCAATTTTCCCGTCATTCAGTCGAAAGCCGGTGTCCGGAAAACACCGGATTCCGGTTTTCGCCTGAATGACTCTGACTGATTTTTGCAACCGGTGCAGATCAAACCGGCTGCTCCCTGATTTTAGGTGATTTCTGAAAATAAATATCCCGGTTCAGTTCACAGGCACAGGGCAAAAGCCGGAAGCTTTTGATACTTTGGCGGTATATTCTTTTCTGGAAATCACCTTAAGAGGTTAAATATGAAAGAACTTTTACCGGATTTCCGTATATACCTTTTCAATCTGATCCATATATTTCTGCAATACAGCCGGTCTTTTGAGTTTCATGGTCTGGGTCAGGGTTCCGTTGTCCAGAGAAAAAGGCTCGCCAAGGAAAATATATTTTTTCGGGATTTCATACCCTCCGAATTTTCCTTTGAGAAATGCGTTGATTTCACCGCTGATCATTTCCTGCACCTGCGTATTCTTCACCAGTTCCGCGGGATCAGCCGGCAGACCCTTTTCCCGTGCATATTTCCCCAGCACATCAAAATTCGGAATAATCATGCACACATTGAAAGCCTTTCCCTCTCCGTAAATCATGGCATTTTCCACCCAGGGCAGAAGTTTGATCTCCTCTTCCAATGTGGCAGGAAACACATATTTTCCGTTTTCCAGTTTGTACTGCTCTTTGATTCTGCCTGTGATAAACAGATAACCGTCTTTATCCAGTTTGCCCCTGTCTCCGGTGCGGAATCCGCCATCTTCGGTCATCACTGACCGCGTAGCTTCGGGATTGTTATGGTATCCCTGCATGACATTGGGGCCGTAAACAATGATTTCCCCGTCTTCCGCTCCTTCCTCACTGAAGGTTTTGTCAATCACCACCCGCACTTTTTCAATGGGACGTCCCACACTGCCGGGTCTGTGAGCGGCAGGACAGTTCATGGTGGCAGCCGGTGTGGTTTCGGTAAGGCCGTAACAGTCATAGACCGTTATTCCTATGTCCGCAAAGAAATATCCGATTTCCACATTCATGGTCGCACTGCCGGAAATGGCTCCCTGCAGACATCCCCCGAAACGCTCCCGGATTTTGGAGAACACCACTTTGTCTGCAATTTTGTATCTGAAATTTGTCATAAAATCCGGATTCTGTCCTTTTTGGAGTATTTCACGGCGTTTTTTTGCGCTTTCCACACCCATGTCAAACAGTTTTTTGGCCAATCCGCCCTTTTCCTTCATTTTTGCCTGCAGTCCTGCATAGATTTTGTTGAAAACTCTGGGAACCGCTATGATAAAGGTGGGCCGGATTTTTGCCATATCCTCAGCCAGAGTGTTCACATTTTCCATCAGTCCGATGGAACCACCGGCATGGATGATATTGTACAGATCACCGGTCTGACCAAAGGAGTGCGCCCAGGGCAGAATGGAAATAAGCCGTGCATTTTGATTGATATGATCCGGAAAAAGTTTTCCTGCGGCTATGAAATTGCTGGTAAAATTCCCGTGGGAGAGAAGCACGCCTTTGGGATTTCCCGTAGTGCCGGAAGTGTAAATCAGCGCGGCTGTGTCACCTGGTTTGGGACGGATGGAAGGCACAGATTTTGCCGCTCCGGACTGTTCCAGCGCGGACATGGAATTTTCCCCCTGACTTTCAATGACATATATTTTTTCCAGTCCGGGTGTTTCCTTCTGAAAGGCTTTGACCTGTGCATATATCTCCGGAGTGGAAACCACCAGCACCTTGATCCCCGCGTTTTGGATGATATATTGCCAAATCTTCACCAGTTCCTTTTCATACATGGGAACAAAGCGCGCCCCAAGTCCGTATGCGGCAAAGGCTGAAACTGCCCATTCCGGCCGGTTGCTGCCGATAAATCCCACAGCATCATTTTTTCCCAGGCCAATGCCCGCCAGTCCGGAACGGAAATGATCAATGCGCTGCCCGATTTCCCGGTAGGTGCTCCATTCATATTCACCGGTTCTGTTCTTGCTTCCGAACAGGGGTTTATCCCCGAATCTGGAAACACTGTTTTCTATCAGTTCCACCAGATTGTCGGGTTTTTCATACTGGTACATATTTTCTCCTTTTTTTCAGTCTTTGTGTTGGCAGATTTCAAAAACAGTGCAGGACAGTATGCAGTCTGTTTCACACTGCAGGGTGTGAAATCATATTTCCGCTTTTTTTATGAACCTCAGAAAACTGTTTCCCCTTCCGTATCTGCCGTAAGGTGATTTCCATTAATGATTATACCGTTTTTCGTAGGGTGGGCACGGTTTTTTGTGCCCACCGTTTCAGCAGGACGGCGGGCACAAAAAACCGTGCCCACCCTGCAATGATGGTACATTTTTTCATGGAAATCGCCTAAGGTGATTTATGAAAATAAATATCCCGGTTCAGTTTACAGGCACAAAGCACAGGCCGGAAGCCTGTGCCGCTTTTCCGGGATATTCTTTTCCGGAAATCACCTAAGTTCCTGACGAAGCAGATCCACTGCCTTCATGGCAAACATGCTCTTCTGCATGGCACGGGTGGCATATTTCATGACAAAGCGGAAAGATTTCACTCCTCCAGGCCCGGCCAGTCCGAAACATACGGTTCCCACAGGTTTTTCATCACTTCCGCCTCCGGGGCCTGCAATTCCGCTGACAGCCAGACCGTATGTTGCATTTGTCATACGCTGCACCCCCGCGGCCATTTCCCTTACGCATTCCTCACTTACGGCCCCGTATCTTTCCAATGTTTCCGGTTTCACGCCCAATACTATGATCTTGGCTTCATTGGAATAGGTGACAGCGGAAAAAAGAAAATAATCCGAACTGCCGGAAACATCGGTAATGCGGCTGGCTATCAGTCCTCCGGTACAGCTTTCGGCCAGAGCCAGACCTGCTTTCCTTTTCCGCAGCATACTGCCCACAACAGCCTCCATGCTTTCGCCGGTTGTGGAAAAAATTTTTTCTCCCATTTTTTCCACAACCCATGCCTGTGCTGCGATCAACTGCCGCTCCAGTTCAGCCCCGGATTTGTGACTGCCGTAAAGTTTGATCTGAATTTCCGGAAACTTTGCCCGCAGTCCCAGCCGGATGGCAGGAAACAGAGACGGAAGTTCAGCCATCATTTCCCCAACCCGTGATTCCCCCAGTCCAAAAGTGGAAATGGTACGCGTCTGATGGGAAGCCCGATCATCTCCACGGAGTTTTTCAATGCGGGGCATGACCTGATCTGCAAACATTTTTTTCATCTCAAAGGGAACACCGGGCATGAAGAAAAACTGGCATTTGCCAATCTTCAGGGTAAAACCGGGGGCTGTTCCAACGGGATTGTCCAGCATTTCCGATCCCTGTGGCAGCATGGCCTGTTTGCGGTTGGATTCCGTCATGATCCAGTTGCGGGATGCAAAAAATTCCGAAATGGAATCAAAGGCCTTCTGATTCAGTACCAGAGGAACATTTGCGGCTTTTCCCGCAGCCCCGGCACTCAGATCATCTGTTGTCGGCCCCAGCCCGCCTGTGACAAGAACCACATCTGCCCGTGCGCCGATCTCCCGGAACACATTAATCAGCATGGACATATCATCCCCCACGCAGTTGTGACGGGATACGTCAATACCGGTCTCTTCCAGTTTCTGCGCCAGCCACGCAGCATTGGTATCTGCCAGCGCGCCGGAGCGGATTTCATCACCAGTGGATAATATTTCTGCAATCATTTCAGTTTCCAATGCGGATTTCAACTGTATAAGCCATACAAACAGTTGCGTTGTCAGTTAAGGTGATTTCCATTAAAGATTATACCGTTTTTCGTAGGGTGGGCACGGCTTTTTGTGCCCACCTTTTCAGCAGGACGGCGTGCACAAAAAGCCGTGCCCACCCTACAATATGGTACATTTTTTCATGGAAATCACCTAAATACAAAGTTGTATATTTTCAGATCCGGACTTTGTAAAAAAACGTTTTCTTAAAAACAAAAACTTCTTACCGGATATTTTTCAGGTAAGCACCTATTCATAAATTTGGGGTAATGGGCAAAATCCGCTGATCCGGTCTGACACCGGGGCGGAAAATAAATTCTGAGAATTGATATTATTACAAAAAATAAAGACCATCCGCTTTACAGAATCCCGAATGGATGACCTCTTTTAACACACCGTAGAACCGGTATCCTGCCGGTTCCGGGGCGGCAGGATGCCGCTCCCCACGATATGGAATATGTGAAACAACTTATTTGACAGACCGCTTAGGGTTTGTAAAAAAATAGCCTGTAAGGCTTTTCTGTCCGAAAACCCTAAGGGTTTTGGAAACCCTTAGGGTTTATAATACCAATTCTCTATTGAATTTATACAATAAGGTAAGTTGTTTTCTCTGTGTTCTCTGTGGTTTTTTCTATCTGTGTCCTCTGTGGGAAACCGGATCATAAGTATACTTTCAATGGAGAATTGGTATAACAGGTTATTTTAATACAGATCCTTATGTGAAAACCAACTGCGGAACTCCTGCTTTTTCCAAGTTTCAGAATAATATATTTCTGAAATTTTTACAACAGGCAATAAAAAATCCCGCGGCATCTCCGGATCAGTTGTCCGGGATACACGCGGGATTTTTCAATTGCTTATAAGAAATATTGAGAGATAACAACTCTTTTTATTTGTCTTTCACTTCTGTAAAATCAGCATCCACAACATCATCATCCTTTGGCGTTTTTCCACCTGTTCCTGATGAGCCCGCGCCCGATGCATCTGCACCCGCGCCCGGATTTGCACCTGCACTGTGCTGCTGTGAAGCCTGCTGATACATGGCCTCCGCGAGTTTGTGGGAAGCCTGCATGAGTTCATCGCTTACGCGTTTGATGTCCTCGGTATTGTCAGTCTTCATAATATCTTTGAGAGCGGTGATTTTGCTTTCCACATTGCCCTTGGTGGAGGCATCCACTTTTGCACCCAGATCTTTGAGAGATTTTTCGGTCTGGTAGATCAGGGTATCTGCATGATTGCGGGCTTCCACCAGTTCTTTTCTCTTTTTGTCCTCATCCGCGTGCATTTCAGCCTCTTTTACCAGCCGGTCAATCTCATCTTTGCTCAGACCGCTGGAGGCTGTGATTTTGATGGCCTGCTCCTTGCCGGTTCCCAGATCTTTGGCTGAAACATTCACAATGCCATTAGCGTCAATGTCGAATGCCACCTCAATCTGGGGCACGCCTCTGGGCGCAGGCGGTATGTCTGCCAAATCAAAACGTCCCAGGGTTTTGTTGTAGGCTGCCATTTCCCGCTCACCCTGCAGCACATGGATGGAAACCGCAGGCTGATTGTCCGCAGCTGTGGAAAAAACCTGGCTTTTCTTTGTGGGAATGGTGGTGTTTTTTTCAATCAGCCGGGTCATGACACCGCCCAGGGTTTCAATGCCCAGAGAAAGGGGCGTGACATCCAGCAGCAGCACGTCTTTGACATCGCCTTTGAGTACGCCACCCTGAATGGCCGCGCCCACTGCCACGACTTCATCCGGGTTCACGCCTCTGTTCGGTTCTTTGCCGAAAATCTTTTTCACCCGTTCCTGCACTGCGGGCATACGGGTCATGCCCCCCACAAGGATCACTTCATCAATCTGGCTGGCACTCAGTCCTGCATCCTTCATTGCGATCTGGCAGGGCATTTCCAGTTTGTCCAGCAGATCCGCAACCAAAGATTCCAGTTTGGCACGGGTGATTTTGACATTCATATGTTTGGGGCCGCTCGCGTCTGCGGTGATAAAGGGCAGATTCACATCTGTCTCCCGTGAGGAGGACAGTTCCATCTTGGCTTTTTCCGCTGCCTCTTTCAGACGCTGCAGGGCCATTTTGTCATTTCTCAGATCAATGCCCTGATCCTTTTTGAATTCATCAGCCAGATAATCAATGACGCGCAGGTCAAAATCCTCACCGCCCAGATGGGTGTCGCCGTTGGTGGATTTCACCTCAAACACACCGTCCCCGATTTCCAGAACAGAGATGTCAAAGGTTCCGCCTCCGAGGTCAAACACAGCGATCTTTTCCTCTTTTTTCTTGTCCAGTCCGTAGGCCAGGGATGCGGCTGTGGGTTCATTGATGATGCGCAGCACATTGAGACCCGCTATTTTTCCAGCGTCTTTGGTGGCCTGACGCTGACTGTCGTTAAAATAGGCCGGAACTGTGATAACCGCGTCTGTGACCGGTTCTCCCAGATAATCTTCCGCGTATTTTTTGATATAGGCCAGAATAAAGGAGGATATTTCCGCAGGACTGTACTGTTTTCCCCGCAGATTTACCCGCACATCCCCGTTGCCGGCCCTGTCAATTTTATAGGGCAGAATCTTGATGTCGCCCTGCACCTCTTTGGACTCAAATTTGCGGCCAATGAGGCGTTTCACACCGAAAACCGTGTTTTCCGGGTTGGTGATGGACTGACGTTTGGCAATCTGTCCCACCAGACGCTCTCCGCTTTCAGATATGGCCACAATGGAAGGGGTGGTGCGCCCCCCGTCCGGATTGGTGATGACTTTTGATTCTCCCGCTTCCATAACTGCCACACAGGAGTTTGTTGTTCCCAAATCAATTCCGACGATTTTACCCATTTTTCATCTCCTCCTTAGAGAATATATTCAGATTATAAAATCACTCTGTATCGCCCTGACTGCCTGCATTCTGTGCGTCAGCGGTTTCATTATCAGATTCCTCCGGGATTTCCCGGTTTTCCTTCACATCGCTGTCAGGGGCAGCTTCTTTTGCTTTTGCCCTGGATACAATCACCATGGCAGGCCGGATCAGTCTGTCATGCAGAAGATAGCCTTTCTGAAATTCCTTTACCACGATATTGTCACCCTGTTCACTTTCCTCCTGACCAATGGCCTCATGAAAAGCCGGATCAAAAGGAAACCCAAGGGATTGGACTGCTTTCACGCTGAATTTTTCAAATACACGGAGAATATCCCTGTGGATCAGTCCCACACCTTCCCGTATGGATTTGTCTGCCTCTGCATTTCCCTCGGCAGACTGCACGGCTCTTTCCAGATTGTCAATGACCGGAAGCAGTTCCCGGATCAGGGATTCATTGGCAAATTTCCGGAAATCCTGCATTTCACGGGCATTCCGCTTTTTATAGTTGTCAAACTCGGCATAGAAACGCAAAAAACGGTCTTTTTCTGCGCCGAGTTCCTCCCGGACAGCCTCCAGCTCTTTCTCCTTTTGGATCAGCGGATCGCTTTGGCTGTCCTCTCCTTTATTTCCTTCCGTATCTCCGGAAGCATTTTCTTCTGCCGGTTCCAAAACCTCTGCCATCCCGGCATTCTGTTCTTCTGTGATGTTCTCAGTCATGGGCCAGTATACTCTCCCGCTGGGTTTGAATATGAATTTGTGTAACCGGATAAATATATGTATAAATGGAATCAAAATATGCCGTACATTCTGAAACGCATTAATAAAACTCTGAAAAACTCTGCCATTTAACGTTGGTAAGAAAAATAAGATGATATGAAACAATGTCAAGGGCAGACTGCTGAGTTTGGCATGACAAAATTGCAATATATGCGGAAGGGGCAGGAAGAGGATTTTTGTCCGGACTGCCAAAATTTCCGTTTGGCAGTCCTCAGGATTGGAACGGAGAAAAGATCAGAACCCTATGATTCCGACCACAGCGCCGGTCATGCAGGTGGCAAGGGTTCCGGCTATAATGGAGCGGAAGCCCAGAGATACAATTTCATCCCGTTTTTCCGGGGCCATTGTTCCCATTCCGCCAATCATGATACCCAGACTTCCGGGATTGGCAAATCCGCACATGGCATAGGTAATGATGACCCTGCTTTCAGGACTCAGAGCGTCTTTGGGAACACGGCTTAAGTCAAGATAGGCCACAAATTCATTGATCACAGTTTTGGTTCCCATAAGCGATCCGGCAGTAAGACATTCTGACCAGGGAATTCCCATAAGCCAGACAATGGGAGCCATAAAAATTCCCATTATCCTCTGGAGGGTGAGGGGGGAACCTTTCATATCCGGGAAAATCCCCAGCAGAAGATTGATCAGATGCACCAAAGCCACCAGAACCACAAGCATTGCTATCACATTGATCAGCAGTTGGATTCCCTGCACCGTGCCTTTGGTGACAGCATCCATTCCACTCAGTGCGGGTTCCGGATATGTCAGTTCCCCGGCTGTCACTTCCCTAGTTTCAGGAACCATGAGCTTGGCCACGGTCACAGCCGCAGGCACACTGATAATGGATGCTGTGAGAATATGCCCCATGATATTGGGAACCGCTTCACTCAGAATGCTGGCATACAGCACCATAACCGTGCCTGCAATGGTGGCCATGCCGCAGGTCATAAGACTGAAGATTTCACTCCGGGTCATGTTTTTCAGATAGGGACGGATAAACAGGGGGGATTCCACCATGCCCACAAACACATTGGCAGAAACACCCAGAGCTTCGGCCCCGCCCAGCCCCAGACTTCTCTGCATGATCCATGAAAAGCCTTTGACCACAAGAGGGAGAATTTTCCAGTAAAACAGCAGAGAGGACAGCGCACTCATGACCAGAATCAGGGGCAGGCCCCGGAACGCGAGAATATAGGCTGCTCCCGGAAATTTTTCATCAAAAGGCAGCGTGCCTCCGCCCAAATATCCGAAAACCATTGATGTCCCGGCCTGTGTGGACTGCTCCAAAAAAAGAACCAACTGGTTAAGCATGAGAAAAAATTCTCTGAAAACAGGAAGTTTTAAAAGCAGAAACCCGATAAGCAACTGCAGAAGCAGGCCAATGCCCGCTGTTTTCAGGCTGACCTGTTTCCGGTTTTCACTTATGAGCCATGCAAGAAAGGCAAACATCAGAAAACCTGCCGCACTCTGAATCATCATGATGCCCTCTTTTTTTTACCCCGTGAGCGGAAGAAACAGACAGATAAGACGCAACAATCTGCTGGCAGCAGATCAAATCCGCTGATCGGAACAGAGCAGCCGGTCTGAAAATAATATCAGGCTTTGACATTTGGTAAAATCCCAAATTTTTTGCCCCGGGATATTTTTAAAACAGCTTCTTATACCGGTTCGCCATTGATTTAATACAATACCGTCAGTTTTTCCGCTGTTCAGCGTTTGCAAAAAACCGCTCCGCTTAATTTTTGCACTCCTCCGGATTTGTATTCTGTATCGTATAGAATCAACAGAGAATTGGTATTACACAGGAAGTATCGTCATACCGGGGAAATAACCGTCTGAAATCAACGGATTCCGGCTTATGCCGGAATGATGGCGGAAGAGAGTAACCTCCTGATTTCTGAAAGGGCTGCGTAACATCAGTTATCATGACCGACCTGTTTGTTCAATAGTTGGGATAAGCCTGTTACAGTCGTATAACCAAATGAACTTAAAAGATAATCGCTGTATAATTCCCAAAGTTTTTTTTCATAGATGCTTTGTATCAATTTAAATAAAAATGAGCAATAAAAAACAAAGGCGTAACATCATTTATCAGGAACAGAAAGGCTGACACGAAATTTGAACACTGATAACTGAAACCTATATCCCCAGATATGCTTTTCTCACATTCTCATTTGCCAGAAGATTTGCGGCAGTGTCGCTCATGGTGATTTTTCCGTTTTCCATTACATATCCCCGATGAGCGACCTGCAGGGCCAGATTTGCGTTCTGCTCCACCAGAAAAATGGTGGTATTGTTTTCTTTGTTGATTTTTTTTATGATTTCAAATATCTGCCGGATAATCAGCGGGGCCAGTCCCAAAGAAGGTTCATCCAGCAGCAGGAGTTTGGGACGGGCCATAAGTGCGCGGGAAATCGCGAGCATCTGCTGTTCTCCACCGCTCAGGGTTCCGCCTGCCTGAGAGCGTCTTTTGGAAAGAATGGGAAAAAGATCAAAGAGATAATCCATATCTTTCCGGATTTCCTCTTTGTCTTTGCGCAGAAACGCGCCCATATCCAAGTTTTCCGAAACCGTGAGATAGGGAAAAATACGCCGTCCTTCGGGAACCTGTGATATGCCCAGAGAAACAATCCGGTTCGGGTTCAGTTCATGTATGGGCTGTCCCATGAAATATATTTTCCCTGTACGGGGCGGAACAATGCCGGATACAGACATCAGCGTGGTCGTTTTTCCCGCGCCGTTTGCGCCGATAAGGGTGATGATTTCCCCTTCAGATATATCCATGCTGATGCCCTTCAATGCCCGGATGTTTCCGTAAAAGGTTTCAATATTGCTGATTTTGAGCATCAGTTTCCTCTCCCAGATAGGCTTTAATCACAGCCGGATTGCGTTTGATTTCCTCAGGAGTTCCCTGCGCGATTTTTCTGCCGTAATCCACCACAAAAATCCGGTCAGACAGACTCATGACCAGTTTCATATCATGTTCAATCAGCAGAATGGAAATCTTTTCTTCCGAGCGTATGCGTTCAATGAGTTCATCCAGTTCATTGGTTTCCTGAGGATTCATGCCTGCTGCGGGTTCATCGAGCAGAAGAAGGAAAGGATCAGTTGCCATAGCCCGTGCAATTTCCAGTCTGCGCTGCGCACCATAGGGAAGATTTTTGGCAAATTCATTGACATATATGCTCAGGCCGATCTTTTCCAGCACTGCATAACTGTCTGTCACCACTTTTTTTTCCTCTGCAACTGTGCGAGGATTGCGGAATATCGCGCCGGGAATTCCGGCTTTCAGGCGGCAGTGCCGTCCGATCATAACATTTTCCAATACCGTCATGTTGGGAAAAAGACGGATATTCTGAAAGGTGCGTGCCAGTCCCTGTTCTGTCACCTGATTGGGTTTTAAGCCGTTGATCCGCTTTTCCTTTTTTCCCGGCGGCCGGATAAGAATATCGCCTTTGGTGGGTTTGTATATGCCGGTAATGCAGTTGAAAAACGTGGTTTTTCCCGCGCCGTTGGGGCCGATGAGTGCAACAATCTCTCCCGCGCGGATGTCCATATCCACATGATCCACAGCCCGGACACCCCCGAAATCCATTGTCAGTTGACTTACTTCCAGTATAGATTCTTGGTTATTGTTCATTGTTTCTTTCATTATATTTTGGGTAGTGGTGCAAATCTGTTGATCCAAAAATTCCCCTCCCCTGGTGGGAGGGGTCAGGGGAGGGGGATAATCAGTGATGTTTTCACCCTCCCCCTGCCCCTCCCTCAAGGGAGGGGAGACCTTATCAACGGATTTGACCCACTACCATATTTTGATATGGATTGCACCGGAAATACTGCCAAATCCTGTGTTAAAAATTTTTTCTGTCAGAACATTGCTCATACACACCGCCTTTTCTTCATCTGTGATTGCCATATCAATCACGCTGCGGGCATCTTCTTCATCCATCAATTCAAACTGAGCAGGGCTTGGACACAGGCTTTCATTAAGATCATTGGGTTCAAATTTGTCCAGTTCATCCCCGTAACTCCGTTTGCTGTTTTTCAAGATGTTCTGCCCTAAATCGCTGATAAAATAGACAAAAAGTCTGTTTATAAGCTGTTCACCAAACAGATTGGGATAAAAGCAGTGAAAGCATGTAAAGTTTATCGCTGTTGTAAAATTCCGTATCACTTTCAAACGGCCTCTGCTGAACACACCGAAAAGAATCGGGGCAGGTTTTCTGTGTTCCATTCTGTACCAGGGATTTCTCATTTTCGTAAGATACCGTTCATTAAAACCCTGTTTTTCGCCGTATCTGATATAATTCTGTATTTCCAACTTGCTGTGATCTTTCACATCCAGACAGAAAACCGCTTTGTCTGCATGGCAAAGCCTGTCAAAATCAGCTTCGGTAAAAACAGATTTCCGTATCTGCGCGCTTTTTGTGATACATTTGAAGCAATTGTCATTATCCAGCCCGTATGCTTTGATTTTTGATTTTGTCAATGCAAAAAATTCATTTGCACCTGTGGCGATGCCTCTTGTGAATGCGCCGTATGCAGACAGTTTGCAGAAACCATCAGGTTGTTTGTGTTCAGAAAAAAGAGATAACAGTATGGGTGTCCATTTTTTGCTGTATGGCAAATCCGAATGCCGGATTTCCCTCTGAAAAAAATGACTTACATCAGATATGCTCTCAATTTCCTCATTAGATTTGATATGCGCAATTTTTATGGCTTCCTCTTTTCCGTCATTTCTGCACAGAAGCACACACACCGTTGTTGTGGCATCCGGGAATATTTCTTTTTCATTGGAAAAAATAATAATCTGTTTTAACAGATGATTTTCAAGCAGACTTTTCTTGACATCTTTTCCATACCCGGTATTGAAAAACTCAAAAGGCATAATAAAGGCCAGATTTCCGTTACGGTTAAGCTCGGTCAGGGATTTTACAAGAAAAACAGAAGCCGTATTTGCGTATCCAGCCAGTTTTTTCCCTGTTTTTTCTTCCAGTTTTGCCAGCACATGATGGCGGTTGAGAAATTTCTGAAAACGCATATACGGAGGATTGCAGATGATACCGTCAAAATACCCGGTATCAGAACAAAGATAGTCTTGCTGTATCAGCCTAAGATTTTTATGTTTTCCGGTATGAGAAAGATAGGTCATAATATGACTGTCAATCTCGTATCCTGTGAATGACAGGGGGGTTCCCGAATTTGTTTTTATGATTTCATCGTAAAAAATACCCAGACCGAATGCAGGATCCAATATTGTTTTGGGATTGGCCCTGAGAATCCATTGCGCCATAAGCCTTGCAACCGGGGCTGGAGTGAAAAACTGGCCGTATTCTTTTCTGTGATGCAGCGGGGTGTTATCTCTGTATTCTGATTCACGCATTGAAGATATTTGAATAATTCATTATCGGAAATATACCATTACTCAGAAGATTTGATGGTACAGCCACGAATTGCACGAATGACACGAATTATGGTTTGTGCATTCGTGCAAATTCGTGTTATTCGTGGCTTTTTTAACTGTAAACTCTGCTGAGGCAAACCTTTCGAATGCGGTATTTTACAACCGAAATGTTTCAAGTAATGGTATAAGTCGGCCTTTTTTGTGAAAAAGGTGGGATACACCCAGTTTTTTCACTGATCCGCGTGTTCCTTAAATTTATAGGTGCGCCGGACATTGCTGATGATTCCTTCGGGCCGGAAGATCATCATAACCACAAGCACCATGCCAAAGACAAGCATCCGGTATTGGGAAAAGGCACGGAGATATTCAGGAAGCAGGATGAGAACCATTGCACCGAAAATCACACCGATAATGGAACCCATGCCACCGAGTACAACCACGCATAGAATAATGATGGATTCCCAGATGGTGAAACTTGCGGGATTGACAAAAGTGGTTTTTGCTGCAAACACTGCTCCTGCAAATCCTGCCCAGGTTGCGCCTAATGCAAATGCCGTGAGTTTGGTTCTGGTTTTGTCAATGCCCATTGCCTGACACGCGATTTCATCTTCTCTTAATGCAATCCATGCCCTGCCAATGCGGGAGTTCTGCAGACGGTTTACCACAAAAATTGTGGCAAGGGTCATCATAATCATCATGAAATAAATGAAAACGGTATTGGTTTCCAAAGACATTTTCACACCGAAAAATCCGGGTCTGGGAATATTCGCGATACCGCTGGGGCCAAAGGAAAATTCATTCCAGTTTTCCAGAATCAGGCGGATGATTTCCCCGAATCCCAGAGTTACAATGGCCAGATAATCGCCCCGCAGCCGCAGCACTGGAAAACCCAGAATAATGCCGAACATGGCAGCCATTAAGCCTGCAACCGGAAGCACTGTCCAGAAACCAAGTCCGAAATGGTGATTAAGGAGAGCGTAAGTATATGCTCCGACTGCATAAAAGGCCACATATCCCAAATCCAGCAGACCTGCAAGGCCGACTACGATATTCAGTCCAAGTCCGAGCATGACATACATCAGCGCGTTGATCATGATATTGGTCTGGTACAGGGAAAAAACAAAGGGAAAGATCAGGACAAATATGCCCACCAGGATCAGAGCGGGAAAATACAGGCGTTTTTCTTCTGTAATACGCTGACTCAATGGAATCTTCCGGGATTCTCCATTCTCGTTTTTTTTGATTCCCATTTCCTTGCGCCGGATCAGATAACGCCACACAAAGGAAATAAAAAATGAGCCGATTCCGGCAAATGCCATATTTCTCCACCGCCACTGGATGATGTTTTCCACTGTATTCACCCGGATAACCAGAATGGGGAAGGTCAGGAACATAAACCAGATGGCTGTCACAAAGGATTTTTTGAATTCATTGAGCATATTATCATACCTTCTGCGTTTCAGGACGTCCCAGGAGACCTGATGGCCTGAAGATGAGAATGCAGACCAGAAATACAAATGCAAACACATCTTCGTAATCACTGGAAATATAACCGGTGAAAAAACTTTCGGTCCATCCAAGCACCAGACTGCCCAGCACTGCGCCCGGTATGCTGCCGATGCCGCCCAGCACTGCTGCCACAAATGCCTTGATTCCGGCAAGAAATCCGATATAAAAATTGATCTGTCCGATATGGGAAGCAATCAGCACACCGCCAATGGCAGCCGTTGCTGATCCAATGATAAATGTCACGGAAATCACCTGATCCACATCCACGCCCACGAGCATGGCCATGCTTCTGTCCTGTGCTGTGGCACGCATGGCTTTTCCGATTCTGGTGAATTTGATGAGAAAAGTCAGCAGGATCATGACAATGGCTGTTACCAGCAGAATCATTATTTCCGGCGCGCTGATGATGTGGGCATAAGGCTCCCAGAATTCCCAGTCCGGCACGAGTTTTGGGAAAGGCAGAAAATCCGAAGTCTGTGCCAGAAGCACATAGTTTTGCAGAAAAAGGGACATGCCAATGGCACTGATCAGAACGGAAAGACGGGGGGCTTTGCGAAGGGGTTTGTAGGCTATTTTTTCCATTGTCCATGCGTAACAGCAGGCATAGATGATAGCGGCAAGAGAGGCCAGCAGGAAAAGAGATCCGGCATGGGTCCATCCGAATTCCATATTCAGCACACTTGCAATGATGAGAGCAGTAAACGCGCCGATCATATAGATTTCCCCATGTGCGAAATTGATCAGTTGGACAATACCGTAGACCATTGTATATCCCAGCGCGATAAGAGCATAAATGCTGCCCCGCGTCAGTCCCCCAAGAAAAAGTTCTGCAAAATATTCCAAATCCATATTATCTGCTCCGGATTTTTTCTGGCCTTACAAAAACAGGGGACAGACACCCGGCCTGCCCCCTGTTTTCGTATAGATTCTGAACTTATTTCACTTCCTCATACTTGCCGTCTTTCACCTGATACATGGACATCTTCACACCAATGGCATCGCCTTTTTCATCAAATTTAATCTTGCCGACCGGTGTTTCGACTTCCTGTGTTCTCAAAGCATTGATAACCGCATCATAATCTGCGGAGCCTGCTTTTTCAACAGCGTTAAGCAGAGCCAGTGCTGCGGAATAGGCATTGTGGAAAAATGCACCCGGTTCTGAACCGAATTCCGCCTGATGTGCCTTGGTTGCAGCCGCTCCCATAGGACTGCCGGAAACATCAGCCGGGCCTGTGGCATAAACGCCTTCTGCATCTTTGCCTGCCACTTTGATAAAGGTGTCATCTTTCACACCGTCATCTGAAATAAAAATGGTGTTCATCCGTTTTTTCCGCATCTGACTTACAATTTTGGATGCTTCCGGATGATAACCCCCGAAAATAACAGCCTCCGCGCCGGATTTTTTAATCTTCTGCACGATGGCTGAATAATCCACCGCGCCCGGTGTAATGCCTTCATACAGCAGAACTTTGGCTTCAGGATTTTTTTCCAGCAGGGATTTCACATGCTCGGCTATTCCCTTGCCATAATCGCCCTTGTCATGCAGAACCGCGAAATTCTTCAGTTTCAGGGTGTTCATGGCAAATTCCACCTGCAGATCCCCCTGGGTAAGATCATGGGAAATGGTGCGGAAAAAATTGGGATAGCTGCCGCTCAGGGTCAGATCCGGGTTGGTGGCCGAAGGGGACATGGCAATGACTTTGGAATCTTTATAAATTCCCAGAGCAGCCTTGGTGGCTCCGCTGCAGATATGTCCCAGTACAATGCCAACTCCCTGGGAAACCAGTTTGGTGGCCGTGTTGGTGGATACTTCGGGTTTGCAGGCATCATCTTCAATCACAAGTTCCACCTGTTTTCCCAGAACCCCGCCTTTGGCGTTGATGTCTTTGACCACAAGTTTGGCCGCATTCACCGAAGGCAGCCCGTAGGATGCCAGATCTCCGCTGTGCGCTCCGGCCACTCCCAGTTTGATGGTGTCTTCTGCCATGCCCATGCCGGACAGGGTGAAAATCATTGCCATTCCGATTACAGACGCAGTCACCAGTTTCCTGAAATCTTTTTTCATTTTTCTCTCCTTGTTTTAAAAAAATTAAAAAACAGCACACACTGTCTGATCAGACATCATGCACAGATCAGATGTCATACACAATTGGAATTACAGACGTTAAGAAAATATATAACGGTATGAAAATCCCACGTCAAGACAAAAGAATTTCCGCTACTGCCATATTTCCCTTTTATTTTCAAAATAATCAACCATATATAACAGAGTTGCCTTTTCCCGGAGTTCTTCCTTTAATATGGAAAAACGGTTACGGTCAATCCCGTACATACGGATATAGGCATTAAGATATTTTTCATCACCTGATTCAGTAGAAACCAGAATATTCATGATCCGGCCCCCGTATTTCCGGAAAATGTCAATGATCTCCTGCACCGCTCCGGCCCGGTTGAACACCTTTACAGCAAACTGTATGCCTCTTTTGGGCAGACCGCTTATGGAAATGATCACCTTGAACAGATCGCTTTTGGTAATGATGCCCACAAGCTTTCCCTGATCATTGACAACAGGCATGCCTGATATTTTCTCCCTCAGCAGAATTTCCGCTGCCTCATCCACCGTATAATCCGGCTTGACTGTAATGAGCTTTATACTCATAATATCACTGAGTTTGATTTTTGAAATCAGATAGATCAGTTCATGAATATCCAGGGATGTGGCTTCAGAAGCCGAATATCTCTTAATATCCCTGTCCGTGACAATTCCCGCCAGTTCCCCCTCACGCATCACCGGCAGCATTCCGATATTATGCTCTTTGAGCAGTCTGATCGCTGTATCCATTGATGCATCCGCATCAACAGTTATCACATTGGTTTTCATCCAGTCTCTTACCAGCATGATTTCCCTCCGGGGCAGAATATTTTTAAAGTGACAGAAAAATGCTGCCTGATCCACTGTTCTGCCAGGTTTGAAAATGCAGGCTGGGTGAATTTTCAAATTTTTACAAAAAATTGGAAAATTCACCCAGCATCGCATGGTTCTGACTCACAAAAACAAACTTTACAAAGCACTGCATGGCAAAAATCCTTTTCACGCTGTACCGGATCAGGATATTTTTTTCCAAAGCCGTTATTATGGCAGTATAACAGCGTCCGCGCTGCACTCAGGGCAGAGAGGAATAAAATCAGTACCATCCACACGGAAGGTCCACCCTTTGTCCTTCATGGCCTTCATTGTGCTCAGCGGGGCTTCACCTTCAGCGGAACCTATGACGCCGCATTCTTCACAGGTAAAATCATATCCCCAGATATTTGTGTTAAACGTTATCCATTCATTTTCCAGCATTCTTTTCTCTCCAATTGATGTAAATCGCCCGGACAGCCCGGATGGTCTGTCCCCTCCCGGATCGCTGCATCCCCGGCAGCCCGGATTTTTTACTGTTATCTTTATCCCTGTTAAAAAAAACTCTTTCCAATTATACGAAGTATGGCAGGAATTTCAACCTTTTCTTATCCGGGATGATTTTTTTATTTGAAATTCTTTCCGCGTTTGCTGAAAAGCCGCAATATGACCGCATCAGGGTTTCAGAGCCGCTGCCTATTCCTCTGTTCTGTCTTCCGGCATACTGTTCCCTGACCGGAAAGTATGTTTTTTTGGTAGCGGGTAAAACCGGCTGATTCTGAAATTACCCTCCTCAGAGGATGGGAGAGTTTTTTCCGCGTCATCAGCCGGTCTGAACCGCTATCCTTTTTTTTTCTGTGAGGTTCTGAAAAAGGAGACACGGTGGAGAAGTTTCTCCGCCTGTGAGGAAAAATCCTTCCCTGTGGCTGCCATTTCCTGGGCTGCTGCCGCATTTTCCTGGATAATATGCTCCAACTGCCGGATGGATTTGTTCACCTGCGCGACTCCCCCGGCCTGTTCCATCCCGGATGCACTGATTTCCTGCACCAGTTCCGAGGTTTTCTGAATGCCGGATACCATTTCCCTGAGAACTTTTCCGGTTTTTTCCGCAAGTTCAAGATTGGAAACCGAAAGGCTGCTGATGACAGCCGCTGACTTCTGACTGTTTTCCGCCAGTTTCCGCACCTCGGCAGCGACTACGGCAAAGCCTTTGCCGTAATCACCGGCTCTTGCGGCCTCAATGGCCGCATTCAGGGCAAGCATATTGGTCTGCCGGGCAATATCTCCGATAATGCTGACTTTTTCTGAAATGGTTTTCATGGCCTGCACAGTCTCTTCCACGGCTTTTCCGCTTTCCTGCGCCCTTTGCGCTGCAATGGCCGCAATGGCCGCTGTCTGCCGCGCATTGTCCGCACTCTGATCCAGCATCGCGCCCATTTCATCCATGGAAGCAGATATCTGCTCAATCCCTGCCGACTGTTCTGATGTTCCCTGGGATACTTTTTCTGCACCTGTGCTCAACTGTTCGCTGCCTGCGGCCACATGTCCGGCCGCCTGCCGGACGTCGACCGCAAATCCGGCCAGATTTCCGATCATGGCGTTGAGACTGTTTCGCATTTCGTTGAAATCACCTTTGTATTCCTCTGTGATTATGTCCGGAATCTCCCCTTCAGATATACGGCGGACATATTCGGATGTCGAGCGAAGGGGAATTACCACAGCATCCAGTGTCTCATTGACGCCCCTGATGATTCCCGCGTATTCACCGCCAAACCGTTTCTCATCCCCTCTCCGATCCAGCCTGCCCTCCCGTGCGGACTCTGTCAGTTCGTTGATGTCTTTTACAATCTGCTTTACAGTTTTCACCATCTGCGCCAGGGACATTCCCAGTACATCCTTATCCGAAAGAGGGCTGACCCGGACAGAAAGATCCCCGAGCGCGATTTTTTCCGCCACACCCGCACTTTCCCGGAGATTGGATATAAGCATATTGATATTGTTCCTGATTTTATTGAAATCACCTTTATATTCCCTTGTGATTTCAGCCGGAATGTCCCCTTTGGAAATCCTGTCTATATTTTCGGCTGTCATCCTTATGGGCAGGATAAATGCCTCAATCAGGTGATTGATCCCGTTCACCAGTTCCTGCCAGCCTCCCTCAAATGCGGCCGCGTCACCGCGTATAGTCAGCTCCCCTTCCCGCACCGCACGGGTGAGCCTGTCTGTTTCCACGGACAGTGCCCTGAGTTTTCCGATCATGACATTCATGGCCCTCATCAGTCGATCATCTTCCGAGCGTTCCCGGACATCCACTGTCAGATTTCCATCCGCAATTTCCTCGGCAGCCTGTGTTATCTCATTCATGGAACAGATGAGCAGATTGAGACTGTTGCGGATTTCGTTGAAATCCCCCTCATATGTTTCAGTGATTTCTTCGGGTATGTCTCCGGTGGATATGCGGCGGATACCCGCGGCTGTCATATGGATCGGCCCGGCAAATGCCTCGGCCAGATCATTGACACCGGCAACCAGATCCCGCCAGCTTCCCTGAAATTCCTCTGCATTTCCCCTGTATGAGAGTTCCCCTCTGCGGACAGAACCGATCAGTTTTTCAACAGTACCCAGTACATCCCGTATCCGGTTTCCCATATCAGTCACAGCGCCGGCGATCATGCCGATCTCATCTTTCTGTGACAGATCAGATTTCCTGATATCCATAACTCCGGAAAGGTTTCCTTCTGCAATCTTCCGGACACCTTCCGCAGCCCGGACAACAGGTTTCATAAGATACCAGGCCAGCCAGACCGCAAAAAGAACAATACCGGCAAAGGCAAAAAATCCCACCCTGACCATCATTCCCTTTAGCACACTGACGGGGCCCAGTGCCTCTGCTTCATCAATTTCCGCAATCAGGCCCCAGTTGGAATCCCACACAGTCAGAGGAGTATAGGCTGAAAGCACCTTTTTTCCTGCATAGTTTTGTATAAAAGACTCTCCGCTGACTCCTTCCAGGGATTTCCGGACGGCCTCTGTTTCCGCGCGGGACTTTTGGGCAAATGAATTTTCAACGGAAAAATGCTCCGGATCCGCAAAGGAATCCGAACGCATCAGACTGTCCGGGCCAATAAGATAGGTCTCTCCGCTTTTCCCCATGCCTGAACGCTCTTTCATGAAACTGTTGATCGTGTCAATGGAAATCTGCAGGGCCACCACTATTTCCGCCTTTTCACCTGAAAGAACCGGCTGAGCAATAAACGCCACAGGTTTGCCATCCAGGGGGGCATAGGGCGCAAAGTCTGCAAAAGTGAATTTTTTTGTATCCAGCACAGCCCTGACAAGCTTTCCCAGCTCCGTACCCGCCGTATCACCTGTGAACACATTGCTTTTGTAGTCAGATCTGTGCGCTACGGAATAAAAGACCTGCCCCATAGGATGAATCAGCAGCAGGTCATCATATCCGTATTTCCCCGCATAAGCGGAAAAAAAGTCATGCTGCCCTGCCTCCATCCCGGGGGAAATGGCCTCTTCCAGAGTTATAACAGAGATCATTGCCCATTTGAGACCGGGTATATTCATGGGTGCATAAACGGAAATATCCACACTGCCGCTGCTGCCGATTTTGAACATGGTTCCGGAATCTCCGTTAAGGGCTTTGTCAATATCCTCACCATACTTGATCTCGCCCATATTTCCCTGCCGGACAGTCCGGTCGCTCCGGTAACTGAGGCTTTCATGCCATTTTCCCACCAGATAGGTTTCTCCGGTTTTGCCCATGCCTTCTCTTCTCTGAACAATGGTGTTCACCGGTCCTTTATCCAGTTTCAGTATCAGCACACCGGACGCTTCCTCATTTTCCATAACAGGCGCACCGATAAACGCCATATACTGTGAACCGGCAGGCGGATATTTTTCAAAATCCTGCACAGAGATTCCTTTCAGACTTTCCTGAAAACACTTTCCCAGCCCGCTGTCCTTCAGTTCCCCGCTGATCAAATTCTGTGACAAATCAGCTTCCCTGTTCAGGGAATAGACCACCCTGCCTTCTTTGCTGACCAGCAGAAGATCGTAATATCCGTATTCCTGTTTGTACTGCAAAAAGGAATTTCCGAATTTCACGTTCTCAAAGAACCTGTACAGAGATTCGTTGCATTCCCCGTTTTCTCCGAACGTGCTGCCAAAACTGCTGAGGGCTTCGGATATAATGGTATTCCGGGAAATGACCTTGACATCGCTGATACATTTCCGGAAATAATCCTCCAACTGGGCAATTTTGATCTCCTGCGCTGTTTTCAGTTTTTCAATGGCCCCATGCCGGAGAACAGACACTGTTTCCATAAGAACACTCATATTTTTTTCCCGTTCCCCAAAAAAATTTCCGACCTGGAATTTTTTGATTTCCCGGATACTCCGAAGATGATCAAAGGCATTGGAGGTCAGAGAACTGCGGGACAGATAGAAGGAATAAAATCCGATGATCAGAAAGGGAACAAACGCTGTGATCAGGATTGCTGCCATAAGTTTGGTTCTGATGGTCATATCAGGTTTTCCTCCGATTTGCATCTGCATGGCAGTTATACGGTTTCCTTATGGAAACCGGGTCTGTCTGCCATAATGGGTTTTCAGCTTTCAGACAGGCGGACAAAAATTTTCTTATATTACAGCAAACTGATTTTTTTTATAAAAATATATTTTCTGAAAAATTCAGCATTTTTTTGCCGATTACTGAGGGACACCGGACTTTGCATTCTCTTTCTGCCGGATATTTCGGAGAACTTCAGCAAATCACCTTATGCACCACCGCAATACCGGTAAAAGAGAGCAGCTTCCTGAAACAGATATAAAAAAAGCGGAAAGCCCGGATGAAAACTGCATCACTGCCATTTTTTTGACAAACCGCTGCATCAGTTATCCCAGGAGAGAAATTTCATCCAAAAATATTTGATTTTATATGAAATATGAGGAATAACAGTGTATTGGCCTTCGTGGGACTTTGCATATTCATGACAGCCTGAAAATACGCGGTATATGGAAATTCTTTTTGCTGAAATATTTTTCAGATTCCATATTATACAATTTGAAGTATTTTACCAATACTCTTTTCTTTATCACTGGCAAAATAAAAAAGCAAGAAATTTTTCCGGGTTAAAAAGACTGATATGTAAACATAACAAATTAAATATATTGTATTATTTTTCAGACAGATTTGGAAAAATATTGTTGATTTTGTTTTTATATTATGGCATGATTTGTGCATATCCAAAAATTGCCATTTTGCATTTTTGCATCGGAAAAAATGACCCGCAAAGATCATAAAGTTTAAAAGGATGCCACTCATGACAATTCAGCGGACAACCATACGCAAATTTTTTCGCGAGCATTTCACAGGCAATTCCCCAATACGCATTGGCACAGGAGAAAGGGAGACACTGGCAAAAAAAATCCGGCAGAGGATTTCCGGAATTGCAGATGTCAGGATTTCAGAACGGCCCTACTATATTTCGGAAAAACATAAAGACCGGTATGTATGCGGATTTACCATTGAAGAGCCGGATTCACGGCATTATTATCATTACAGAGATTCTTTTTCCCTTATCCTAGATGAACAGGGAAATCTGACTATAGAAGAGGGATATTCTCAAAAAGCACTGGTTTCAGATTTGGAAGAGATTGTATCCTTTATTGCCGCGTGCAAAAAACGGCTGGAGCGTCAGAAAGTTCTCCGAAGCAAACGGAAAAAAGTCCGTGATTTCAAATCGCAGGCCATTGTGTCACAGGTGAGAAGACTGGCAAAACAGGAGAAATTTGACTTCTGCACAGCCACAGACAACGTGAAACTCAAACTGTTTGTGAAACTTTCTGAAACAGAATGTATTGAACTGCAGATTCCTTTTTCCAAATTTCAGGAAATTCTCCCCAATCTGCGTTCGGCTGTGCTGGCGCTCCGGGAAATGACCTCCACAGGAATCAAATTTCGGATCAGGGGAGTTTCCTCATATCATCATACATGGATTACACACAGTTCCATAAAAGAGGATTTGGAAGAAGATGAGTATACGGATTGATGTGCCGGAACTGTATGAAGTGCTTCGGCTGACCCCCAGAGATCAGAATATCATGCTGATTGGAAAGCATGGCATTGGAAAATCAGAGATTATCACGCATTTCTGGCGCAGACAGGGCATGGATGTGGTTTCCTTTTTCTGCGGGCAGATGAGTGATCCGGGCGATCTTATCGGCCTGATGCACAAAGATGAAGTCTCAGGCAGGTCTGTGTTTCTGCCCCCTTACTGGTGGCCTCCGGAGGGAAAAGCCATTGTGCTGTTTCTGGATGAACTCAACAGGGCCAGACCGGAAATTCTGCAGGCCGTGCAGGATCTGGCATTGAACAAAACCCTTGCGGGAAAAAAACTGCCCGAAGGAAGCATGATTATTTCTGCTGTCAATGAAGGGGATGAATACCAGTTGACAGATTTGGATCCCGCGCTGGTATCCCGTTTCAATCTGTATGAATTCGCGCCCACCGCGGAAGACTGGCTCCTGTGGGCAGACAGCAGCGGAGTGGATCAGCGGGTGATTGCCTTTATACAGAAAAACCGGCATCATCTGGACGGCGAGGGTTTCAGCCCTGAAACAGTGGGCATGAAATCCGGGCTTGTGCGTTATCCGGATCGCCGCGCGTGGGTGCGGGTTTCAGGCCTGATTGCAAATACAAAAAAAATTGAGGATATTCACATAAAAATCATTGCAGGCATGGTGGGAACCCCGGCCGCGCTGGCTTTCCGTCAAAGTCTGGCAGATACGGAAAAAATAAGCGCGGAGCAGATTCTCCTGCATTTTGGCAAACACAAAGACAAACTCAAAGATCTTTCCCTGCAGGAAATCATTCTGCTCAATGAGCAGATTATTCTGTGGATCAGCAGCCGCAAATACAAGGCAGGTCAGAAGCCGGCCATGCACAAAAATCTGCTGGCCTATCTCAGAGAACTCCAAAAAGCGGAAAACCGTGAACCAGTGGCACATTTTGCATCCATGATTGAAAATCCCGGATTTGAGAACACAATGGCATTTGTGTCTGATTCCATTGAAACCATTACGCTTCTTACGGATTATATTCAGGGAATAAAGGTATAATCGTGCAGTTAAAAAAAACCGGATTTTTTTGGAAAAATCCGGTTTTTGCGGATTACAGGTTCAAGTATGCATAAAAACCGGATTTTTTGAAAAAATCCGGTTTTTGCCAAATTTGTGCCATCACTCAGAAGATTTAATGATACAGCCACGAATTACACGAATTATGGTTTGTGCAATTCGTTCAGATTCGTGTTATTCGTGGCTAATGTATCAAAAAAAACCGGATTTTTTGGAAAAATCCGGTTTTTGCCAAATTTGTGCCATCACTCAGAAGGTTTAATGATACAGCCACGAATTACACGAATTATGGTTTGTGCAGTTCGTGCAGATTCGTGTTATTCGTGGCTAATATACTCACCACCGTCATAAATTGCGCTTTTGAATTCTTGATTTCAATGGTAAAAGTGTGTATATTCCTTCGACATTAAATTTTTTTCTGACGGAGGAAGGGCAATGATTAATTTTGAGTTTACAAAAGAAGAGATTGAGGCATTGTCTTATGAGCGTTTTCATCACCCTCATCCCCGGGTTCAGCGTAAAATGGAAGCCGTTTTTTTAAAGAGTCATAATCTCCCCCATCAGGATATTTGCTGTTTTGCAGATATATCCGGAAATACACTCCGAAGCTACCTTAAAGATTATCAGGAAGGCGGCATTAACAAGTTGAAAGAAATCAATTTTTATAAGCCTCAAAGTGAAATGACGGAGTATAAAAGCAGTATTGAGGCGTATTTTAAAGAACATCCGCCTGCCAGTATTAAAGAAGCTATGGCAAAAATTGAAGAACTGACCGGAATTCACCGCAGCGAAAATCGCGTCCGTGAATTCCTTGAATCCATAGGGTTGAAGCGCCGGAAAGTGGGTATGATTCCTGCAAAAGCTGACCCGGATAAGCAGGAAGTCTTTTTGAAAAATGAGCTGGAACCCCGTATCAGTGAAGCGAAAGAGGGAAAAAGAGCAGTATTCAGTGTTGATGCCTCTCATTTTGTTTTGGCTCCTTTTTTAGGATTTTTATGGTCATTTGCAAGAATTTTTATTCAGGCACCCGCAGGCAGACAGAGATTTAATGTTCTCGCCGCTCTGAACATCATCACTCATGAACTTATTACGGTCTGCAATGATGAATATATCAATGCGCTGTCCTTCTGTGATTTGTTGTCAAAAATTGCAGAGATTAATCTTCAAATTCCCGTTACAATTGTACTTGATAATGCAAGATATCAGAAATGCAGGATTGTCAATGAACTGGCTGTATCGCTCAACATCGGACTGCTGTATCTTCCTGCTTATTCACCCAACCTGAATCTAATCGGACGTCTATGGAAATTTATAAAGAAAAAATGTTTATGGTCAAAATATTATCCGAATTTTCAGGAATTTAAAACAGCAATCAGCAGTTGTCTTAATCAAACTCATACCACTTATAAAAATGAACTTGATTCTCTGCTTACATTGAATTTTCAGAGTTTCAAAAAAGCTCAAATTATGACGGTGTGAAGTATATATCAAAAAAACCGGATTTTTTGAAAAATCCGGTTTTTGCCAAATTTATGCCTGAAAATATACGGGAGGTTACGTAACAATGGCTGTTCTTTCCGCGCGGGATCGCATCGGACGTGCAGTGGAAAGGTGGTTTCTGTCTGAACCCCTGTTTTTTTCCGTGTGGATTTCCCATGATCTGATTGCAGATGAAAACATCCGCACCATCCGCGTGCGCCGGGGCAGGATTGAGTACAATCCTTTGTTTATCCAGTCTCTGAATGCCGAGCAGTTGGATGCTGTTCTGCGTTTTGAGGCCATGCGCATTGTCCTCAAACATCCCTATAACCGGCGCAAAGAAAATGCACAATTGTCATATCTTGCCAGCAATGTGACCATTCAGGAATATCTGCGCACGGATCTGCCTTTTCCCTCTGCTGCTGATCTGTTTGGAAGCAATGAGTTTGATCGCCAGTATTTTGAATTTTACTATTGCAAACTGCAGACAGAAAATGAAAGCATATTTTCAGGCTCCGGAACAGCAGGACAAAGCAAAATTCCGGGTGAAGATGGTCAGTCCGCATCAGGCGGTGATGAGACTGAGGAATCAACGGAACAGGAAGGGGATCAGGAATCTTCTGATGAAAAAGAAGATCAGGAATCAGGAGAAAAAGAATCAGGAGAAAAAAAGCAGCCCTCACCGGAAGAAATCTATGCAGATGCCCGTGAAAGCGGACTGGAAAACACATTGGACTGGGACAGAGATGAACTGTTCAGTGAGAAAATCAATGAAAAAATACAAATGGCAAGGGAAACAGACCAGTGGGGAACCATACCCGGCGATGTCCGGGAACGGATTCTGGCAACACTGCGTCCCAAACTGGATTACCGTGCCATTCTGCGCCATTTCCGGGCATCCATTCTTTCCGAAAAACGGGTGCTGACGCGCATGAAACCCAGCCGGAGATACGGATTTCTTAACATGGGCAGCAGACGGGATTTCAGCACCCGGCTGCTCTTTGCTGTGGATGTGAGCGGTTCCGTAAGCACGGAGGATCTGGTGATGGGATTTTCCGTGATTAACCGTTTTTTCCGCTATGGCATTGAGGCTGTGGATGTGATCTGCTTTGACACGGAAATCAAAGGCAAAACCCTTTCTTTAAAAAAAGCCCGCAGGGAAATCAGCATCACAGGCAGGGGCGGCACAGATTTTGGGCCGGTCATGGCCTATATTGATGAACACCGGGAATATGACGGACTCATTGTTTTCACAGACGGATGCGCGCCTGTCCCGCGCATTCCTGAGAACAGAAAAACCCGTGTTCTCTGGCTGTTCAACACCGAAAGCAACTGGAATCAGATGCACAAAGAACTGCTGTCCATCGGCAGATCGGTTTTTCTGAAAGAAGAAGGATAATACCGATTTTCCATTGATTTGATCCAATATTGTCAGTTTTTCCGATGTTCCGTCTTTGCAAAAAACCGCTCCGCTTAATTTTTTTGCACTCCTCCGGATCAGTTGCAAATTGTATCAGTTCAATGGCGAATCGGTATAATTCCTGTATAATCATTTATAATCGTGTATAATCCTGTTCAGACAGGAAGCGGGATTGTCCGAACACGATTATACAGGAGATGATACAGGACAGAAAGGATTTTTTTTACAACGGAGCTTCACAATAAAACCTGATATTACAATTGAGATTCGGAGCATATCGCCCGATGCCCTGATTATTAAAAAAGCTGACGGTACGCAGCCACAATGGCAACGCCCAGAAGCATGGACACAAACGCGTTTTTTGTTTTGTATGCACAAAGGGCAGTGCAGAATGCTCCCACACATCCCGCAATTCCCGCTGTCACCATGCCAGGAACAATCAGGGACAGGAGAATGGTTCCCGGAAGAGTGTCCATAAACTGTCTGAACCTGCCGGATTTAGGAAATTTTCCCGCCAGCATAAGCCCCCCGAAACGCAGGAGATAGGTTACGGCCGCTGCCATACCGATGGTTATAAATACGGACAACTGAAAATTACCTGCTGACATTACTCCTCCCTGCTTTTTGCTGAAAATGCTGAAACCAATGCCCCGCCCACACCGCCGATGACAATATACCATTTCCCCGGCAGAAAATGGTAGGCAGAAATGGAAAAAACAGCCGCAGTCAGCCAGGGAAAAGCATCCTCCCTGCCCCGCCACAGACTCATGGTCAGGGCTGTGAACACCGCAACAAAAACAAAATCCAGCGCATAGGCTTCAGGATGCGCAATAGCCGCGCCCATCCAATGCCCGGCCAGAGTTCCCGCGCACCATGCGGATAAAACACACACTCCCCCGCCCAGCAGAAACCAGGTTGTGGCATTTCCCTTCCGGTATTCTGCCATCGTAACCGCCCAGTTTTCATCGGCCACCAGATGCATCATTGCCATTTTGTGCCGCAGCGGGGTTCCCTGAAAAAGCGGATGCAGGGAAGCGCCGATAAGAAGATAGCGAAGATTGATAATCATCACTGCAAGGGTGATCTCCGCAATGGGCAGGGGTGCAATCCACATATCCACCATCACAAACTGGGCGGAACCTGCAAAAACAGAAAGATTCATCACCAGCAGTTGCACCCAGTCAATATTTTTCTGTGCTGCCAGCACACCGAGAATACTGCCGTAGGCCGCCACACTGGCCGCAACCGGCAGGTTTTTGACAAAACCGTTTCGGAACATGAAAAAATCCTCCCTTCTCAATCCTATCCGGAAAATATAACACAAAACAGGGCAGAAATCATGAATAAAATTGATGAAACCGTAAAAAATCCGGTTTTTTGTTTTTGCGTCATTCCGGTTCTTCCTCCACACCTGTCCGAACCCCAAAGACACCACATCATAACACCCCAGGCGCAGATTCCTTCTGTATTTTCCGGACATGCTGGCGGCTGTATTCCGGTAAGGAGCTTCAATGAAATTAAGTTAAGCAGTTCCCGGAGTGCCGGACTGAAAGTTTGGCACTGTTTTACCAATTATTTCAGAGTCCAAAATCTTCAGTTCGTAACTCCTCCGCCTTAAATTGATGGCATTGGCAGGGAGTGAATTGTTTCAGCTAAAATTGTTGGTATATTTCACAGCAGTACCGGGATGCCGGATTACTCTGACGCTAATCCGGCCTGCAATTTCAGATGAAATGAAGCAATAGCTTCCATAGCTACTTGCCAATGCAGAATGTGCTGAAAATCCGATCCAGCACATCCTCTCGAACAGTGATACCAATGATCTCTCCCAGCAGATCCGCAGCTTCCCGTATGTCCATGCTGATGAGTTCAAAGGGAATGCTGTTTTCAATGCCTTCCTTTGCAGTGTTCACAGCGTGCAGACTCTTTTCAATGGCCTGTTTGTGTCTGATATTTGGAATGACAGCGTTTTCACAGGCAAAAGCGGATTTCAGCACGGTTTCGGCAATCAAATCTTTGAGTTCCCCAATGCCATGATCATATTTGGCAGAAATCATAATGCGGGGCATATCCTGCCATGATTCAGGCACTTCCGGTTCTCTGTCCGATGCCAGATCCGATTTGTTGATCACCCATATCAGTTTTTTTCCGCTGACATTCCTGAAGATGTCATAATCTTCGGAAGAAAGCGGATGTTCCATATCTGTCATAAACAGCAGCAGATCCGCGTTCTGAATCCTCTCCCTGCTTTTTTCCATGCCGATTTTTTCCACAGGATCATCACTTTCATGCAGACCGGCTGTGTCAATCAGGACAACCGGAATGCCCCGGATGACAAGATTTTCCTCAATCATATCCCGCGTGGTTCCGGGAATTGGGGTTACAATTGCCCTGTCTTTGCGGAGCAGCCGGTTCATCAGGCTGGATTTGCCAACATTGGGTTTTCCCGCAATAATCAGGCGCAGTCCCTCCCGGAGAATATGGGCATCGTCATAGCGATTCGCGAGTTTTTTCAGCGGCAGTCTCACTTTTTCATGAAGAATTTCAAGAATATTGTCAACGGGAATTTCTTCCCCGGCATCTTCAGGAAAATCAATGGCTGCTTCGGTTTGAACCAGAATATTGAGCAGAATTTCCCGTATCTCACTGATCTGCTGTTTCAGATAACCTTTCATCTGCGAGGCTGCGGCTTCCATTGCTTTTTCTGTTCCCGCGCTGATGATGTCAATCACAGCCTCGGCCTGGGTCAGATCAATACGGCCATTGAGAAACGCGCGGCGGGTGAATTCACCGGGTTCTGCCAGGCGTGCACCTTTTTTCAGCACCAGTTCCAGAATGGTTTTCAGCACAGCAGGGCCGGAATGGGCATGGATTTCAGCCACATCCTCACGGGTATAACTGCGGGGGGCCTTCATAAAGACCAGCAGAACCTCATCCACAATCTGATCTTTTTCCGCATCAGTAATATGACCGTGATACAGACGGTGGGATTCAAAGTCTGCGGAATATTCACCAGATTTCCTTGCAGATGATGGGACAAACAGGGATGCTGCAATGAACATGGCTTCCGGCCCGGAAATCCGGATGATACCGATACCTCCGCTTCCAATGGGAGTGGCTATGGCTGCTATGGTGGATGTGTCCATAAAGGTGTCAGGTTTCGGATGTCAGGTTTCGGGTGTCAGAAAGCGGAGCAAACCGGCTGATCTGTTCCATAAACCAGGGAGTATTGCAGACTGTGACAATCACCAGCCACATTCCGACAAATGCAAAATGCCTGTCCTTTTCCCCATGAGAGATGAATGCAAAGATATTGCCTGAAAAATCAGGGGAACTGCTTCCGGTTATGATGGAAAAAAACAGGGGCAGGACACAGACGGCGGACATGACAGAGATCACCACCACCCATGTATATTTGGGCGGAATCCATTTTGCCAGCATGGTACGCCTAATCAGAAGACCGGTTTGTGAATAACAGCAGGCATAGAGAAAAATACCGGCAAAGATGACTGTATCCTTTTCCCCTATCCCTGTGAATTTTTCTTCCATCAGAAAAACTGCCAGAAACGTCAGCCCTGTCATAAGTACAATCCATGCAATGCCGTTGGCAGCGCCGCTGTAAAAGAAAAATGCGGGAATCCGCATCATCAGGGATTTGGGGATTCGGGCGGCAACACGCGGACTGTATCCGTCTTTTTCACTCACAGCATGCAGAAATCCGAATGTGAACAGCAGTACGGAAATATAAAACCAGATTTCCATTCCATTGTTTTTATGAAAAAAAATGCTATAAAAAAAAGCTGCTCCGCCGGTAAGCAGCCATGCACAGCAAACATAAATACGGATGCCCAGTGCGCGGTTGGCAGAAGAGGGGCTGATTTCAGCAACTGCAATGGTATAAAAAAAACCCGCGGCAAGAGTTGTCAGAAGCAGAGCAGGCAGGGCTGTCTGCCAGAAATCCATACCGGCAATCCGGCTGCCCACGCCGGAACGGAGCATGTCCCTTGCCAGTGCAACAATGGCCGATCCTTCGCTGATAAGCAGCCCCAGAGTGATGATGCCCAGCACCATGCGGAAAAAGCGGTTATAGGAACTGCACCCCATGCACAGGGCAAACTGTATGGATGCTGCAATGCCGAGAAAGGCCATGCACAGAATGACAAATACTGACGGCAGATCCACCCCCCGCAGAAACCAGGTCAGGGTCATGAAGGGAAGACAGGCACTGAAAAAAAGCAGGGTGATAACCAGCCCGGCATAGAGTTTTCCCCGGATGACAGTGCCTGGCAGGATGGCTGTGGCAAAGAGCAGATCCATGTTTTCCGCGGAACGCTCCAGACTCATCCGTGCTCCGGTATAAACCGGAACAAAAAGGATGACAGAAAAGACCAGCACTCCGAAAAGGATCTCAAATGCATCTCTGCCCAGATTTGCCGCCCTATCCATGTTTATGCCGGTTTTATGGGAACCGGTGATGACAAAGGCCATAACCAGCAGCATAATGCCCAGAAACAGCATTAGCATTCCCACCAGCACACGGCTTTGCACAGCCTGGCGCAGTTCCCGTACCACAATCGGGTTCAGACGGTCATCAATGGCGTCAACTATCTCTGTGATCATTTGGCGTCACCTTTGATTTTTTCAGAAAATCCCCTCCTGAGAGGGGCAGGGTGTGTTTCATAAGTATGTTTTCAATGGCGAACTGTTATAACGGTTGTGCGTAAGCTGAGTCAGTGTTTGTAAGTTTGTAAGCAAAAGAACCTGCGCAGTTTAAACCCTTGGGGTTTTGAAAACCCCAAGGGCTTGCAAAGCGTTAGGTGATTTCCATTAATGATTATACCGTTTTTCGTAGGGCGGGCACGGCTTTTTGTGCCCGCCGTTTCAGCAGGACGGTGGGCACAAAAAGCCGTGCCCACCCTGCAATGATGGTACATTTTTTCATGGAAATCACCTTATTCTGATGCAGCCCCTTATTAACACAGGGCTGTTAAGTTCTCATTCCCCTCCTGAGAGGGGATTTGTCCCGAAAAAATTGGATAACTTAACAGCCCTGCCTTATTAACGGGGAAACAGGACATTCCTGTTTCCCTGCCTGCCTTATTTGAGAGAAAAGTCACCCATTGGCCGTTTAAATGTATAACGTGCCGGTTCTTTAATCAGTTTTTCGTAAGTCATCCGGGTCTCGCCGGTAAAGGATGTAACCGGAAGGGCTATCACAAAGAGCAGAGAACCCGCCAGTATGGCCCCCAGACTTACGGGCCGGACAATCAGAGCGTCAAAGGCAATGGCTCCGCTGCCGGCCTCCTCCTTTTTTTCAAAAGGATTCTGATCATACTCCTGGGCGGCTGCCGCAAAGGGAACTGTGATCAGTGCAAAAATGGCAAAAATAATGACACTTTTTCTGATAATACTGCGCATAATGCCTCCTTTTACCGCTTTAAGGGTGTTGTGTTTTTGCTGAAATAAAATCTTTCTTTCCAGCATGTTATTTTTTTTATAAATATCATGACTTGCAAGAAGGGACGGCAAAAACTATAATCCCCCGAATTTTGCAGGTGTGCTCCTCTGCCGGAACCCTGCAGAAAAAAACAGCGTCCTTTTCTTTCTCTTTATAACAATATGAAACAAAATACAACAGATTCTGCAATCATTGAAGTCGCGGTGGCCTTTCCTGCGGACAAAACCTTTCTTTACACGGTTCCGGATTCTCTTGCCCCTTTTGTGTCTGTGGGAAAAAGGGTGCTGATTCCCTTTGGAAAACGGCGTGTTACAGGCTATATGCTGGGATTTGCGGACAGAGAGGGCATCTATGATCTCCGCTGCATTCTGGATGTTCTGGATGATGTTCCCCTGTTTCCTCCGGAAATGATCCCTTTTTTTAAATGGATTTCAGATTATTATATCTATCCTCCGGGAGAGGTCATCAGAAACGCGCTGCCCGGAGGGCTCAATCTTTCCGACTGTGTGGCCCTGGGAGTGACAGACGCGGGAGAAAATGCCCATATTTCAAATTTTCTCAATCCCACAGAGACAGACATTCTGGATCGTCTGAAAAAGGGAAATGTGCGGTTCAAAGATTTGTCCGCATCTCTGAACAGGGAAATTCCTGCCGCGCTGATCCAGAGCATGGAAAAAAGGGGATGGATTGTCCGGCATATGGAACTCACAGGCGGAAAAACCCGTGCCAAAACAGAGCGCTATGTGGCTCCTGTGTCCGGAATTTTACCGGATGAAAAACTCTCGGTTCCCCGAAAGGAAATTCTCCGCATTCTGGCAGAGCATGGGGAGATTTCTGTAAAAAAATTAAAAGAATATGTCCCGACAGCCGCAAATCTGATTCAGTCTATGGCAGATCATGGACATATCCGAATCTGTGAAAAAAACATGTACAGGGATCCCTTTGGGGAACCCATTGATCCGGACAAAGAACCGGAACTGACAGCAGAGCAGCAGACAGCGGTTTCAGAGATACTGTCCTCTCTGGGAAAGGGATTTTCCACATGGCTGCTTGCAGGTGTCACCGGCAGCGGCAAAACAGAAGTGTATCTGCGGCTGGCTGCGGCAGCAATGGAAATGGGACTGCCCGTTCTGGTTCTGGTTCCGGAAATCGCTCTGATTTCCCAGACAGAAAGGCGGTTCCGGGCGCGGTTCGGAGAAAAGGTTGCTGTGCTGCACAGCGGTCTTTCTGCGGGCGAACGCTATGATCAGTGGACCCGCATTCTCAGCAATCAGGCCCCGATTACGGTTGGCGCACGGTCTGCCATTTTCGCGCCGTATCCGAAAATTGGGCTGATTATTGTTGATGAGGAGCATGACACATCCTACAAACAGGGCAGTGATCTGCTTTACAATGCCCGTGATCTCGCGGTGGTGCGGGCCAGGCAGTCCCAGGGCGTGGCAGTTCTGGGATCGGCCACTCCTTCTTTGCAGTCCTTTTACAATGTGAGAACCGGAAAATTCCGGGAAGTGCATCTTTCCCGCAGAGTGGAGAGACGGCCCCTGCCCCGCATTACCATTGTGGATCTGCGGAAAACACGGGATGAGCGGGGAGCAAGACGGTTCATCACACCGGAACTGCACAGTGCGATGCAGGAAAGCCTGCAAAAGAAAGAGCAGGTGCTGCTTTTTCTCAACCGCCGGGGATTTGCCAGTTTTCCGGTATGTTCAGCCTGCGGTGAACCCATCCGCTGTCCCCACTGTGACATCACCCAGACTTTTCACCGGATGGACAATGTTTATAAATGCCATTACTGCGGATTCACAAGGGATTCTGTTGTGGTATGCCCTTCCTGCGGGTCCCCGCATATCCAGTATCTGGGAATGGGCACGGAAAAAGTGGAGGACGCTGTAAAGAAACTTTTTCCTGATGCAAGAGTCGCTCGCATGGACAAAGACACCACGTCCCGGAAAGGATCAGTGCTGAAGATTCTCAGAGCACTGAAAAATCAGGCCATTGATGTGCTCATTGGCACGCAGATGGTCACAAAAGGTCATGATTTTCCCCATATCACGCTGGTGGGCATTATCTGTGCGGATTTGTCCCTGAGTTTTCCTGATTTCCGTGCAGGAGAACAGACCTTTCAGATACTTGCACAGGTCGCGGGCCGGGCAGGCCGGGGTGATGTGCCGGGCAGGGTGATTCTGCAGACCTATGTTCCGGATCATTTCAGCATTCTTGCAGCGCAGAAGCAGGATTTCCGGATTTTTTATCAGACAGAAATCGGATTCCGCCGTGCACTGGGCTATCCGCCCTTTTCCCGTATGATACAGTTGCGGATTTCCGGAAAAGACAGGGAAAAAACACAGGAAACCGTGCAGAGGATGGGAGACGCGGGGCAGTCAATCCGGAAGAAAGAGGAATCTTTCCAAAAATATGTTGAAATACTGGGGCCCATTGAGGCATCTGTGGCAAAAATTGCAGACCATTACCGCTGGCAGATGCTGGTGAAAAGCGCAAAGGCAAAACATCTGCGCAGATTTGTCCGCCAGCTTTGCATGGAAAACGCGGGGCTGTTTCAGACTCCGGGGGTGAGGATTGTGATTGATGTTGATCCCTTTTTTATGACCTGATACTGATTTACCATTGATTTGATACAGTATTGTCAGTTTTTTCGCAGTTGCGCTTGTGCAAAAAACCGCTCCGCTTAATTTTTGCACTCCTCCGAATTTGCATTCCGTATTGTATAAAAACAATGGAGAATCGGTATTACGCCAGATCGTCATACTGGTGAAAGTCAGTATCAGGAACAATTTGAAAAAACCGGATTCCGGCGTTTGCCGGAATGACGGGAAATACAGCAGTCTGCCGGATTATGAAGGATTGGCTTAACATCAGTGAGAAAAAAGAAATTTGCAGGAGGTCTGTTTTTTTATCCGCAGGCTTTCAGGAACTTTTTTTATGTACAATTTGACAGTTTCAAAGTAAGATGACAAAGTAAACATAAGGTGATTTATGAAAATAAATATCCCGTTTCAGTTAACAGGCACAAATCAAAAGCTGGAAGCTTTTGCTGCTTTGATGGGATATTCTTTTCTGAAAATCATCTAATGACAAAGTAAAATTATCATAAAAATGAAAAGAGACAATCTGATGAACATTGACAGCACCATATGGTTTGACAAAAACAAGCGTCAGGAGCAGCTTGACGAACACATCACCCGTGAGGGAAAGGCCCGTTTCGGTTCCGAAGAACTGGATGAATCCCAAAAAGCCGAACGGGTGCGGCGGCATTTCAATTCCGTGGCCGCGAAATATGACATGATGAATACACTCCTGAGTATGGGCATTCATTATCTCTGGAAATATCAGGGCGTCCGGATGCTCGGCCTAAAATCCGGAGACAAAGTTCTGGATGTCTGCGGGGGAACAGGTGATCTGTCCATTCTCGCGGAGAAAATAACAGGCCCGTCCGGAAAAGTGATTCTTTATGACATCAACCGGGAAATGATAAAAGCCGGACGTGAAAAATCTTCCAACACGTTTCACCGGAAACGCATTGTGTATGTGCAGGGCGATGCAGAACAGATTTCCTTTCCGGACAATACCTTTGATGCGGTCATGGTGGGTTTTGCCATCCGGAATATCACGCACATGAAACAGGCATTCCGGGAAATGCACCGGGTGCTGAAACCGGGCGGACGTTTTCTGTGTCTGGAATTTTCCAAACCAATATGGCCCTGGTTCCGTTTTTTGTATGATGTGTATTCTTTTCACATCATGCCTTTTCTCGGAGATCTGCTTGTGGGTTCCAAAACCGCATATACCTGCCTGCCTGAAACCATCCGGCTGTTTCTGCTGCCGGATGAACTCTCAGAAGTGTTCCGGGAAAGCGGTTTTTCCGAGGTGAAATACAGGCTGCTCACAAACGGCATAGCGGTCGCGCATACGGGGAAAAAACAGCAGCGGCATTAAAGTATCAAAAGCTTCAAGCTTTTGCCCTGTGTCTGTGAACTGAACCGGGATATTTATTTTCAGAAATCACCTAAGAATTTGCTCCGGTTTTTGGAAATTACTTGTGCAGCATTACCAAAAAATCTTTTTCCACCAGCCGGATTTCTTCAGGACTCAGATTGTAAAGCCCGTAAACGGTTTGGTTTATTTCTCTTTCTTTTTCTGCTGTGATCTGATCCAGTTGACGGATTTCCCTGTCCAGTGTGATGACCTGTTTCCTCAGAGCGGAATTGTCTGTTTTCCGCAAACTGCAGAGCAGGCTGATGAGTTTCTGCGCGGTGAATTTTTCTGTGATATTGGTGGTCAAAGCAGTGTGATTCCATTGTGCGGCAATGAATTCCGCCTGTTCCGCATTTTCAAAAATGCTGTCAATGACCGGAATGCCATTTATGAAAAAGCGGATTTCCCCATTGTCATTTTCTGCTTTCATAGCGGCTCCGGGACGGAGACAGACAGTCAGCGCATCAAGCTGTTTTTCCAAAGATTCTTTGTTTTTTGCATCGGCCCAGATCCATTGGGGACTGCGTTTGTCTGCTTCAGTTTGCGCACTTTGCAGACGTTTTTCCGCAAGCAGCATTTTGTCACGGCGGGATGTGTGAAGTTCCTGCAGTTCTTTCGCAAGGTTGCCAACCTGTTTTTTCTGATCGTCAGTGGCATCAGGAACAGGGAGAGGAGCAAGAAACTGTTTATTGGCTTCATAAAAACCGCCTTCTTTGGCTTTTGCTGTTCTTTTGAAAACAAAATTGACAACAGGGGAATTGAGAATGCCCAATAAAAACCAAGTGTCCTGCTTTTCAGAAGCAAAAATGCCATTTACCCGGACATTGCTGAAATAAAATTCTCCGTCTGAATCATAAAATACACGCATTCCCGGAACAGTCTGGGCAACTCCCAATTTGGGCAGATCCTGTTTGTCCATGTTCTGATTTCTGCCAAAGCGGAACCATTGAGCATCATCAAATTTTCCGCTCTCACGTTCGCGCAGATCATTTTCAAACTGTCTGAGATAAGACCATGCTTTGGGAAATCTGTCTTTCATTTCATTTTGCGACCAAAGACGGGGACGGTCTCCGGAAAGATCATAGGGAAAAAGCAGCCATGTGTCTGTATGGGGTTTCCGGTATCTTTTGGCTTCGGAACCGGAAACCAGCGGACGCATGATTTTATCCTCAAGTTCCACTTCCTTTGTTTTTTTGTCTTTTCCTTTATGCAGATATTTACCATTTCCGATTTTTGTCAGATGATAAATATAATCCGCACTGGTAATCACACCCTGAAAAATCTGTTTTGTCCATTTTGCATCCCCCAGCAGAGAATTTTGGATGCAAAGTCTGTTTATCAGATCCGAATCTTTCCGGGGAAGCAGATTCCATGCCCCTGTTTCCGGCAAATCCTCATATTTGACAGAATCCATATCCGCGCTTTCCCAATCCACATTGGAAATATCCCCGTCCGAAGCAAAATGACATTTCACTGCATCACATTCTTTTCCCCGGAAAAACTGCAATGCCGTGTAAGTGGTGGCCTCATCAAAGACCTGAAAACTTTTGAAATCCACCCACCGATCCAACTGCTTTGTCTGTTTCAGTTTTTTCCGCAGTCCTTTTCCGTATTCATTCATCATCCACACATTGGGGGCAATAAACCCCATCCGCCCGTTTGCATTCAGCAAATCCATTCCCATTTCAATAAAGGGCAGATACATGTCAAAATTCCCGGTCTGTGTGCTTTCATATTTCAGACTTCCGTCTTTTTTCTTTGCAGTCAGCAGATAATCCGCAACTTCGGGTAGTGCCCGCCGGAAATGCTGGAGTTTGATATACGGCGGATTGCCAATCACACAGTCAAAACCTCCGGCTGCAAAGATTTCCGGAAAAACCGCATTCCAGTCAAACGCGTTAATCCGCTCCTTTTTTTCCTCACAAAAAAATTCAGTATGTTTTTCAGACTGACATTCATTTTCCGCAGAGGATTTTCTCTGTGTCCTCTGTGCAGTTTCTCTGTGTCCTCTGTGGGAAATCTTTTCCGGATTTCTGTTTTTATAAAAATCCATTCCCACCAGACTGTTTCCGCACAGAATATTTTTATCCAGAACACTCAGGGATTTGTCCGGCAGCGCTGTTCGCAGCCACAGAGCCAGCCGCGTGATTTCCACAGATTCCGGATTGATGTCAACGCCGTAAAGATTGCGTGACAGCACGGTTTTCATTTCCTGTTCCGTGTCAAACAAAGAGCCTTTTCTTTCTATTCGCTCTTTTTCCTTTGCAATCCACTGGCGTTCACGAAAGAGTTTTTCAAATGCCTGAATCAGAAACGCTCCGGAACCGCAGGCAGGATCAGCAATTCTGAGTTTATCCAAAGCATTGCGGTACTGATCCAGCATTGCAATATATTCATTCACATGGGGCGATCCTTTTTTCCGTCTGTTTTTCAGACGTTCCTGAAATTTTTCAATATCCTCCTCTGTCACCTGTGGAATACGGTCAAAACCCAGTTCCTTTTTTATATCCTCCATTTTTGCGCCGACTGTTTCCTGCACAATATAATCTGTAACCCATTCAGGTGTATAATAAACCCCGTCCCGTTTGCGTTTGGAAAGCTCGGTCAGAGATACTCTGCCATCTGCGCGGGCTTCCATGTATTCCAAATCTGTAATGGACTGCTCAAAAATCCGTCCCAGAGTGTAAAGGCCGATTTTCCGTTCCCCGGTTCCTGCTCCGGCCCCGAAATCATACTGCGCGGACAGATACAGCAGCGTATCTTTGGCAGAAAACAGGCTTTTTTCATTCATTCCCTGCTGTTCTGTGCAGAAAAGAAAAGTGGGAATATGCAGATTTTCCAGTTCGTTGTCAGTTTCAAACAGGCCACCGTTGAAGCGGTTCATGGCCTGTTTCAGAAAACGCGTTCCATCGCGCATGGCTGCAAACAGCTTTTTCACCTTTTCCCACGCGGCATTGTCATTCGCGTCATAAAAATCATCTGTGCTGTGTTTTATCAGCAGATCCCGCAGCAGGTTTGGCGGATAATGCAGCGCGGCTCCCATATCCTCACAGAACATGACAAACAGACAGCGATCCAGAAAACGCTGTGTCAGACGCACCAGACGGCCTTTTGTGCCTTTGAAATCCGGATTGGATTTCACAAGGGTTTCAAACACTTTTTCCCTGTATGCGTGATATTCCCTGTAAAAATCCTTTTCCAATGCTTTTTCAGCAATCCACTGATCCTTCATCAGTTTTTCCAGCGCACACGGGCCGCTGAAACTCAGAAGCATATTCGGCTGAAAGAGTTTCTGAAAAAGGAATCTCTGCACATTCGCGCGGGGAAAATCGGAAAGCAGACTCACATCTGTATCAGATGCAGATGTTCTGATGACAAATTTCTGATACCGGTGCGGAAAAGACTGATGAAAATACAGACGGAATTCATTCATATCCGTAACAATTCCCCATTTGGTGCGAACAGGTTCCTGTCCGTAAGGGGCAAAATGGCTGTTGGCTTCCCGGAGATAATCCGCGCACTGTTTCACGGGACTGCGCGTGTTTCCCTTGCGTTTCTGCTCATTGTCCAGCCCGGAATGAATATCCTTGAATTCGCAAAGCACCTGGGGAATGCCGGAAAAAGCCTCTTTTCTGCCAAAATAACCCAAAGCCATATCTGCCTTGCCGGTTCCTCCGGACGCGCCTGACTTGGGAATGGCAAACTGGGGATGGCAGGTATAGCCTTCCTGTTTTTCTGTTTCACCGGATGCGGCATATCCCCATATTTTCTTGAAAAAAACATTCACAAACGCACTTTCGGCCTCTGTTTCTTTCTGAAATTCCTTATCTGCCCATTTGCGCAGAAGATCGAGCATTTGTGCATCTTCCGACTCTGCATATTTCTGATATTCCGCATTCCACACAGAAAGCAGAAAACCCTCTGAAAAAAGCTGATATGTTTCCGGCATAAAATTTATCTCAAAATCAATATCTTAGTAGGGTGGGCACGTTTTTCGTGCCCACCTTTGAAATGGTGGGCAGCGCTCCGCTTTTGCCCACCCTACTTTTATGATAATATGTTTCCGGCATAAAATTTATCTCAAAATCAATATCTTAGTAGGGTGGGCACGTTTTTTTTGTGCCCACCTTTGAAATGGCGGGCAACGCTCCGCTTTTGCCCACTCTACTTTTCTGTTCTCAAAATAGGATTATCCAAAATTAAATTAGTCATGTATTATACCGATTCGCCATTGAAAATATACTTATGAAACACACCACTGCCCCGCTCAGGATGGGATTTTCTGAAAAAATCAATGGCAAATCGGTATTACTCCCGCGTTTCAATCACCCGCATGGATTTCCATTTGCCCTGGCGGTATCGCCACACGCATACACAGCAGAGTGAAAAAACAAAGAACGTACAGCAGGCCCAGGCATAATACAGACCGGCTCCGAAATACACAACGCCAATCCAGACCGGCAGCACCATCACAGTCAGGGAAAGGGTTCCCAATGTCCACATGATGAAACGCGTATCGCCCGCTCCTTTTAGTGCGCCGATCAGAATCATATAATTGGCATCGAAAAAAATATAACAGGTGACAAATCTCAGCAGGACTGCCCCGGTTTTTCCGATCTCCGCAGCACTTTCCCCATTACCTGAGCCGAACAGGGACAGGGTCTGCTCCGGGAGAAAAAGAAAAATCATTCCCATGACAAAGGTATAAACCCAGGCAATATGCAGGGTGCTCCGGGTGACAGACACAGCCTGATCCGGACGGTTCCGGCCAATGGCCTGTCCCACCAGAATGCTGGTTCCGATGGAAAGCCCGAACATGGGCATGAACGCGAGGGAATTGACGGAAAAAACCATATTGCTCACAGCCAGTTCCTGCCAGCCGATGCGTCCCACCATGAAAACAAAAAAGGTGAATGCAAAAACATCCATGCAGAACTGCATTCCGCCCGGGCCTCCAAAGCGGATCAGGCGCACAAACAAATCCTTTTCCATTCGCCAGTTTGTCAGGACACCGAAATTTCTGTCATTTTTCTTTGTGAAAATGAAAAAAGCGAACAGGCAGGCCATGAATCCCCACGCGCTCACAGTGGCAATGCCTGCGCCTGCAATGCCCAGTTCCGGGAATATCCACAGTCCGTTGATCAGTGCGTAATCCAATGGAATATTGAGCAGCATTCCCAGTATGCTGACCACCATCACAGCACGGGTTTTTCCCAGTCCGGAATAAAAAGAGGAAAGGCAGATTTGCAGAATATTGAATCCCCCGCCCAGGCAGAGAATGCGGAAATACACCACTTCCGCGGTCTGCACTTCGGGTGCATGACCGCCCATGCGGAACAGGGGAACAGCAATGAACCACAATGCGGCAGTGACAAGACCGGAAAGCAGGGAAAACCATATGCCCTGCCAGAGCGCACTGCCCGCGCGTGTGCGCTCTCCCGCTCCTGTGTACTGGGCAATGAACACGCTGACATATCCCGCGATGCCCATAAAAAAGGAAATGAAAAAAAAAGCTGCAATGCCGCCCGGCATTGCAGCGGCAATAGCGGTAAGAGAATAATGCGAGAGAAATACCCGGTCTGTGAATTCCATGATCATGGTGGTGGAAGTCCCGGCCACCAGAGGAAGACTGACGCGCAGCACCTCGCGGTACTGTTGTGGAAGCATGTTTACTCCGGAAGAAGATCGTAGAAATACATGAGGGTGTCGGAACGGGTGACAATGCCGATGATTTTTTCATTTTCCACCACCGGCAGATGACCGATATTATGGGCAACCATGAGTTTCGCCGCCTCAGCAGGACTGGCTCCGGGTTCAATGATGCGGACTTCCCGGTTCATGAATGCCTTTACCGGATTTTCCCACTGGGATTCTTTTCTGACTTTTTTGAAATCACCGGTGGTAAGAATCCCCACCATATTTTCCCCTTCTGTTACCGGAATACCTTTGATATGATGTTCTTTCATAAAGTTGCGGGCATCCTGCATGGAAATTTCCGGGCTGATGGTCTTTACCGGAAAAGACATGATGTCTGAAATCTGAGCGGATTCCTGCTGTTCGTGCATAAGCAGATCCAGCAGGCGTTTGCGCATGGCAAGGGGATTGTTGCATTTGCGCCGGATCATGGCAGAACCCGCAGCAGGATGTCCGCCTCCGCCCAGACGGCGCATGATGGCCCCCACATTAATGCTGGAAACATCGCTTCTGCCGATGATCATGCAGTTGTCATTGTCTCTGACAAAGATTACAAACACAGCATCCGCGTTGATGATCTTCCGGTACATATGCACCACCATCGAAAGCATCTGCACATGTCCCTCAATACGGATGATATTGACGCTGACTCTGCTGCCGCTTATGTCAATTTTTTCGGTCTGCTGCATCATTTCAAACAGGATTTCCTTCTGCTCCCGCTCATAAGGCGGATTCAGAAATATGCCTGCAATATTCAGATCAGCCTGATTTTCAATCAGATAGGCTGCTGCATAGGCATCTGTCGCGGTGGTGGAGGGAAAAGTCAGATGCCCTGTGTCTTCATACAGACCAATGAGAAAAAGCGTGGATTGAATGGGTGTAAGGGACATATTCTGTTTCCGCATCTCCCGCACCATCAGTGAAATATTGGCTCCGGTTTCCTCCACAACTGCCTGCACAGCATCAATATTTCCCTCATTCATATGATGATCCCATAATACAATTTCCAGATCATGTTTTTCCTGAACCAGTTCCATGCCATCCAGCCGATCCCAGCGGTTGGTATCCACCACAATGAGCTGTTCGACTTTTTCCGGATCAAGCTCATCTGCCATAATCATGCTGAAAGAGTTTTTGTGTATGGCCACAAAGCGTTTGACATTGGGATTCAGGGTTCTGGGACATACGGCCACTGCTCCGGGATAAAGAAGAGTTGCCGCAACCAGAGAGGCCAGCGCATCAAAATCCGTGTTTTTATGGGTTGCCACAATCTGCATTAGGGTTTTTCCTGTGACTTTAATGATTTGTTGTATTTGCGGTTTTCATCCGTATAAGCCCCGTCATGGATCAGCATTTCCCGCATATCCATGTAGAGCGTCCGCACCAGTTCATATTCAAAAGGCGAATCAAAATCCCCGTAACTGAAGGGCATGGAAGCCCGGAATTCCAGACTGTCAACCGTGCTGAGTGCCATATCTGTGAATGTGCCGATATCCAGCAGTCCCACCATAAGGGTTTTGGTAAAAGAATCGCCTGCACTGCCTGCGGCATCCCGCAGATTTGAGGGGCCAAGAATGGGAATAATAAGATATGGGCCGGGTTTTACTCCGTAAACACCCAAAGTCTGGCCAAAATCCTCCCGGTGTTTGATCAGCCCGATCTTTGTGGCCGGATCCCAGAGTCCCAGTCCTCCCGCAGTGGTATTGACCATAAAGCGGGCCAGCACCTCTCCGGTTTTTTCCCCCTTGCCCTGCAGGACGCAGTTGCCCATAACAAGAATATCCCCGACATTGGAAAAAAAATTTCTGATCCTTTCCCGCACAAGCTGCGGCACTACTTTTTCGTACGCGCGTACCATAGGTTCCATCACACGGTTATCCACCACAGTGTTGAAAAGATATATGCGCCGGTTGACAGATTCCAGAGGATCATAAATATCCAGAAAGGCCAGATGATCTCTGGGCTGTTTGCCTTTCCTTATTTTTGTCTGATTCCGGGATTGCTGTTCACCGGGTTCTGCGAGATTTCCGTTCTGTGATGCGCAGCCGGTCAGCAGCAGCATAAAAATCAGACAAATGGAAAAAATGAGATTTTTCCTCCCGTTCCCATGCTTCGCGCGGGAACGGATGCAGCAAAATGTCTTTTGATCTGCTGAAATAAAAAAAGATAGCTTTTTCGGCATGTTTTTGTCCTTTATAAAAAAATTCTCTGTCCTTTATTTTACCATTGCTCCATCGCATCCTTCAGACTTATACTTTCGCGATTTTCCCTTTCCCTGAATGCCGAATCCCTGTCCTTCCGATCTTCTTCATTCATAAATGAAAAATCCTTCATCCATTTCCAGAACAGATCGGCATCTATAATAACTTGATTTTTAATGTAAAACCAATTCTCCATTGATTTGATCCAATATTATCCGTTTTTCCGGGTTTCAGCGTGTGCAAAAAACCGCTCCGCTTAATTTTTGCACTCATCCGGATCATTAGTTCCTGATATATTGCAAATTTATAAATCAGATCTGTCACTGCTGCATTATATGAAATCTGAAAAAGATTTCAGCATTAAACCCTGAAGGTTTTCAAAACCATTAGGTTTTTTTATGCTATGTTATTTTTCAGATTTCATATGCGTTATGGAATAAATTCACCGCCGGACACAGAGAGGATTGTATTAACCAATGCTTTCAGTTCCGGGCATTCGGCTATGGACACGGATAAATCGTTTTCCCTTAAAATACGCCCGGCATCACGCGGTTTTACATAGCTGTCCCGGCTCTTTCCAATCTCGAAAATTTCTTTTATCCGGTATGCAGGCGGATTGTCATGATTGACGGTTTCAGGTTTGCCGGACGGTGCTTTTTTATTATGTTTCGCCAACTTCTGAACAGTAGACCAATATGGCAGTAACCACGCCTCAAAATCGTGCTGTGCAGCATGCGGATGAAACCGGGGTTCAGTGCCGACCCAGTTTCTCATTTTGGCTTTGGCATCCGCAGCATTGGTGAATGTCGGCGGATTAATTCCAGTATAAACATCTGTTAAGGCAATTACATGATCAGACTGCTTTTTTCCGCACAATAAATTTTGAACAACACGTCTTAATTTTTCTCCGGCAGGTATTATACCATCATAGGGATTGACATCCAGCCGGGGCATTCTGCCTGACAGTCGGCTTTTAAGAAATTCTCTCAGATGCGGCAAAAATGCTTTTTCAGTTTTTCCTTCCACAATCAGGGTAATTTTCATGAACGTCCCCCCATCCTTCCCATCCGCCAGACTTCATCAAGGCTGTATTCTTTGAGCCATTCATCCAAATCCAGAGTATCACCCCATGCTACAGTGGTATTTCCGTCTTCATCACTGTCCATGACAAGCACTTCTTCAGGGGCAAGAAAGCGGATGAGACGGTCGGAATGGGTAGCCACAATAAGCTGCGTCCGTTTTGAGGCTTCACGCATAAGGTCAGCCAGAAGACTGAGCAGTTCAGGATGCAGACTGACCTCCGGCTCATCAATCATCGTGACAGTTGACAGACCCGGACTTTGCAATAAGGAAATCAGCCAGAGAAAACGGAGTATTCCCTCAGAAAGTTCGTGCATAAAAAAAGGCTTGCTGAAATGTCTGTCCTTCCATGTCAATGTCAGCATTCCGGCAGCCACCGGGGGGAAACTGAGCGACTCGAAACTGCTGAAAGCAGACAGCAGCGTATCTTCGATAGCCTCGTAACGATCCCGGTTACTTTCACGCAAATAATAGAGGAACGGGATCAAATCCTCACCGTCTGCACCGGGCAAATCAGCAGGCTTCATCTGCTGGGGCAGTTTGACAGGAGCGCGATGTCCAACATCCAAAACATGATACTGCGTAACAGAAGCAAGAATACGCCGGAGTTCCTCAGGCTGTCTGAACATCTTTGGCACCTGAAAAAGAGAAGTTTCAAGCGGGTTATACTCCCAGTTTGGACGAACTGGATATTCCTTATCAATTTCAAAATACCGAATATCCCCGTCTTTGGAATCTATATGTTTAAAGGCATCTGTATTTCCATATCTGATTTGTGAAAGCACTTCGCGGGAAATTGCATATCCGGAACCTTTGGACGTCAGATTCAGTTCGTATGTAAGAGGATTGTATCCGGGTACTTCCATATCTGCGGAAAAAGACACAGAATCAGCTTTGTCACGGGTCAAAAGACCGGACACTCCGCCGAATTGTGAAAGTTTGCTGTTCAGCCTTCCTGCGGCAGATGCGGAGAGGAGAGAATAGGCATCCAGCAAAGATGTTTTCCCAACGCCGTTGGCTCCGATAAGAACCATGAATGGCCTCATCGGCAGATTAATTTCTTTCAGCCTTCTGAACCCGCCAATTTTAAGATGATTAAGCCTGTACATATATATTGACTCCTGTAAATATTTTTTCTATTCATTACAATCAAATATAGTTCTTTTACCAACTTTTGTCACCCGCAGAAATATGCGGAAAACCGCTCCGCTTAATTTTTGCACTCCTCCGGATCAGTCATGCAGATTGTATCAGGTCAATGGCGAATCGGTATAATACTTCATAAAAAAAGGCAGTTCCCCAATTCTTTGGATACGCATGTGATTCTCCTTTGGCTGTTCTCATATCGGTACTTAAAATCATCCTCCGCAAAAGTCCCTCTCAAAGCAGAGGTTAGCATTATTCCTTTAATTCTAATGTATCGCCAACCGAAATAAGTTTTAACTTGCTTCTATCTTTCGGGTAAAAGGCAAATACATCCAAATCAAGAGATCCATCCTTCTTCAAAGCTCTTGGTTGATTTACAACTGTTTTCAACTCAAGCGGTCCTAAAGTTGAGCCGTCTCGAATTTCGAATTCAAAGTCATTCATACACCTCACAAGTACATAGGCATATTTTCTAATATTACTTATATACTCTACCCTAAAAATTTTCATATGAAATACTAACCGTGGATTCATCCACAGGCTGTTCGTAATTCTCTCAGTTTTTGAAAAAATTCAGCATGTATTCTGTATTCGGGCCGTAAAGGATATTGCCCAGATGACCGCCCCTGGGATAAATCACAGCACGGTTTCCAAAAGTTGTGCGGAGAAAATCCAAATCTCCGCTGTTGAGAATAATATCATCAGCGTTGTGAACCACGCCTATTTTGGGACTCTGTTTCAGATATTTTCCCAAAGATTTCAGACTGATTTTCTGAATCAGTTTCTCCCGTGTGTCCGCAGGATGGCTGCTCTGCCAGTGGGGAAGAAGAATCTTTTCCAGATAATCCTCAAAAGTCCAGTGCAGCACTTTCTTGAAATGCTGTGTTACAGAAGTTCCGGCTGTGATGATTTTATCACGGTCTTTGATATATCCTCCGTTGGTAAGCATATCCACGGAAAACACCACATTTGCAAGCGCCAGCCGGAAGGCCACACCGATAAGCCCTTCCATTTCCTCTGTCTGAAGCGGAGCAATGCGGTTGATGTCATAAAGAAATTCTTCGTCAATATACACATCCCCCTTGTATTCAAAATATTTGGATGCTTTTTCAAAAATATTGTCAAAGAAAATATCCGCGCGCTGGCGCAGGTTCCGGGTGACAAAATCATCAAACACTTTGGTGGATGCAAACAGATCCACAGGCGGATTGATAAGCAGCACTTTTTTGAAATTAAAGGCTTTTTCCCTTTCATCCAGTTCTGAAATGAACGCGGCATTCAGACCGCCCAGACTGTAACCGGTCAGATAAAAATCCCTAACCGCAATCTGTTCTTTCACCTCATCCCAGGCCATCTGCATGATGCGGTAAATGTCCGCTGCATCTTCGGAACTGATGCCCGGAATATTCGAAGATGATCCCATAGCCGCAAAACGCCGGGTAAAAGGGGAATTCAGGCAGATGACATGGAATCCCGCATGATAAAAAAGATTCTGCATCATCCGCACCTTGCCGGTTTTGTAATTGGAACCGGTTCCGGGAATAATAAAAATCAGGGGCGCTGTTTCGCCTTTGCGGAATGCCAGGCTGAATTTGTATTCCCGTATATCTTTCATGGCCGGAGGCAGTTCTTTGTCTTTGAAAACCGGCAGACCGTAAACCCGTTCCCGGAAAAGGGGTTCTTTCAGTTCATCTTTGGGCGGGGTTCCGGCAATGGTGGCCATCAGAGGGTCTTTGATGGGAAAATCATAATCCGCGGTTCCCAGGGCATAGGCACATCCGCAGCACCAAAGCACTGCCGCAAACAGTCCGGACAGAAATATTTCCCATCTCCTGATGATGCCGGCAGCCTGATTTTTTTTGACTTTGTTTATGATCCGCACTGTTTTGTCCTCCGAATTGTGAATAAATGACGGTCTCTGTTTACATCAAAACGCATGTTTTGCCAACAGTATTTTTCCCGTGCTGAAATGAAAAGGGGAAAAGAGTTCAGGGCCGGAAATCAGAACAGTTTGGTAATCTCATCCACTGCAAAATGCGGCCATTGCACTTTTTCCCCTCCGGCCAGGGCTTCGATTCCCTGTCCGGGTTCCAGAATTTCACCTATGACTGTGGCCTGAATGCCTGCATGAAAGATGCCTGCAATCAGTTCTTTGCAGTATTCTTCACGGCAGCAGATAATCAGACTGCCCGATCCGATCAGTCCAAGAGGATGGATGTCCAGCAGACTGCACAGAGCCTGTGTCTGGGGAAATATGGGAATGTTTTCCATATGTACCAGAATTCTGTGACCTCCGGCTATGCTCAGTTCTTCCAGCGCACCAGCCAGCCCGCCTTCCGTGACATCGTGCATAGCAGAGCATCCCTTGCATTGTGCTGAAATGCGTGCTTCATCCAAAATGCTGATTTGTGAAAGAAAACTCCGGCACATGGCAATAGAATCCTCATCCAGTCCCAGTTCCCTGAGCCGGTCTGCAAATTCCCGCGCTATAATGCTTGTGCCTTCCACAGCCACACCTTTGGTCAGCAGAACCCGGTCACCGGGCCGCATACTGCGCTTGTCAATGAGATCTGCCTTTTTCACGGTTCCAGCCAGCATTCCTGAAATCACAGTGCGGTTTACCGCATCCGTTATTTCCGTATGCCCCCCGCATAGGGTGATTTTCCATTTCCTGCATACAGATTCCAAATCCCGCAGAATTCCGAAAACCTCTTTGGGTGTAATGCCGCAGGGAAAGAGCAGAGTTGCAAGAAACCAGCGGGGAACCGCACCTGCAGTGGCAATGTCATTGGCATTGATGAGCACAGCATACTGTCCGATGGCATCTGTGGCAAAGGTGATGGGATCAGATTTGAGAATCAGGACTTCCTCTCCTTCAGCGCATATGGCGGCCGTATCCTCGCCAATTCCCGGATTGATAAGCACAGAAGAATCATTGAAGTTAAAATCATCCAGAAATTCTTTCAGCAGATCATTGGGGAATTTTCCGGCAGACAAAGGCAGGTACAGCCTGACAATGTTTCTGAGTTCAGCCAGCCCGGAAATCACATAATCACATTCATGCTGCGGTGTTTCGCCACTGCCATTGTTAAGAAAAACCGTGACTGATCCGGCTGCTTTGCCTGCAATGATGTCAAATGCAAAATCCCCGATCATGATTATATTTTCAGATTTTATCCCCAATTTTTCTGCGGCCAGCAAAATACCGTCCGGCCTGGGTTTGGGTGCGGCAGATTCCTTACGGGTGATGATCACATCAAAATCTGATGATTTCAGATCTTCAAAATTTTTCAGGGCCAGATCCACTGAACAGCGGCTGTTGCGCGTGACAATTCCGGTTTTCAGTCCTTTGGAGTGAAGAAATCTGATGATTTCCTCCGCGCCTGCATTGGGTTTGGAGATGCGCGCAGACTGGATTTCCGCATCCTCCAGAATTTTCATGGCCAGCATTTTTTCCTCAGAATTTTCCATTTTCTGAATAAATTCAAGCACCGGAATTTCACCGGGGCAGCCAATGCTTTTTTTGATCCGGGGAAAATCAATCGCACCAGGAAATGTAAGGGTTCCGTCAAAATCAAACAGTACAGCCTGTATAAGACATTTTTTCATTTTTTTTCTGTTCCGCGTATAAAAGTTACAAATATGCCGATTCCCGCGACCAGACCTCCGGCCCTCATGGCCTGACGAAAGGCTGCCATATAAACCGGCTCCAGTTCCGCACGATACCCGCGAAGGACTTCCCCTCCGCTCAGGTTTTGAAAAACACTGTTAAAGATGGTTCCGGCCATCGCAATGCCCAGCACCATGCCCAGATTGCGCACTGTGGCAACAGTTCCGGCAGCAATGCCCATATATTTCGGAGGAACCGATCCCATAATCAGGGAGTTGTTCGGCGCTGTGAAAAGGGCCACACCAATGCCGCTCATGGCCAGAGGCCAGGCAATGGAAAAAACCGGCATTCCGGGCTCCAGATTGGACAGGAAGAAAAAGGAAAGGCTTAAAATGCCCATGCCGATTGTGCACAAAATCCGGGAACCAATCCGATCCGAAAGATTTCCCGCAAGAGGGGCAATGACAAAAAGAAAGGCAAAGGGTGTCATCATCACAAGACCGGTTTTCCCTGCGGGAAAGCCGCAGGGGTGCATAAGAAAAAAAGGCATCAGAAAGATCACGGTAAACAGTCCGATAAAAAGAATCGTCAGCGCCAGCACCGGCAAAGTGAAGAGACGGATTTTCAGCAGGTACGGAGGAAACAGGGGCGCTGGACAGCGCAGTTCCTGCCATATCAGACCGGCAAATGATATGACAAATGCGGCTGCAAGGCAGACAATGGGAATGCTGTCATAGCCCCATTCATATCCATGTGTGATGACAAAAAGAAAGGTTCCGGTGGCCATTGTCATGAGCACTGCTCCGGATCGGTCAAATTTTTCGGCACGTATCACATCGGAAACTCCGCCTTTGAGAATCCTGCCTGCTGCAAAGGCCGTAAGCAGACCAATGGGAATATTGATGTAAAAAATGGTCTGCCATGAGAAAACCTGCAGAATCCATCCGCCCAGAGCCGGGCCTGCGGTCAGTCCCGAAGCCACAACCGCGCCCAGTGATCCCAGGGATTTGCCTCTCTGGGAAGGGGGAAATGTTTCCACAACAATGGCCTGGGTGCAGGACATAATCATGGCCGCGCCCAGTCCCTGAAATGCACGGGATACAATCAAAGATACAGCGTTCACGGAAAAAGCGCAGCACAGGGAACCCAGGGAAAAAACAAGCAGGCCCCGTGTATAAACCCATCTGCGTCCCCGTATGTCGCTGAGCCTGCCGAAACTCATGAGCAGAGAGGAAACTGTGAGAAGATAGATCATCATGACCCATTCCACCGTGCTGAGGGTTGAGCCGAATTCCTTCATGATGGTGGGCAGCGCGACATTGACAATGCTGCTGTCCAGAGTGGACATGAAAACACCAATGCCCACAATGGAAAAAATCAGCCATCTGCGGGAACTGCTTTCATTTGTCATCTTTTTTATCCTTTTCCGCAGGAAAGACCTGTATTTTTTCCATCCTGAACTGTTTTATAAGAGTTAGGTGATTTCCATTAATGATTATACCGTTTTTCGTAGGTGGGCACGGTTTTTTGTGCCCGCCGTCCTGCTGAAACGGCGGGCACAAAAAACCGTGCCCACCCTGCAATGATGGTACATTTTTTCATGGAAATCGCCTTATGGCAATTGCCGGAAAATTTTTCAGAACCACGGCAAACAGACAGCATACCAAAACGGTTTGAATCATAAGTAACTGATGTTACGCCAAATCTTCAGAATCCGGCAGACTGCTGTATCTTCTGTCGGTAGTGGGTCAAATCCGTTGATGACGGTCTCCCCTCCCTTGAGGGAGGGGCAGGGGAGGGTGAAAACATCAATTTATTACAGGATATTATTTTTGCCCCTCCC